>NZ_JBXWRU010000001.1:0-742359 GCF_059613085.1 Ruegeria sp. BHSC029
CAAGGATTGGAGGCGCGTGGCGACACGCTACGACCGTTGTCCCAAGGTATTCCTATCAGCCATCGCACTCGCGGCAACCGTTATGTACTGGTTATGAATCCTGACCCTAAAGATGGGCGTGAACAACCGAAAGCGCGTGATTGAGAGTGTTCACTGCGAACTCTCTTTGGCTGTCCGGATCATTTAGAGGCAAACGTGCATCTTCCTGTTCTGCCTTGTCGCCCACAGGAAACTTTTCGCCTTCCAATACTGTTCCCCAAACCTGAATGTCCTTGATTGCCATGGGGTCCACCGTCAATGGGTTGTCATCCAAAATAGTGAAGTTCGCACGCTTGCCAGGTTCGATACTGCCAAGGTCCCGTTCAAGACGATGAGAATAGGCGGCGTTGATTGTCACTCCACGCAAGGCCTCTTCGACCGGGACCGTCTGATCCTGTCCTGCTACCCGACCGGAACTCGTCACGCGGTTCACCGCACACCACATTAGGAACAATGGATCACCGGGCGCCATCGGCATATCGGAATGCAATGACCAGGATACGCCCGCTCGATCCAGATCTCCAAGACGGACCATCTCATTGGCGCGTTCAGGACCAAGACCGGTTTTACTGTATTGATCCGCAAGTGCCGTAACGTAGTAGGGATTTGCAGAAACAATCGCACCCAGACGTTTGATACGATCGACCTGATCGGGCGCACTCACAGCAAAGTGCACGATCACCGTTCTATGATCGAAACGCGGGTTTCTGCGTAAGTTTCGCTCTAAGGCGTTCAATACACGGTCCAACCCGGCGTCACCGTTGACGTGAATATGAACTTGGTAGCCGGCGTCCCAATAGGTTTGAAACGCGCGTTCAAAGGCCGGCAGGTCCATCATCCACTCGCCATGGTAATCGCCAAGCGGATCGTCCCTCAGTTGAATGGCAAGGGAATATATCGCACCGTCCGCAAAAAGCTTGACGCTGCCTTTGGACATACTGGTCTTGCCACCATACCAGTCGACAAGTGCTTCTGTCTGTTCGATCACATCTTCAGCATTGTCATATTTGGCGATCAGGCTTTTTCCATCTGGAATGAAGCTCCACCGAAACGGCATTGAGGGTGCGGAGAATACAGCGTTCACCGCATCCTGAACCGGGCGTGCGAGAATGCCGCCGGGCTCGTTGCCGTAGGTCACGCCTTTCGCATGCAAATAATCGCGCATGGTCTCCAAACCAGCGCGAAACTTTTCAGGGGTCGCCACGTATGGCGCAATCAAAGGCAGAACTGCAAACAAACCCTGTTCCCAGAAGTGCCCATGCTCAAAGCTGGATTGCATCTTTTCTGAGTCGGACCAAGCGTCCATGACCTCCTCGGTAACGCCTGCGGCCTCCATTGCAGCTGAATTCAGGATGAATTCGTGGCAAGAGCGTGCCCACACAAAGATAGGTCGTTCGCTGCTGATCTGGTCAAGGTCCGACCGTGTCAATGGACCATAAAATGCAGCGTGGTATCCCCATGTCATGACAGGGGTGTCCGGGTCTTGCTGACCATCAACAGCTTCAGACAACCGTGCCAGAAAGTCATCCTTGTCCACAACGGCGCGTGATAAACCTTGTGGCAAGTCCCAGTCCTCTATCGAAAGAATGACGGACGAAAGGCTCAAGCCGCCCAAAACTGGGTGATCATGCTGGGCGATAAAGCCGGGAACGATGATGTGGTCGGCGAATGTGTCATCAACGGTGAAGGGCTGTTCACCAATCGCCTCTTGAACTTGCTCTCTAGTGCCGGTCGCCAAAACCCGACTGTTTACAACAGCAACGGCTTCGGCGCTTGGAAGGTCGGGATCAAGTGTGACGATCTCGCGCGCCGTAAAAATCGTGACTTCATCAAGATCGAGTATCGCTCCGCCAAGATCGGTCAGCGTGCCTTCTTGCCCGAACAATGTACTCGGAGCAACGAGGATCGTCGTGCTCGTCAAGAAGGACCTAATAAATGCCCGTCTGGAGGTGTTTCCCATGGTGGATGCCTTTCCCTAATGCACTTAACTAACACAAAATACGCAGATGTTTTCAATGCGGTTAACCAAAAGACGCCCGTAAGCCGCACCAGAAGAAACGCTATTCAGAGTTTTGCTGACTTGGAGTCCTTCGAACCGCAGTTCTTGATGGAGGCCAATCGAAGCATTCAGCCTCTGTCTTCCCCAAGCTGTCTTTGGGTTCGATCCGGTTACTCGCTCCATTGCGACCAATGTCTGTTTTGTCCGCAGAGCAGTCATTCGTCCAAACTCTACGAGCACTGCTCGGAGTCATAATCTGACACTCGCCATCGAGTATGCTAAGCTGGATCGTGCGAGGCACACATACATTCAGAAACCGCATCTTTGGGAGGATGGATGTATGATCATGCGCATTTTTCAGGTGACAACGCGGCCGGGAAAAGAAGAGGAAGTTGGCCGCTTTTTTCGCGGCACTGCGATCCCGTTGATGAAAAGCACCCCTGGAATCGTGCACCTTTTTCCGGGCGCGCCGAGAGAGGATACGCCACGAGAGTTCAGTTTCGTTATGGTTTGGGAGAGCTTGGAGGCACTGAAGTCGTTTGTGGGAGAAAACTACCAAAGCCCGCACATCGATCCGATAGAAGCTGACCTCGTCGAGTCTCGATACATCAAGCACTATGACTTGGTCGACGGCTAATCGCGAACGGGAGGATCAGGATGTCGAAGGGTAGGGGAAAATCGCTGCCAGAACGCGTCCTTGGTCTGAACGAACCGAAGGCTGAGGACTTGGCAGCCTTGGAACTCCGGTTGCGAGAGGCGCTGGATCGGCAAAAGGCGACCGCCAAAATCCTGGAGGTCGTCAACAGCTCTATCAAAGACCCTCAACCTGTCTTCAACTCGATTGTTGAAGCGGGTCAAACGCTGTTCCCAAAGTCGACAGTCAGCATTGGATTACAGGACGGCGACAAACTGATTTTGGGAGCAATTTCTGGTCCCGAACCGGGTGGCGTCGAGGCTTGGCGGCGTCGCTTTCCGGCGCCACTTCATCCAGAAACAATCCATGGCCATGTCATTTTGAACGGCGAGGCGATTGATCTGCCGGACGTCGCCGCATCGAAAGACAGGTTCCGTATAGGGGCTGGAAACTTCCTCGCCTCAGGGTTTCAGGCAGTCACCATGGTGCCAATTTCACAAGGAGGACAAACTGTTGGAGCTCTCGCCGTGTTGAGGCATTCAACCGGAAGACTTCAAAAAGAGCAGTTCGATATTCTCACAACATTTGCGGCACAAGCGAACATCGCCTTGGACAACTTGCACTTGCTGAGCCAGATGCGTGAGGCGAATGACACTTTGACACACGTGTCCAAACAGCTTGCCAAATACATGCCACCCCAACTCTACGAGTCAATCATTGCCGGCGACCAACACGCGGCTATCGAAAGCCGCCGCCGAAAGCTCACGATCTTCTTCTCAGACATCGTCGACTTCTCCGAAATCACAGATCATCTCGAAGCCGAGGAGTTGACTACTTTGTTGAATGAGTATCTTTCAGCAATGTCCGAAATTGCCCTGAAGCACGGCGCATATTTCGACAAGTTTGTCGGTGACGCCATGATGCTGTACTTTGGCGAACCCGAAAGCCTCGGGGTAGAAGAAGATGCCGCTGCATGTGTGCGAATGGCAATAGATATGCAACGCAAGCTTGGCCACTTGCAAACGGAATGGCAGCGCAAAGGATTGATCGATCGACCATTTCGCGCTCGCATGGGCATAAACACTGGTTACTGCACTATTGGAAACTTCGGCTCGGAAGACCGGATGGACTACACTGCTATCGGACGCGAAGTGAACCTGGCTGCGAGACTTGAGGCCGAGTGTGATCCAGGAGGTCTCTTACTCGCTGCCGAAACCTATTCTTTGGTAAAAGACTGGCTTCCGGTTGAGGAACGAGAGCCTGTTCGAGTGAAGGGATTTCAAAACCCCATTCGCACCTATGCTGCGACCGCTATTTATGAAAGTGCCGACCGCGATAGCCGCATTATTCACGAGGAAGATGAAGGCTTTTCTCTTACAGTTGATCGTGCTCGCATAAGCAAAGGGGCAATCCTCCGACTAAAGTCCCTTGTTTCAGATCTGGACGACTAGTCAAATTTTCGGTCACGGCAGCTCAGTCCAAAACCTGTGACATCACATATCAAAAATGGCTGCACGACAATCGAAAGGCCAGTTTCCCGCCACGCTGCGACGCCAGGACGGGCTTCATTGAGAAATCGCGTGTGCAAAAGACCGCTTTCACGCGTGCAAGTGGGAACCAATGGCAAAGCCAACCACACTTCACAAGATGGTGAGTAGCAGGCTTGGCAGTCCAGAGCGATGAGTTGCACTAATCGCACCGTGTACTGTGCTAAAAAAGGGCGAACTCGTATCACTTACAGCATCGGGGCATTCGTCATGCGCTTTTCTCTCACCATCGCAACACTCGTTGTCTTGGCCACTCAGTCTTTTGCGCAAGACTCCGTTCTTATCGGGGACGCCCCGCTTCCTGCCGACATTGCAATTGATGTAACGCCAGATTCTCCTTTTCTTGGAATTTGGACGGGGAGATGGGACTCTCGGAGAAGTCATATCCTCGTCGTCGAAAGCCGAGATGAGGATGGGTTGTTCAATGTTGTTTACTCGGTCGGACGTGGCCAGCATGGCCGCGGAAACTGGTTCCGGAGCAAAGCACGTTTAGACGGAAGCACGTTGGTGTTCACCGACAATGACTTCGGGGCGCGCTATTCAATTTCGGGTACGGGGCGACTGCGGGGCATCTATCCAACCGAGGACCGCGTCGCAATACTCGAGCGACAAACCCTCTCAGAAGTCCTCGCGACGGCGACCCGCCAGTGGTTTGAGGTTGGAACGCGAGACTTCCTTACGACGGAACTCCGAGAGGACGGCGCAACAGTCGAGCTTGCTGTGGCTATCTATCCACCTCCTGGTGATGGGCCTTTCCCGTTGGCTCTCGTTCATCACGGCTCAACCGGCTCTGGAACCGATCCGCAGGCTTTTAATCGGTTCTTTTCCAACGACTGGCTTGCGGACGTTCTGAACTCACACGGTTGGATCGCTGCGTTCCCACAGCGCCGCGGTCGGGGTGGGTCCGACGGATTGTATGACGAGGGCTTTGCTGAAGATCGGACCGAGGGCTATTCGACGGAGGCCCGGCTATCTTTGGCAGGGGCGGAACGTGCGCTGATGGATGCAAAAGCAGCGCTGCATGCGTTGCAGGAACGACCGGATGTGAGTGATGGATCGGTTCTACTGATTGGTTTCTCGCGCGGGGGCATTGTTGCCCTTATGCAGGCCGGCGACGATCCGGGAAACACCGCTGGTGTGATCAACTTCGTTGGGGGATGGATGGCAGAGGGCTCCGGTGATCCTCAAATCAATCCGACGCTCTTTCGACGTATTGGAACATTCGATGGGCCGGTGCTTTCCATCTATGGGGAAGATGACATGTTCTACAGCATCGAGCATTCCCTATCCAACCTCACCGCAATGGAAGCGATGGGTGCCAATAGTGAGACTCATATCGTGGCCGTTCCTGGCTACAACAAAGGTCATTGGGTATTGTGGTGGCCGATACTCTGGGAAGAGATCGTCAGCGACTACATCCGGCGCCTCCATGATCAACGTTGAAACAATGAATTGGACTGCGACCCTGTTATCTCCGCGTTTTTTGCCGGATGCTTCGGTGAATTTCCGTTTCTGTCTGGAAGCAAGTTTTACCGATATGATTGGAATTGCAGCTTCTGTCTGCCGAGAAGCCAAACACTGAGTCTTGCGGGAAAACCGCTACGAGCCCGAAGCAGACCGTTGTCATTCTAGTGCCCGCGCCTCAAAACGCACATCAAAGCATGTTTGCAAAAGGCTCATGCAATTGAGCTTTACGTGACAATTCCGTAGGAAAAGACCTCTAAGTCTTCATCAAAACTCCGCAATGAATGCCGCCCCAATTTATGCGGCTCTTCAGATACCAAGCTGACAAAGTCGCCAGTTGCCAAAAGCCGCGCATCCAGTTTTCGCGTCAAGCTCTCTAACCTGCTGACTATCGCAACTGATGTGCCGGTTACCGTAAAATCCAAGCGCTTTTCAGTGCCAACATTCCCGTACACAGCCGCGCCAGTGTGCAAACCAATCCCAAACTCAGCACGGTCTGATGGATCAAGCTCTTTATGCCTTTGGAACGCTTCTCGCGCCGCCGACAGGGCAGCTTCGCACATGTCTTCGGGTAGTCTTCGTTGGCCATCAAAAGGAAAGATCGCAAGCAACCCATCGCCAACGAATTTCAGAACCTCTCCGCCGTGGTCGTGTACCGCCCCGCCGACGCAGTCGAAGAATTGGTTGACGGTCGCGACATATTTTTCCGGTGACAGGCGCTGGCTCAAAGCCGTAGACCCGTGTATGTCACTGAACAATAGAGCGCAGTCAATTTTGCTGACATCTCCCCGGGCTATTTGACCGTTCAATACAGATCGACCGGACACCTTGCCCAAGTAAACCTCCATCAACTCAGCTGCCAGGAACTGCTCTGACAGAACACGCGCTGTACCAAGCAAAGGTAGAGACAGTCGCGACAGACCATCTACCTCACGGTCTGTGAAACCAGAACGACGCTTTGTAGCAAAAGAGACTGACGCCCCCAAAGCCCACTC
This sequence comes from Ruegeria sp. BHSC029, assembly GCF_059613085.1. NCBI lineage: Bacteria > Pseudomonadati > Pseudomonadota > Alphaproteobacteria > Rhodobacterales > Roseobacteraceae > Ruegeria > Ruegeria sp. BHSC029. The sequence continues at coordinate 6,679 of NZ_JBXWRU010000001.1, forward strand.
GACCTTGCCGTCAAATACAACGGTACGATTGCCGAATGGTGCACTGAATACGACGTAGTCGGTGACACCTGCCTCAGCGAGTTTTTGGAATAGCGGAAATCTGTCACGGGTCGCTTCGTCAGTCAGATCTGCTCGCATGAAAGGAAACTTGATCGAGCCGTTCGTAAGGTCGTCCGCCAAGTCCCAGACTTCCTTGTTGAAGTGCTGTTTCGCTATCTCATTGGCCAATTTCGAGTTCTCTCCGAAGGGTGCTTTGTCGAAGAGATCAGTTGTCACCGAGCTTCGTGGAAGAACAGTCCATTCAATTCGATGGTTGGAAGCATCCCATGTTGCGTCGAGCAATCCAATTACAGGGTGCATCATCAGGCGGCCCAAGGAAACACGCGAAACCGGCACGCCACCATCGATCAGCCTGTGACTTAGCTGCTCGACTAGCCCGCCAAGGTCGGCATCAAAAAAGGCCAGCTTCTGCAACCAATCTGCAATGCGGTCGAAAACATCCGCCATAACGTACACCTCTGCCACCATCTTGTTACAGCCGGAGGCTCATGTCATTGGGTTTGTCTTCGAACTCTCATTTCTCTTGCAATGGGTTTGCAAATTCTCACACGCGTACGCTCACGATTTTCAGACGAACGTCAGGTTCGAGTCCTCCTCAGACCTTGATCGCGTGCTCAGCATAGACAACGATTGGCTTGGTCTCTCGGCTGCATTCGACGACAAAGCAAAAGCATGTTTAAGGTTGTCAGCCCGCTTCGCACAATGGAGAATCAAATGCGTCGATCGAACCTGATGCTGCAAATAACTATGGGGGTAATGGGGGGTGCTGCATCTTCCCAACCGCTCTTTGAGGATTCCAAGGCCTTCAATCCTTCCAGCGAAACGGCAATGGCGATTACCGGGCCAGTAATCTTGTCTACCAAGCGGATAGTCTTCGAGACCGGCGCTTCTCTTGATCTCGAGGTTCATGACGCCAAGAGTTCAGGTAATTGGGGCGCGTCTGGTGACGTGCCTTTTGCTCAGGTATTCCGGGTATCAGGTGACGTCGGACCGTTGCGTCAGGGAAACACGCTTTGTGGAGACCAGCCAATCACATTTATGGCGGCCTGGAACGAAGAAAGTTCTGGGTTCGACTATCTCGGCATCGCGATGTTTACGGGTGCGGCAGCGCCTACAAGCGTTGATGACCAGACTATTTGTGCGACCTATTTCTACTCGATGGATGTTTCGGGCTAATTCAGAAGTTGTCCGAGGCTAGCCACTTCGTCCGCAAAGTAGTCACTCAGTGAAGACGCAGCGAACAGAGGATGTGAGCCCCAAGTGACCGATGCTGCGCGATCGACCGACGGCGGCTGTGCGCAGAAAGTTGACTTTGCAAAGTTTCGCGCTCGTCCTTTCGAGGATGAATATCAACTGGCAAATTTCTGCCGGGGATCCGGCTGGGCTCTTTTCATTACCCATTAGATCGCCTTAAAACTATCCGACCCCTCAAACCGTCAACGTAATGTCTTGAAGAACAGCGACAGCAAAGCGAATAAGAAACGGCCGTGCCTGCACGGTACTGCTCGCGCTGCGTTTGCGATGGGGCTTTTTGCTCTTGTTTCTGCCTGCGCTCAGGCCCCAAGCGGCGCGGATCTCGATCCAGAACGTCAGGCCATGGCGTTGCGCGAGGTCTCTCAAAAACAAGCTCGAGGGCAAAGGGTATGGTGCGTACCCTACGCACGTAACCTCAGCGGTATCGAAATTCGCGGAAACGCCAAGGACTGGTGGGGCAAGGCGCGCAATACTTTTGAGCGAGGCAATGAACCGGTTGTTGGTGCGGTCATGTCATTTCGAGCAACCCGAGGGATGCCGCTTGGTCACGTGGCTGTCGTATCCGATGTCGTCACTGACAGAGAAGTCATCGTGAACCACGCAAACTGGCACCGCAACAAGGTATCATTGAAAATGGGCGTCAAGGATGTATCCAAAAACAATGATTGGACATTGGTCCGCGTTGAAAATCATCCGGGCCGGTATGGCAGCTTCTACCCGGTGAACGGGTTTATTTATCCCAAAGTTGGGGAATAGATTAATTCAATTGTGAACCGCACACTATGCGTATCCTACGGATGGGTCACAAGCGGCTCAGTAGTTCACGCAGGCCAGTGGCGGAAAAGGTCCGCAAACCGGATAGTCGTGGCGGTAGAGCGAGTGACCGCATCGAGCCCTCCGTGGAAGTGAAGAATTTACGCAGCGAGCGCTCGCAGCAAGATTACCCACCGCATCGCCGAAAATCACCCGCTGCATGACAGAGGAAAATGCGGACGTTCAGGCAGAACGCAGCGAGATTGCGATCCGAAAGTTCCGCATTCCGGACCAAAACGACCGTTCGCGTCATACTATGCAGCCAGTAAGTCGGATGCAAAATTGCAAAAACTCGCGGCCGTTCACTCCGCCCTCTAAAATCACTTCAACCTTTAGCAATCTCTTACCAATCGAGACACCTTGAAGCTGACATGCAACGCTACCCTCGGCGAATGGCGCGAGCTTGGTGCAGCAAAAAGGCAGCTATTTGGGGCTGGCCGAGAATGCTTTGAGTTTGTTTGATGACGCTTTCTCGAAGTTTTTGAACACCGAAGCGACGACAGATTTTTTGCCGTCGCTTCGCCATTCCGCGAACTCAGTTCAGGACTTTAGGTAGGTGTCAAACCAATCAATGGTGCGGTCCCAGGCCAAGTTTGCCATTTCCTCGTCATACCGAGGCGTACTGTCGTTATGAAAGCCGTGGTTGGCATTCTCGTAGATGTAGGCCTCGTAAACCTTATTGTTGGATTGCAGCGCAGCTTCGAACTCCGGCCAACCTGCGTTGATGCGTTCATCAAGCTCTCCCATCTGAATCAGTAGCGGTGCCTGAATTCTAGCCACATCCTCAGCGGCCGGCTGGCGGCCATAGAATGGCACGCCGGCGGCCAATTCGGGGTAGGCCACGGCAATTGCGCTGACCACACCACCGCCATAGCAGAAACCTACAGCGCCAACTTTCCCAGTACAGTCTTCCCGGTTCAACAGGTATTCGAAGCCATTGAAGAAGTCATTCATCAGCTCGACCCGGTCGACTGTCTTCTGCAACTCGCGCCCATCTGCGTCGTTGCCGGGGTATCCGCCAACCGACGTTAGGCCGTCAGGAGCCAGTGCCATAAAGCCTGCTTTCGCCAAGCGTCGCGCCACATCTTCGATGTAGGGATTCAGGCCGCGGTTTTCGTGTATCACGAGCACCCCGGGCAGGGGTTCTTCCACACCAGCGGGACGAACAAGGTAGCCTCGGACATCACCCGTTCCGTTCGGAGAGGGGTAGGTTATGTAGTCTGCGTGGATATCGGGATCGTTGAACGACACCTGCTGTGCCAGCGCATAGTTCGGGCTGAGCATGTTCAATAACGCGGCAGCCGTTAAGCCGCCAACCGCGAATTTTCCGGCGCGGTCCAGAAATTGGCGTTTGGTGATCTTTCCGTGCGCATAATAGTCGTACAGATCCAGCAGTTCCTGATCGAAGTCTTTTGCGGTCATGCGAGTCATGGTCAATCTCCTGATGAGGTGGCGATTCAATCCGTGGGATACTATCAGTTCAAAGGGTTATGGTTTGTTCTAAGATCTAGGCAGGTCGGCTAAGACATTGCCGTAGCGGTTTCCTTCTTCGTGTGCTGATCGCGCAGAACGTTCTTTTGGACTTTTCCCATGGTGTTTCGTGGCAACTCTTGGACGAGTTCGTAGCGACGCGGATGTTTGAAGCGCGACAGCCTTTCCCTGATGATTGATGCAATCTGATCCGTGTCCAGTTCTACGCCTGGCTCAGCAACCAGAGCAGCAATGATCTTTTCCCCGAAGTCGTTGTCCGGGACGCCAAAGACTGCCGACTCCAGTACGCCATTGATGTCGTTTAAAACGTCTTCGATTTCCTTGGGGTAGACGTTGTAACCGCCAGTAATGATGAGGTCTTTTGAACGACCTACAATCGACAGGTAGCCATCCTCGCTGTATTTGCCCAGATCCCCGGTGATAAAGAACCCATTCTCGCGAAGTTCTGCAGCGGTTTTTTCGGGCATCTGCCAATAGCCTTGGAAAACATTAGGGCCGCGTATCTCGATCATTCCAACCGCCCCTCTGGGCAGTTGCTCACCGGTTTCAGGATCAGTGACGATCACCTCGATGCCGGGCAATGCCATACCAACAGTTCCTGCGCGACGTTCGCCAGTATAAGGGTTTGAGGTGTTCATGTTTGTCTCGGTCATACCGTAGCGCTCCAGGATGCGGTGGCCTGTGCGCGCTTCGAACGCCTGATGGGTTTCGGCCAGCAATGGGGCAGAGCCCGACACGAACAGCCGCATGTTCCCCGCAGTCTCTTTGGTGAAACCGTCATCCGCCAGCAATCGAGTGTAAAAAGTGGGGACACCCATTAGAAGGGTTGAATGCGGTAATTCCTCCAAGATCATTCCAATGTCGAATTTTTCCATGAGCCGAACTTCGGACCCGGCGACTAGTGACGTGTTCATCGCCACAAAAAGCCCGTGCGTGTGAAAGATCGGCAACGCGTGAACCAAGCGATCGTTTTTTGTGATACCCCACAAATTCGCGAGAGCTTGTGCATTGGTCAAAAGGTTCTGGTGGCTCAACATTGCGCCCTTAGAGCGACCCGTGGTTCCCGACGTATAAAGCAAGGCCGCAAGGTCGTCCGGGGCGCGATCAACGGTTTCAAACTCGCGCGGCTGCGTGTCAGCTTGGCGGCTTAAGCTTGATTTTTCACCGCCAAGGGTAAGCAGCCTTGCGCCATACTGATCCGCCAATTTTTTGATCTCAGCTTCGTCTTTGTCGTCGCAGACGATCACCGCAGGCAGGGCGTCAAATGCGAAGTAGTCCAATTCTGCCATTGTGTAAGCAGTGTTTAGCGGCAAATAGACAGCACCTGTCTGAACCGAAGCGGCATAGAGTGCAATCGTATCGGCCAACTTTGGGGCCTGCACAACGATGCGGTCGCCAGGAGAAACTCCGCTGTTCTGCAAAACATGCGCGATCTGCGCAGCGCGTTTCAGAAACGCGTCATATGACACTACCTTTCCGTCATCGAGTAGCAGGAACGGAGCCTCGTTTCCCACGTGGTGGGCAAACAAGCTGTCATAAAGTGTGTTAGTCACGCTGGATTTTCCTCTGGTCTGGCCGCAAGTACTGCGGTTGAAGCCGCGCGCACGGAACGCGAGGTTTCGATTGTGGCGTGCGTCACAAATTCTTCGTGGTGACGTTCAGTCTTTTTCAAGTCGTAGAGGTAATTGACCATTGCGCCGCCGGATTGGGACCGTCCGTTCTGTGACGGATCGGCCCCGGCATGCAGTTCGTGAAGCTCGGCGCCATTGCCCAGGTGAAAGCGGGCCACAGGGTCCAGCGGCATCCCATCCTCGCGCTTGGCGTGTAACAGGTATCGGGCGGCCATCGCCCGCACGTCCTGCGGAGGGGCTGTTCCCGCAAGTACGGCTTCGGCAGCATGGCCATGCTCGGGATGTCCTGTTTCGCCAGCTAGCCACCGGTTCATACCGGGTATCGGAGACAAGGTCACAAATGTGTCGAGGCCCGGAAGCTCTCGCGAAAGTTCGGTCACAACCTGTTTGATCAGCAGGTTTCCAAAGCTGATACCCGTTAAACCCCTCTGGCAGTTTGAAATTGAGTAGAATGCGGCGATTTTGGCCTGTTCTGGTTCGATCGGTTCTCGACCTTCGAACAAAAGCACATCAATCGCGTTCGGAATCTCAGTCGTCAAAGCAACTTCGACAAAAATCAGCGGCTCATCCGGCATTGAGGGATGAAAAAATGCAAAACAGCGACGGTCGGGTGGGAAAAGCCGGCGCCGCAAGTCGTCCAGATCATGAATCTGATGGACGGCCTCATACGCGACGATCTTGTCCAGAACGCGGGCTGGTGTATCCCAGCTGATTTGTTTGAGGACCAGAAAACCCCGGTTGAACCAGCTTCGCAGTAAATGCACGAAATCTACATCTGTGCGCTTGAGTTCGGGGTTGGATTTGAGATAACGCAGCAGGTCAACGCGCATTGCCACAAGCTCTTGCGTCGCGCCGGACGGTTGATTCAGACGGCGCAGCAATTCTTGCCGTTTGGGTTCGGCCGCCTCGCTAAGCCTTTTATAAAGATCGACACTTCTACACTCGGCATAACGACGCGCCGTCTCAGACAGTTGATCCGCGTCTAACTCAAGCTGGTCATTCAAATAAGCGAAGAAGTCCAGTTTTTCCGGGTCGTCCAAGGTCTGGTATCGATCCAGTATCGTTGATGCGAGTGCGAAACCTGATACTTCACCTTCCGCAGACAAGAGTGCTTCACATAGCTCTGATATGGATCGCTTGTCATCCTTGCCCCGCTTTTTGCCGGGGCGGTCGAACAGCTGATCAAGCAAATCGCCCAGAAACCAGTTCCGCTGCATTTCACGACTCCATCTGACTGCTCAGATACTCACCGGTTCGACGGTAATGATCGATCAAATGCCGCGTTGCGCTATCTGCATCGCGATCCAGTGCTGCGTCCAGTATTTCCTGATGCTCTGCGTTGATATCGCGCTTTTTGTAACTCGACCCGCCAGCCGCCAGATATCGATAGCGGATGTTCAGGTCGTAGAGCTGCGAGCAATACCGCAAGAGTAAAGGAAGCCTCGCATTGTCCAACAAGGCCATGTGAAACGCCTTGTGTGCGTCTTCAAAGTCGTGTTCCCCTTTTTGGCTCGCCTTTTTCATATGGTGGTGCCGCAAAACAAGCCTGTCTTCCCAGGCTGAGTCTGCATTGGCGATGGACTTGCGCAACGCGGTTTCTTCAAGACCGCATCGCAACATAAGGATTTCCTCGAAGTTGCATTTGCTTACTGGTGCAGCCCTGAATCCGCGCTGATCAATACGTTCCACCAACATATCCGATGTCAAAAGGCTTAGTGCTTCGCGAACCGGGCTTGCGCCGGTGTCCAGCATCCCGCGGAGCTGTTCAATCTTGAGCTTTTGACCGGGCGGCAGTTCGCCTGTCAGGATCATTTCGCGCAGCTTTCGATACGCACCATGAGTGGCGGATGTCTCTTTGCCCTCAGTATCAAGCATGGCGTCCATATCCGACGGTTCCTATTTCGCGGCAACTACTCTTGAGTGCTCTTAACTGAGGGCACTCGTTCCAGTCGATAGACCAACTGAAAGGCTCAGTGAGCCTTCGTTGATCAACCAGCGCCGAAGTACAAAGCTACGTGCCCCACTTTTGTGCATGGGATCGTCTTCGGCCAGCTTCCGGGCGGACTCAAGGCTGTCGGCCCTATAGATGATGAGGCCAATGCCCTGCATATGCTCGCCGGTTTCATCCGACATGGGACCTGCAAAAGCCAGCTGCCCCGAATGTTCAAGCTTCGCCTGATACGCCAGGTGATCCGGAAGTGAAACCTTTACGTCTTCGGGCGCTTTGGCTGGCGAGCTCAGTGCGACGTAAAGCTCCAAAGCAAGCGCACCGCGGCTTTTTGCTTCTAATTTGTAGTCTGCCCAAGCAACCATTCGCGGTCTCCAAAAATATCGATATTATTTGACATATGGCAAAATAGTCGGCAAAAATCAAGCAAGCTAACATGGAAGGTGACAATGAAATACCTGGTGGGAGAGACTTCGGAAGGCACAGCGGTTTTTGCCGTGAACGGTGAAAACGCAGTGGATCTAACGGCTTTGGACCCTGCCGTCGGTTCCGATTTGATGGGTTTGATTGGCCAGCCAGGTTTGGCCGACTCGCTGGCTGAAAAAATCACCTCGGCGGAAGCTGTACCGTTATCCTCAGTCACACCGGCGTTGCCCGTGGCGTCACCCGGCACAATCATTTGCATGGGTTTGAACTATACGGATCACATCAAAGAGGGCGGCTACGACATCCCCGAATATCCAACGCTGTTCATGCGCGGTAAGAATTCGATCATGGCGGCGGGCCAGCCTATGGTGCGGCCTGCGTGTTCGGAAAAACTCGACTACGAAGCCGAGCTTATGCTGATCGTTGGAAAACGCGGCCGCCATATCTCGGAGCAGGACGCGCTGGATTATGTCTTTGGCTACACTGTATTCAACGATGGTTCGCTGCGGGACTATCAGCGCAAAACCGTTCAGTGGACGCCCGGCAAAAACTTTGATGATACGGGCGCTATCGGTCCTTTCACCGTGACGCCAGATGAGTTGCCCGAAGGAGCATCAGGTCTGAAGATCGAAAGCCGTGTGGGCGATGAAATCCTGCAAAGCTCGAACACGGCCAATATGATCTGGGGTGTCCGGCAGGTAATTGCGACGATCTCGGAATATACCACTTTGGAGCCGGGGGATCTGATTGCTCTGGGCACGCCACCTGGAGTTGGACACGCCAAAAAGCCCAATCCCCGTTGGTTGAAGCCCGGCGAAACCGTCGAGGTCGAGATTGAAGGCATTGGAGTTTGCGCCAGCCCAGTGATTGACGAAAAAGACGCCAAGTCAAAGGTCGCCGCAGCATGACCGCACCAACCGGGGCAGAGCTGGAAGCACTTCGCGCCAAGGCGCAGCAAGATCATCGTGATCTGCGCCAGCGCATTCCGCGATTGTCCGAAGATGCAATTGCCTTGATCCTTCGCGAGTCCAGGTCTCACTATGCCTGGACCGACCAGCCGGTTTCTGACGATCTGCTCGAAGAGATTTACGACATCACGATCAACGGCGCGACCAGCATGAATACGCTGCCCGCCCGCTTCGTTTTCGTGAAAAGTGCCGAAGGAAAAGAGCGGCTTGCCAAGTCGTTGAAGCCGAAGAACGTGCCAAAAATGATGGATGCGCCGGTCACGGCGATCATTGCCTATGACATGGACTTCTGGAGGGAATTGCCTTTTCTTTTCCCGCACGAAGACCGACGGCCATTGTTTGAGAACAATCCCGAATATGTGGCCGATACAGCTTTTCGCAACGGAACGCTTCAGGGCGCTTATTTCATGATCGCCGCCCGAGCTGTCGGGTTGGATGTCGGCGCGATGTCCGGCTTTTCGAACAAGATCGTCGACGAGGAGTTCTTTGCAGGAACAACGCTCAAGTCGAACTTTTTGTGCAATCTGGGCTACGCAGATGAAACGGGACTGTTTCACAAGCTGCCTCGCTTCCCATTCGAAAAGGTTTGCTCTTATGCATGAGGAGGTGACCCAGTGGCCATGAAAGTGAAACCTGTCGTCACGTACCGCACGACAGCTCAATGCCCGACGCACGCGCGGACCGAGATTCCCATTCGTAATTTAGATGTTGTCGTAGACGAACCGGTCGAACGGGGCGGAACAAATCTTGGCCCGTCTCCGACCGAAACCGCAATGGCAGCGCTGATCGCCTGCACCAACGTCATCGGGCACAAGAATGCGCACCGTTTGGGAGTTGATCTTGGCACAGTGACGATAGACGCGAAATGCAGGTTGGATCGCCGTGGTGTCCTAATGGAAGAAGAGATCGATGTTCCGTTTCCGGAAGTTGAACTCACCGTGAATTGTGAAACGCCCGCCAGTCAGGAGGAGCTGACACGCGTGGGTGAGGAAACGGCCAAATACTGTGCCATCGCAAAGCTGTTCGAAGCGGCAGGCACTGACCTGACCGTCAACTGGGTCAAAACAAGCAGCTAAAAGTCAACAGACCCGACTTTCTGGGAGGAGAGAAATGAAAAACTGGACCAAACGCAGCCTTGTTGCGGCTGCTGTGGCAAGCGTCATGGCGATGCCTGCTAAGGCGGAAGAGACCATTTCGGCCGTTGTGATTGATGGGTACCCAGATCGGGCCCTTTGGGTGAAGGAATTCACCAATTTCTTCATTCCAGAAGTGGACAAGCGGCTGGCTGAGTCCGGTAACTACAAGATGAGCTGGCAAGAGAACTATGGCGGTTCGATCGTCAAGCCGAAGGGTGTTTTGGAAGGTGTCCAGCTCGGCCTTGGAGATATCGGGATCGTCACAACGATCTTCCATTCTTCAAAGCTTCCTAGTCAGGGTATCTCGGGGTCGACGCCCTTCGTTGCATCCGACGCCCGTGCTGTGGCCAAAGCCGTGGATGAAATCGCGCGTGAGTTCCCGGCGATGCAAAATGAGTTTGCCGCGCAGAACCAAGTTTATCTGGCGACGGGCGTTGTGCTCGACACATATCAGATTTTCTGCTCAGAGCCGGTCGAGAAAGTTGCAGATCTTGAAGGACGCAAGATCGCGGGTGCCGGCCTGAACTTGCGCTATCTCGAGGGTATCAAGGACGCGGCGGGCGTACGCGGAGGCCTCACTGATTTCTACAACATGGTTCAAACCGGCCTTGTCGATTGCGTAATGATTTGGCCGGAAGCTTCCAAGACGTTCAAAATCGTCGAAGTGGCCCCTTACATGTTGAAGGCAGACCTTGGTGCGGTAAATACAAAAACAGTCACCGTCAATGCCGACTACTGGGCGAGTCTGCCCGATGAGGTAAAAGAAGTACTACAGGCCGTGGCTATCGACTACCGTGACCACGTGGCAGGTATTGCAATGGATCGAGCCGCTGCGTCGCGAGATGCATTTCTAGAAGCTGGCGGATCGATCATTGAAATCTCGGACGAAGACCGCGCTGCGTGGGCAAATGCGATGCCCAATGTTGCGCAGGAATGGGCTGCAACGCTGAATGAGAACGGCGAGCAGGGCACAGATATGCTGGCCGCTTATCTCGGCAAGCTTCAGGATGCTGGTTTCACTGGTGTGCGGGACTGGACGGCCGAATAATCGTTCGGCGACCCGAGAAAGGGGCCAGACATGCTGAAGACCGCAGTTACCGTCCTGTCGCGGGTCGCCAATTCGCTTGCTATCGCCGCCAACGCATTGGGTACGCTTGTCGTCCTGGCGTTGGTGGTCATTCTGAATGTTGACGTCATTGCGCGGGGCCTTTTTTCGGCCCCACTGCGCGGAACCTACGAGATGGTGCAATTCTCGGTCGTGATGATCGTGTTCCTGCAGCTGGCCGACGTTGTCAGAGTGGATCGATTGACGCGCTCGGACGGGTTTTTGAACCTGCTACACCATCGTCGCCCCGGTCTGACAGCCAACCTGAGGCGCATCATCAACGCCATTTCGGCAATCTTCATGGCCTTGATCGCCTATGTAACCTTTCCAGAATTTCTTCACATGTGGGAAACACAGGACTACTTCGGAGTGCCCGGTCTTTTCACATTGCCTTGGTGGCCGGTCAAACTGGTCATCGCGTGCGGTACTGCGCTTGCCTGCGTGATCTTCCTGCTCAAGGTCGTCACGGCGCAGGACCGCCCGCAACTTGTCCGCACCCCAGAGCATGACGAGGCTGCAGAATGACCCCGATCGAGATTGGCCTGATCTCGGTCATCGCCATCGTTTTTCTGATTTACGCGGGCGTTTACATTCCTATCGCTCTGGGCGTGGTCTCGTTCGTGTCGATCTGGCTGATGCGGGACAACTTCACGCTTGCGCTCAACCTGTTGAAAGTGGCGGTTGGCGATAGCGCGATGGAGTATAGTTTCGCGACAATCCCTTTGTTTACCTTTATGGGGCTAATCGTTTCAAAAGCGGGACTAGGCAGGGATATTTACGAGGTCATGACCATGCGATTTCGCAAGGTCAAAGGCGGTATCGGAATGGCGACCGTCGGAGCAAATGCCGTGTTTGCGGCCGTTACCGGGTCGTCCATTGCGTCCGCATCAGTGTTCACCAAAGTCTCGGTCCCGCAGATGATGGCGCAGGCATATAATCCACGTTTTGCGGTTGGGGTTGTAGCTGGGTCTTCGGTCTTGGGGATGATCATCCCGCCGTCGGCAATGCTGATCATCTATTCCTTCGTGGCCGAACAATCCGTTGGTGACATGTTCCTGGCGGGGGTCATTCCAGGGATTATGCTGGCAATCGCTTATGTCGGCGCGATTTGGGTCATGGGGCGCTTCACCCCAGCTTTCGTCGGTGGTCGTGTTGTTGAAGACACCGAGTGGATGTCAGGACGCGAGATCGCCTCCAAGACACTGCCGACACTGTTCATCATTACCATCGTGCTTGGTGGTATCTACACGGGTTGGTTGACGGCAGTAGAAGCAGGAGCCGCCGGAGCTTTTGTCGCGCTAATCATCGCGGTTGCCCGCAAGTCTATGTCTCCGCGCGCATTCTGGGACGCGTTGCTGGAAACCGGGCACATCACGGCGGCGATCCTGTTCCTGATTACGGCGGCTTCAATATACAGTCGAATGCTGGGACTGGCGGGGTTGCCCAATCAACTTCAGGACTTGCTTGCAGGGAATTCCGCGTCCTTTTGGTCGATCATGCTGCTTTATGTTCTTCTGATGCTGTTCCTGGGAACGCTGCTCGACACGGCGTCGATCATTCTTATCGTTGTTCCGTTGTTCCTACCTATGGCCGAGGCGCTGGATATGTCGCTGATCTGGTTCGGCATTATCACCGTGGTCGGAGCCGAAATCGGGCTTTTGACACCGCCTTTAGGCATATCCTGCTTTGTCATAAAATCCACGATCAACGACGACCGCATATCACTCAAAGACGTGTTCATGGGCGCACTTCCCTTTGCGTTCGTGATGCTGATCGTTCTGTTCATTCTGATCGAGTTCCCGATCCTCAGCCTTGCCCTGATTTAAGGAGGCCAAGATGCGCTCTGTCACCAAAGACAATATCACTGACGTCTTCATGGGGTACCTGTCCAAAGACTCAGATCCACGAATGCGCGAGATCATGGGCTCACTGGTCAAACACCTGCACGATTTCGCACGGGAAACCAACCTGACGCATGACGAGTGGCGCGCTGGGATTGCGTTTCTGGAAGGCTGCGCCGCGGTGGAAACCGAGGATAGGCATGAATTCGTGCTAGCCTCGGACGTGTTGGGTCTGTCGTCATTGGTTGACATGCTGCATTCCAGCCCTGACGCGACCAGTTCGTCTGTGTTGGGGCCGTTTCACGTCTCAGGCGCACCCCCGCTGCCGATCGGTGGCGATATGAAACGTCACTACGGCGGGCCGGTCCTTCTTGCTGAAGGCGTGGTCCGGGATACAAAGGGCAATCCGATTGCGGGTGCCGAGCTCGACATCTGGCAAACCGCACCAAACGGGCTCTACGCCAGTCAGGATGAGGAACAGGATATCTACTCTTTTCATGGCTTGATGACGGTCGGCTCAGATGGCCGTTACGCTTTCACCACGGTCAAACCAGTGGAATACACGGTGCCATCTGATGGGCCAGTCGGAGACATTCTGCGAGCCTGTGGTCGCCATCCCTGGCGACCGTCGCACCTGCATTACATCGTCAAAGCTCCCGGTTATCGCACTTTGGTGACCGAGATATTTCCCGACGACGATCCCTATCTGGATGAAGACACGGTGTTTGGCGTGCGCGACGATCTGGTGATGACATATGTTGAACGCCCGGCTTCTGAATTTCCTGATGGCATGGAGCTTTCTGGTAAGATCCATGAACCTTTCTTGCATGTGAATTTCGACGTGACGCTTGCCAAGGACTGATTGATAGATAGGAGGCTTGAGGTGCTGAAACGTATCTTCATTTTGGGCGCTGCGCTGTTTTGCAGTGCCGCCATCGCACAAGAGCGCCCCATCTTCGACACGCATATTCATTACAGCCACGACGCCGTCGAACTGGTGCCACCAGAACAGGTGGCTAAAATCCTTCGGGATGCGGGCGTGCGGAAAGCGCTAGTTTCCAGCTCGGACGACAATGGCACTCAGCTGTTGTTGGACGCGGCACCGGACATCGTCGTTCCAGCGTTGCGCCCGTACCGTCGTCGCGGTGAAATCAACACCTGGATGCACGATGAAACTGTAATTGATTATCTGGAAGAAAACCTGGCCAAAAACGACTACGAAGCTATCGGCGAGTTTCACGCTTACGGCGAAGATATCAAAACGCCGGTCATCCAGCGTATGATTGCACTGGCCAAAGAGCGGAACCTCATTCTACACCACCACGGTGATCGAGAGGCAGTTGACCTGATCTTCGAGACTTGGCCAGAGGCGCGGGTTTTGTGGGCGCATTCTGGCTTTGACGACCCGGCCAGCGTGTCTGACGCTTTGGACACTTATCCAAGGCTTTGGGCGGACTTGGCTTTTCGGTCGGATATGGTTTCACGCGGCCGTTTAGACCCGGATTGGAAGGCCGCGTTCGAGGTGCATCCCGATCGGTTCATGGTTGGCACTGACACATTTGCGCCGGAACGTTGGTACTACGTTGGCCCGCACGCAGATTTTTCGCGTGAATGGCTGGATCTGCTGCCGGAACGGATCGCAGACAACATCGCCTATGCCAACGCTGAACGTTTGCTGGCATCAGAATGATCCGCTGGGTTATATGGCTTTTTGCTTCATCGGGCGCAGCAATTGCTTGTGACGCTGTGGGGCAACGCATGGGGTCGGAAGCCCCAGATGCGCCTGCGGTTTATTTGGCTGTCAGCGAAATTCCGTTGGCCCAACCGTTTTCCGTTCTGATTTCAGTCTGCAGTGAAGCAACAGCACATGAGGTGCGTGTTGATGCAATCATGCCCGCTCATCAGCACGGTTTGAATTACGTTCCCGAAGTTTCGGCATTGGGCGATGGAATGTTCCGGGTCGATGATTTGCTGTTTCACATGCCGGGACTCTGGGAGCTGCAGGCTGACGTTCATATCGGAGGGCGATCGCTGTCCTACACGTCAGAGATCACGCCCAAATGAAGTTCTGGGCTTTAACCGCGCTAATGGCGCTTCCGGTTGCTGTACACTCAGAAATTCTATTGTCCGAAGAGGAAATACAGCAAACGCTTTCCTTCGGGCCGTGGCCGCCAACATACAAGCCAGACCCCAGCAATCGCGTTTCAGGTGACTCAAGGGCTATTTTGCTCGGCGCGGCTTTGTTCAACGATCCGGTGCTGTCGGTAGACGGCGCTTTTTCTTGTGCGAGTTGTCACGACCCCGAACAGGCATTTACAACATCCGAGGCGCGGGCGCTCGGCCGTGTCAGGTTGGATCGGAACACCCCATCCCTGAGAAACCTTGCGAGTCTGCGCTGGTACGGTTGGGGTGGCAAGAGCGATAGTCTCTGGGCAGCAAGTCTGCATCCGATCATCGAAGAACAAGAGATGGCTCACAGCAGCGAAAGTCTAAAGGCGGCAATTTCCGAGAGTTCTTATGTTGCTGATTTTGAGTCCATTTTCGGCAATATCCGAAGTCAAGACCCGGAGTTGGTCCTGGTCAACACGGCCAAGTCTCTATCAGCCTATTTGGAGACGCTTAGAACCGAGCGGACACAATTTGACAGTTTCCGCGATGCGCTTGAACGCGGAGATCTGTTGGCGGCTGCGAACTATCCCGAAGCTGCTCAGAGAGGTCTAAAGCTCTTTCTGGGGCGCGGGAAATGTGCCCTTTGCCACAATGGCCCGGCATTTTCCAACAATGAATTTCACGACGCCGGTGTGCCTTACTTCCTAAGTGAAACCGAAGTCGATGAAGGACGGTTCGGCGGGTTGAACTTCCTATTTTCAAGCGTCTACACACTGGACGGGGAATGGAACGACGATCCCGCCAAGCAAGGTGCGTGGGCGGTTCGCAGTGTGCATAGGCGTCATTCTGATTTTGGGACCTTTCGTACGCCAAGTTTGCGGGGTGTGGCTGAAACTCCGCCCTATATGCACGACGGCAGTTTGATCGACTTGGACGCGGTGGTCCGGCACTACAGCGAGCTTGATACCGAAAGGCTGCATGCCGACGGTGAGGCCATACTCTCAGAACTGAGCTTGTCCGAGCAGGAGATCGCTGATCTCATTATGTTTTTGGAGACTGTGTCCGGCGTTGCATGGCCTTGAGATACTCCAATTCAGCCAAAGTGCCGCCTGAGTTATGCGGCACGTCGCATTTTGCTGACCCCCTTTCCACGTCAGAGAGTGTGGCCAACAAAACAAGGTCGTTGCAGTCGTCCGAATGATCTATGCCGAACCCCTTGTTGCCTACTTTGGTCGGGCCGTTCCCGAGTAAAATATCGTCTTGCTCCAGCGCCTGCCCACAAAAACTTTCGTCATTGGTCGCTTCGCATGCTAAAAGGCTGCACTAAGGCAATTGGGTTGGGCGCTTTTAACAAACGGCAAACGGGCAGGTGGCTCAATGACCGCCTCGAGAACTCCCACCTGCCGTTTCTACGACTCGACCTCGCGTTACAGCGTTTCAAACACATGCGAAATCTACAGAAATTCGCCGTCTTCAAATCCTCTGTATTTGACCACTTCAACTAGGAAAGATCGCTAACCAGCCCAAGCACCTTTAGGCTGATCCGCCTCGCAGGTCTTTGCGAGTGGAGTCAACTTTGTTCCGGATAGGTTCGTGGTTCCCGCGGTAAACTGAGACTGGTTCGACTTCGTCTGACAGAACCGCCACCCATTCCCGCCTTTCGCCACTGTTTTCTTGCCACGGGTTTCTGTGGGTAGTACCGTGGGCTGTGCCGCTCTGCCTCGATCAGAGAAAGCGCGATATGCAGACTGAGGCCGTTTTTCCGAAGCGTGCAAAGTTTACTTAAATCCGCCGCGGTCCATTCATCTCTCTGCTTCCATGATGTTGACTGAAAGATGGGATTGCCCACCTCTACAATAGCCAGACAGGAAACCTTTCGCGATCTCTACTCAGACAACACTGCGCCATTCAGGTCAAAGTGCTTTGGGAACATTGCACGCAGAAATCGGAAGACAATTCTCATTGCTTCGTCGCGGTCAAATGAATCCGGGTGGAGTAGGTAATCAGTCCACATGCCTTCGAGCATTGCGAGTGTGCCGTGCGTGGCGTCCCTGGCAACTTGATTAGGGTGTTCCGTCCCAGTTTCTTTTGCAATTCGAGCGAAAGCGTTGAAAACCAAGTTCCGAAGCTTGGCGTCGCGGGTATCTGAAAACGCAGCGATTGCTGCTCTGTTTCGGGCCTCGCCTCGAAATGCGTACCAAATGGAGACGTTTTTCTTGTTGAGAATGGTGTCACTCAAGTCGCCCCGAACAATCATCTCAATATGTTCCTGTCCGGTTTGCCCGGTCGCTTCCAACAAGTCATAAATGCCGTTGTAGTATTGTTCGGATGAATAGCGGGCGGCTTCGTCGACCAAGTTGTCCTTACCACCAAAATGAAGATGAATCATGCCGCGGGACAGATTGGCGCGTTGGATGATTTCGCTGACTGAGGTCTCGGAAATCCCTTTCTCTGCCACCGAGTCGAGTACGGCCTCGATCAGAGAAAGGCGATTTCGTTCGCGTATTTCTTGTCGTCTTCCGGTCATATGATTAGGCGGCTCTATTTGTTTTCAGTCTCTTGCGGTGGCGTCTAGTGGCCGATGCGAAATTGGCCAGCCTCTATGTCGAAATAATCAGTTGACACAACTAGTGCAAAAATCCCAGATTTAAATGGACGATTGTCCATTTTGTGATCGACTGTTGTCACAGCATCGAAAACGACATTCAGCAGGGAAGCATGGCAGGAGCACTACGAAGTGAGACGGGCAAGGGCCTGGCACTTAGCGCGCCTGCGACGCTCTACGTGGGGCTGCTTGTAGCCGTGCCGCTTTGTATTCTTGTCGCCTACAGTTTTTGGACCCAGACATATGTCCAGATTGACCGGACATTGACTTGGGCGAATTACCAAGAGGCGTTTACTGACCCCTTGGTTCGACACCTAATGATCCGTTCGGTTGCAATTGCGGGCGCGGCGACATTGGTAACGGTTTGTCTGGCCTACCCGATTGCCTACTTCATTGCGTTTCGTACGCAAAAGAAGACCCTCTGGCTGCTGCTGATCACTATTCCTTTTTGGAGCAGCTACCTTCTGCGCGTGTTCAGTTGGAAACTCATTCTTGGTTTCAACGGGGTGTTGAACTCGGCGCTGATTTCATTGGGTTTGATACAAGAACCACTGACATTCCTGCTCTACAATGAGTTTGCTGTGGTCCTTACGCTCGCCCACGCCTGGGCACCTTTTGCCATCCTGCCGATCTATGTATCGCTGCAAAAGATTGACCGCAGCCTTTTGGAGGCCGCAACAGACCTTGGCTGCAGTAAGTTTGAGCGCTTTGTACGTGTGACGCTGCCCCTGACGGTGCCGGGGATCATTGCGGCCTGCCTGATCATTTTCATCCCAACCGTCGGCGATTACGTCACTCCGGCCTTGGTCGGTGGATCGCAGGGAAAAATGGTCGCGAACTTGATCCAGGTGCAGTTTGGCGCCGCCAATAATTGGCCGTTGGGTGCAACCCTGTCTCTTCTCGCCATGCTTTCGGTCGGCTGCGTTGCGATCCTGTTCGTGGTGATCGTCACCGCATTGGGTCGGAGGATCAGATGACCAGGGTATTTCGCATCTCATGGTTGCTGGTTTACGCGATTGCCTACCTGGTGTTTCTCTATCTGCCGGTTTTGCTGTTGCCGCTGTTTTCGTTCAATGACGGAACCATCGTTGCGTTCCCGCTCAAAGGTTTCACGTTGAAATGGTACGCGCAGTTGGGTCAGCAAGACACGCTGTTGCAAGCCATGGTGAATTCGCTGATCGTCGGCAGCGTGACCGCCGTGATGGCAACTTCTCTGGGTCTCTTTGCAGCTCGCGCCTATGTCCGTTATCGCTTCACTGGGCGTGAGTTGTCCGAGGGACTGGTCATGCTTCCACTGGTCATTCCCGGCATCATCGTTGCCAGTTCAATGCTGGTTCTGTTTATCAGCATCGGGCTGAAACCATCGCTGACCACCGTGATCCTTGGGCATGTGTTTGTGGCGCTGCCCTTTTCCGTGTCGATCATGAAGTCTGCGTTCGACGACTTCGACCAGTCCCTGGAGGAGGCCGCGTTCGATCTTGGTGAAAGCGTTGTTGGGACGTTTCGACGTGTTACCCTGCCAATCGTCGCGCCGGGAATCATTGCTAGCCTGTTGGTCACCTTTACAGTGTCGTTTGACGAGTTCGTCCTGGCCTTTTTCCTATCCGGAAACAGCCCAACACTGCCGGTGTATATCTGGAGCCAAATCCGCTTCCCGGCAAAGCTGCCCAACACGTTGGCACTGGGGTCACTGCTATTACTGTCATCGGTCCTGCTGCTGTTGATTGCCGAATATTTCCGCCGCCGTTCCATCCAGTCCTCAGATTGAAGCCAAAGGAATCAAGTAAGATGAGCGAACAGAACATCATCGAAATTAGGGGCGTAGAAAAACGCTTTGGTTCCTTTGTGGCTGTGTCTGATCTGAACCTGACCTTGAAAGAAGGTGAGTTCTTTTCGTTGCTTGGCCCTTCAGGCTGCGGCAAGACAACGGCTTTGCGTATCATCGCGGGTTTTCAGGATCACGAAGAAGGCGAGATCCGGATCGATGGTCGAACGATGGGAGAGGTGCCTGCCAACAAGCGCCCTACAAATATGGTGTTCCAAAGCTATGCGATCTTTCCGCATTTGAACGTCGGCGACAATGTTGGCTTCGGATTACGCAAAACAAAGCTGTCTCGGAGGGAAATCAAAGAGCGTGTTGCCGAGGCGCTTGAGATGGTCGAGCTTGGCGGCCTGCAGGACCGAAAAGCCAACGAATTGTCGGGAGGTCAGCGGCAACGTGTGGCACTCGCCCGGGCACTCGTTATGCGGCCCAAGGTATTGCTCTTGGATGAACCGTTGTCTGCGTTGGACAAAAATCTGCGCGAAGCGATGCAGTTGGAGATGCGACGCCTTCAACAGAAGCTTGGAATTACTTTCGTCATGGTCACGCATGACCAGTACGAGGCGATGACCATGTCCGACCGCATCGGCGTCATGTTCGCCGGGCAGCTCAAGCAGGTGGATAAGCCAGAGGTCCTGTATTCCCAACCCTGCAACCGGGAAGTGGCTTCTTTCATCGGTGGAATGAACTTTCTGGATGCCGAAGTGACTTCGGAGAATTCTGAAACGCTCGAAGTCAACGTCAAGGGCTTTGGAAAGATGGAAATCGGGGTGAACCCCAATGTCCAGGTGCATGACAAGGAACTTCTTGTCGGGGTTCGACCTGAGCAACTGGAAATCAGCTCGGAAAAGCCGGATGGCTACGATGCTCTTGTTCAGGGCGAGGTCTCGGACGTCGCCTTTTATGGCGAGAGTGTCCACTACTATGTGCGCGTCGATGGTCTGAAAGACAGCATTGCCGTCGCAGTACCAAACTACTTTCACACGGTCGATCACACGCGCGGCGATACCGTCTGGCTTGGCGTTCAAAGCGCCTCGGTGATTGACTTGGGTAAGCGTGAATCTTTGGGAGGAGAACAATGATTAAAACAGCATCACTTACGGCAGCCGTAGTTGCCACCTTTACCGCGAGCCAAGCTCTGGCGAACGCCGCTGACCTGACCGTTTTTGACTGGTCCGGATATGAGGATCAGGGTTTCTACGGCGATTATGTCGAAAAGTACGGTGGGGCGCCCAGCTACACCTATTTTGGCAGCGTGGAAGAAGCGTTCACCAAGCTTCAGTCCGGGTTTGAAGCCGATTTGGCTCACCCTTGCACAGATGCTCTGAGGAAATGGGTGGCGGCAGATTTGATCAAGCCAATCGACACCAGCAAGCTGGAGAATTGGGACAAGTTGATGCCCAAGATCAAAGAGGTCGATGGCATCACGATCGATGGGCAGACCTACATGGTGCCGTTTGAGTGGGGCAACACTGGCCTGATCTATCGCACCGATATGATTTCGGCGGATGATGTTTCGCTGCAATTGCTTGCAGATCCCGCCTATCAGGGCAAAGTCGCCATTCCGGACGCCGCTTCCAGTGCCTTTGCAATGGCAGCCTTGGCAACCGGCGCCTCCAGCTATACCGATATGAGTGACGAGGAATTCCAAAAAGCGGCGGACTATCTGCGCGCGGTTCATCCGAACGTGCGGTTTTATTGGTCCGATGCCGGCCAACTGGATCAGGCAATTGCCAGCGGTGAGGTCACGCTGGGTTGGGGATGGAACCAATCGGAACTGAACCTGATCTGGAACGAAACCCCAGCCGTCATGATGCGTGATGTGGACAAAGGCATCGCGACCTGGGTCTGCGGTTATGTACATCTGAAATCTGCGAAGCAGTCGGATGAGCAGGTCTATGACATGCTGAACGCGCTCAGCTCCGCGGCAAGTGGGAAGTACATCATTGAAAGCTGGGGCTACGCCCACGCCAATGAAGACGCTTTTGCACAGGCAGACCCGGAGTTGATCGAGACTTACGGGTTCTCGGATGTGGACAGCTTCTTTGAAGGCAGCTTGTTCTTCGACGCCGTTAACCCCGAGTTGGAGGCCAAGATGTTGAAGGAATTCGAGCGCATTAAAGCGGGCTTCTGAGGGCGCTCTTACAACACAGCCGGGAATGGTGGGGATGTAGAAACCCTTCCATTCCCACGAAACTATTTCCGATTTTCTTGGAGGAAGCGCGGCAATGTCAGGCGCTGACGGATATTCTGTACTCTTTGAACCGGTTCAAATTGGGCCAGTGACGGCTCGAAACCGGTTCTACCAAGTGCCCCACTGCAACGGCATGGGGCACTTGCGACCGCAGGCCGAGGCTGCCATGCGGGCAATGAAGGCCGAGGGTGGTTGGGCCGTCGTCTCAAACCAGGAGACGGAAATTCACCCGACTTCTGACCTGTCCCCGTTTGCCGAAAACCGACTTTGGGATGAGCGGGATATCCCGGCGCTGCGCCTGATGACCGAGGCGGTGCATGGAAAGGGGTCTTTGGCGGCTATTGAATTGGCGCATAACGGTCACCACGCGCAAAATCATCTGAGCCGGGCCCCTTTGCTGGCGCCTTCAGAACTTGCCTTGCAAACTGCTTATCCCAAGCAAGCCAGGGCGATGGATAAGGCGGACATTCGCGAATTTCGCAAGTGGCATCGCGCAGCGGCTCGCCGTTCGCGCGAATCCGGGTTCGACATCGTGTATGTATATGCCGGGCATCACATGACCTTGCCTCATCATTTCCTGCTGCCACAGTTCAATGATCGAACGGATGAGTATGGAGGTTCACTGGAGAACCGGGTGCGGCTAACCCGCGAGCTTCTTGAAGAAACCAAGGAAGAGGTTGGAGACGATTGCGCCATTGCCCTGCGATTTGCGGTTGACGAAATGCTCGGGGCAGACGGCATGCAAGCGCAGGAAGAAGGCCGTGCTGTAGTCGAGTTGCTGGCCGAGCTTCCAGACCTTTGGGATGTTAACGTGGCAGATTGGAGCAACGACTCTGCAACGACCCGGTTCGAGCCCCGCGACGGCTTTCAAACCTCATATATCGAATTCGTGAAACAGGTGACTTCCAAACCTGTTGTTGGCGTCGGGCGTCTTACGTCGCCGGATTTGATGGCGTCACTGGTCGGGAAAGGCATTCTTGATTTTATCGGCGCGGCGAGGCCATCCATCGCTGATCCGTTTCTGCCCAACAAAATCAAGGAAGGTCGCATCGAAGAAATCCGTGAGTGCATCGGTTGCAATATCTGTGTTTCATCCGACTCTCTCGGTGTCCCCATACGCTGCACACAAAACCCGACCATGGGCGAAGAGTGGCGGCGGAAATGGCATCCAGAGTTCATTGAGCGTCGGGGGAAAGAGAAAACTGCGCTCGTTGTGGGCAGCGGACCAGCCGGACTTGAATGCGCCATGCAATTGGCGCGGCGGGGATACGAGGTAACTCTGGCGGAAGCCAAACAAGAGCTTGGCGGCCGTGTCTTGCAGGAGTCTGGTCTGACCGGGCTGTCCGCTTGGAAACGCGTCACAGATCACAGGATTTATGACCTTAGGCAAAGAGGGAACGTTCAACTGTTCACCGACAGCCTGTTGTCAGCAACCGAGGTTGTCGAGCTGGCTATTCCGAACGTCTTTGTCGCAACTGGCGCAAAATGGCGACGAGACGGGCGCGGGAAATCTGGATTTCACGGCGTATCAATAAGCGCCGGCGCTCAGGTATTTACGCCGGATGACATCATGTCAGGGACACTGCCGGGGAGCGGTCCGGTTTTGGTCTACGATGATGAACAGGCATATCTCGGTGGTGTATTGGCGGATCATCTGGCTCGGGCTGGACATGAGGTCGTCTTTGTAACCCCGGCTTCAATGGTTTCGCCGTTTACTGAACTAACGCTGGAACAAACTCGAGTACAACGCAGTCTTCTGGAGGGCGGCGTTCAACTGGTCCTGTCTCATACATTGGACAACGTGGCGCCGGGGCAGGCGACCGTGCGATGTGCGTACACGGGGCGAGAACAGACCAAAGACTGTGGTTCAGTTGTGTTGGTGACGCAGCGCGCGCGCGAAACCAACCTCTACGATGAGCTGCGCAGCTTGGCCAGCAACCCGCTGACTACGTTGGAATTGATCGGGGATGCAGCAAACCCCGGCTTGATCGCGGACGCAGTATATTCGGGCCACATGGCTGCTCGGAATTTCGAGCGCGAGGCGGGCGAAATTGACCGCGAATTTTTCCGTCGGGAACTCGTTTCCCTTGAATTTGTTTGAGGTGCGCCATGCCAAAAGATGATTTGCAAGTTATGCGCGACTTGATGGGCTCGCAACGTGAAGGGTTCGCCTTGCCTCGTCACTTCTACACGTCTCAAGCCGTATACGAGAACGATATCAGTGCGTTCTGGAACCGAAACTGGATCTGGGTCGGCCATGTTAGCCAGGTCCCTGAACCGGGTGATTATTTCCTGTTCGACTATGGGTCCGAGTCCATCATCATCGTTCGGGATCGTGAAGGCGAAGTGCGCGGGCATCTGAACGTATGCCGCCATCGTGGATCGCGGGTTTGCATCGAACGGAAAGGCAAAGCCCGCAACTTCATATGTCCGTATCACGCGTGGACTTTCGACTTGAACGGCAAACTGCGGAACGGTCGATCAATGGGATCGGGTTTTGATCCGGGCCAGTATGGGTTGTTCCCGGTTCAGGTGAAGATATACCAAGGTCTGATATTCGCCTGTGCAGCCGCGAATGCACCACCTCTGGATGCCGCGTTGGAGCGACTCGCCCCACTTTCAAAGCCGTTTGACTTTGAAAATCTGAAGGTCGCTCATGAAGCCTCGTATCCGGTTCCCGCGAACTGGAAACTGGCCTTGGAAAACTATCTGGAATGCTATCACTGCGCCCCGTCTCATCAGGACTATTCGCGCAGTCACTCGTTGAAAGATCCTGCTCAAGTTCTTGAGTTCAGCGGCGCTCTTCGCGAGCGGATGGACGAAGTCGGAGTTCCCTTGGAGGAGTTGGACCTGACCGGAGAAAACGCGCTCGCGCCGGGTGCAGATGTCTATTGGCGGCGCTACCCGCTGTTTCCTGGGTATTTGACGGGCAGCAAGGATGGTACGCCTTTGGCTCCCGCTCTGGGAGAGCTAAAGGGTCACGACGGCGGTGCCACCGATCTGGGGATCGGGACTTTGAACTACTTCCTTGTTTATGCAGATCACATGGTTGGCTACCGGTTCGTTCCGCGCGCTCTGCAGGAAACGGATATTCAGATCGTCTGGTATGTGCGCGGCGATGCTCGAGAGGGTCGTGACTACGATAAGGATGCGTTGACATGGCTCTGGCATGTCACGTCGCTCGATGATGAGCGGATCATCCGTCACAATCAGGAAGGCGTGAACTCCCACCATTTCGTTCCGGGACCGCTGTCCGAGATGGAGTGGAGCATTCCTGGCTTCTATCGCAACTACTTCAGCATGATCTGACTCGCTCAGATTTCGGAGAAACACCATGACAGAGTTAACGAAGCGCAGATCAAGACGGCGCGGAGGCGGGCGTGAGGCGCGCGCGGCCGTGCGAACCAGCAACGTCGCTTCGCAGGCAATCTGGCCGGGCATTACCGGAGGAAGATACAAGCCCCTGTCAGACGCTGACATGGCGCGTATTCATGAAGCCGCCCTGAATATTCTGGAGCGTACGGGCGTCGGTGATCCAACACAGGAAGTTCTTGATCTCGTGCTGCCCAAAGGGGCGACGGTGAACGAGCACGGCAGGCTATGCTTTCCTCGGGCCTTGATGGAAGACCTGTTGGCCAAGGCCGCCAGCGAATTCTATGTCCATGCACGCGGATCTCGGGCCGGAAAGGACGATATGCACTGCACCAAGGACAAGGTGTATTACGCAAATTCCGGTACGGCGGTGACAACGTTTGACGCGGAAACGCGCAGTTACCGACCATCGACGCTCAAGGATATCTACGATTTCACCCGTCTTGTAGACCGGCTCGACAACATTCACATGACCGGTGATACGGTTCTGGCAACGGATGTCCCGCAGGACTACGAGCATGACATGAGCATGCTATACGCCATTCTGGCGGGAAGCGAGAAACCGTCCTGCCTGACATTCCGCACGCGCGAACACATAAAAGACGCCATTCATATGTTCGATTTGGCATCGGGCGGGGAGGGAAAGTTCCTTGAAAAGCCTTCGGTGATTTTTGGAGGCTGTCCCATCGTCTCACCGCTTCGGTTCGGGCGGGAAAACCTGGAAATCCTGATTGATACTGCAAAAATGGGCCTTGTCTGCGACCTTGCCGTTCCGCCACAAGCCGGAGCCACGTCACCAGCGCCATTGGCCGGCACGCTGGCGCAGGCGGTGGCCGAGACCCTTTCCTGCGTGGCCGTTGCCAACCTGATCAACCCAGGAACACCTGTCGTCTTTGCGGCTTGGCCGTTCATTACTGATCTGCGCACTGGATCGTTTACTGGCGGAAGTGGCGAGCAGGCTTTGATTTCAGCCGCGGCTATTCAGATGGGCAACTTCTACCAGCTACCAACCAGCGTCGGATGTGGAATGACGGATTCCAAGATCCCCGATGCGCAATATGGTCTGGAAAAGGCGCTGACGTTCGCTTTGGCGGCGCATGCCGGTGCTAACCGGCTCTGCGAGTATGGTGGAATGCTCGGCAGCTTGATGGGCTGCAGCTTTGAATCGATGGTCATCGACAACGAGGCGGCGGGTATGATCTCTCGAACACTGCGCGGGATCGAGGTGAGTGACGATACGCTTTCGGTCGACGTCATCCATGAATGCGCAATAGATCCCGGTCATTTCCTTGGTAATGCGCAGACCTTGCAATACATGGAGACCGAGTATGTCTACCCAATCTTGATGGATCGGGAGCTTACCGACACTTGGGAGAAGGCAGGCCGTCAGGATATGTTCGAGCGGAGCAGGTCGGTTGTGAACGATATCCTATCCAATCACTACCCGAACTACTTTGGCAGCAAGGCTGATGAAGAGGTTCGATCCAAGTTTCCGATCAAGTTGCCGCCTGAAGAAATGCGGGCTGGGTGAGCGTAGCAGGTCGCGGTAGGGGCTCGCCACTTGCAAGGTTGCGAGGCCACCCCGAAGCCATTCCTAAGTTCTCAACGCATTCTGGCGCGTCAGGTCCTCGGTCGCCAGCCGGATGCCCTTTTCAAGGATGTCGAACATCTGGTTCAACTCGTCTTCCGAAATGATCAACGGCGGAGAAAACACACACATATTGATGATTGGCCGCAGGATCAGTCCGTTCTCCTGACAATGATGATCGATCAATGCGCCAACTGATTTATCAAGATCCAGCAAGTTATCGGCTTTGGCGTCCGCAACACACTCAACGCATCCAACCAGCCCCATACCGCGGGCATCACCGACGAGCGGCAATTCAGCTAGGGCCTGAAGGCGTTCTGCGAACAGCGGCGTGATCGCGCGGACATGCTCAAGAACGCCGTCACGCTCCATGATTTCGATCGTCTTCAAACCGGCCGCCGCGCTTACTGGGTGGCCCGAATAGGTGAAGCCATTAGAAAAGGTAGCGTCCTGGGCGTGTTCGCCGCTTATTTCTGCTATCAGCCGATCAGAAATGATGCAGGCCCCCATCGGCACATACCCTGAAGTCATTCCCTTAGCGCAGGTGATGATATCCGGCTGAATACCGAAGACGGCTTCGGACGCAAACCAATGCCCAAGCCGTCCGAACCCAGTCACAACCTCGTCCGAGATATACAGGACATCGTACTTTCGGCAGATTTCCAGACAGCGCAGATGATATCCCGGTGGAGGTACGATGACACCTCCAGAGCACAAGATCGGTTCAGCGATGAAAGCTGCGACCTTGTCTGCTCCGGTCTGCAGGATCATGTTTTTCAGATCCGCTATTTTTTCGTCCAGAAAGTCGTCGACTGTCTGCTCGGGGCGACGCGTATAAGGATTCACATTCGGCAGGAAGCGCGTCAGGTGACTTGCCTGGTCCAGCCAACCTTTGTCTCGCTCTTTTCCGGACACTGAGGCCGCCAGGTAGGTCGATCCGTGATAGGCTTTCTGCCGCGATATCACGATCTTCTTTTCAGGCTTGCCCAGAAGGTTGTTGCGAAACTGCACAAACCGAAGAGCGGAATCCACGGCGGTTGAGCCACCTGTCGTGAAGAACACATGGTTCAGGTCGCCCGGCGTCCTCTTGGCGATCTCATGCGCCAACCGGGCGGGGGCTGAGTTGGCATTGTTGAAGGGCGAAAAATACGCCATCTCTTTCGCCTGCTGGGCCATGGCATCGGCAATTTCAGTGTTTCCATAGCCCAATTGCATACACCACATGCCAGCAGGGCCGTCTATTAGGCGCTTTCCGTCCTCAGTGAAGACGTGAACGCCCAGGCCGCTTTCTGCAAAGGTGCGTTCGTTTTGGCCCAAACATGACATTCCCTCCCACGGGTGCAGGAAATGTTCGTTATCCCACTCGCGAATGGACCGAAAGTCAGAGTTGGAAAGGGTCATGCAGCGTCTCGATGAAATGGAAATCACAAAATGAACAAACATTTATTCAATGTCAATTCTTGAACTTTCGCTCTGCTAAATGCGAGAAGACAAAGGGCGACCACCCAGCGGAGGACAAACAAGATTACTCTCGAGCCTGATATCCCAACCAATGCCCGTGATCTGGGTAAGCTGCAGAACCGAAAGCAGTTGATCCAAGCGGCTGCAGAGGCCATCTATAAGTACGGAATTCGCGGCACAACCTCGGCGAGAATCCAAGAGTTGTCAGGACTGTCGCAAGGGATGGTAAACCTACACTTTGGCTCCAAAGAAAAGCTTCTGCTTGCGGTGGCTGAGGAATTGTCAGTCCGCTACGCGGAGCAGTGGAAGGTCATCGCAGCCAATCCCGAGTTGGACCCGGCAGACAAGTTAATCTCTTTCATTAAGGCAGACTTCGATCCCTTGGTCCTAAATGCACGGGACGTCGCAATTTGGTTTTCCTTCCGGGCCGAAGCGCTCTCGAACCCGAAGGTATTTCCTTTCATCGACTCGCGAGACAAAGGTTTCAGGGCGGCGATACTGGAGCTGTTGGAGCAAATAAAGGTTGAAGGCCAGTACGATGACGTAGACGCCAATCTTGCAACAGACGCATTGGTTGCTTTGCTGGAAGGGCTCTGGACCGACTACCACTTGCACTCAGAGATCTTCAAACCTTCGGAGGCTTTGAGGATCTGCCTGTTTGTACTGCAATCGATGTTTCCAAAACACTTTGGGCTGAGACCAGTCATCAGAAAGCAATGAGCCTACGGTAACTTTCTCCGCATTGCGAATGAGCGAAAGCACCTCGGGAGGATTGCAATTCTGGCAACAGATCAAAACAGCGTGGCAATCGCTTTATGAAGCGGACAATTATCCAGATTGTGAGCAGCGCAGTTCCCGTCAGCGCTATCTGGATCTACTTGTCGGACCATGAAGCTTGATGATTGCGGTTTGTGTTCCTCTCGTCTGAGTAATAGACACTTGATGCGGTGTTTTTGGGGAGAGTGGCTGTCCCCCTGAAGTCCCGTGTCGCTTGTGTTTAGCAAATCAAAACCGAGTTGAACGATTGACATGCATTCGCAGTTGGTATGCTATCCGCAGCCATAACGTTAACAGAAATTTGCGACACGGTATCGTGAATTCAATGCAGTTAAACGACTGCAATATGGGAGAAAATAATGAAAAATCCAATACTCGTACTGACGCTTTTGATGACGACGACGTCTTTGGCCAGTGCCGAAACTCTGCGTTGGGCGCGCTCGGGGGATGCGCTGACGCTTGACCCGCATTCGCAGAACGAAGGGCCGACGCATACCGTGCGCCACCAGATGTATGAACCTCTGATCATTCGCGATACGAGCGGTGCTTTCGAGCCTGCGCTGGCGACCGATTGGGCCCCCAGCGAGAGCGATCCGAATGTCTGGGTGTTCAATCTGCGTCAGGGCGTGAAATTCCACGACGGCGCCGATTTCACTGCAGAAGACGTGGTGTTCAGCATCAACCGTGCGAAGCAGCCGAACTCGGACATGAAAGAACTGATCAATTCGATTGTCGAGGTGCGCGCTGTCGACGACCACACGATCGAGATCGAGACGGACGGTCCGAACCCCATTCTGCCTGCGAACCTCACCGACCTGTTCATCATGGACAAGGGCTGGACCGAGGCGAATAACGCGGTCAACGTTCAGGACTTTGAAGGCGGTGAGATCACCTTTGCGACCGTCAATGTGAATGGAACCGGCCCCTACAAACTGGTCAGCCGCGAACCGGACGTCAAAACGGTGATGGAGCGGAACGAAGATTATTGGGGGCGTGATCAGTTCCCGATGGCGATCAGCGAAATCATCTATACCCCGATCCAGAATGACGCGACCCGCGTTGCGGCGATGCTGTCGGGCGAGGTGAACTTCCTTCAGGATATGCCGGTGCAGGACCTGGACCGGGTGAATGCCGTCGACGGTTTGGTCGTCAAACAAGCGCCGCAAAACCGGGTGATCTTCTTTGGAATGAACCAGGGCGCGGACGACATCGAGGCAGATAACGTCGATGGCAAGAACCCACTTGCCGACGTCCGCGTTCGTCGGGCCATGTCCAAAGCGATCAATCGAGATGCCATCCAACAGGTGGTCATGCGCGGTCAGTCGCAACCTGCCGGGATGATCGCCCCGCCGTTCGTGAACGGCTGGACTGCCGAGATGGACAGTGAAAGCAGCACGGATGTTGAAGGTGCAAAGGCGCTTTTGGCCGAAGCGGGTTATCCGGACGGTTTCTCGATCCGGCTGGATTGTCCCAACGACCGTTACATCAACGATGAAGGTATCTGTCAGGCCGCTGTCGGGATGTTGGGTCAGATTGGCATAACAGTGAATCTGGATGCCAAACCGAAGGCGCAGCACTTCCCGCTGATCACGGACGGAAAGACCGATTTCTACATGCTGGGCTGGGGCGTTCCGACGTATGACTCGGAATACATCTTCAACTTCCTGGTCCATGGCCGTGAAAGCGACATTGGGACGTGGAACGGCACCGGGTATGACAATGATGAGTTGGATGCCAAGATCGAGTCGCTGGCCTCGAACACGGATCTCGTCGCGCGAGATCAGGCTATCGCCGAGATCTGGCGGGTGGTGCAGGATGAACAGCTGTATATTCCGATCCACCATCAAGTGTTGAACTGGGGTATGGCTGAAAACCTGGACATCAACGTTGATCCCGAAGATCAGCCTATGGTCAAGCATTTTGGCCTGAAGTAAGAAACGTGGCCGGGCCTCGGGATGCGAGGCCCGCCACCAAAGAGTGGGAGCTATCATGAAACGTCTGACCACTGCC
Organism: Ruegeria sp. BHSC029; assembly: GCF_059613085.1. Lineage (NCBI taxonomy): Bacteria > Pseudomonadati > Pseudomonadota > Alphaproteobacteria > Rhodobacterales > Roseobacteraceae > Ruegeria > Ruegeria sp. BHSC029. The sequence goes on from NZ_JBXWRU010000001.1 coordinate 37,290, forward strand.
GCGCTATTCTGCGCGCTTGCCTTGCCCGTCGCAGGCGAAGAGTTCACGTTTGCCGTTACAACGGACCCGCAAACAATGGATCCTCATGCTGTCAACTCTGCCCCGGTTCTAGGTTTCTTGAACAACGTCTACGAAGGGCTTGTGCGCAGGGGCAAGGACATGACCATTGAACCGGCGCTGGCCACGAGTTGGGAAACCATCGGGGACGGAGCTGGATGGCGGTTCAAACTGCGCGAGGGCGTAACGTTTCATGATGGTTCTGAATTCAATGCGGATGACGTGATCTTCTCGTACCAGCGGGCGTCTGACGAAAACTCGGACACACGCAGCTGGTTCGCACCCGTCAGCGAGGTGGTGAAGGTTGACGACTACACCGTCGATGTCATGACCACCGCGCCGAACCCGATTTTTCCGGACAGCATTGCCAACTGGATGATCATGGATAGCGGCTGGGCCGAGGCAAACGACGCAGCACTGCCTGACAAAGAATCGGGCAACTATGCGACCCTGAACGCCAATGGCACCGGTGCTTTCCGAGTTACCGCTCGAGAGCCGGGCCTGCGCACTGTTCTGGAGCCGTTCGACGGCTGGTGGGACACAGCAGAACACAACCTGACCCGCGCTGAATTGGTGCCAATCCAAAACCCGGCAACCGCTCTGGCGGCTTTGTTGTCCGGAGATGTCGACTTCATCAACCCGGTCCCAATTCAGGATGTGGCTCGGTTGCAAGGCAATCCGGATGTGAAGGTCATTCAGGGCGTCGAAGCGCGCGTGATCATGCTGGGGTTTGATCAGCAGGAAGGCGCGAGCGAAGCCGGGCAGGGTGGCTCGGACCTTTTCCGAGATGTGCGCGTCCGCGAGGCGGTGGCAAAGGCAGTTAACGTTCCCGCTATCCTGCAAACCATCATGCGCGGCAATGCTGAGGTGGCGAGCCAGTTGGTCAGTCCTGCGATGCGCGGCTATTCGGCTGCAAATGCGGACCCCTATGGCTACGATCCCGAGGGTGCCAAGGCTTTGCTGGCTGAGGCTGGCGCTGAGGGGGCCGAGATCAGCTTTAAGTGCCCCAACAATCGCTACCTGAACGACGAAGCTGTTTGCCAGGCGATCACCGCCATGCTGTCTCAGGCCGGGCTGAACGTGACGCTCGATGCGATGCCGGTTCAGAACTACTGGCCTGAACTGCGGGCCGACAATTTTGATATGTATCTGTTGGGTTGGTCACCCGGTACGTTTGATGCCGAGCATCCCGTGCGTTTCCTCGCTTCGACCCCGAACGAGGAAAAGAAGTTGGGTTCGTGGAATTTTGGCGGCTATTCGAACGCTCGCGTGGATGAATTGCTGCCGCTGATCCAGTCCGAGATTGACGAACCCAAACGTCAGGCAATGCTGGACGAGGTGGCAGGTATCCTGCACGATGAGGTGGCCTATGTACCGCTTTACGTTCAACCGCTGGTCTGGGGCGCGCGCAGCAATATCGAGCTGACACAACGGCCCGACAACTTCTTCCTTCTGCGCTGGGTAACGGTCAACTAAATGCTGTCATACATTATCAGGCGTGTGGCTCAGTCGGCGCTGGTTCTGTTCGTCGTGGGCCTGGTCGCCTTTTCCATGTTCCGCTTTGTCGGAGATCCGATCGACAACATGCTGGGGCAAGAGCGGACCATGGAAGATGTGGAACGTCTGCGCGCGCAGTTGGGGCTCGATCAGCCGTTTCCGGTGCAATATGTGAAGTTTCTGCAGGAAGCGGTACAGGGCAATTTTGGCGTCAGCTTCCGTCAAGGGCGTCCGGTCGCGGAAATCCTGGCCGAACGCGCGCCGGCAACGTTGGAACTGGCGCTTGTCTCAGCCGTATTTGCCATAGTCTTGGGCATCGCGCTGGGTGTGTTCACCGCAATCCGCCGAGACGGGTTTGCAGCGAATTTCATCATGTCAGCCTCTCTGATCGGGGTGTCCCTGCCGACGTTCCTGATCGGGATTCTGTTGATTTACATCTTCTCAGTTGAACTTGGCTGGCTGCCCAGTTTTGGACGCGGAGAAGTCGTAGATCTGGGCTGGTGGAACACAGGCTTGCTGACAAGCAGTGGACTCAAGGCGCTGATCCTGCCCGCGATTACACTGGGTCTATACCAGATGACCCTCATCATGCGGCTGGTGCGCTCCGAGATGTTGGAAGTACTCCGGCAAGACTATATCCGCTTTGCCCGCGCCCGTGGGCTGAGTGACCGGACCATCAATTTCCGCCATGCGCTGAAGAATACCATGGTCCCCGTCATCACGATTATCGGCCTGCAACTGGGGGCCATCATCGCCTTTGCCATCATCACCGAGACGGTGTTTCAGTGGCCGGGCCTGGGCCTTCTGTTCATCAATGCAATCCAATTCGTGGATATCCCTGTCATGGCAGCATACCTGATGATGATCTCGGTCATCTTTGTCACCATCAACCTTGCGGTCGATATCCTTTACGCCTTCATCGACCCGCGCCTGAGGGTCAGCGCATGAGCCGTGTGAAACGCATTCTGGACAGCGACCAGTTCTACGCCTTCCGCCGCTCGCCTGTCGCCATGGTGTCGGCGACAGTGGCATTGATCCTGATCCTGGCCACGATCCTCGCACCACTGATTGCGCCGACAAACCCGTTTGATCCGGCCAGCCTGAACCTGATGAACGGCTTCACCCCGCCGATGGAACCCAATGCCTTTACAGGCGAAACCTTCCTGATGGGCACAGACGATCAGGGGCGTGATGTGTTCTCGACCATCCTCTACGGAATGCGGATCTCGCTATTCGTTGGGGTGGCGGCCGTTCTGTTCGCGATGGTTCTGGGGATCATTCTGGGCCTGTTATCAGGGTATTTCGGCGGTTGGACCGAAACCATCATCATGCGCACGGCGGATGTGCAGCTGACTTTCCCATCGATCCTTCTGGCCATGCTGATCTTTGGGATCGCCAAAGGCATTACCCCGGTGGAGTATCGGGACCAGATGGCGATCTGGGTGCTGATCCTGGCCATTGGACTGTCCGATTGGGTGCAGTTCGCTCGTGTCGTCCGGGGCGCAACGTTGGTTGAGAAGAACAAAGATTACGTCGCCGCCGCGCGCATCATCGGACAAAGCCCGCTGACCATCATGCTGCGCCATATCCTGCCCAATGTACTGTCACCGGTGCTGGTGATCGCGACTATCTCATTGGCGCTGGCGATCATTGCCGAGGCGACGCTCAGTTTCCTTGGCGTTGGCGCGCCACCGACCCAGCCCTCGCTGGGGACGCTGATCCGCATTGGGCAGGGATTCCTGTTCTCGGGCGAGTGGTGGATCCTGTTCTTCCCGGCCTGCACCCTGCTGGCACTGGCGCTGAGTGTGAACCTGCTGGGCGACTGGCTGCGTGACGTTCTGAACCCGAGGCTGAAATGACCGATCCCGTTCTTTCGATCCGCAACCTGACTGTGGAAATCCCCACACGCCACGGCATCTTCAAGCCGGTCGAGCATGTGACCTACGACCTGCATCCTGGCGAGATCCGGGGCGTTGTCGGCGAAAGCGGTGCTGGCAAGTCCATGACCGGCAACGCCGTGATCGGCCTTCTGGACCCCCCGGCCCATGTCTCCGAAGGTGAGGTCTGGCTGAACGGTCGCCGGATTGACGAACTGGACGCCGAGGACAAACGCCGAATCCGGGGCAAAGAGATCGGGATGATCTTTCAGGACCCGCTAACCTCGCTGAACCCGTTGTTCACAGTGGGCGAGCAATTGGTCGAGACGATCCAGCTTCACCTCGGCCTGTCCGCTTCCGAGGCCAAAAAGCGCGCCATTTCTCTGCTGGATCGCGTGTCCATCCCCGACCCGGCAGACAGATTCAACCAGTATCCGCACCAGTTCTCCGGAGGGATGCGTCAGCGGGTGGTAATCGCGCTTGCACTCTGTACCGAGCCCAGCGTTCTGATCGCGGACGAACCCACAACGGCCTTGGATGTGTCTGTCCAAGCGCAGGTGCTGGATCTGATCAAGGAACTGGCGAAAGAGCGTCAGGTCGGCGTGATCCTCGTTACCCACGACATGGGCGTTATCGCCGACACCACGGACTCGGTGACTGTGATGTATTCCGGTCATGTGGTTGAAAGCGGAACGACCGATCAAATCCTCGGCGCACCGAAACATGAGTATACCAAATCTTTGATTGCCGCCGTGCCGCGCCCGCACACCAAAGTCGAGCGTTTCCCAGTGGTCAATTATGGCGAGCGGGAAAGAACCTTCAAGATCGACGATCTGGCGGCCCATTGGGAAAAGACCGATCTGTCCAAATCCGGCAAACTGCTGGAAATCGAAAACATTACTAAGACTTTCCTGCAAAAGGGCGGGCTGCTGCCATCGCAACGCAAGTACTTCACTGCCGTCGATCAAGTGAGTTTCGACATTCGCGACGGTGAGGTTTTCGGCCTTGTCGGCGAAAGTGGCTCTGGCAAGTCCACAGTCGCCCGGATGATTGGAACACTCTATCCCGTAGACGGTGGTCGGGTGATCTTTGATGGCGAAGACGTCACAGTGATGGAGGCAGAGGCCCTGCAAGCCTACCGCCGCCAGATCCAGATGATCTTTCAAGACCCGTTCTCCAGCCTAAATCCCCGCATGAGGGTCGGGGACCTCGTTGCCGAGCCCATCCATCATCACAAAATCCTGCCCAAGCCCGCAATTGAACCGCGCGTGCGCGAACTGCTTGACTGGGTTGGCCTGGCCAAGGACGCGTGGCGCAAGTATCCACACGAGTTTTCCGGTGGGCAGCGTCAGCGCATTTGTATTGCTCGCGCCCTCGCAACTCAGCCCCGTTTTCTGATCTGCGATGAGCCGACCAGCGCCCTGGACGTATCCATTCAGGCGCAAATCCTGAACATTCTCAAAGACCTGCAGGAGCACCTGGGCCTGACTATGCTCTTTATCAGCCATGATCTTCCTGTCGTACGTCAGATGTGTGACCGGGTGGGCGTGATGCGGCATGGGAAGCTGCTTGAGGTTCAGGAGACGGACGCGTTGTTCGAAGCTCCCGAGCATCCGTATACACGGGAACTATTGGATTTGATGCCACGGCTAAAGCAATTGGCATAACCTTAACGGTTTGGTCTTGCATCGGTTTTCCAGAAGAAGTTGTTTGAGAGGTACGCGCGCAAGCAATCAACGGTAGTTTGAATTCAAACACCGACTTGAATTGGCTCCATCGCAAGGCGTCTAGTATTCGTTGTCGACCCAATTTCGGACCTGGACGAAGCTAGATGAAATGCAATCTCGATCAATGAGGTCTGCGTCGAGATCACAGCCGACGGCAGCAATACGGTTTGCGACTTCAGAATTCAGGATACCCCTTGAAAGACAGCTTTCCGCACCTCACCAAACATCTCGACACGGCAGTACGCGAGACTTGTAGGGGACTAGGTGTCGGTCATTGGTTTCAAACCGAGCGGCTACGGCACACACCCCCTATGCCGGACCAAAGCATCGGAGAACTGACCTCAGAAACAAGTCTGCGGCTGGATTCCAACCAATACACTGTCCACTAGCGCGCATAAGCGCTGAGTTCCGGACCTTGCAGAGCGGAAAATATCCGCTCTGCAGTTCCTGAATAGAATCTGCAGGTGGCTAGAAAGGGTTTGCCTGCTTGCCGCCGAACGCAAACGGCACTCCGTCCGGATCACACAGGATGGGGATTTGAGCTTGAACGGATTCGCTTAAGTTCAAGGAGGCCGGATGCGCCCCTTTGGTTTCAGCGGCACGGAAGGCGTCAGGGACTGAAGCAACTTTTAGGCTCGGGACCCAAGATGCGTTTGAGGCGGTTGCCCAAGTCGCGGCATGCTGGATTGCAACAAGACGGCCCCGAGGCCCGAGGAGAGTGGCGCAATCCTGGTCCCGGTCGGGAGACACCTGCCATCCGAAGAGTTCGATGTAGAACGCTTGCGGAAAGTCATCACCGTTGCCGATATACACTTCAGGGCCAAACTGCCGTCTCGGCACGGGGAAACTGTGCCGAGACAGCGAAATCCCCACCAACGCGCCGAGCGGATCGCGAACGAGTGCGTTGCGCCCGACGCCCGGCACCTCGAATGGCTCCCGAACAACTTGGCCTCCGAGCGTGTCGACGCGCTTGGCCGCCGGGTCCACGTCGGGGACCTCGATGTAGGCGACCCAGCCATTCGCTTGTTCCGGCGGCGTCTCGATTAACCCCGCGCCCGCTTCGTCACCGGAGAGGGCGAGGACGAAATCCTGCTCGCCGCCACCCCATGCAAAATCCGATGCCCGCTCGACTTCATAAGACCAGTCGGCGACGTGCTGGTAGAATGCCATTGAACGCGCCCTGTCCGGTGTGAATAGGTCATGCCATACGATTTGACCGGCTTTCGACTGTGTCATCGCCTTACTTCCTGACATCTTTGAGTTTTTTGACTCCGCGGACCATCTTCCCGAATGCCTTGTCGCGCGACCTGCGTTCCGCAAGACTCGCCGAGTTAAACGCATCTTCGGCCATGAGCTTGCGCCATCTGCGAAGCCGATCGCTATCAAGAACACCCTCATCGATAGCCTTCAGAACAGCGCATTCCGGCTCAGAATCGTGCTGACAGTTCTTGAATCGACACTGCGCGGCCAACTCCTGAATGTCGGCGAAAAGATCATTGATACCTTCCGCTGCATCGGTGAGCTGCAGTTCCCGCATGCCCGGACTGTCCAAGACCAGACAGCCATTGGGCATAGCATGAAGCTCGCGCCGCGTTGTCGTATGCCGCCCCTTTGCGTCGTCCTCACGAATGGCTTGGGTTTCAATGGACTGACTCTCGAGCAGCGCATTGGCCAACGTTGATTTACCAACACCAGATGAGCCGAGAAACGCCACCGTCTTGCCGGGTTTGCACCAGGGAAGCAGTTTTGTCCGGGGCGCGTCGCCGCGGGCGTCAAAGGCGACCACGTCGATCATGTCCGATACCGCGCGAGCAGCGTCGACATAGTTCTGCGGGTCTGTCACGAGGTCGGTCTTTGTGACGACGATGACGGGTGTCATCCGTGCCTCCAAAGCCAGAGCTGCATAGCGTTCCAGCCGGGCCACCTTGAAGTCCTGATTGCAAGACGTGACGATAAAGGCCGTATCAATGTTCGCCGCGATCAGTTGTTCCTGCCGGTCGGTTCCGGGCGCACGCCGCTTTATGAGGCTTGTGCGCTCAAGAACCCGACTGGAGCGCGGACGTGTGGAGTCCAGCATCAGCCAGTCTCCGACAGTTGCGTCGGCTCCCGGCGGAAGTACCGTATCTATGCCGTCACCGACGACATGCAGCCCATTGCGATGCACTTCGACAACGCGAACGGGAGGTGTCGCCGACAAGTCCTCTACGCTGATCTGTTGGGCGAAAAACGGTTGCCATCCCAATGCCTGAAGAGGGCTGGGATTGGCGTGCGATCCCGCTTCGCTTGCGCGAGGCGGAAGGAAGTTGGAGTAATCCCTTGTCATAGGGTGTTCACTTTCATGTCTCTGGCCCAGGTCAGATTTGGGCGCTGATGGTAGGAAAGAGTGCGCACATCAAAACACTCCGTCGGCAACAAAGCGACGGCGGTGCTTCAGATTTTGAATATGCTCCGGGAGGCGCGCTGCCTCCCTTCCTTACCGGGACATAAAATCTCCATTTCCGATGAAGTGCACATAGGAAGACCGCGGGCAGAACACAACAGTTGACCGGTGATTTGGCGCACTTCGTCACTTCTCTGTAGCAACCGTTCAACACGAAGAAGAGTGTGTGAGCTTTACCCGCGTAGCAGCCTTTTGTGCTAGAAACAGCAGTTGACGGCACCGGGTCAAAATTTCCCCAAGGTCCTCCTTGGGCCGTTATCACACACCGCAACAAGCTGAATATTAGGTGGCTTCGTCCGCAATGCGCCTGTCGAATTGGACTATAAGCGACTGCTCCGAGCCATAATCTGACACTCGGTATCGAGTACGCTAAGCTGGATCGTGCGAGGCACACATACATTCAGAAACCGCACCTTTGGGAGGACGGATGTATGGTCATGCGAATTTTTCAGGTGACGACGCGGTCAGGTAAAGAAGACGAGTTTGGCCGCTTTTTTCGCGACACTGCGATCCCGTTGATGAAAAGCACCCCTGGAATCGTGCATCTTTTTCCGGGCGCGCCGAGAGGGTGGTCTTGACCCCTAAAACTGGTCCGAACCGAGTGCGAAATTTTGGGTATATTTCTGGCAACAGGGGAGTGTAGCGATACCGAAGAAACCATTCAGCGACGAACAGATTGTCTTTCGATTGTGGACAGGGCGCTTCGTCAGCCGAAAAGATTTTTCAGTCGTGGTCGGCTGGCTGGCTTTGAGCCGCAATTCCTCTGGAACGACACAACTTCAGGAAACCTCCCCACCTTTCTCGGAACATACTTGCATTCTTGCCTCTTGGCGTAGTCACCTATGTGTGACGAGCGGAGGAAATCGATGAAGCCTTGGACAATCATGTTTTGTGCGTTCTGCACACTCGCTCTTGTCGCTTGTGCCCCAAAAGTTCGTACATATGAGAAAACCAATTCGGTTTCATTCTCGGCAAGGACAAACAGCACACTTGGGCAGACGGCGACCCGGCTTGGGGACCCCAAAGACGGCCGGTCCGGTGTCAAATTGATCAGCGACGGTGAACAAGCCTTGGTGTCACGGCTTCTACTCGCTGCAGCGGCTGAACAATCGATCGACGCTCAATACTACCTTTTGCATAACGACCCGACAGGTCACCTCTTTGCGGCCAGCCTTTTGCAGGCGGCGGATCGAGGCGTACGCGTTCGCTTGCTTTTGGATGACATGGACACATCCGGATACGACGCGATGACAGCCGCTTTGGACTACCACGAGAATATTGAAATCCGTCTGTTCAATCCTTTCTGGCGCGACCAAAGCCTGATCATTGCCGGGCTCACGGACTTCAAGCGGATCAATCGCAGAATGCACAACAAGTCGATGACCGCAGACAATGTGTTCACAATTGTCGGTGGCCGGAATATCGGCGCCGAGTACTTCCTCGCGCGGGAGGAAATGAACTATGCGGATCTGGATGTTCTGGCAGCCGGTCCCGTCGTAAATGAAGTTTCACAAAGCTTTGACGAATATTGGAATAGTGAGTTCGCGGTTCCGGCCCGCGTGGTCGTCGGGCAACCTGAAGAATTTTCGCTTGGCCAAGCGCGAAGCAGACTGAATGAGCTTGTGGAGGCGGCAAAGCAGACTCAGTACGGCGAAGCTCTCAGAAAATCTGCAAGAGAGAATTTTGCAGACGGAACGCTTTCCTTGGATTGGGTGCCCGCAAAACTCTACGCCGATCCGCCCTCCAAAGCCGCAGGGCTTGATAACTCAGATCCAATTCTTGCGTCGCAACTGCTGCCGTATTTCGAAGGTGCTGACAGGGAGGTCAATATCGTTTCGGCCTACTTCGTGCCACGCAACAACGGCGTGAAGTGGATGACCGAACTGGAAAACCGAGGTGTCGAAGTCAAAGTCGTAACCAACTCGCTTGCTTCAAACGACGTAGCACCAGTCTATGCGCACTACGCCAAGAAACGCCGGGCGTTGCTGCGCGGTGGGGTCGAGCTTTATGAATTGCGGCCTGACGCTTATCAGGTCCAACGTCGTGGAATAAACTGGGCTCAATCTCGGTCGGGTCTTCATTCCAAAGCGTTCGCTGTCGATGACAGATATCTGTTTGTCGGTTCGTTCAATTGGGACCCTCGTTCAGTCAACATAAACACAGAAATGGGCATTCTCATCGACTCTCCGGCGTTGACCGCACAAACCATGGGTGCTTTGGACGATGCGCTTCCAGCATATACATATCATGTGACGCTGGAGAGTGCTGGCCAACTCAAATGGAGAACCCGGGGCGAGAACGGAGAAATCCTTCAATATGACTCAGAGCCAACGGGTTCGGCTTGGGATCATATCGTAGCTGGATTTTTCAGTATTTTGCCAATCGGCTCTCAGCTTTAGTAGCGTGGGAGAAGGTCCGTTCCTCTACTGTGCTGTTGACGTTCTATCAATTGCATCGCGCTTGTGGCAGTCTTCTTCGCATTTGAAGAAAAGTGGATAAGCAGGAGGGGCACATGGAAATTCGAACCACATCCGGGCGCGGCCGTTTATATGACAGCGTCCTGGACACGGTCGGCAACACGCCGTGCATTCGCATCAACAAAATCGCGCCGGCCAACGTGACGGTCTACGTCAAGTTTGAAGCCTTCAACCCCGCGGGCTCGGTCAAGGACCGCCTTGCGCTGAACATCATCGAAGCGGGCGAAAGGGAAGGTCGGCTGAAACCCGGGCAAACGGTCGTCGAGGCTACCTCGGGAAATACCGGGATAGGTCTTGCGATGGTATGTGCCGCAAAGGGTTATCCGCTTGTGGTCACTATGGCTGACAGCTTCTCGGTGGAACGCCGCCGGTTGATGCGGTTTCTTGGGGCCAAGGTTGTGCTGACGCCTCGTGCGCTCAAGGGTTTTGGGATGTACTCCAAGGCCAAGGAGTTGGCCGAGGCAAATGGCTGGTTTCTCGCCAGCCAATTCGAGACAAGCGCCAACGCCGACATCCACGAGGCCACGACAGCGAGGGAAATACTCAGTGATTTCGAAGGAGAGCGGCTGGATTACTGGATCACCGGTTATGGAACAGGCGGTACCGTTTCGGGCGTGTCGCGCGTGCTCAAGCGCGATCGCCCTGACACCAAGATCATCCTGACCGAGCCTGCAAACGCTGCGATTGTCGGGTCTGGCTACGTGAACACCCGCAATGAGGCCCATCAGCCTACTGAGAGCCATCCGGCTTTCGAGCCGCATCCCATTCAGGGTTGGACGCCCGATTTCATCCCGTATGTGCTTCAGGAAGCCCTGGACAATGCTTATTATGATGAACTGCTTCCCGTCGCCGGAGCGGACGGTATCACCTGGTCCAGGCGTCTGGCCGCAGAGGAGGGGATTTTCACCGGAATCTCAGGTGGATCCACATTTGCCATCGCAATGGAAGTGGCCAAAAGCGCCCCGGACGGATCGGTGATGCTGGTGATGCTGCCCGACACAGGCGAACGGTATCTTTCGACACCGCTCTTTGAAGGGATTGCCGAAGATATGACGGATGAGGAACGAGCGATTTCCATGTCGACACCAACGGCGCAAATGCCGTCTGATTGAGCCGGGTCTCGTTGCTCGTCGATGCAGGTATTTGACCGTTCGATCTGCGGCGTTGATGCCGTCTGAAAGTCTGCGGACAGCGTGTTTGCCGCAATGCGTGGCCAGACAGTCAAACGATCCGGTTGGGTTGTGATTCAGAAGTTGAGCGGACTTCAACCGATGGCCGCCGAGTTTCCTGTGTCAAGGCCGCGTCTGTGCGGTCGAATGCTGACCTGAAGCGTCAAGCCTATCGTTGACCAACGATGTTGCACCGTCAACTGAACGGCGTTTGGGCGCCCTTCCGCAACGCAAAGTCAGCCTTTGGTTTGTTTAAGCGAGAGGTGCACAAGGTTCGTTGGAGCCAGAGGTAGCAGTTGAAATTCAACCACTGCAGGCCTTCTTATGGCCACTAGTCTGCTCCAGCAATTGGCGCAGAATAATTGGTTTGGAGCACCGGAAAATCGAGGTGCCGGATCAGGACGTCGAAACCGGTTTCTTTGCCCAGAATTCGAGCAGTGAATTTGCCGTCTCTACTTGATGATGCGCGTAGATGACCACATCGAGCATTTCTTGACCAATCTGGTTGCGCAGGGAGATCAGCTCGCCGCTTTCGATTTCTTTGTGAACCATGCTGAACGGCAGCCACCCGACACCAAGACCATTCAGGATCATTTCTTTGGCCCCGCTGGAGAAAGCTGTCTGGCAAATGGGATTCTTGCTGTAGTCGGCGGTCCCGAACGGGCGTTGGCTTTTTTTCAATGCTTCGCCGAAGTAGCTGTTTTCGGGGTAGACAATAGCCGGCGTGTTCATAGGCACGTCGCCTTTTCCGCGTACCGCGTATCGCAGGCCTCCGCCGATGACCGGTACCAGGTAATCCTGACCCCAAATCCCGCGACGCACGCCTGATCCGAATTGCAAGGGAGTGACACTCTGCGCCTCGTAGCACAGCAGCATATTCGTGTCGCCGCGCAGAAACAGGGTGACACAATCATTCAGATTGGCGGTCCTCAGGCGGAACCGAAGACCTTCAAAGCGGGCTCGCGCGCGAATGGCCATGTCGGGAAACGTCGAAACGACCGACGCATGGGTCGCTGCGATGGTGACTATCGAAACGGCCGGATCATGTTGCGCAATTTTTGTGCGCAACTCATTCAGTCGTGCGATCATGGCGCGGATTTCCGCTTCATTTGTCGCCAAGGCCGCGCTGATCTCGACACGGTTCGATTTGCGATCGAGGACCTCTATCCCCAACCACTCTTCAAAGCTTCGTATTCGTCTTGAAAACGCAGGTTGCGTGATGTTCCGGCGGGCCGCTGCACGGGTCATGTTCCGCTCTTCCAGAAGGGTCAGGACATCTTCGAACCATAGCATATTCATAAGCTTCTCCCGGGCTGCCCAAAGAAAAGGTATGGGTAGCCTGCGCAAATTGCACTGTTTTTCTGCCTTTTTTCCGCTTTTGCTTTCGAAAGTATTTGGGCGTTCGTGAAGACGGGGAGTTTTCGGTGGCTGAGACAAGTCAAATAACAGGCAGAAAAACGGTGCTCACGGCAGAATTGGTTCTGAGCCTGTGCAAAGAGCTTTCCCTCACGCTGGCAAAATTCCCAAGGGTGTCGCTAGGGCATTTCCCAACCCCTCTCGAACCGATGGACCGCCTGAGCGAAGTGTTGGGGGGGCCGCGCGTATGGGTCAAGCGGGATGATTGCACGGGCCTCTCCTCGGGCGGGAACAAGACACGCAAGCTGGAGTTCCTGATGGCCGATGCCGTCGAGAAGGGCGCCGATACGATCATCACCCAAGGGGCGACGCAATCCAATCACGCGCGCCAGACCGCGGCAGCCGCTGCAAAGCTGGGTATGGCGTGTCAAATCTTGCTCGAGGATCGAACCGGCTCGAACGATCCGAACTATATCCTGAATGGCAACGTCCTGTTGGATCGCCTACATGGCGCCAGCGTCTCAAAGCGCCCCGGTGGTGCCGACATGAACGCCGAGATGGATGCTTGCGCTGCGCAGTTAAGGGCCAACGGAAAAAAACCGTACATCATTCCCGGAGGCGGATCGAACCCGATCGGTGCTTTGGGATATGTCAATTGCGCGCGCGAGCTGAGCGAACAGGCCGCCAATGCGGGGCTGAAAATTGATGCCCTCGTACATGCGACCGGAAGTTCAGGTACTCAGGCCGGCTTGGTCGCCGGGCTTGCCGCGCTGCAAAGCGACATTCATCTGCTTGGGATTGGCGTGCGTGCGCCTAAAGAGAAACAAGAAAGCATGGTCCACGATCTGGCCGTTCGCACGACCGAGTTCTTGGGCACCGGCACAAAGATTTCACGGGATTCCGTCCGGGCAAACTGCGACTATGTCGGAGCGGGATATGGCCTTCCGACCGAGGGCATGGTCGATGCGCTCAAGCTACTGGCCCGTACAGAAGGCCTTCTGTTCGACCCTGTATACTCGGGAAAAGGGCTGGATGGTCTGATCGATCAGGTCCGCAAAGGCTACTTTGCGGGGATGGACAATATCGTCTTTCTGCACACCGGCGGAAGCGCGGCGTTGTTCGGCTACCCCGAAGTTTTTGACCTTCCGGGTTATGCAGCCTGACATTCAAAAGAACTAACCAACAGGGAGAAATAACATGGCATTCAAGGAAAAACTGATAGGTGCGGCATTGCTTTCGGCCGTCAGCGCGCCACTGGCGGCGGAAGAGGTCAAGATCGGTGTACCCACATGGACGGGAGCGCAAGCCATCGCTCATGTACTGGGTGAGATCGTGACAACCCGCATTGGTGGCACCGTGGAGTATGTTCCGGGCAACAATGCCACCATTTTTCAGGCGATGGACCAAGGCAAGGGCGATATCGACGTGCACCCTGATGTCTGGCTGCCGAACCAGGAAGCTTTCACCAAACAATTTGTCGATGGGGCAGGTACTGTGACGTTGTCGTCAAACCCCTATGAGGGCAACCAAGGCTTCTGTGTATCCAAAGACTTTGCCGCAGAGATGAATATCACTGACATTGCGGACCTGGGACGCCCAGACGTGGCGGCTGCAATGGACAGTGACGGCAATGGCAAAGGTGAAATGTGGATCGGTGCTCCGGGTTGGGCCTCAGCCAATGTGAACGAGGTCAAGGTTCGGGACTATGGTCTTCTCGACTTCATCGAGCCGATCCGCGCTGAAGAAGCTGTCAAGACCGCTCGCATCAAGGACAGCATCGCCAAGAAAGAAGGATACGCCTTCTACTGCTACGAGCCCCACGCCGTCTGGTACATGTTCGACGTGGTCATGCTGACCGAGCCGCCTTACGATCCGGAAAAATACATCATGGTGCAGCCTTCGGACGATCCGGATTGGTACAACAAGTCGATGGTTGCCAGTAAGGACGCCTTGAAGGAAGTGCAGATCGCCTGGTCGAACTCACTTGCGGATCGCTCGCCTGCGATTGCCGAGTTCTTCGCCAACTTTGCCCTCACGGCAGATGATGTAAGCTCGCTGGCCTTCGAAATCAGCGCCAATGGTCGCGATGCCAAGGAGGTGGCCGCCGAATGGGTGGCCGCCAACTCTGATCGCGTCGACGCCATGCTGGGTCTCTGATCCAAAACTTGGAAAGGGGCGGGTCCGTAAGGTCTTGCCCCTTCACGAATAACGCAGGGGTGGGCGGATGAGCGACGAGACTGTTGTCGATATCTCAAATGTCTGGAAGATCTTCGGAGCAAGACCTTTGGCGGCTCTCGAGGCTATCCGCGCGCGCGGCCTGACCAAGGCCGAAGTCCTGGCTGAATTCAATGTGGTTGTCGGCGTCGCCGATGTCAGCCTTAGCGTCAAGCGCGGTGAGATTTTCTGCATCATGGGGCTGTCCGGTAGCGGAAAATCCACACTTGTGCGCCACTTCAATCGACTGCTCGAGCCCACATCGGGCAAGATCGAGATTGAAGGTACAGACGTCATGGCGCTCGGTACCAAAGACCTGCAAGACTTTCGCAACCGCAAAATCGGAATGGTTTTCCAGAACTTTGCGCTGATGCCCCATCGTTCGGTTTTGGACAACGTGGCGATGCCGCTGGAAATCCGTCAAGTCGCCAAGAACGAGCGAATGCGGCAGGCGGCGGCCATTCTCGACATCGTGGAATTGGGTGCATGGGGGTCAAAATTCGCCCATGAACTTTCTGGCGGAATGCAGCAGCGTGTGGGTCTTGCCCGCGCTCTTGCCGCCAACCCGGATGTCCTGTTGATGGATGAGCCCTTTTCAGCACTTGATCCGCTGATCCGGCGGCAGTTGCAGGATGAATTCATACGGCTGTCGAAGATCCTGAAGAAAACGACGATCTTCATCACTCATGACCTTGATGAGGCCGTCCGCATCGGAGACCGGATTGCCATCATGCGTGACGGAAAGATGGTGCAGATCGGATCTGCCGAGGAGATTGTAATGCATCCTGCCGATGATTACGTCGCCGATTTCGTCGCGGGGATCTCGCGGTTGAAGGTCGTGCATGCCCATGCGGCGATGCAGCCCTTGGACACCTATCTCGCCAGGCACGGCCCGCTGCCGGCTGACACTGCGCGAGTGGACCATAATGAGACGCTGTCTGCCCTGATTACGCGGGCTATCGAAGACGACCGACCCGTATTGGTGACGGAAGGCGGTGTGGACAGAGGCGTCATCACGCGAGCAGATCTGTTGCGCACCGTGATCGAAGGGACAGAGATGTCATGAGCGAAGATCTTGGTGTGAACCCCCTTGAAGATACTGACAGCGCCGCCGCCAAAGCATACGCCGAGGAACGACGCGAAAACATTCGCACCTTCGTGCGCACTAGCCCTGACTATTACATCCGGAATTTTGACAAGATCGGAGCCTCGGCGCGCTTTACCGCAACATTCAACGTAATGGCCGGGCTCTTCGGTCCGATTTGGTTCGGTGCGCGCGGGCTCTGGTCGTGGGCCTTGGCCTTTCTTGTCGTCGAGGCGATTGGGTTCGTGCAGATCGCGCGGGGTTTGTTCGGAGACTTGGGGGCGGATGCCCTTGCGCGTGTGGCTTCCATCGAAGGGACCCTCGATCTCCGTTATAGACAGCTTGCCGCGGCGGAGGAGAGCGGATCAGATCGTGCGGCCGCGATCCAGCGCCAGATTGACGCCCTGGAGGCCAATATCGAAGGCTTCCGCGTTGAGGCCGAGACACTTGCCGCGCAAGGGCCATCAATTGTACTGGCGGGACTTTCAATTCTGATCGTCGCCAAGTTGGTGCAGGCAATTGTCGCAAATTGGGCGCTTGAGTCCCGGTTTTCGGACTGGCTGTCGGATCGAACCATCCGCTCTGGCATGCCGGTGAGCCAGATCGTCTTCAGCGCAGCATTCATGGTGCTGCTCGTGGCGACGGCAATGGTCCACTACAGTTTCCCGGGGCGGTTCGAGTTTCTCAGCGCGTTTCCAACCGAAAACTCGATCCGACTGGCCAGTATTGATGCGGTCGAGGACTTCATCGCCTGGTGCGTCGCCAACAGCGTGACTTTCTTTGAGGCTCTCACCTCCGCCATTCGCTGGCTGCTGGATGCAATGGAAGTGGCCTTGGTTCAGACCCCTTGGATCGTCGTCGCTGCCCTTATCGTATTGCTGACATGGCTTACGGCGGGCCTGCGCATGGCGATCTGGTCCGGAGCATTCCTGGCCTATATGGGTGTTCTTGGTTTCTGGGAAAAAGCCATGACGACCCTGGCGCTATTGGGAACCGCTGCGCTGCTATCCATCGTGATAGGCATTCCGCTGGGCATGTTCTCGGCCCGCCGCCCGCGGTTTTACGCCGTGATCCAGCCGATCATGGACTTTATGCAGACCATGCCTGCCTTCGTTTTCATGGTACCGGTGATCGCCTTTTTTGGTGTTGGCAAGCCGGCGGCTGTCATCGTCACGATGATCTTCGGCGGGACGCCCGTTGTGCGCCTTACCGTTTTGGGTCTGCGTGGCGTTCCGGAAAGCGTGCGTGAAGCCGCGATCAGTTTTGGCGCCAACAGGTGGTATCTGCTCACAAAAGTCGATCTGCCCCTTGCCGGCCCTTCGATCCGTGCGGGTATCAACCAGACGATCATGCTCTCGCTGGCTATGGTTGTCGTGGCCTCGCTGATTGGCGCCAAAGGACTGGGTGAGGACGTTCTTGAGGCGCTGCAATACGCCAATGTAGGCCAGGGGATACTGGCGGGCTTTGCCATACTCTTTTGCGCGATGATCCTTGATCGGATTGTTCAGGGCCAAAGAAAGTGACGCCGCTGGTACTCGTTCATGGTTTCATGGGGGGCAGTGCGCAATGGAATGCTTATGTCACCCCCCTTGAAAACCAGTTTTCCGTGGTGGCGGTTGATCTGCCCGGATTCGGAGCAAATGCCCATCTGCCTCCCATCGACAGTATTGGCGGGTATGCGGATTGGGTGATCCAGCACCTCCGCGACCTCAGGCTGGGGATGTATCATCTTCTGGGCCATTCGATGGGCGGCATGATCGCTCAGGAAATTGCCCGCCGGGATTTTGAAAGGGTGGACCGATTGGTGTTGTACGCAACCGGCGCGATTGGCGTTTTACCCGGGCGGTTCGAGACCATTGAGGAAAGCAAAAAGCGTGCGGCAGAGGACGGCCCCGCCGCAACTGCCCATAGGATCTCTGCAACTTGGTTTCTGGATCGTGAAGCCGCACAAGGGTTTGAGCACTGCGCCGCTGTAGCCGCGCAAAGCAAACTGGCTGCAATAAACGCCGGCCTGGACGCGATGCACTCCTGGTCCGGAGAGCAGAACCTCAGCCAAATCCGGCAGGAAACACTTGTGCTTTGGGGCGATCGGGATCGGACTTATCCGTGGAGCCAGACGCATATGCTTTGGCAAGAAATCCCCAAGACCTCGCTTGCGGTCGTGCCGGGTTGCGCCCATGCGGTTCATGCCGAGAAAACTGAACTATTCCAGCTTCTGGTCTCCGACTTTCTTGAGTGATGGGCACTGCAGGCGGCAGGGCGCTCTGCAGGAAACAGCCGAGTTCGGGCTGTTGAAGTTTCATTGGCGTTTATTCAAGAGCCAAGCGGGTTTATCTTCGTGCCAGTCGCAGCGCACGGGTTTTCCGCGCAGGGCCAGAAAGACCTATGTGAATCGCTCGTGGCTCGATTTGACGGCGACACGGGGCCCACACTCAAGTCTCACGAAATGCTTTCGCAAAGTAGTCGCTGAACGGTTTGATAAGGTAGGCAATCGGTGTTCTGTCCTGCGTCCGTATGAAGGTTTCGACCGGCATTCCAGGGACCAGAGGTGTTTCCGCGGGCAGTTTTTTCTGCTCTCCGGCATTCAGTGCGATCTCGGCCGTGTAGTAGGTCTGGTTTGTCGAAGCTTCCTCG
This sequence comes from Ruegeria sp. BHSC029, assembly GCF_059613085.1. NCBI lineage: Bacteria > Pseudomonadati > Pseudomonadota > Alphaproteobacteria > Rhodobacterales > Roseobacteraceae > Ruegeria > Ruegeria sp. BHSC029. The sequence continues at coordinate 55,822 of NZ_JBXWRU010000001.1, forward strand.
AACGCATCCGCAGAAACCAGGGTGACCCGTCCTGTCAATTCGGGCGTCTTGCGCTGATCCATGGCCGAAAAGCGCAAAACGACATCTTGTCCGACGAACATCTGGTCAACGTGAATGGGGTCGACGCGGGCACTTATGATCAGCGGACGATCCTGCGGAACGAGGTACAATACCGGTTCAGCCGGTTTCACAACCGCGCCAAGGCTGAAGATGTTCAATCCATGTACGACCCCAGAGACCGGCGCCGTGATTTCAAGGTTGGCGATACGCTCTGCGATATTCGTCGTTTCCTCGCGTAATTCCAGTTCCCGATACCGCAGGTCCCTGAGGCGGGTAATGGCATCTTCGCGGCGTTTGCTTTGCAACTTGAGGATTTGAATCTCGATTTCGGTCTTTCGCCCCTCGGATTCCGCGATACGGGCAGTCAGATCACCCATCGTGCCGCTCAAGCGTGCTTCTTCCCGTTGCAATGACAGAACGCGGGATGCGGGGGCCAATCCGCGTTCAAACAAGGATTCCTGATCCGTCAGTTCCTTTCGTATCAGGTCCAGTTGGGTGGCAAGCGCCAGTTTTTGAGCATCAATCCCGACAATCTGACTGTCGATCTGACCAACTCTTTTGAGTTGCTGATCAATCTCCTGCGCGATGGATTCCTTGCGCGCCACAAACAATCGTTCCTGCCCATAGACCAAGTCCGCGATGTCGATGTCCAAAGATGCGGCTTTCTGAAGTATGGGGGCAAAGCGAATTTCTTCGGTTCCGTCTCTTTCCGCCTCAAGACGACCACGGCGGGCCATGAGCTCGTAAAGCTCTTTTTCGGCGATCGCCAATTTGGTGGCAAGGTCATTGGACGCCAGCTTGATCAGAACATCACCGGCCTCGACCAAGGACCCTTCGTCGACAAGTATCTCGGCCACCACGCCGCCATCGGGGTGTTCCACAACCTGTTGATTTTGATCAACTTCAATTTGACCGCTGGCAACGATTGCCCCGGCAATATTGGTCGTGAAGGACCAATATCCAAAGCCCCCAAGCAACAGCATCAGGCCCACGAGACCCACGAGCACTGGTCCGCGCGCTGACCAGGAAACAGACGAGTTTACGTCGGACCGTTCCGGTTTCATTTCAGGCCTCCCTGTCTGGCAGTTTTTGCGATCTGTTCGTGGTTGATAACGAGTTTCCGAAGAACGTCTTTCTTGGCGCCGAAGTCCCGGACGGTGCCGTTATCAAGCATTATCAGCTTGTCGCATTCCTGAATTGCGGCCGGCCGGTGGGCCACGATCAACACGGATTTTCCGTTTGCCTTGAACTCTTCAATTGCGCGATTGACCGCGGCACTGCCTTCGACGTCGAGGTTTGAATTGGGTTCGTCCAGCACGAGCAGAACGGGGTCGCCGTACATGGCGCGGGCAAGGCCGATACGTTGCATCTGACCACCGGACAGCTGCCCTCCGTTCGCCGACACGTTGGTGTCATAGCCATCAGCGAGCCGCAGTATCATCTCATGCGCATCTGCTTTCTTTGCGGCTGCCACGACGGCGGCATCGTCCGGCTCGGGCGCCATTCGGGCGATGTTTTCGGCAATCGTGCCGTCAAACAGCTGAAACCGCTGCGGAAGATAGCCGATGAGGCTGCCAAGTTCGGTCGAGCAGTATTGATCCAGCGCGGCGCCATCCAGCCGGATCGTGCCGCTGTGCGGACGCCATACGCCAGTCAAGGATCTGGCGAGTGTGGACTTCCCCGCGCCGGACGACCCAATCAAGCCAACCGCTTCGCCGGGGTTCACGTTGAACGAAACGGATTTCAGAGCGGCTTGTCGTGAGTTCGGCGGAAATACGGTCAGGTTTTGAACAACCAACTTGGCTTTGGGTTTCGGCAGTCGCGTATTCACACGTTCGGGCGGTACGGTGCCGAGCAGTTCGGCCAGATTGTCCCAGCCTCTTTTTGCGGCCTGAACCAACTGCCATTGCGCCACAAGCTGCTCCATCGGTGCCAGCGCCCGGCCCAGCAGGATTGAGCTTGCAATCATTGCGCCTGCAGTCAGTTCCCCCTGAAGCACAAGAAATGCACCAACACCAAGGATGGCCGACTGCAAAAACAACCGGAAAGTCTTTGTTACGTTGGCAAAGCTGCCGCTTACATCAGCCGAGCGGATCTGCTCCTTCAGCGCCCGGTCGCGCAACGTCTTCCACCGCGTGTAGGTCGCATCGCGCATACCCATCGCCTCAACGATTTCGGCTTCGTTCCGCAACTGGTTGGACATCGCTTCGGACGAGGCGACAGCGCGGCTGGCGTTCGACATGGGGCGTGCCGAAAAAACTCGGTTCAAGCCGGTCAGTGCTAAGATGACCAAGCCACCCAGCGCAGCGACAGCACCAAGCCAGGGGTGGAATATCCAGATGCCCAAAAGGAAAACGGGCGTCCAAAACACGTCGAAAAAGGCCATTGGAACCGGAGAAGACAAAAGCCGCTGAACAGCTTCAAGATCGCGCAGGCCGGTTTCCGTTTGATCGTCCGGAGCGACCGAGGCTTTGCGCTGCACCGCCTCGAATACCCGACGGTCAAGCCGTGCCTGAAAGCGCGCCGCCACGCGTCCGAATATCCTCCCCCGAGCATATTCAAGCAGGCCCAGAATGCCGTACAAGAACGCAACAAGCACCGAGAGAGCGACCAGCGTTTCCACGGATCGGCTGCCCAAAACCCGGTCGTACACCTGCAGCATGTACAATGGCCCGGTGAGCATCAGAAGGTTGGTGAAGCAACTGAGAAAACCGACAAAAACGTACAGTCGCCAGCTTTCGCGACGCACTTCGCGAAGTTCCTGACGCCCCGTTTCAACTACGAATTTGGGTTTTCCCATTGGCCGTCACCTTTGCTCTCAACTGTTGACCGATACGCTGATCTGATCCGGTTGGATTTGTTTTTTGGTTTCGGCCTCAGTGGGCGCGGGAACGATCCACACGGTATCGCCGGGGACATATCGTGATTCAGAAATATTTGATCCGAACGGCCCGTGCGCTCCGTACCAGCGGTAAGCCAATCGTTGGCTTGAAAAACTCAGGTGGAGGAAATTATGACGACAATTGCAGGAATTGCCGCAGGAAATCCAAGCTTTAGCATTCTTGTCGCAGCAATAGGTTTTATCGATGACCAGAAGGGGACTGACTACCTTGGTGTCCTCAGTGGAACGGCTGGCGACCCTTCTGCGACCTACACGGTTTTTGCCCCGACAAACGCGGCATTCGGGCAGCTCGCAGCTGATCTGGGTTTTGCGGGCGACGTTACTGACACCGCAGCCGTAACCGCATTTCTGACCTCTTTGAACGAAGATCCGGTCGAAACCGCAACGCTGCTTGAGACGATCGTCACCTATCATGTTGCAGCTGGCACCCAAGGGTCGTCCGAGATTGCGTCGGCGGGTTCGGTGACCTCACTTCAGGGCGGCGTGATCGACGCGTCCGAACTGCCGACACTTGGCGATCTGGAGCCGGACCTCATCAACCCGTCGCTGGTGCAGACAGACATTCTGGCGGACAACGGCGTGGTCCACGTAATTGATCGCGTTCTGCTGCCGATCGATCTGCCAGGCAATGACGCCCCGACGATTACGGAAACCGTTCTGGCGGTAAGCGGCGCATCCGGCTTTGACGAAAACGGAGGTGATTTCGACATTCTCCGAGAAGCTCTGATCGCGGCTGATCTGGCGGGCGCCCTTAATGACTCGAATGCCGACCTTACCGCCTTCGCGCCGACCGATGACGCGTTTATCGCGCTCTCGAACTCACTGGGATACGAAGGCAGCGATGAGGGCGGAGCGTTTGCATACCTTGTTGACGCACTGCGTTTGCTCAACGGCGGAAACGATCCCATCGAGCTGTTGACGACGGTGCTGACATACCATGTCTCGGGTGAAAGCCTGCAGGCCAGCCAGGTTCTGGCGTCTGAGGAAATCGAAACGCTCCAGGGCGGCACGATAGGTGTGGATGCCGAGACCCTTACCCTGGTCGATGCCGATCCGGACGTTCAGGATCCAAGCCTCATCGCGACCGACATTCAGGCGTCGAACGGTGTGATCCATGTATTGAACGGCGTTCTGCTGCCCGCCGATCTGCTGCAATCTGACGGTTCAGGGGCAGTCGATTTCGTCATCGGAGACGACGGTCGCGAAGTTATCCGCACAGGTCGGGACAATGACCTGATCGATGCCAAAGGCGGCAACGATATCGTTTTCGCAGGAAGTGGTGACGATCTGGTTCTCGCCGGTGACGGTCGGGACAAAGTTTTCGGCGGTAAGGGTGACGACACCCTGAACGGCGAGGGTGGAAACGACATCATCTTCGGCGGCCGTGGAAATGACGAAATTTCTGGCGGTGGCGGAAACGACAAACTCATCGGCGGCTCGGGCTCCGACAGCTTCGTCTTCGAACAAGGCGGCGGTCATGACACTGTGTTCGGCTTTCGCGCAGGTCGCGACAAGATCGACCTCAGCGCATATGGCTTCACAGATTACGAGGAAGTCGAGGATGCGATCAGCGGCCGTTTCTTCAAGACCAAGATCGATTTGGGAGACACGGAAATCTCGTTGTTCGGCGTCCGCGCCAGCAGCCTAGACGAAGGTGATTTCATTCTCTGATAGGCAAGCCCGCCTGGACCGACCAAAACTGTTTGGGCGGGCTTTTCTTGTTGAAACGGCTTCACTACGTTTTTTGGCAACAGTGTTTTGGGTGTGTGGGTGGCGACAGCCCGGGTAAACGCAGTTACTCGCCGTAAGCCATTAATTTCCAATACTTTCAATTATTAGGCCCGCGTGCATCCTGCAAGACGCAGGCACCCAATCAAGGCAGAAAACTCGTGATTACAGCGGTGCCCGGCGAGGTCGGGCCACGCATCGCGCGAAGCTCACCGCTGGCATCCTCAAGGCGGACCTCTCGGGCCACCATCGGCTGTATGTCAACGTCACCCCGCTCGATCAGTCCAAGCAGACGCGGGTATTTCCAGGACGGCATGCCCCGGGTGCCAAAAACCGAGAGCTGTTTGGAATATATCGCGCGCATGTTCATGCGCATCCAACCGTCACCCGACGGCATCCCAATCTGCACATGACGGCCCAAGATCGCGAGGCACTCCAGTGAAGCGTTCGTCGTGGTTTCGATGCCCAGAGCTTCGATGGAAACTTGCGCTCCTCCACCGGTGATTTCCAGGATCGCGGTCGCCGCATCCTCTTTGGATGCATTGACCGTCGCGTCCGCGCCGTGGAGTTTTGCGTGCTCGAGTTTCTCATCGACCACATCCACCACGACAACCCGGCATCCCAGCATTTTCGCAAGCAAGAGAACGGACAGACCAATTCCACCGGTTCCATGGACAGCAACCCATTCGCCCGCAGCAACATCTGCTCGGTCCGTCAAAGCATGCCATGCGGTGGTGACGCGGCAGCCCAGGCCGGCGGCGAGGGCAGGGGAGAGTGTGTCTGGCAAGTGAACCAAGTTATGGTCAAAGGGCACCGCAACATATTCCGCATAGGCGCCCGGTGCGCCAAATCCGGGAACGATCTGGTTGGCGCAGGTATTCGACACTCCGGTTTGACAGGCATGGCAACTGCCGCACCCTAGGATGAATGGGGCGATGAGGCGATCACCCACTTTGTGTTTCGCATTGGACCCGGCCTCGACCACGGTGCCACAGTATTCGTGCCCCAGGATGGAGCCGTTTTGAACTTTCGGGTGGGCACCGGACCAGCCGTGGTAGTCCGAGCGGCACACGCCGCAGGCGGCGACCTCCAAGACCACTCCGTTGTCGGGGCAGGTTGGGTCCGGGACCGTTTCAATCGAAAGGTCCTCGTTGAACTCTCTGACGACTGCAGCTCGCACTTCGCGCTCCCAAAATGGTTTCTTCGACCCAAAAATCCCGTCCCGTCAGAACTAGACGGGTCGGTCGCCTTTCACGGTTACACGCCGCCCCTTTCGTTCCGCGGGCCAATAGTCCCAGATGGCACGATGCATACAGCAACGATTGTCCCAAAACGCCATATCGTTGAGCGACCACCGGAACCGGATTTGATAGTTGATCTGTTCGGCATGCTCGAAAAGCATGTTGAGGATCGCCTCACTTTCCTTGGCCGACAAGCCGATAATCTTCGTTGTGAACGTTCGGTTGACGAACAGCGATTTTCGTCCTGTCTCGGGGTGAGTTCTGACGATCGGATGAATTGCTTCGGGGCAATCAATATCCGCGTCCTTTTGGCCCCGGTCGCTGTACCGGCCCTTGTATATGTGTTCGGAGCTGTGGAGGGCGGATAGGCCGTCGAGCATGCTTTTGATCGGTTCGGACAGATCATCGTAGGCCGCATACATATCGCTGAACATGGTGTCCCCGCCGCAAGGAGGGGCAATGTGGATCTGAAGCATTGTTCCCAATGGGGGCGTCTCATCACATGACACGTCCGAGTGCCAGAACTCACCGTTGGCCACCTTTGAATTTTTGGTGGCATGGATCTCGAATATCTCAGGATATCCTTCCATCGTTGGGGCTGCGGGGTGTGCGTGGAGCGGCCCGAAGCGTTTCCCAAACTCGATGTGCTGCGCAGGCGGTATCTCTTTCTGCTCTTTGAAGAACAGAACCTGATAGGTGTGAAAGGCATCGCGGATTTCGGCAAACTGGTCGTCGGGCACAGGCTGGCTCAAATCGACCCCATAGATCTCGGCCCCGAGGTTCGGAGCGAAAGGCTTGGCAACGATGGACGTGTAGGTGTTGGACTTTGGGGCAACCATGGGGACCTCGGGGCGCTGTTTCATTGAGCCTGTTTCGTGCAGGGTACGGATCAAAAAATGTAAACAAAAACGAAAATGATTTGATCAATCGGTGAAATTCTCTCACCTTTCATGGACCCGGACAAAGGTGGCGAGGTCTTTGGGATGAGCATTCGAGCGCTGCGAACTCTGGTCGCAATACATCGGCATGGAAGCTTTCGAGCCGCATCGGAGGCTGAGCATCTGACGCCGTCGGCGGTAAGCCATCAGATGCGGAACCTTGAAGTCATGTGGGGGCTCGACTTGTTTGACCGGTCGGCGAAGACACCCAAACTGACCAGTGCGGGGCTCATGCTTGTTGAAGAAGCGGCGGCGGTCGTTGCCACGTATGATGGCCTGGCTGACAAGGTGAGATCGGACAAGGAGCTTGCAGGCGAGATAATCTTGGGTGCAGTTCCAACGACTTTGACGGGTTTGGTGCCTGCTGCGTTATCAAGGCTGAAGTCAGAGCATCCTGACGTGCGTGTCAGAATTGTTCCGGGCTTGACCAATCAGCTGCTGTTGCAGCTGGACCGCAAACAGGTTCACGCGGCAATCATCTCACGCCCGGATATCCTTCCGAAGTCGCTGGAATTCTCGGAAATCGTGACCGAGAAACTGGTCCTGCTCGTCTCGGAAAACACTCCGGACCTTTCTCCCGAAGAGCTTCTCGGCGCACTGCCGTTTATTCGGTTCACTCGCGACGCGGTTGTGGGGAGGCAGATCGAGACCTGGTTGCAAAGGATGGGTATAGAAGTCAAAGACGCCATGGAGCTTGAAAGCCTTGAGGCAATATCAAGCATGGTCGCCGCTGAACTCGGGGTCTCGATCATACCTGACAGTCGTCTGGCGTCTTATGACCATTTACAGCTCAAAAAAATTCCTCTGGAGCAGTTCGGACCCCGACGCATCGTCGGTCTTGCGAGTGTCGCAATGTCACCCCGTGCCAGAATGGTAGACGCAGTCCGGAGCGCACTGCTGGATGCGGTGGGACCCTAGTCGGTTCTCAGGCGGAGCCGAGGCCCCTGATTGCTTTCGAGAATTGCTTTGGTGGCTGCACGTTATTGAAGCCAGAAGCCGGTAGAGTAGCGGCGATGATTTTCGCTGCACCCAGAACCAGTTTCGCCATCGACGGCCGGGCTGCTGTTCGCTCGAAAACTGTGCATTTATCTATAGGCCGCCAACTGGAAAAGCCCGTACAACTTGCAAAGTTTGAATTGATCGTCACACTTCTCGTATGAGCGAGTATTTTGATGAGATGTTCAACGGCGACGGGTCTCTCAGAGGTCCGTACGAAGAGATCGGACGTTGGTTCAATGCGGAAGATGTCTCACGGCTGAGGGCCAAACAGCGCGAAGCCGAAGAAGTATTCAGGCTGACGGGGATTACTTTCAACGTCTACGGCAAGACCGAAGCCGAAGAACGTTTGATCCCATTTGATATCGTTCCGCGCGTGATTTCAGGGCGCGAATGGCAGCGTCTGGAACGCGGCATCGAACAGCGGGTTCGGGCGATCAATGCGTTTCTTCACGACATCTATCACCGACAGGAAATCGTGCGTGCCGGTCGCGTGCCGGCAGAGATGATTGCCAGCAACGAAGCCTTCCTGCCGCAGATGCTGGGTGTCTCACCGCCGGGGCAGGTCTACACCCATGTGGTTGGCGTCGATCTGGTGCGTACCGGGCCAGACGAGTTCTTCGTTTTGGAAGACAACGCCCGTACGCCGTCCGGGGTCAGCTACATGCTCGAAAACCGGGAAACCATGCTGAAGATGTTTCCCGAGCTTTTCAGCGCCACGAATGTGCGCAATGTATCCGATTATCCCCGCAATCTGAGACGCTCGCTTGCGGCCAGTGCGCCGGCCTGCGCGGATGGCGAGCCGACCGTCGCGGTATTGACTCCGGGGATCTACAATTCAGCCTATTTTGAACATGCGTTTCTGGCCGATCAGATGGCCGTGGAACTGGTCGAGGGCCACGACCTGCGGGTTGTCGACGGGCGCGTCTGCATGCGCACCACGCGTGGTTACAAACCAATCGACGTTCTTTACCGCCGGGTTGACGACGATTTCCTGGACCCGCTGAATTTCAACCCGGACAGCGCGCTGGGCGTTCCTGGCATTCTGGACGTCTATCGGGCCGGGGGCATCACGATCGCCAACGCGCCGGGCACGGGCATTGCCGATGACAAGGCGATCTATTCCTACATGCCTGAAATCGTTGAGTTCTACACGGGCGAGAAACCCCTGCTCAAAAACGTTCCTACGTGGCGCTGCAGCGACCCCGAGTCGCTGTCCTACGTATTGGACAACCTGTCCGATCTTGTCGTCAAAGAGGTGCACGGCTCGGGCGGCTATGGGATGCTGATCGGTCCGACCGCCAGCAAGAAAGAGATTGCGGCCTTCCGTGACAAGCTCAAGTCGCGGCCGTCGAACTATATCGCTCAGCCCACGTTGTCTCTCTCGACGGTGCCGATCTTTGCCCGTTCGGGACTTGCCCCCCGGCATGTCGATCTGCGGCCGTTTGTTCTGGTGTCCCCGGATGGGATCGAGATCACCCCCGGCGGCCTGACGCGCGTTGCGCTGAAAAAAGGGTCCCTGGTCGTGAATTCAAGCCAAGGCGGCGGGACCAAAGACACCTGGGTTCTGGAGGACTGACCATGCTGGGAAAAACTGCTGGCGGGTTGTTCTGGATGTCCCGGTATCTTGAGAGGGCGGAAAACACGGCCAGACTGCTTGAAACAGGTCAGAGGATGGCGCTGACCCGGACCAAGAATTCCGATGCGGAATGGGGCTCGGTTCTGAAAACAGCCGGCGTTTTCGGTGGATACAGCGCCAAATATGATGAGATTTCAAAAGACAATGCCGTGGATTGGATGTTGCGTGATGCCGACAATCCATCCTCGATCAAGTCGGTCATCAAGCAGGCGCGAGATAACGCGCGCCTTGTTCGAACTGCATTGACCCATGATGTCTGGAGCGCGGTGAACGCCACGTGGATGCAGATTGATCAAGCCATGAAGCGCCGCGTGAACGAGAGAGACCTGCCGGGGACGCTGGAGCTTATTCGTCAACAGGCGGCTCTGGTTCGTGGTGCGACGCTGGGGACCATGCTGCGCAACGATATTTTCGACTTCACCCGGATCGGCACCTTTGTCGAGCGGGCCGACAATACCGGGCGCATCCTGGACGTTAAGTACTATGTCCTTCTGCCCACGGCCTTTTCGGTCGGCTCGTCACTGGACAACATCCAATGGGAAAGCATCCTGCGGTCCGTGGGTGCGGGTGGTGGCTATCGCATGACCCACGGCCAGAATACCCGGCCGTCGGAAATTGCGCAGTTTCTGATCCTCGATCAGCGGATGCCACGCAGCCTGCATTTCTGCTGCAGGAAAATCCAAGAGAACCTTTCTTATCTCAGCAAAGACTATGGCTTTGCGGGGCCGTCGGTTACGGCGGCCAATGCGCTGTCCGAGAAGTACCTCGACCGGCAGATTTCCGATATCTTTGACCTTGGGCTACACGAGTACATTCAGGATTTTTTGAAGGATCTCGGAGACTTGAGCCGCCAGATTGAAGTTGACTACCGGTTCTATGAGTGACCAATGAAACTGCATATTCGCCACGAGACACGATACGATTTCGACGCGCCGGTTCCCTTTGGCCTGCAGCAGCTGAGAAAAACTCCCAAATCCTTCCGCAATCAGAATATCCTCTCTTGGAGCACCGAAGTGACCGGGGGGCGCAAGGAGTTGAGCTTTGAGGACTACCATCGCAACACAGTGGAACTGATCAGTTTCGAAGCGAATACCCAAAGCATCTCATTGATCTCCGAAGGTGTTGTCGAGGTTGAAGACACGCATGGTGTGTTGGGACGCCACGAGGGCTCAACGCCGTTGTGGCTTTTTCAGCGGAGCACGCCTTTGACAACGCCGGGCAAGGGTGTTGCAGACGTGATTGCCGCTTTGCCGGATGGTGAGCCGCTAGAGCGGATGCATGCCCTGTCCGAAAGCGTTCGGGCTCAGGTCTCCTACGAAGTGGGAGGCTCGCACCCGGACTGGAGCGCAGAAGACGCTCTCAAGGCCGGGCGCGGCGTGTGTCAGGACCACGCGCATGTGTTCATCACTTGCGCGCGAAAGATCGGCGTGCCGGCCCGCTATGTCTCGGGTTACCTGATGATGAACGAAACCGAATTGCAGGATGCCACCCACGCGTGGGCCGAAGTTCATCTGGACGGGCTTGGCTGGGTTGGATTCGACGTGTCCAACGGGATTTCACCCGATGACAGATACGTGCGTGTCGCAACCGGTCTGGACTATGCCCAGGCGGCCCCGGTAATAGGAAACAGAATTGGGGCAGCGGGCGAGCAGTTGACGGTTCAATTGCAGGTCGCACAGCAGTAACGGAGAACCTGATGACCTATGCTGTGGGCATGCGGCTGAACCGCGGACTGGTTTTCATGTCGGACACGCGTACGAATGCAGGTGTCGACAACGTGTCCACCTTCAACAAGATGTTCAATTGGACCGTCGAAGGCGACCGTTCGATCACCTTGTTGACGGCTGGCAATTTGGCGACCACCCAAGCCACCATAAGCCTGCTGGAAGAACGTACAAAAGCCCCGGAAGACCGGTCGCCGTCGATCCTTGAAGCGCCGACGATGTTTCAGGTCGCCCAATTGGTTGCGGCGACGCTGAACGACGTCATCGAGGGGCATTCCCGAGCGGGCCAACAGGCAGACAGCGCCTTTCACGCGACCCTGATCCTGGGGGGGCAGATCAAAGGCGGCCCGTCGCGCCTGTTTCTGATCTATCCCGAGGGCAATTTCATCGAGGCTGGTGAGGATACCCCGTTCTTTCAGATCGGTGAGACGAAGTACGGCCGCCCCATACTGGTACGTGCGTTTGATCCGGACATGAGCTTTTCCGAAACGGTAAAGCTGTTGCTGGTCAGTTTCGATTCAACGATCAAGGCCAATTTGTCCGTCGGTGCACCGCTTGATCTGCTGCTTTATGAGGAAGACAGCCTTACGGCCGGCACGCGTTCAAGGTTCGAGCCTGACGATCAGTACTTTCGGACCATATCCGAAGGGTGGGGCGATGCGCTGAAGGTCGCCCTGTCAAAGCTTCCGGCATACGAAGCCTGAGGAGCGAAGTCTTGTGCTCCCGCAGGGCGCAGGTTTCAGGCTGCCAGACCCTCAGCAGCCATTTGACTCAGGGTCACTCAGATAGGCGATCATCTGGTCCAGGTCGCGGCGAATCCCGTGCAGGTCTTTGATCTTTTGATCCACATCGGCCAACTTGCTTTTTAGGTTCGCGATCACCTCGGGCCGCGGGATAGTGTTTTCCGGGTCTTCCGGAAGGAAGCGCTTGATTTCCGACAGAGAAAAGCCAAGCGACTTGCTCATTGCGATGGTTTTGATACGAGAAATCATTGCGTCGGGATAGTCGCGATAACCGTTCTCCAGACGCTCGGGCGGTGGGATCAGGCCGTGTTTTTCGTAGAACCGAATGCTTGACGCTGACACGCCCGTGGCTTCTGCCAATTTTCCGATCTTCATGCCCTTGACCTTCAACCATTGTCGAAGGTTTATATCACCTGGGATCGAGAAGAAAAGGATCCCAAGATGACTGTTTCACCGCTGTTCGAACCGCTCACATTGCCAAATGGCGCGGTTCTCAGAAACCGTCTGGCAAAAGCTGCAATGGAAGAAAGTCTGGCGGCTTTCGGGCAGGTGCCAGACGAGAAAATTCACCGGCTTTTCCGCCGCTGGGCCGCGGGCGGCGCGGGCCTGTTGATCACTGGAAATGTAATGGTCTCGGCTGATGCGCTGTCCGGCCCCGCCAGCGTGGTTCTGGAAGACGGAACTGATCTTGCGCCTTTCCGGGAATGGGCCGAGGCAGGGCAGATGCGCGGCGGAGCAATCTGGATGCAGATCAATCATCCCGGTCGTCAGGTCCTGGCGAGCCTGGGAGAAGAAACGGTGTCGGCGTCCGACGTTCCGGTCGAGATCCCCGGTATGTCCAAAAATTTCAACCCGCCGCGGGCCCTGACCGAGGCCGAAATTCAAGACCTGATTGCCCGTTTTGCTCGAACAGCCGCGTTGGCCGAAGAAGCAGGATTTGACGGCATTCAGATACATGCCGCCCACGGCTATCTTATCAGCCAGTTTCTATCGCCCTTGACCAATCGCCGTACCGACCATTGGGGCGGCTCTTTGGAGAATAGGGCGCGCTTCCTTTTTGAGGTCGTTCGCGCGATCCGGGCCAGCGTCTCCAAGAGCTTTACCGTTTCGGTGAAGCTGAACTCGGCTGATTTTCAGAAAGGTGGATTTGGGCAGGATGATGCCAAATGGGTGGTCAACCAACTTGGCGATATGGCTATTGATCTGGTCGAATTGTCCGGCGGTTCCTATGAGAGTCCGGCCATGCAGGGCAGGCAGGAGGATGGCTCCAGCACGGCCCGGCGCGAAGCCTATTTTGTAGACTTCGCGCGGGAGATCGCTGCTGACGCGAAAATGCCGATCATGGTGACCGGCGGCATTCGCTCTCGGGCTGTTGCCGAGGATGCATTGGCCAACAACAGGGGCGGGATTGGCGTCTCGGTACTGGGAGTGGCTCGCGCGATGGCGTTTGAACCTGATCTTGTCGAAAACTGGCGGAATGGCAAATCAGAGTCGGTCAATATCCCGGAAGTGTCTTGGAAAAACAAAAGGCTGGCGGGGTTCGCCTCGATGGTGCTGGCGTATTTCCAGCTTGAACGACTGGCAAATGGCAAGCCACCGAAAGTACCTCACTCGGCATTTCTCGCGCTGATGCGAAATCAGATGCGGGCGAAGCGATGGACGAAACGATACCGTTCCTGGCGCGATGCCCGGGCATGATGTGGTCAGGGAAGCCTAAAGCAGGGAGCCAACGGCGTTTGTACTGGTATCACCGTGTGGCGGCGCTTTTGACGCTTGGCTTCCGGCACCGACCGCAGGTGTTTCTGCCGTTGCCGCCAGAGTTGGAAATGGGCGCAACCTTACACAGGTTGCGCCCGAATTTTTGCCTGCTCGCCGCTTCTAACCAAGCAACCTTGGCAGGGTCAGCGAGATCGCGGGCACAAAGGTGATCAGCATCAGAGCGACCAGAATTGCCAGGTAAAAGGGCCATATCGTCCGAACCGCCTTTTCCATCGGCAGTTTGCCAACGGCGCAGCCGACAAACAGGCAGGAGCCAACCGGAGGGGTGCACAGTCCCAGGCCCAGATTCACCAGCAAGATCATTCCGAACTGCAGGGGATCAATGCCAAGGCTGTTGGCAACCGGCAGGAAGATCGGCGTGCAGATCAGGATCAGGGCCGCCATGTCCATGATCATGCCCAGAAGCAACAAGACCGCATTGATCATCAGCAGGATAAGGATCGGGTTTTCCGTCAGGCCTGTCAGAAGATCCACCGTTTTGTCCGGCACTCTGTAGAAGGTCAGCATATAGGCAAAGGCACCCGCGCAGGCGATCAGGATCATGACCATGGCCGTCGTGCGTACGGCCGACGCAACCGCGATGCAGAACTTGTCCCAAGTGATACTCCGGTAGACCACGAGCGTGACGACAAAGGCATAGATTGCGCCGAACGCCCCGGATTCAGTGACCGTGAAGATGCCTGACAGGACACCTCCGACGATGATCACGGCAGTCAGCAGCCCGGGGATCGCGCTGAGAAAGCTGATGACCAGAGCCTTCCAGCCCGGAAAGGTTTCGGCCTGATACCCTCGGCGCACCGCAACAAGATACGCGGCGACGGCTAGGCAGAGGCACATCAACACGCCCGGAACTACGCCCGCAAGGAAAAGCTTCGAGATCGAAATGCCGCCCCCCGCTGCAATGGCGAAGATGATCATGTTGTGGCTGGGAGGGATGATGATCCCTGCGATCGACGACGTGACCGTCACATTGACCGCATAATCCGCGTCGTAGCCTTTCTCTTTCATCACGGGAACAAGAATGGAGCCGAGGGCAGATATATCGGCGATGGCCGATCCCGAAATTCCACCAAACAACATCGACGAAAACACATTCACGATGCCCAAGCCCCCACGAACGGCGCCGACTGCGGCTGACGCGAACCGCACCAGACGCATGGCGATCCCGCCGTGGAACATCAGTTCACCGGCGAAGATGAAAAACGGGATTGCCATCAACGAGAAAACGTTGATGCCCGAGATGATCCGCTGGAACCCGATCATCAGCGGCAAACCTTCGAACCAGAAGGCCGAGATGGCGGCAATGCCCAAGGCGAAGGCCACAGGTGTTCCGATCAGTACACACAGGGCGAAGACGCCAAGCAAAAGAAGAATTCCCATGATCCGCCTCTATTCGATGCTGTCTTTTCGCTCGTCAAAACCGACGCAGAGGCGGATCAGGTGACCAACGGAAAACACAAGGATAAGGCCCCCGCCAATGGTCAGGGGCAATGACCGCAAGCCTTCGGGAACCTGGATCAAGGGGATGAGCGACCCCCATTTGAACATCGTAAGCCGCGCCCCGAACACCAGCATCAGAGCACCGAATCCGGCCATGATCACATCCGTGCAAACGACCAGAGCCGTCCTGACTCGCCGCGGAACGGCCGAGCGCACGAGGGACACGGACAAATGCGTGTTGTCGTGCACACCAACCGCCGCGCCGATGAACGCGATCGTCATGACCAGCAACAGGGCGACCTGCTCGACCCACGTTGGCGTTGCGTTCAGGACGTAGCGGCCGAAGACGAGCCAGCCGAATATGATGGTGACCACGACCAGCGCGACACCGGTCACGATCCGGCATGCATCGGCGATGCGGTCGAGGATCCTGACCATAGTGCGCACTGAGGACGGGGGCGTAGATGTATTGCTCATAAGCCTGAAACTCTTGATCAGATGTCCGGCCCCGCATTGGCAGGGCCGGACGGTATCAGATCCGATACGGTCCGATCACTCGGTCGCCTGGATGGTTTCAACCAACGGGCGGAGGTCAGGGTTGGTTGCGAAATAGGCCTCGTAGACCGGGGCCATCGCGGCCTGGAACGGCGCTTTGTCGGCCACTTCGTTCACTACCACACCCGCAGCCTCGACCGCCGCGCGGCTGGCCGCTTCACGCTCGGCCCACAATTGCCGCTGCAACTCGGCGGACTCTTGCGCCGCCTCTCTGACTGCGGCCTGCAGTTCGGGCGACAAGGCGTTGAATTTGTCGGTGTTGACGCACACGCATTCAGGGATGATCAGGTGCTGGGACAGCGAGTAATAGCCGGCAACCTCGAAATGGCCGGTCGACTCGTAGGACGGCCAGTTGTTCTCGGCGCCATCGACGACCCCGGTCTTCAGGGCCTGATAAACCTCGGCGAAGGCCATGGGCGAGGGGTTGCCGCCAAGTTCGGCAATCATGCCGGTGAACAGATCGTTGTTCATGACCCGCACTTTCATGCCCTGGACATCGGCCGGGGTATTGATCGGCTTGGTCCCGTTGTAGAAGGATCGGGCGCCGGCGTCATACCAGGCAAGCGGGGTCAATCCCTTGGCTGCCATACCGGCCGCGATCGCGGCACCGCCCTCGCTGTCCAGAACGCGGAACATGTGTGGGACGTCCTTGAAGATGAAGGGCAATGAAACGACATTTGCCTCGGCGACAATCGGGCCAATCGGACCCAGGTTGAAATTTCCGACCTCCAAGGCGCCAGCGCGGACCTGTTCGACCGCATCGGGCTGGCTGCCCAATGTGCCGCCGTGGAACATTTGCAGGTTGATTTCACCGCCAGTCTTTTCGGTGACCAGTTCGGCGAATTTGTCCATCGCGACAGTATTCGGGTAGCCGTCTGCGTGGATGTTCCACCCGCGCCAATCCTCGGCCAAAGATGCACTGCCCGTCATGACGACCATGGCTGCGGCGCCGATCAGTGTTTTTGTAAGTTTGGTGTTCATGCTTTCCTCCCTAGAAGCAGACAGATGTTTTTGGTGATCGGTCGGAGCCGGCTATGAAAAGAGCAGGCCTCCGTTGATGTCGATGTTCGCGCCCGTAATGAAAGCGGCGGCGTCCGAGGCCAGAAACGCGACGAGGTTTGCCACATCCTCGGACGTGCCTTCGCGTTTCAGCGGTGTGGCGCTGGCCACGTTGGTGCGGACTTCGGTCTTGGTGAAGACATTGTGGAAGTCTGTGTCGATCATGCCCGGGCAAACCGAATTGATCCGGATCTCGGGCCCCAGTTCCTTGGCCAGCCCACGTGTCATCGTCATGACCGCCCCCTTCGAGGCCGCATAGGCAACCGCGCCGGGACCACCCCCGTCACGACCCGCCTGACTGGCGAACCCGACGATCGCGCCGCCTTTTTTCATGTGCGGCAACACCGACTGAACGGCGCGGGCAAAAGAAGTGGTGTTCAGGTCCATAACGTAACGCCAATGGTCCATGTCCATCTCAGACAGGGTCTTTCGGGCCACCAACCCTCCGGTCACATGGACAAGAATGTCGATCCGGGGCCCGAAGGCGGCAATCGTTTCTGAGACCAGCCTGTCCACATCCGCGCCTGACGTCATGTCGCCCTGTACGGCAATCGCCTGACCGCCGGCAGCCGTAATCTCCTGGACCGCAGACTCTGCACCCGTGGATGAGCTGTGATAGTTGATTGCGACCGATGCTCCGGCCTCGGCCAGTTTCAGAACGCAGGCACGGCCGATGTCCCGTCCGCCGCCGGTCACGATCGCAACCTTCCCTGCAAGGTCCCGGTTCAGGCCAATCTGTTCAGCGTTCAATTCGGTCATTCTCTTGTCCCTTTGGATCCCCGGTCAGCCTGCCGGCGCGCCCGTTCCGATATTTGAGTTCGAACGGGCATGAAGCAGTGTTGCGTATTTTAGTCGACTAGGATACTAGTATTGTCAACAACTTTGTTTGAGGGTCACAAAGGGCATCGCACGGCGCGTGCCAAAATAATTGGCTGGAGTTACATTGAGGAGTATCGAGGGAGGGGCCTCGAGCCACGGAAAACCACCCGAGTTGGTCATGCGCAGAAAAAAGGCAAGAAATGCAAAGTATTACGGACAAGATCGAGCGGCGCACAACCACTGACATCGTTTATGAGAGCCTGTACGAGGCGATCGTTTCGCTTGAAATTCTGCCGGGGACGAAACTGTCCGAAGCAGACATCGCAAAGAAGTTTGAGGTGTCCAGGCAGCCGGTCCGCGATGCTTTCAACAGGCTCGAGGCGCAGGATTTGCTGCTGATCCGTCCTCAGAAAGCCACTCGGGTCCGCAGCTTTTCAATGGAACGGATCGGTCATGCACGCTTTGTTCGCCTGGCCGTCGAGTTGGAGGTGGTGCGCGCTGCATGCCAGGTCTGGAGGCCCGAGTACTCGAAGTTGCTGGAAGACAACCTCAAGCGGCAGAAAGACGTGGTTTCAAGGAAAGAGGCCGAAGAGTTTCATCAACTCGACTACGACTTTCACCGGTTGATTTGCGAGCTGAGCGGCAACCCGCTGGCCTTCGACACGATTCAGGAATGCAAAAGAAAGATCGACCGCCTGTGCGTTCTGAGCCTTGGGCGCGAGAGCGAGGCCGAGACTCTGGTTCGGGATCATGTGGCGCTGGCCAAGGCGCTTGCAGACCGCGACGAGGCGGTGGCGAGCGAAACCATTCGCCGTCATCTGGGCCGTATCGACAAGACCATCGAGGAGGTTCACGCGAAACATGCCGAGTATTTCGAGTGAAATGAACGCCGCCGCCTGACCGAGGACACTGCATCATGACAAAAAGCTATCCGATTGTGTCGCCCGCGCCGGGCGTCTCGCGCCAGGTTTTGGCAGATCACGAAGACCTCATGATGGTGTCCTTCCGCTTTGAGAAAGGTGCCGAAGGCGCGCTGCACGACCACCCGCATGTGCAGTCGACATTTGTGCGGTCCGGGCGGTTCAATTTCGTCATCGGAGATCAGGAGCGAGAGCTGGGGCCCGGTGACAGCCTGATCATTCCGTCCGGCGTTAGCCATGGTTGTGTTTGCCTGGCGGCCGGAGAGTTGATCGACTGTTTCACGCCCAGGCGGGACGACTTTCTGTAAGGCGCATTCCGCGAACGCGCTTGCCATGGCCCGCGATTACCTTGACCCCATGAGGCCTGGTAACCTGTTTTTCGGCGAAACGGGTCGGGCAGGGGGGCATATCATTGCGCCGGAAATCGGATCAACCGACAGCGGCCCCGCAGCTTGGGCTAGGAATTGCGGTCCTCACGTGCTGATCCAATGCCAAGGATCAGGTCAGCGCATCGTTCGCCCAGCATCATCGCAGGTGCGTTTGTGTTGCCGGCGTTGATGTCCGGCACGGCAGACATGTCGCACACCCGCAAGTCCTCGATTCCGCGCACGCGCATTCTGGGGTCCAGCACAGCCATTCCATCACCGTCCCGGCCCATTCTGGCAGTGCCCGACGGGTGATAGTTGGTTTTCACGAACCGTTTGCAATGTGCTCGCAGCGTCTGGTCGTCGTCCGCTGTAGGAATCACGATTTCGCGGATCCTTTGCGCAAGCGGGCCCGAGGTGAATGCCCGACGAAAGAAACGCTGCCCCCGGATCATCTCCTGCATGTCGTCTTCATGCTTTAGAAGGTTGGGTGAGACCACTGGCATCGCGAAAGGATCGGCCGAGCGAAGCCGAACCTCTCCGCGTGATTTCGGTTTGACCACGACGGTTGTGACGGTCAGTCCAAAGTCATCCTGCACCTCGTCAAGCGCGTCGCGATCCAGATAGACGATGGGAACGCAAAAGGCCTGAATGGTTGGTTCTCCATCAGGGTTCGACGGATTGACGAACGCGCCGGCTTCTACCCCGGCCGACGTCACCGGGCCGCTGCCGAATAGCTTGAACTGAATACCGTTGCGCAGCATCCGCCAGCCCTCACCTTGTTTGAAATATCCGTAAGGGCCGTTGGCCAAGGCGGTGATCGGAACTTCGGGGTGGTCGATCAGGTTTTGGCCGACCCCGGGCAATGGGCAGACCACGGGAATATCGTGTTCGGCAAGATGTTCATCCGGTCCGATACCCGACAGCATTAGAATTTTCGGCGTGACGAGGGCGCCAGCCGCAAGCACAACCTCACCATCACATCGGACGGTGTGGGACCCGCGTTTGTCTCGATACTGCACGCCGACGGCCCGGTCGTTTTCGATGATGATTTTGCTGACTTTTGCGCCCAGCTGGATGGTCAAATTCGTGTTCGCCTCAAGTGGAGCGAGGAAAGCGTAAGCTGACGAGCTGCGCTTTCCGGCGCGATTGGTGAACTGATAGAACCCGACGCCGCGCTGCGATGCGCCGTTGAAGTCCGTGTTGAATGGTTCGCCAAGAGCCTGCACCGACTGAACGAACCAACGGGACATGTCGTCGATATGCCCCGGATCCGAGACCTGCACCGGACCGTCGCTGCCATGCAGGTCGTTGTGCAGCCTGTTGTTGCCTTCCATCCTGCGGAAATAAGGCAGCACATCATCCCATCCCCAGCCGACCCCGTCGTTGGTCTGTCTCAGCAGGTCGTTCCATGCGTCATAGTCGGAAGGCCGACCGCGCATATAGACCTGCGCATTCACCGACGACCCGCCGCCCAGCACGTTGGCCTGCGGAATGTCATGCACGCGGCCGTCCAGGTGGTCCTGCGGTTCGGTCTGGTGGTAGGTCATGAACTTGGACCCGTTGATCATCTTGAAGATACCCGGCGGCATGTCCAGCAGTGGATGGCGATGCGAATGCCCCGCCTCCAGCACCAGAACCCTGCACTTGCCTTTATTGACCAGCCGCGCTGCTGCCGCGGCGCCGGCCGAGCCGCCGCCGATGACGATGTGATCGAAGGTTTCCGTCATGATTTCGCCTTCAGGTCCGGCGTTTGGGCTCGCTGATCGAGTCGCGCTCGACCAGTTCGCATTCCAGCTTCACGAGCGGATGCCGCTGACCGTCCGTCGGTCCATGGAACAGCTGTTCGACGACCCAGCGTCCCATCGCCCGGGTGGGAAGGATCATCGACGTCAGGGGCGGCGACAGGTGCCGCGCGGTTTCGTCATCGTCAAATCCGATGACTGAAATGTCCTCGGGGATGGACAGGCCAAGTTCCTTGAGAGCCTCATAGCAGCCGATGGCCATGCGGTCATTCTGGCAGAAAATGGCGGTTGGCGGAGAGGGCAGGTCCATCAATTCGCGCGTGGCGGCGTAGCCTGCGCTGGGCAGCCAGTTGCCCTCGATGACCAAATCCTCGTCAAATGGGATGTCGGCGGAAGCCAGGGCGTTTCTGTACCCGGTCGTACGCCCGGCGGCGCATTCCATGAACGGCTCGCCGGTGATGGTGGCAATTCGTTTGTGCCCGGCCTTGATCAGGGCGTTGGTCGCCGTATGTCCGGCAGCGACTTCGCCGGGGATTACCGAAGGAAAAGAGAGGTCGTCGCAGCAGCAGTTCAACAGCAGAACCGGGGTGGCCGTCTGCCTGAGGATCTCCGGCACGACCACCCGCCGCGTAAAAACGGTCGCGTAGATGATGCCTGCAACCTGTTGGTCGAGGAAATACCTCAGCGTTCTGGGCTCGACCTCGGGGTCGTTTTGAGTCTCGGCCAGCAACACAAGGTTTCCGGTGTCCCGAACGGCCTGTTTCACCCCGTTGAACGCGTTCACCATCTCGGGGCTCGACGCCAGATCATCCACGACGAAAGCTATGGTTCCGTCCAGCGCCGCGGGCCGGCGCGCGCTGTCCTGGGGTTTCCTGAGTTGAGAGGGCATGGCGTATCCAAGCGTGTTGGCGGCATCCAGGACCCGTTGCTTGGTATCCTCGGAGATCTTGACGGAATCATTCTTGTTGAGAACCAGCGATACTGTCGTCTGCGAACACCCGGCGACGCGCGCAATGTCGTGCATCGTCACGCGCTGCCGGCCCGCGACTCGTCCTACACCCCTGTGCTGCCCGGCTTTGTTCGCTTGATCGTTCATCGCTCAACCTTTTTGTTCGCATCCTTTTTATCGACTATGCGGAGGGTGCGCAACTAATATTAGTAGGTGATAATTAATATTAGTGTTGACGAAATAATATTATTAGTGTTTTGATCGGCGGTGCGGTCGCCATTGTGGTCTGGCCGAGCAAGTGCGGGAGGCGAAATTGCGGTCTGTAGTGGGGGAGCCGGGTCAAGTCGTTCGCCATTCGATGTTCATCGATGGCCGCTTTGCCGACTTTGACGCGGACGCGGTCGATGTCGAAAACCCTGCAAATGAAGAGATCGTAGCACAGGTTCCAGATGGTGGTGCCATGCATGCCGATGCGGCGGTCGAGGCGGCCCGCAGGGCTTTTGGCGCGTGGTCTGCGCGCCCGGCGATCGAGCGGGCGCAAATGGTCCGAAAGCTCGCCGAGGCCATCCGGGTCGACGCCGCGCGTCTGGCTGCTTTGATCACAGCCGAGCAGGGCAAGCCGATCTCGCAGGCCCGAGGTGAAGTGGATGCCGCCGCTACCTTTCTTTGCCATGCAGCTGAAGAGGCCCGGCGGATTTCGGGTGACATAGTGGCCTCGGACAACAGGTCCGAAGAAATCCAGATTCGGCGCCATCCCTACGGCGTTGTCGTCGCGCTGACGGCCTGGAACTATCCCTTGGCATTGGCGGCCAGGAAAATCGGGCCAGCGCTGGTCGCGGGCAACACCGTTGTTTTGTTGGGACATGAAATCACGCCGCTTTCCGGTCTTGCGGTTGCCGAGCTTGCGGACAAGGTCGGCTTTCCGCCCGGCGTTCTGAATGTTCTGACGGGGAAGGGGCCGGTGGTTGGGCAGCGGCTGGTCGAACACCCCGATACGTCACTGATCACGATGACCGGCAGCACGCGCGCCGGGAAAGAGATTTTTCGCTCAGCGGCCGACCGGATCAAGGTTGTCCGGCTCGAGCTTGGAGGCAAAGCTCCGTTCATCGTGATGGAGGATGCGGATGTTGACGCCGCCGTTTCGGCCGCCATTGCCGCCCGGTTTGCCAATTGCGGCCAGATCTGCACCTGCAACGAGCGTATGTATCTCCATCGCGACATTGCAGACCAATTCTTGGAAAAATTCGTGTCAGCAGCCCGCGCTTTGTCGATCGGGGATCCGATGGAGGACAGCGACTTGGGGCCCAAAGTCAGCAAGGTCGAAGTGACCAAGGTCGCCGAAATCATCCAACGCAGCATCGCAGAGGGTGCCACGGTGCATCTCGAAGGTGGGCCTTTGACGGACGGCGCGCACGGCAAAGGGCACTGGATGTCCCCGACCGTTCTCGAGGTCTACGACAACGGCAATGCCGCGATGCAGGAGGAGGTCTTTGGTCCCGTGGCGACAGCCATGCGAGTCGATGATTTTGATCAGGCGATAGCCTTTGCGAATGACACGTCATTCGGGCTGTCCGCCTATCTCTTTACGGCATCGCACCGCCGATTGATGGAGGCCCCGAGCCGTTTGAAGTTCGGCGAACTGTACCTGAACCGTTCGAATGGCGAAGCCGTGCAGGGGTTTCACACTGGTTGGGGGCTGTCCGGGGTTGGGGGCGAAGACGGCGCCTATGGCTTCGATGGCTATTTGAGGAAACAGACGACTTACATGAATTGGGCATGACCTGAAAACTCGCGGTCAAAACGGAGGCGACCGCACCAATGGAGGAGAAATAACCATGAAACGCAGAACTCTTTTGATCTCGACGGTTGTCGCAGGTGCGCTGTTGGGCACCACGGCGATGGCGCAGGATCTGCCACCGCTTGAGCAGAAAGATCGCTACAAGGTCGGCTTTGCGCAGATGGAGTCGAACAATCCCTGGCGCATTGCCGAGACGAAATCGTTCCATGACACGGCCGAGGCCTGCGGCTGGGATCTTATCGCGACGGATGCGGCCGGATCTGCGGCCAAGCAGGTTGCGGATGTGGACAGCATGATCGCGCAAGGCATCGACGTCCTGTTCCTGCCCCCGCGGGAAGAAAAGCCGCTGATCCCGGCCGTTATGAAGGCTCGTGCCGCCGGCATTCCGACCTTTCTGGTGGACCGCTCGGTTGATCCGGCCGTAGCCAAGCCGGGCGAACATTTCGTGGCATTCCTTGGATCGGACTTCATTGATCAGGGCAACCGGGCCGCGCAATGGCTGATGGAAAATTTCGAGGGCGACAAAGGCATCATCGTCCAGTTGGAAGGCACGACAGGGTCCTCGCCTGCAAATGACCGCAAAAAGGGTTTCGACGACGCGATCGCAGCGGATGGCCGTTTTGAGATCGTGGCCTCTCAGACCGGGGACTTTGCACGCGACCTGGGTCGTCAGGTGATGGAAACCCTGCTGCAGGCGCATCCCGACGTGAACGTGGTCTACGCCCACAATGACGAGATGGCGATCGGCGCGATCCAGGCTCTGGAACTGGCGGGCCGCAAGCCCGGCGAGGACGTGACCATCGTTTCGATCGACGGGACACGCGATGCGCTACAAGCCATCATCGACGGCAAGATGGGCGTCACCGTCGAAAGCTCGCCCTTCTTCGGCCCACTGGCCTGTGAAGTCATGAAGAAATACGCGGCTGGCGAGGCGATCCCGGAATGGGTGAAAGTCGAAGATCGCATCTTTACCAAGGACAACGCGGCCGATCACATCGACGAAGCCTATTGATTCTCCCTGGTGGGTAGTGCTGGCCTGTGGTCGGCGCCGCCTGCAAGCAATCGGAGGAAGACATCTCATGAATGCGCTCGTCTCGATGTCGGGAATTGAAAAGTCCTTTGCCGGCGTACCGGCACTCAGCCAGGCCAGCCTGGAGATCGCACCGGGCGAGGTTCATGCGCTGATCGGTCAGAACGGTGCCGGCAAATCGACGATGATCAAGGTCCTGACCGGAGTTTACGACCGGGATGCCGGCGACGTGCATCTGGCGGGTGTGCCGAGCCGCATCTCCACTCCGCGCGAAGCGCAGGAATCCGGAATTGCCACGATCTATCAAGAGCTCAACCTGGTGCCGCTGCGGTCAGTGACCGAGAACATTATCATGGGGTACGAGCCCAAACGTCTTGGCTTTCTGGTCGACTGGCGCGAAGGCAACAGGCGCGCACGCGAGGTTCTTGCGCGCTTTGGCATAGATATCGACGTGACCGAGCCGCTGGGAAATTTCTCGACAGCCATCCAGCAGTTGGTTGCGATTGCGCGGGCTGTGTCATTGGACGCAAAGCTGGTCATCATGGACGAACCCACCTCGTCGCTGGATGCCAGCGAGGTCGAGGTTCTGTTCGGTGTGGTGCGTGAATTGAAGAAGCAGGGTGTTTCCGTCCTGTATGTCTCGCATTTTCTCGATGAGCTGTTCCAGATCTGCGACCGGGTCACAACGATGCGAGACGGCCGCACAGTCAGCACGCGCAATGTGCAGGACACGACCAAACTGGAAATGATCGCGGACATGCTGGGCCGCAACAAGGACGAGATCGCGGCAGACGGGCTCACGGACTTCGCCGGCGCCAAGGCCAAGAAAGGCGATATTGTTTTGCGGGCCGACTCTGTTTCGACAGGCCCGCGACTGACACATTTCGACCTCACGCTCCACCGCGGGGAGATCGTTGGGCTGGGCGGGCTTCTGGGCTCTGGCCGGACAGAGGCTGCGCGCGCATTGTTCGGTGTGGACAGTGCACGCAGCGGCGCAATCGAGCTGCACGGTGCGGTCGGGCAACCGTCCGGACCAGGTGACGCGATCGCAAATGGGGTCGGCTTTCTAACCGAAGATCGCAAGGCCGAAGGGATCATTCCTGACATGTCCGTGCGCGAGAATATGACACTGGCCCTGCTGCCGAAGCTGGCCAGACGTGGTCAGATCGACTTTGCCCGCGAGCGCGAGATCGTTCAGGCCTTCATCGACGATCTGGGCATCAAGGCGGCGCATATGGACCAACCCATTCGCGAGTTGTCCGGCGGCAACCAGCAGAAGGTTCTGCTTGCCCGTTGGCTGGCGACGCAGCCCGACATCCTGATACTCGACGAGCCGACCCGAGGCGTGGATGTCGGCGCCAAGCGAGAGATCCAATCGTTCATTCGGTCTTATGTCGGAAAGGGGTTCGGCGTTGTCCTCATCAGTTCGGAATTCGAAGAACTGGTGGAAGGCGCTGACCGCATCGTGGTCATGCACGAGGGGCGCTCGGTCAAGGAACTGACCAACCCCGGGATTACCGAGAATATACTGGTGCGCGCGCTTGCGCATCATGAAGAAGGAACTGGTTCATGGACCGCGCAATGAAGTTGCCGCAACGGGTCGCATCGATGCCCTTCCGCTTTCATGGCGGCATCGCCGCGTTGGTCGCCCTGCTGGTGTTCAACGCGTTTTTCACCCCCAATTTCCTGCAGCTGCAGACCCTGTTCGTGAATATCAGTCAGGTTGCCACGATCGCCATCGTGGCCATGGGCATGACGCTGGTCATCGCCACGGGCGGGATCGATCTGTCGGTTGGCGCGGTCATGGCTCTGGCTGGGGCGTTGGCCCCGCTGATCTTTCTGTCGGATCTGGGCGCCGCCAATCCGATGCTTGGCGTCACTTTGGCCATTGTCCTGCCGCTGTTCGTCGCGGGGCTATGCGGGGTATTCAACGGCGTGATGGTTGCTGTGTTGAACGTGCAGCCCATTGTTGCGACGCTCATTCTTTTCATCTCGGGTCGCGGAATTGCTCAGGTTTTGACGAACGGGAACCTGCAGACATTTTCCAACCCTTCATTCAGTTATCTTGGAACCGGCAAGGTGCTTGGCTTGCCGTTCCAGGGGTGGCTGGCGCTGGCGATTGCCTGTGTGCTGTTTTGGGTGATCACCAGAACCACTTGGGGCCGCTACCTGCTGGCGATCGGCGGCAATGAACGTGCGGCCTATCTGGCGGGTGGTCCCGTCCGGCGGGTCAAGATCGGGGCCTATGTCATCTGCGCGGTGCTTGCAGGCCTGGCCGGTCTGATCGTGGTTGCGATCAACTCGGCCTCGGACGCCGCGCGCAACGGCAATCTGATGGAGCTTGATGCCATCGCGGCCGCTGTCGTTGGCGGGGCTCTTTTGCAAGGCGGGCGGGCGCCGATCTTTGGCGCCATTCTGGGTGCCGTGATCATCCAGCTGGTCAAATATACATTGTTGGCCAACGGGGTAGAGGACGAAGTTGCACTGATCGCCAAAGCCGTCATCATAATCCTGGCCGTTTGGGTCCAGCAGTTCCGGAGGGCTTGATCGATGTTGGATGAAACGGCTTTTGACCTGCGAAAGTACCTTCGGCGCAATTCGGCCTCGGTGACGGTGTGGATCGCACTGCTGGCTTTGATTCTGTTCGGGCTGATGCGCTATGACAACTTTGGCAGCGCCTACAACTTCTCGTCTTTCCTGAACTACAACGCGATGTTCATCGCGATTGCGCTGGGCATGTGCTTCGTGATCATGACCGGCGGGATTGATCTGTCGGTTGGATCCGTGGCGGCCTTTACGTCGGTCGTTGCGGCTTATCTCAGCCCATACGGGATTCAGGTTGCCCTGCCGGGGGCCGTGCTTGCCGGGATTGGTTTCGGAGCGATCAACGCCTTTTGCATCATCGTCCTTCGCATCCCGCCTTTCATTGCCACGCTGGCCACCATGCTGGCCGCAAAAGGCGGCGCATTGGTGATTTCGGGCACCCAGACAATTTCGGTCGATTGGGGGTCGAACTTCACCAAGCTTGGCATGGGGCAGGCGTTCGGCCTGTTTCCATGGGCAATCGTCATCGTGGCCGGACTGACGCTGGCACTTTGGCTGGTGCTGGAAAGAACAACCATCGGGCGGACCGTCTTGGCGATCGGTGGCAGCGAGGATGCCTCGAACCTCATGGGTCTGAAGGTGAACCGCGCCAAGGCTTTCGTCTACCTGCTTTCGGGTGGCTGTGCCGGGCTGGCTGGCGTCTTTCTGGCCTCGGGTTTTGGAGCAGGACAACCCCTTGAGGGCATCGGATGGGAATTGTCGGCCATCGCGTCCGTCGTTGTGGGCGGCACCTTGTTGACAGGTGGGATGGGGTCGATCCCTGCAACCGTGGCCGGAGCGCTTTTGCTGGGTCTGGTGTTCAACGTTCTGAACTTTGAAAACGGTCAGGGCACCATCAGTTTCAGCGCCTATTGGCAGATGGTTATACGTGGAGGCTTTCTTTTTGCGGTCATCCTTTTACAGTCTCGGGTTATTGCCAGGCAGCAGAAGGTCTTGGGTTCGTGAATCGCATAGAAAGTGTTTCAGCGCGGCTGTTCAACGTCCCGCTCGCCGAAGTCCTGGTCGATGCCAAACACGGGGATCACACGTTCTTTCAATTGATCACCGTCACCATTCAAACGACGGATGGGGTCGAGGGGGTTGGGTATACCTATACGGGCGGCAAGGGCGGTCATGCCATCTTGGCGATGATCCAGCATGACCTAGCGCCGTTCCTGGTTGGGCAAGACGCCGAACAGATCGAAAGCCTGTACGATGCCATGCAGTGGCACGTGCACTACGTTGCACGGGGAGGGATCGCCTCGTTCGCCATCTCCGCCGTGGATATTGCCCTTTGGGACATTCGTGGCAGAGCGCAGAATGCACCGCTGTGGCAAATGGCAGGCGGAGCATCCAAACGGTGCAAGGCCTACGCCGGCGGGATCGACCTGAATTTCTCGTTGGAGAAACTGCTGCGCCAGACCGAAGGCTACCTTGCGCGTGGGTTCAACGCGGTCAAGATCAAGGTTGGGCAACCGGATCTTGCCGACGATCTTGCACGTGCCCGGGCAGTGCGCGAGATGCTGGGGCCGGACCGGTTCTTCATGGTCGACGCGAATTACTCCATGAGCGTCGAGCAGGCCATCGAGGCCGCCCAGGGGTTCGCCGACTGCGATATCCTGTGGTTCGAGGAGCCGACAATTCCAGACGATTACAAAGGCTATGGCCGAATTGCCGAAGCCACGGGCGTTCCCCTTGCCATGGGTGAAAACCTGCACACGATTCACGAATTCGAGTATGCCTTCGATGACGCCAAGCTGAGTTTCATCCAGCCCGATGCCTCAAACTGTGGCGGCATTACCGGCTGGTTGCGCGTGGCCGCGCTAAGCGCCCAGCACGGCATTCCGGTTTGTAGCCATGGTATGCAGGAGCTGCACGTCAGCCTTGTTTCGGCGCAACCCAATTCGGGTTGGCTGGAAGTACACTCATTCCCGATAGACCAGTACACGACCCGTCCGCTTGTCGTGGAAGACTACCTGGCCGTGGCCCCGGATACGCCGGGGACCGGAGTGGAATTCGACTGGGACAAACTGAATGCGGAACACAGGGAGATGCATACATGACGACCCAGACGATCTCTGCGGCGTACTACAGGGGCAACAAGAGCTTTGCCGTGGAACAGGCCCAGGCGACGGCTCCGGGCGCTGGCGAGGCCGCCATTCGCGTTGCGTATTGCGGGATATGCGGGACGGATATGCACGTCTACCACGGCAACATGGATGCCCGTGTCGGCCTGAACCGGGTAATCGGGCACGAGATGTCCGGTGTCGTCGAAGCGGTGGGCGAGGGCGTCGATACGGTAAAACCCGGCCAAAAGGTCGTGGTCCGACCGCTGGATCACTGCGGCGAATGCCCGGCTTGCAAACGGGGGCATCAGCATATCTGCCAGAACCTCAAGTTTCTCGGCCTCGATACCGATGGTGCCATGCAAGAGATCTGGACCGTTCCGGCCCACACCTTGCACGTTCTACCGGATGACTTGCGCATGGATCACGCGGCGCTGATCGAGCCGGTCGCCGTTGCTTGCCACGATGTGCGGCTGTCTGGACTGCAACCTGGCGAGGACGTCGTCGTCATCGGCGGTGGCCCGATCGGCATCCTGGTTGCTATGGTTGCGCGGGACGCGGGCGGAAACGTCGTGATTTCCGAAGTGAATCCGAACCGTCTGGCGATCGCAGAAAAACTTGGCTTTGATACGATCAACCCAACCGAGACCGATCTGGTGTCCACAATCAACGCGCGCACGGGCGACAAAGGGGCGGATGTGGTTTTCGAGGTATCGGGAACGCAGCCCGGTGTTGATGCGATGACCGCCGTTGCCGCGACGCGGGCCCGGATCGTGATGGTCGCGATCCATGCTCAAAAGCCCCATATCGACCTGTTCCAATTCTTCTGGCGAGAGCTGCAACTGATCGGTGCTCGGGTCTATGAGCCGGAGGATTACGATAAGGCGATCGCAGTTGTCGCCTCGGGCGGAGTGGACGCGGATGTCGTGATCACTGACGTCAGCCCTCTGGCAGACATTCAGGCCGCGTTCGAAGCACTGGATCGCAGCCCAACCGCAATGAAAAGCCTGATCGAAGTAGGACCGCGTTCATGAGTGTTTTGCAAAGTTTCGACCTGACGGGGAAAACGGCCCTTGTGACCGGGTGCAAACGCGGCATCGGGCGCGGTATGGCCGAGGCATTGGCATCGGCCGGAGCTGATATCATCGGAGTGTCGGCCTCGCTTGAACTGTCCGGGTCAGAGGTCGAAAAAGCCGTCACGGCGATGGGGCGCAGTTTCCGGGCTTACCAATGCGACTTCTCGGACCGCTCCGCGTTGCATGGGTTCATTGATCAGTTGAGAGCCGACGGACAAACTCCTGATATCCTTGTCAACAATGCCGGTACGATCAAACGCAAACCTGCTGCCGAACATCCGGATGACTGGTGGGACGAAGTGATTGAGGTCAACCTGTCCTCGCAGTTTGTTCTGTCCCGCGAGATCGGCAAGGACATGCTGGCGCGCGGCTCGGGCAAGATCATCTTCACCGCATCGCTGCTGACGTTTCAGGGCGGCATCACCGTTCCCGGATATGCGGCCTCGAAAGGTGGTATCGGACAGCTGACGAAGGCCCTGGCCAATGAGTGGGCCGGGCAGGGTGTGAACGTGAATGCAATCGCCCCCGGCTACATCGCGACCGACAACACCCAAGCCCTGCAGGACGATCCGGTTCGGTCGAAGTCGATCCTGGAACGAACACCCCAGGGCCGTTGGGGTACGCCAGGTGATTTTGCTGGACCTGTAGTCTTTCTGGCTTCTGCAGCGTCGGACTACGTCAACGGTGAAATCCTTGTTGTCGACGGGGGCTGGATGGGGCGGTAGCACCGTCAACGCTCCATGTGACCCAAGGCCTCAAGTCCCGATGTAGTGCACCTTCAATCGTCGTGTCTTGGGTGCCTCGCGATGTTCGAACAGGTACAGGCTTTGTACGCGACCCAGCGGAAGCTGTCCCTGTTCGACCGGGATCGACACCTGCGTTTGCGTCAACAGCGCCCGCAGGTGCGATGGCGCGTTGTCGTCTTCGCTCGGGCGGTGGTGATACTTGCCTGGTGACTTGGGGACCAGTTCTTCGAAGAACCTCTCGATATCCTTAACCACCTCGGGATCGGCATTGGCCTGCACCAACAGCGCGGCACCGGTGTGGACGCACCAAAGGGTAAGCAGGCCCGAGACAAACTCATGTTCGGAAACCGCACGCTGAACCACCCCGCTGATGTCGGTCAGGGATTTGCCGGGCGTTTCAATGGACAATTCAAAAAACTCTTGCTTCATCCATCAGATCCTTTCCTTGATTTTGCGGGAGTGTGCCCAGCTTTCCGCGCCCCATTCGGCATTCAACTTGGAGGCTTAAGTATCTGATTTGTAACACTCTAGAGCTTTCATTCATGCAAACAGGCTTTTGAACTTGTCTATGCACAGACGAAACCCATCTTCGAAATTTCCGTTGCCGGGATGATAAACGCTTTCGAAGGAAATCACGCCTTCATAGCCGTCGGATCGGAGCGCGTCCGCGATGGGTTGGAACAGAGGCGCAAGCTGACCTTCCCCCATGCGGCGCACTTCCAGCGTTGCCCGCGGTGTATCGACCTTTACGTCCTTGATGTGAATGTGCCCCAGATAGCCGCCGCGCAGTTCTTCGTAACCGTCCGGGTATGCCAGTTCATGGCACCAGCAGTTGTTTCCGGGGTCCCAAAGAACTTTCAACGCATCCTTTGCATCCAACTCGTCGATCAGTTTGCGGGCGGTATAGTTCGAATTGACCAGCGTGCCGTTTCCGGTTTCCACGACAAGCGTCACGCCCTCAGCCCTGGCCAGTTCAACCGCCGGCGCGATCAGCGGTGGCATCGAGTCCCATACCCCATGCGCGACGTTCCACTTCTCGGCGCCGTTTTTTCCCCAGAGTATCTGCTCTTTTCGTTGGGTCATGATCCGAACCAGCGGAGACCCCACGACATGCGCCATGTCGATCACGCGTTTCAAGGCGTCCATGTGTCGGGTGTGCAGCTCGTCACCGGGCCTGTTGGCAGCTGTCATCCCCGCGAAGATATGGCGCGACAGACAGGACACAGGCTTGCCCCGGTCGCGCAAGAGCGCGTCGATCTCGGCAATTTCCTGCGGGGAATGGTCCCCGACCTCGGTGTCGCCTACGAACTGAAGTTCTGCATAGTCCAGACCGAATTCGTCCATCACGTCCACGGCATGCCGCAGATCGCGGGAAATGCCGTCGCAAATTACACCTAATTTCATGTCCGGCCCCCTCAGCGATGCAATTCTGCGCCAACGATCTCTTCGATGACGCGGGTACACACCCAGTTGTCGCCGTTCGGGTATTTGGTTTTTCCGGCGTGAAAGATCTGCATTGCGGACGAGGCGGTATGCATTGGAACGCCCAACGCACCGGCCAGGGCCAGAGAGATCGTCAGGTCCTTGTGCATGGTTGCGATGTGGCTGCCAGTAGCCTCGAACTTGCGATCAATGATGTTTTCAAGGGCGGTATTCACCACACCGCACCCCGCGCTAGAGGATGAGAACACGTCAAGCAATGCCTGACCGCTGACACCGGCTTTGGCCGCCAGGGCCGCAGCCTCGAATGTGGCGGAAAAGATCGATCCGATAAGGGATTGCAGGCAGGCTTTCACGGTTTGCCCGTCGCCGGCGTTTGCTCCGACCCGGTGAATGGTTGCCGACACTGCCTGCATGACTTCGGCATTTCGGTCCAGCACATCCGAAGCTCCGGCAGCCATCATCGTCAATGTGCCGTTCTGCGCGCCGGGAAACCCACCCGAAACCGGGGTGTCAATCAGGTGGATGCCCGAACCTTCCATGTCTTGCCCGATCGCGCTTGCTTCGGCCGGGGTAATGGTCGCCGACAGGATGACCGTTCCGCCTTCGGCCATGTTCGCAACCAGTCCGTCTTCACCCAGAATGACATCGCGGGCCTGATCTCCGTTCATCACCATGACAAACACGCTGGCGGCATGACGGCCGACCTGTCCCACGCTGTCCTTAGGCAGGCCGCCCATGTCGGTAAATGCCGTCATACGCGTCTCACTCAAGTCGAAACCAGATGTTTCAAAGCCATTCTTGATCAGGTTCTGGGCAAGGCCGCTGCCCATGTCGCCTAGACCGATTACGCCTGCAGTTTTCATTTGGACTCCTCCCGTTCTTCCGTCTTTGCCGTCTGGCAGACGTTTCGAAAATTGATGCCTCAAGGCATCGGTTTTCGCGGGAGTTTCACGCGTCTTGAACAGACGTCGGGCGAGTCCGGAAGACACCCCGCTGCCCGTTTACGTACCGTAAGTAAACGAACAATGGCGCGCTCAGGCAAGCAAAGAAGTGATACGGGTGGAAAGAAACCGCCTGATCCGACGCGTTACAAGAACGCCGCCATGATGCCGCGCAGTTCGGCCAACCCGCGCATTCGTCCGATCAGTGGATAGCCGGGAGTGCTGTGTCCGCCCAGATCGCCCAGCAGCTCTTGTCCGTGGTCGGGTCGCATCGGAATTTGCCAGTCGTCTCGCCCTTGGGATTTGCGGCGGCGTTGTTCGCCCATCAGCTCGCGAATGGTTCCGACCATGTCGGTGTCGCCCTCCAGATGCGCAGCCTCATAGAAATCCGGCTTCTGTCTGTCCGACCCCGCGATGCGTCGGGTATTCCGAAGATGGACAAAGTGAATCCGGTCGCCATGCCGGCGCACGAACTCCGGCCCATCGAATTCAGGGGAAACACCCAGCGATCCGGTACACAAGGTTGCGCCGTTCGCGGGCATATCAACCGCATCCAGTACGGCGCCGTAGTCCTCGGTACTGGACATGATCCTTGGAAGACCGAGCAACGAGAAGGGCGGATCATCGGGATGACAGCACAAGCGCAGCCCCAATTGTTGGGCGACCGGGGCGACCTCAGACAGGAAGTCGATGAGGTTTGCGCGCAGTCGGTCACGGTCTATCTCGGCATATGTCTGCAGCAAGGCGCGTACGTCCTCTACGCTCCACTGATCGTTGGCGCCGGGCAGCCCCGCGGTGACATTGTGCTGCAACTGGGCCTTGGAGACATCCGACATGCCTATGAAGCGATCCTTGGCCGCTTGCTGAACGGCTTTGGAGTAGTCTTCGGACGCGCCGGGACGTTCAAGAATATGTATGTCGAAAACTGCAAAATCGGTCAGGTCGAACAGCATGGCCGTTCCGCCATGCGGCTGCAGGGCGCGAAGGGCGGTGCGCGTCCAATCCAGGATCGGCATGAAGTTGTAGCAAACAACTTTGATGCCACGGGCGGACAGGGCCCTGAGGCTGGACTTGTACGCCTGCAGATGCTCGGCCATGTCCGCCGACTGGGTCTTGATCGCCTCTGAGACGGGCAGGCTTTCGACAACGTCCCAACTGTACCCGGCAGCAGCCAGAACTGCCTGCCGATCGGCGATGCTCGGTTCGTCCCAGGGCAGTCCCGGCGGGATGTGATGCAGCGCGGTGACGATACCCTGAACCCCGACCTGATGGAGATCGGCCAGAGCGATCGGATCCTCGGGTCCGAACCAACGCCAACATTGTTTCATGGCAGCCATCCTTCATACAGCGGGTGATCGGGCCTGATGGGAAGGGCAACGCGCTGCCCGGTGCGCGCAGCGTGATAAATCGCCGTCACAAGGCCGATGGACGCAGCGCCATCCTTCAGCGTAACGGCCGAATTTGCCTCGGACCGCAGCGCCTTGCCGACTTCGGTAAAAAATCCTTCGAAACCAGTTGGCTCGGCGGCGGAGGCCGCAAGAGCCTCGTCGACAGCGGCTTGATCTACGGGGTCCCGCGCGACGAAAGTCCAGGGCGTTTGACCCGGAGCATAAGGTTCGGTGCCAGAAGTGGCAGTCAAATTTTCAAAGACGAACCGCAGGCGGGTTTCGTCCGTGGCTGCGCCTAGTGTGATATTGCTTGTGCACAAAGCGCCGGAACTCATGCCGAAGCAGATCGCGGCGCAGTCTTCGGTCTCGATCGGGTTGACCCGCGTTGTGGTCATTGCAGAAACCCAGGCGATATCACCCGCGATATGAGTCAGCAGATCATGGTTGTGGATGGCATGGCCCAGAACCGCGCCGCCGCGTTCACCGGCCCATGTCCCCCGCCACGGTACCGCGTAATAGTCCGCCCCTCGGGACCAATGGGTTTCAAGCGCGGCAGTTTGGACCGCTCCGGTCAGGCCTGCGCGTTGAAGGTGGCGCAATTGGGCCAGTGACGGGCCCCACCGGTATTGAAAGACCGGAAACACCTGCTTGCCCGCGCTGCTTGCGGCTGCCGTGATCCGATCCACATCCTGCATCGAGGTCGCAAGAGGCTTCTCGCAAACAACGTGTTTTCCAGCAGCCAATGCTGCAAGCGTGGTCGGCACATGCAGATGGGGCGGCAGGCAGAGGTCGATGACATCAATCGTCGGATCATCCAGAGCGTCCTGAATGTTGGTCAATGCTCGAAAACCCGAGTTCTGCCGTATCTGTTCGATCCGGTCGATATTCTGGTCGACCACGGCGGCTACGCAAAAGGTGCGGTCAAGCCGTTCCAGAGCGTCCAGATGTTGCGCACCGATACCTGCGCCGAGGATCGCAACGTTGATCATCTGCGTTCCGCCATTTCCTGCGCGCGCAGTGCCAGTTCCATGACCGTAAAGCAGTGGGTCTGCGTCATTGCGGTTTCGGTCCGGTTGAGGATGTCATCGGCGAGGCGCGAAAAGTAGGGAAGGCCAGCGTCGGATGCGTCGATCTTTTGGCAGGTGTTACCATTGACGAGGATCAGATGATCTGTCCCCGGGGCTCCACCCACATCGACGTATTTCCGCAACTCGATGTATCCTTCGGTGCCTAGGATCGTCAGACGACCATCCCCCCAGTTTGGCAAGGCATCCGGCGTAAACCAGTCAACCCGGATGTACCCGGTTCCATTCTCGCTGCGCAGATTGATCTCGCCGAAATCCTGCAATCCGGGATCGCTCGGGTTTGCGTAGTTTGCCACATAAGCGTTTGTGATTTCGACGGTTTTCGAACCCGTGTAGTGCAGGAACTGATCAATCTGATGCGAGGCGATGTCGGTCAGAATGCCGCCGTAGCAGTCGCGCCGAAAAAACCATTCCGGCCGGGTCGCTCGGTTCAATCGGTGCGGGCCAAGTCCGACCGTCTGGACCACGCGCCCGATGGCACCGGCCTCGACCAGCTCGATGGCCCGGGTGCTGACGGGCGTTTCGAACCGCTCCGAGAAGTTCACCGACCAGATCCGACCGGTGTCTGCGACCGCTCTTTTGATCTGGTCGAGTTGTTCGAACGTCGTGCAGCCCGGCTTGTCGCTCATGACATCCATGCCGTTCTGCATCGCGCGGACCGCCAACGCGGCCCTGTCTGCCGGTATCGCTGAAATCAGCGCCAGATCCGCGCCGCAGGTCAGGGCGTCTTCCAGTTGGGCCAGCCGCGGAATATCGGGAAACCTTTTGACGTAGCCCGCCAGCGTCTCCGGATCGCCCTGTGTCCAATAGCCAATGCAGTCTACGCCGATTTTGCGCATGTTTTCCGTCATGCCGTAGATATGGCGGTGGTCGAGGCCAAGGGCGACGCAGGTCAGGCTCATGAGATGACTCGTGTTTTCTGGCCGGTTCGATTGGCGATCTGCATCGCGTCGATGACGGCGTGGGTCAAGAGGGCACTGCGTCCGGTGGCCATAGGTTGCGTTCCACTGGAAACGGCCTTGGCGAAGTCCTCGATGACCGCCTGGTGCCAGGCATGTGTGAACGCCATGGGATCGGCCCCTCCGCCTGTGGCGGCGGTTTCGCCGACCGTGGATTCCCGGCCGTCGAAAGTGGTCACGGTCAGGACACCTGACTCCAGATGCGCTTTGGCTAGGGTGCCTTGGATCGTGATGGACTCAGCAGACCCGGGATATTCGGCGGTAGTTGCCATCAACGTTCCCACCGCTCCGTTGTCCATTTCAAAGACTGCACCTGCCCAATCCTCGGCTTCGAGATCGTGTAGAGGAGTTTTTCTCATCACGGCCTGAATGTTCGAGATCGGCCCCAGCAGCCACATCGCGAGGTCAAGCGTGTGGATTGCCTGCGAGATCATGACGCCGCCTCCGTCACGTGTGTAAGTGCCGCGCCCTGGCTCGTCATAGTAACTCTGAGCACGCCACCAGGGGACACGGATCTCGACCGTGGCGATCGCGCCCAACTCACCCCGTTCAATGGCGGATTTCAGCGCCTGCGAGGCGGCGCGTGCGCGGTGCTGAAAGACGATGCCCAGCGGCACACCAGACACCTCGCACTGCTCGACAATGGCTTTCGCGGCGCCCAGTGTTCTTTCAATGGGCTTTTCCATCAGGATCGGTTTCGACGCGGTCGAAAGAATCCGTACCAACTCAGTGCGCTGATCGGGCGGGGTTGCGATGATCGCAAAGTCGACCTTTGGGTCGTTTGCGATTTTCTCGACCGAGACGAATGCGCGGGTCTCGTTTCGCCGAGCGAACTCAGCTGCCTTGTCAGGATTGCGCCCAAGGACTCCGGCAAGACCGAGGTCTTGATCCGATGCCCGAATGGCGGCGACATGCGTGCCGGAAACCATCCCCAAACCAATCAGCGCAATATTCATTCAATCCCCCGGATCACCCGGTCAGTCTGCGGGTTTGAACGGGAAAGATGCAACCATTAAAAACTGTGTTAACAATTGCGGGCAGCAGTATCGGAGGCAGAATTGACTGGCAATTTGAATGGGAGGGCAGAAGACCTGTACCTGGGCATCAAGGACCTGCCGATCGTGTCTCCGCATGGTCACTGCGATCCGGGGTGGTTTGCATCCGATGCGCCGTTTCCCAACCCGGCAGAGCTGTTGGTGGTTCCCGACCATTACGTGTTCCGTATGCTCTATTCGCAGGGCGTTCCCTTGTCGGAACTCGGCGTTGGGGAAGAGGGGCGAAAGAAGGATCCTCGCGCCGTTTTCCGCACATTTGCCGAACATTGGCATCTGTTTCTGGGAACGCCTTCCCGGATCTGGATGAACTACGTGCTGCATGAAACGCTGGGCGTGTCCGAGGAGTTGTCTTCTCGCACCGCAGATCTGATCTACGACAAGATCGCGGAAAAGTTGGCGCAACCCGATTTTCGCCCGAGGGCATTGTTCGACAGGTTCGGGATCGAGGTTCTGGCCACTACGGATTCGGCTCTCGACACTCTCACACAGCATCAGGAGATCCGTGCAAGCGGATGGGGCGGGCGGGTTGTTCCGACGTTCCGCCCGGACGGGGTTTTGGATGGGGCGGACCCGGAGTTCGTACAGAACCTGGACAAGTTGGCCGAGCTGACAGGCTGCGATCTGGACAGCTATGATGGTTATCTCAACGCACTGCGGATGCGGCGAGCTTATTTCATCCAACTGGGCTGTACCGCCACCGACCACGGTATCGAACGTGTACAGACCGAGTGGCTTGAGGACCCGGATGCGCTGTACCAGCGGCTGAGACGGCGGGAAGGGACCGAACAGGACGCCCGCCGTTTCTACGGGCATATGCTGATCGAAATGGCGCAGATGTCTGTCGATGATGGTCTGACCATGCAGATACATGCAGGCAGCAAGCGCAACACGAACCACGCGTTATTGCGGGATTTCGGACGGGACAAGGGGGCCGACATTCCAATCGCGATGGATTGGGTCACGGGCCTTGAGGCGCTGTTGAACCGGGTCGGAAACTCGGCGGAACTGCGCATCATTCTGTTCACACTGGACGAAGGCACCTATGCCCGTGAACTGGCACCAATGGCGGGACATTGGCCGTGCCTTCGGATCGGGCCGCCCTGGTGGTTCCATGACAGTCCGGCCGGGATTGCGCGGTATTTTGATCAGGTCGTTGAAACGGCCGGATATTACAATCTTGCCGGATTCAATGACGACACGCGGGCTTTCCTGTCCATTCCTGCACGA
The DNA here is from genome assembly GCF_059613085.1 of Ruegeria sp. BHSC029. Classification (NCBI taxonomy): domain Bacteria; kingdom Pseudomonadati; phylum Pseudomonadota; class Alphaproteobacteria; order Rhodobacterales; family Roseobacteraceae; genus Ruegeria; species Ruegeria sp. BHSC029. Next base: position 94,821 of record NZ_JBXWRU010000001.1, read on the forward strand.
CACGACCTCTGGCGGCGGGGCGTGGCGATTCATTTGGCCGAGCAGGTTGCGCGCTGTTACTTCGGTCGGGACAGTGCCGAGCATCTTGCACGGTTGCTGGCGGTCGATCTGGCGAAACAGGTTTATGGATTGCAAAGCTAGATGGGTACAATTCTTCACTTCGGCCTCGGAAACTTTGCCCGGGCGCATTTGCTGAACTACACCGATCAAGCGGGCGGATGGGACGTTGTCGGCGTCAGCCTGCGTTCATCCTCGGTTCGGGATGGATTGGCCCGGCAGGGTTTCGAGTACGATCTGTGCGTGCCGGGGCAGGGCGTCCGGCGCATTAAAGCTCTTCGCGACGTTCTGGTCGCGCCCGAGGGTCGTGCAGCGATTTTCGATGCGATGACGGATGCCGAGATCATCTCGGCGACCGTGACCGAGAAAGGTTATCATCTTGATGCCGCGGGCAAGCTGAACCTCCAGGACCCGGCGATTGCCGCCGATCTGGCAGGGCAGGGGCCCGCGACTCTGATCGGGTTTTTGGCTTTTGGCCTTGCGGAACGGCGCAAACCTGTGACGGTGCTAAGCTGCGACAATCGTACGGAAAATGGCAAAACGCTCGAGACGGCCGTTTCCGATTTCGCGAAAGCAGCCGGTCTGGACGTCAATTGGGACACCGTTCGCTTTCCCAACGCGATGGTCGACCGGATCACCCCGGCCACAACGGACTCTGTACGCGCAATCAGCGGCGATCCCATGGCCGTTCCGACCGAGGCGTTCTCTGAGTGGGTGATCGAAGACAATTTTGCCGGACCGCATCCGGATTGGCCGGGCGTGCAATTGGTCGATGACGTGGCCCCGCACGAGCTTCGAAAGCTGCGCATGTTGAACGGGGCCCATTCCCTGTTGGCTTATGCCGGGTTGGAGCGGGGCCTGACCTACGTCCACGAAGCGGTTCGAGACCCGGTTCTGCGCCCGCTAGTTTCCGAGTTGATGAAGGATGCGGGCGCAACGCTGCCCGCCGCGGTCCAAGCACAGGTTCCGGACTATGCCGAGGCTCTGTTGCGCCGCTTTGAAAACCCCGAGTTGGCGCACCGTCTGGACCAAATCGCGATGGATGGAAGCCAGAAGCTGCCCTATCGATTTGTTTCCACACTTCGTGAGACCGGCTCTCAGGCGGTGATCGCGGGGATGCGGGCCTGGGTCTCCTATTGCATGTCCGAGACCGCCAAAGGTCGGGCGCTGAACGATCCTTGCGCGTCGGAAATCGCTTTGGCTGCCAAGCAGCCAGATCCGCTAATGCCGCTTTTGCGTCTTGTCGGAGCCGAGGATCTCGCGCCGTTTATCCGGGAATGATCGCGCCGCGGAACTGAACAACGGTGGATGCCAGATTGTGTCCAGCCATCAGGGCCTCGGCCTGTGATTTCCCAGTCAGCAACGCCGCGAGGTACCCACCGTTGAAACTGTCGCCTGCCGCGGTCGTATCCAGCACGTTTTTGGCAGGCTCATAGGTTTGGTCAATGCTCTGACCAATGGACAGGGGGCCATTCTCTCCGCGCTTCAACGCGCCGATTCCGTGATGACCCGCAAAGCGCGCCGCCACCTGTTCGGCGCTTTCCCCGAAAAGTGCCATCTCGTCGTCGATGGATGGCAGGGCGATGTCCGCACGCCGCCAAAGGCGTTGGTTGATCTGCCGGGCGTGTTCAACGCTATCCCAAAGACGTGGACGAAAGTTGCTGTCATAGACCAACCGGACTGAAGCGCCGTCGAGCCAGTCCAGAAGCGCAAGCCTTACCGAATGCGGAAGAATGGCCACGGAAATCCCCGACAAGTACAGCACGTCATAGCCGTTCAACGAGCTAAAGTCGTGATTGGCAAAAAGCTGACGGGCGGCCGCTTCGCTGCGCCAATAGGTAAAGCTGCGTTCACCGTCCGCAGAGGTCGTGATCGCGTACAGGCCCGGAGAGGCGTTCGGAATGATGCGGATGCCGGATGTCCCGATGCCATGAGTGGCGATGAAGTCCGCGATGCGCCCCGAGAACGGGTCGTCGCCCAAACATGTCACATACTCCACCTGCAGGTCAGGCGCTGCGCGGTGCATGTAGATGGCCGTGTTCAACGTATCCCCCGCGACACCCACCTTCGCGCCGGTTTCCAGCATGGACAATTCAATCATTGCTTCGCCGATGCAGGCAATTCGCGTCATTTCTTTTCTCTTTTCCAGATGATGAGACCGGCGGCCATGATCAGCGCAGCCCCTGCCAACGTGAATGCGTCCGGTACCGTGTCAAAGAACAGATAGCCCCAGATCGCAACATAGATCAGGAACGAATAGGTAAATGGCATCAGCTGGTTCGCCGTTCCGAACCGATGCGCGTTCGTCAGCAGTTGATGCCCGCACCATCCAAAGACGCCAAGACTGATCAGGACGATCAGGCTCCAGGTGTTTTCCGGTTGGATCCAAAACCAGATGGCGAAGGGCAGCAGGACCACCGTCCCGGTAAGCCCGAGGTAGAATTGCATGGTGTCCACGGCAACAACCCCCGACAGCCTGCGCGTCATGATCGAGTACAAGGCCAACGCGGTGGCATTGTAGACGATCAGCAGCATGGTCAGATGAAAGGCCGAACCAAACGGCCGCACGACAACCAACACCCCTAGGAAGCCGAGGATGATGGCCGTCCAACGCCATGGGCCCACGCTTTCTTTCAACACAAAGACGGACAGAAAACACACAATGACCGGGCTGGAAAACATGATTGCCGACACGACGGTCAGCGGCAAAAACCGCAGGGCATAAAAATTGAAAACGGTCGCCGAAATCAGCAGCAAGGCCCGGCTTATCACCTGCCAAGGGTGGTCCGTCTTGAACCGGCTGGCCTCGATCCCGCCCTTGGCGATCACGCCCACTGAGATCACGAAGTGCCCTGCATAACGCATGAACGCCAACTGAAATGCCGGCACGCCGGCCAACGCCAACCATTTGGCCCCAAGGTCCACCAGCGAAAAGAACAGCCACGCCGTCAGCATCAGCACGATGCCGAGGCGCGGCAGATCCGCAGTGGGGTTGGCGGTGACGGCCATCGATCAGGTGTTGAAACGTCTGACGTAGTAGTCAACCATCTGGCTGACCATGTCATCCGCCTGACCGTGGTCGCGCGCGTCGTTCAGCGCGGAAAGCGCACCCTGCGACATCACGCTGGTTACGCCGGCGTCGCGCGCCATTCGCTCATAATACCCAAGGTCTTTTGCCGCGTTCTTGATGGCAAAAGCCAGCTGGTTTGGATCATTCTCGACACCGTAGGCTTTGACGAAATCCATCATTCCGGAATGCAGCGGCCCCGCGGCCATAACGTCATACAGCTGCTTGCGGTTAACGCCGGTGATGTCAGCCATGGCAAAGGCTTCGGCCATCGCGTTCGCGACCGTCATGCCGAAGAAGTTGTTGATCAGCTTGATCGTATGTCCCGATCCGACAGGGCCCAGGTAGAAGACGTTTTCGCCCAGATCCTTCAGTGTCGGCTCGGCCTTGTCGAAGGCAGCCTTGTCGCCGGACGTCATGATGTTGAGCTTGCCTTCCAGCGCATGCGACGGCGTCCGGCCAAGTGGCGCGTCAAGGTAGCTTCCGCCGGCTGCGGCAACCTCCTCGGCCAGGGCGCGTGTACTGCCCGGAAGCGAGGTGCCAAAGTCGATGACGATCGCCCCGGGCTTCAGTCCCGCGATCACTCCATCAGCACCGCGCATACGGCCCTCGACCTGCTCAGACGTTCCCATGCACAGCATCACGATGTCGCTGGCCTGAGCCAACTCCCGCGCGTTTTGCGCCTCGCGGGCGCCCCGGTCAATCGCGGCATCCAGATGTGTGCGGTCGCGGTTTCCCAACACCGTGACCGAGTATCCCTGGTCCAACAGCCGGCTCACCATGGCTCCGCCCATGAGTCCAAGGCCGATAAACCCAATTGATGGTTTGCTCATTGGTTTCCCTTTCCGTGAATAAGTCTGGTTATCATTCTTGTGTCTGTCGCGGGCGGATTTGCAGTCTGATTGCTCATATTGCCCGGGGAATAGTCATTGGTCTTTTGAATGGTCCGAAATTTTGCTCTGCCGCGTCTCAGTCAGGCCGGCGCCCGCGCTCGAGCGGTTCGCGCCTTCAGCTCCTGTTCGATGCGTGATGTGACTTCGAGCGTCCGGGCTGCATCCCCGACGTCGATCAAAGGTGGGGCGCCATCGATCACGTCAAGGAAGTGATCCAGTTGCGCCTCCAGCGGTGTGCGTGTCTGGTCCGGCCTTGGAAGTTGGTCTTTTTGGGCTGCAGTGCCCCAATCCTGTCCGCGCCACAGGGTCATGGATGGAAAACTGAAGGCGCCCCTGGTTCCCGTGATCCACATCATGTCCTGGCGGGTCGTGCCGATGTTCGGATTTTCGCCGGTTCCGGCTTCAAACCCCCAAGGGCTGGGCGCGGTGTCGGCAAAGCTGATGGTACCCGTCGCGCCGTTTTCGAATGCGATCGCGACAGCGCCGCTTTCGATCCGATCCGATCCGCGGATTGACGCGCCGGGCAGGGCGACAACCTCCGAGATTTCTCCGATCACAAAGCGCAGGACATCGATATCGTGCACGAGATTGATCATCACCGGGCTGCCATCGGAAGTCCGCCAGTTCTGTTCAAAATAGCTGTCGGGTTTACGCATGGCCCACAGCAACGAGACGTTGATGACTTGTCCGATCGTACCTTGCGCGATCACCTCCTTCAGGTGCTGCAAGGTTGTGTGGTACCGCCTATGGTGGCCGACCAGGCTGCGGACATTGGCCTCGCTAACGGCCGTCTTAAGGCGCAGGGCATCATCGACCGACGCGGCAACCGGCTTTTCGATCAGCATATTCCAACCGCGGGATGCGGCCAGAATGCCATGTTCGGCATGCAGGCGGGTCGGCGTCGCGATGATGACACCATCCACTGTGTCCTGCACCTCGTCCATACTGGCAAAACGCGGCGCGTCGATCTGGATTGAGCCATCCGGATCGGCCAACCCGACCAACGTGCAGCCGGGATGCTCAATGACGGCGCGGACGTGGCGGATACCGATCAATCCGCCGCCGGCTACGAGGATATGTTTCACATCACCGCTCCGATTTGCCAGGGAACGAATTCGTAATCACCCAAGCCCTGTGCCTCGGACTTGGTTCGCGCGCCGGAGGCGACTTGGAGCAGCCGTAGGTATATCTCCTGTCCTTTTTCTTCGACGCTGACGCCTTTGGTCAGAATGTCGCCCGCGTCCACGTCCATGTCTTCGGGCATACGCGCCGCCAATTCGGAATTGGTGGCGATTTTCAGTGTTGGTGCCGGTTTGGACCCAAAGGCCGACCCGCGCCCCGTGGTAAAACACACAAGGTTGCACCCGGCCGCGATCTGGCCGGTCACCGAGGCCGGGTCGTATCCGGGGCTGTCCATGAAGGTGAAGCCTTTGGCGGTGATGGGTTCGGCGTATTTGAATACACCGGTCAAAGGGGTGGTTCCGCCCTTCGCCGCAGCCCCCAGCGATTTCTCGAGGATGGTCGTCAGACCCCCTTGCTTGTTGCCGGGGCTGGGGTTGTTGTCCATCGAACCGTGATTGCGAGCGGTGTAGTCCTGCCACCAATCGATCAGTCCGATCAGTTTTTCCCCAGTTGCGCGGTCAAGGGCACGGCGGGTCAAAAGATGTTCGGCTCCGTAGATTTCGGGCGTCTCCGCGAGGACACCCGTGCCATCTTGAGCGACCAACAGGTCGCAGGCATGTCCGAGCGCCGGGTTCGCCGTCACACCGGACCAAGCGTCCGATCCACCACATTGCAGCGCAACCATCAGTTCAGACGCCGGGGCTTCTCTGCGCTTTGCCTCATTGGCAATGGGCAGCATCTGGTTGATCTTGCTGATGCCCATTTCCACGGTCCGACGCAACCCGGCAACGTTTTGGATGTTCATCGTCTGGAAGGTTGGACTCTGCTTCAACCCATATGCGTCCAGCAGCCAGTCGATCTGGTTCATTTCGCAGCCCAGACCGACCATCAGAACGGCAGCGTGGTTGGGATGTTTTGCAAACCCCCACATGACCCGTTGAAGAGCTTCGAAACCGTCGCCGGAATCTGCCATTCCGCAGCCCGTTCCGTGGACAAAGGCCACCACGCCGTCGACATTCGGATACGCGGCAAGCTTGTCCGGCGTGAAGTGGTTAGCGATCATGCGGGCCGCGGTAGCAGAACAGTTCACGGTGGTCAGAACCGCAATGTAATTGCGCGTGCCGACCCGACCGCTGTCCCGATGGTAGCCCATGAACGTATCGACCGAGGTGGCGGGTCTCATAGGCCTGTGATCCGTCGCAAACTCATAGTCCACGCTGGTGTTTCGGAACTCGACATTATGGGTGTGTACATGATCGCCGGGGTGGATCGGTTGGGTGGCGTAACCAATGATCTGGGCGTATTTTCTGACCGGATCGCCGGGTGCAAGGGTCGCCGTGGCGACCTTGTGGCCCGATGGGATGCGCGCATTGGTCGTGACGCCTTCGACCACACTGCCGGCCTCCAGCAGCCGAGTTGCAACCACCACGCTATCCGTTCGATCTAAACGTACAAAAGTCATAATCAGCTTTCCTGGCGGCTGCAGCTAGGCGCAGAACGGCGAGTCCGATGTCCACCGGTGAATATCTATATGCGGCTGTCCAGACAGCTTTGCTCGCGCCGCCTCCCAATTGGATTTGCAGACACGCCAATCCCGCAGCTCGGTTTCGGGGCGCGATCTGGATCTTGCGATGAAGCTGGGGAAATGGTCTCGACCGGTGGGTTGGCCTGCCGCACTGAAGCGGATGTCGAACGACCAGCGGAACCGGTCCGTTTCGTTGACCAGCGACGCATGTGGCGTCAGCGGGTGAAACAGGATGACCCCGCCCGCCTTGACGGGCAAGGGCACGGCTCGGTCTTCGTCAATAAACCCGTCGGCAATGCCTGTCTGCGTGCGCGCGCAATGCGGCAGGATGGATTGGTCCTGTGCCTTTGGCAGCACTTGCAGGCAGCCGTTCTCGATCGTTGCATCGTTGACGGCAATCCAGACAGTGACCATGTCGGTTTGGTCCGCATCCTCCAACGCAACTGCCCGGTCCTGATGCCAGTCTGTTGCGGTGATATGCGCGCGCACCTCATCCTTGGACAGCTTGAGGGCGGGGGGCTTCAGCCGAACGTGCTGGATCGGATTGCTGACCAACTCTGGCCCGATCAACTGCTCGACGATGTCAAGCATGGGCTGGGCCGTCAGCAAGTCGAACACTGCGGGTCCTATATGGAACGGTGTGTCAGCCATGATCCGGTCGCCGGGCAATGAGATGTCCAGCGGCTGGAAATAGTCGCAACCGGCCTGATAAGCGGACAGAAGTTTGTCCCAGAATGACATCCCGGATGGTTCGTCCTTGACCAGCCCTTTTTCGTACCAACCGTCAAAGAGCCGGTTCAGGACATCCGAGTATTCGGCTTGCACCCGATCAAGGACGTCACCGGGAATTACATCCTCGACCACGAGGTATCCGTCCGTCTGGAACTTGCCAATCTGATCTTGTGTCAGCATGGGTGCAACCTCACAAAAGCAGCGCGATGATGCCCGGCCAGATCAGAAGAACGGAAAGCGCCAGCAGCTGGATCCCGATGAATGGCAGGAAGCCGCGGAAGATATCCGTCAGGCTGATATGCGGCGGGGCCACCGATTTCAGGTAGAACGCCGCCGGGCCGAACGGGGGCGACAGGAAGCTGACCTGCATGTTCATACAGAACACGACGCCGAACCAGATCGCGACATGGCTGGGCTGCAACTGGCCGATGAGTCCGATTTCCTCGATGGGAAGGCGCAGAACGATCGGCAGAAAGACCGGAATGATCAAAAGCACGATGCCGACCCAATCCATAAACGCGCCCATGAACAGCAGGATCAGCATCATAACCAGAATGACCAGCATCGTCGGCAGGTCCTGCCCAACGATCAGATCGGCCACGTATTGGGGCCCGCCGGCAATGGTGTAGGCACCCGCCAGCGCGGCGGCGCCGATGGTGACCCAGATGATGGTGCCTGTGGATTTCAGCGTTCGCATCAAGCTGTCCCAAACCAGCTCGAACGATCCTTCGCCCCGCAGGATGGCGATGATCAGAACGGCGAAGGCGCCCATGCCTGCTGCCTCGGTGATGCCTGTGATCCCGCCATAGATCGAGCCGAGAACGACGCCGATGACGACCAGCGGCGCGACGAGGCCTTTGCCCATTTCCCACCCGATTTTGGCGCGCTCTTTGCCAAAGACGAAGAAGATCAGCAGAAGGGCGACGATCGTAATACCGGCAAACCAGGGCAGGTAGTCAGCTGTCCCCAATCGCGCGGGCTCGCCTTGGCTGGCAGCGTTCGAGCCGGAAAGCTCGAAAAACGCGGCCCGGATAAACAGAACGGTGGAAAATCCGGCGACGACGATGCTCATGAAGGCGGCAAACAGTTTGCGCTTTTCAGCCGGTTCGGGGTCGCTCGGGTCCGGTTCCGGAAGCGGCGCGTGGTGAGGATTCAGCCGCGTGCGAATGATGATGTACAGGATGATCATCGAGGCCAGCATGAAGCCGGGAATGAAAGACGCCGTGAACAGCGACTTGATCGAGGTTTCGGTGATCAGCCCATAGATGATCAGAACGATCGAGGGCGGGATCATGGTCCCCAGCGACCCCGAGGCGCAGATGACGCCGATGGCGAGGTTCTGATCGTAGCCGAGGCGCAGCATCTGGGGCAGGGCGATCAGACCCAGCAGGACAACCTCACCACCGATGATGCCGGACATGGCCGCCATGATCACCGCCATGATCGAGGTCACGATCGCAATGCCGCCACGAGTTCTGGACAGCCAGACATTCAGCGAAGAATACATGTCGCGCGCGATCCCGGATCGCTCCAGCAGCGATGCCATGAAGATGAACAATGGCACGGATATGAGCACGTAGTCCGTTAAGAGCCCATATATCTTCTGCGCCAGAATATAGAGTGGCCCAGTCCCGGGGCGTCCGGTCAGAATGCCATCGCCGAATGAAAACGGGTTCAAAAGAAGTGTCGGCTCGAACTTCAGAACAAGAACCAGAACCGCAAGCGAGGCCGAGGCCAGACCCAGGGGCATCCCGATCGCCAGAAGCACGATCAGGGCGACCATCAGGATGAGTGAGATCGTTCCAATATCCATCAGTCTTGTCCCACCGCTCGTTTGATCATTTCAATTTCGTCTTCGTCCGGTTCATCCGTGTGGATTTCCGGTTCTTTGTTCCAATCCGCGATCAGGTTCAGAACGGCCTGCATGGCGACCAGGGTGATCACGATCAGGACCATGGGTTGCAACGTCGCCGGTATCGGCGGGTTGAAGGCCGAGCCATAAAGCTCCCATTTGTAGAGTTTGTTGACGAAAACCTGCTGATAGCTGCCGTAGACCAGAAAGAACGCGAACATCACGATCAGGATGGTCGAGATCGTGTCGAACACCCGCTGCAACCAGCGAGGAACCGCATCATACAGCAGAAAGATCCGGATATGGCTGCGTTGCTGCATGGCATAGTAGCCGGACATCAGGAACACGAAGCTGGCGAACCACAGTGTCATCTCGTTGGCCCATTCGGTCGGCTTTTCGAGGATGTAGCGCATGAAGACTTCGTACAGCATCACCACCGTCATGATGGCGATCATCATCATCGTGACCCGGCCGATGAAAAGGGCGAAGCGGTCCATCGCAGTCGTGCCCTCGTATTCCATCGCGGCCGGCTGGACGGTCTTGGTTCCGATCACCGCAAGGATCGGCAGCAGTATCAGCGCGCCGATATCGACAATGTCGACAAATCCGCCGAAAACCCCGGTCATTTCGGGCGTCACGTCGCTGCGCAGATAGATTTCCGTTACCTGGCTTTTCAGAGATTCGGACGTGTAGGGCAGCCAGTCCAACAGGAAGGCCGGCAGATGCCAGACGAGCCAACTGGCCGTTGCGACGAAGGCGAGCGGGATGAGCCACTCCAGTATTCCGCCTGAGTTTTTTTGCATCACGTAGCCCTCGTCCTTATCCGTCGATCCGGTGGTGATCGATAAATTCCAGGTCCGGCTCGACACCCAGTCCGGGGCCGGTCGGGATCGTCACGCGGCCTTTGTTGGCCTTGACTTGTTTCTGTATCTCCAGCGGAACGGTCAGCAGATCGTCGCGAAACTTGTTGTCCGTGGTGTCGAATTCCAACATCGGTTCCCAAGGGTGCAGACCGCCCGGAATTGCCGGCATTGCCGCGAGCAGATGCAGGTTGGTGGCCACAGCAACCGCACTTCCCCAGACGTGATTGACGACCGGGGCGAAGTGTGCGTGGCACAGCGCAAGTACCCGCAGATACTCAGAGATTCCGCCCAACGCGCATACTTCGGGCTGAGCGATATCGACACTGCGGTTTTCGAGAAGCGCGCGCCATGCCCAGCGATTGAACACAGCCTCGCCGCCGGAGATATTGACCTTCAGCCCCGCGCGCAGTTCGCGATAGCCATCAAGATCCTCAGGGGCCACCGGTTCTTCAAACCAATAGGCGTCAAGCTCTTCCAAGGCGCGGCCCACATGAAACGCGTCCGAGGTCGTGTAGGCATGATTTGCGTCGACCATGAAGGGAAAGTCGTCTCCAACCCCGCGACGCACCGCCTCGCAGAGCTGTACGTCCGGTTTGGGTCCGAACCCGGTCTTCATCTTGGTGGCGACAAACCCCATGTCCTTGATCGTTGCGGCTTCGTCCTCGAACCGGGCGGCAAGGTCGGCGATCGGCTCATCCCGCAGCATCATCCCGTAGCCGTAGCAGGGAACGCTTGTCCGATGCGCGCCGCCGATGAGTTTGTGCAGCGGCAAACCGGCCACCTTGCCGACGATGTCCCAAAGGGCGATGTCCACGCCGGACAGCGCCTGTATCGGCATTCCGCCTTGCCCATGATCTCGCAGAAGGTTGTACACCTTGTGCCAGATCACGTCCTTGTCCAAAGGGTCCAGCCCCAGAACCATCGGCTGAATGACCTGTTCAACGATGGATTTGTTGGCTCTTGCTACGTTGCCGGGGCCAAAACACTCTCCCCAGCCGGTCACGCCTTCGTCGGTTTGAACCTCGACCAGATGGGTTGTGCGCTTGTCATAATACTGCTGCGAATACCCCAGGACTTCGGGCATCTTGTACTGCAGTACATGGCTGGTGATCTTGGTGATTTTCATGAAATGCAGGGTCCCGGGCACATTCGGAGAGGCCGTCAGCACGGCCTTTCCGATTGTCGTTGAATGGCCGAAGCCCGATTATTGCATTGCGCCCAGATCGCGCAGGAAGTTGATGTGGCTTTCCAACAGCGCCTTGGCCTCTGGGGTCGTGGCGAACTCGGTCCACCCGACCTGAACGGCTGCGCGGTAGGCGGCCAGATCTTCCGGCGTCCACTCATACAGCTGAACGCCTTTGGCCTTCAGGTCCTTGGCGGTCTGAGCGTTCTGCACTTCGTTGATCGTCGCATTGTGCAGCGCCAGACTGTCCATCGCGACTTCCATGATCTTTTTGTGATGTGCAGGCATCGCGTCCCAAACGTCCTTGCGGCAGGCCAGGTGGTCTGCGGGCATCGAGTGGAAGCCGGGATAGTTCGTGTGACCGGCGATTTCGTACAGACCCAGACCCACGTTGTTGGTCAGGTTCGCAGCATCCGCGCCGTCGATGATGCCGGTTTCCAGAGCGGTGAAGATTTCGTTGAAGTCCATCACGATCGGCGATGCGCCCAACTCGGCAAAGACCTTGGTGGCCAGGCCCGGGGGCGAACGGAATTTCCAGTCTTTGAAGTCATCGACCTTGGCGATCGGCTTGGTCGAGGCCAGAGATTCCGGCCCCGGGATCCACCAGCCGATGAATTCCATGTCGTAGCCGTTGTACAGGTCATTGACGGCATCTCTGCCGCCACCGTGCAGCAGCCATGCCATTTGCTGATAGGGGTTCTGATAACCGCCCAGCAGATCGCCCGCGAACTGGAAGGCCGGGTTTTTGCCGGTCTGATAGCCGCCGCCGGTCATGTCGCAGTCGAGGATGCCTGTCGCCGCGGCATCGAAGGTTTCGACCGATTTGACCACCGAGGACGAGTAGAACATCTCGACTTCGATCTCGCCGTTCGACATTTCCTGGATGTCTTCGACGTATTTTGCCGCCATCTGCCCGGACAGCGTCTCGGGCGAGAAATGGGTTTGAATTCTCAGCTTGGTCGTTTCAGCCACCGCGAAACCGGCCGCCATCGTCGTTGCTACGGCCGCAACAGCCGCTGTCTTGACTATTTTCATATTGTCCTCCCAGACGTTGAGCAGTGCGCCGGGTGGGAGATCTTGCCGCCTCCCTTGTCGACACGCTGCTAGACGTTAAGCGGTCGAATCGAATGCAACAAGTAAAATATGAAATTTTCAAGAAATTCGAGATTCTTGCAATAAATCGAAAATATGATTAGGACACTAAGTGGCCAGACCTGAAAGGTGCAAACCGGAATGAATGAAGAAGTAGATATTTATCAGCACCTTAAAATGCGTCTGATCTCGAACGGATTCGAGCATGGTGCCAAGGTTCGGGCCGAAGAGTTGCGCAAGGACTATGGGTGCTCGGCCAGCACGGTTCGCGAAGTTCTTTTTCGTTTGTCATCGGTGGGTTTGGTGGACTTTCAGGAGCAGAAGGGCTTTCGTGTCCCGAAGCGTTCGCCGCAAAAACTGATCGAGCTGACCCACATCCGCGTTTTGCTGGAGGGAGAAGGCACCGCAATGTCGATCCGCAACGGCGGGGTGGATTGGGAAGCCAGACTGACTGCGGCGCATCACAAGCTGAGCCATATCGAAAAGCGCATTCATGCCACCGACGACCCCAGCGAGCTGATCGAGATCTGGTTTGCCTCGGAAAAGGAATTCCATCAAACGCTGATCTCGGCCTGCGGATCGGAAACGTTGAAGCAGATGCACGGCCGAATTTACGCGCAATTCCGGCAGCAGCTGATGGTGGCGGACCGGCGGTTCGAGTTCATCTCAGAGAACATCCGGCATCACGCCGACATCCTCGAGGCCGCATTGTCCGGCGATGAGCAACTGACCAAGCAGAAGATTCATGACCACCTCAAGCGCCACCTTACAGGCAAGACGATGGGCGACTAAGCGCGGAAGTCATCCTCAAGATAAACGCGGATGATGTCTTCAAAGCTCGACTCTGCGCGGAAGCCCAGCTCAAGCGCGCGGTCGGTTTGAAAGTCGCGTGGCCAGCCTTTGACAATGCGCTCTATGTCGGGGTCGGGAGCATGCTTGATCAGGTTGACCGCGTCTTGACCGGCGACAGTGCGCAGAGCTTCGATCTGTTCGGCGACCGTACAACTGATGCCGGGCATGTTCAGGGCGCGCCGGTCGTTCAGCAGCTTCGTATCGAGATCGGCCGCGTGGGTCAGAAATCTTGCCGCTGCCCGAGGGCTGGCGTGCCAGTGGCGAACGGTGTCGTGGACCGGCAGAACCGCCTCAAGCCCGTTCAGGGGCTCTCGAATGATACCCGAAAAGAAGGAGGAAGCGGCGGCATTTGCCTTGCCGGGCCGCACGCACAGCGTCGGCAGCCGCAGGGAGATGCCGTCGATGTATCCTTTTCGACTGAAGTCGGAAATCATCAACTCGGACGCAGCCTTCTGCGCCCCGTAGCTGGTCAGAGGGGCGCACAGGAATTCATCGTCGATCCTTGCGGGGAAAGGGGCGCCAAAGACGGCTATGGACGAAGCGAAGACCAGCCGCGGGCGGTAGGCGCCGCTGGTGGCGTCATGCTCGTCCTTCAATGCGTTCAACAGTGCCCAGGTCGTCATCAGGTTGACGTCCCAACCAAGGCCAAAATCAGCTTCTGCCTGACCCGAGACAATCGCGGCCAGATGAAAGATCACGTCAGGGCGCTGAGCGGCCAGAAGCTTGGCCGAGTTTGGGACCGCGATGTCGCCAACGGTTTTTTCTCCCGGTGCACCCTCGGCCGGAAATGAAAGGTCGAACAATGATACACGGGCGTCCGGGCCAAAGGTCTGTTCGGCCGAAATGTGATGCGCCAGTTTCTGCCCCAGCATTCCACCGCCGCCGATGATGAGGATATGCGTCACGACATGCCATTCCGTTTTCTGAGTTCGAGGTAGAGCGCAGAATGATCCAGCCCGGCCCCATCCATTTCGTTTATCAGGTATTCGAACCGGTCGCGTACGGCTTGCGTATTGGGCAGTTCCAGGCCCAGACCGCGCGCCTCAGCCAAGGTGTTGTCCAGATCCTTCAGCTGAAACTTCGAGAGTCCGCCGGGAACGAAGTCCCGGTTGGACATGCGTTCCCCGTGCTGCTGCAGGATCACGCTGTCGGCAAACCCACCGCGAAGCGCGGCGCGCAAAGCAGCCGGGTCTGCGCCACCTTGTTCGGCCAGCAGGGTTGCCTCGGCAACGGCGGAAATCGTGACGGCCACGATTGTCTGATTGGCCAGTTTGCACAACTGTCCGGCGCCGCTGGGGCCGACATGCACGGGGCGCCCCATGGCGGAGAGGATTGGCAGGACCTCCCGCATGACCTTCTCATCGCCGCCCACCATGATCGCCAGCGAGCCCGCCTCGGCCCCCTTGGTGCCACCGGAGACTGGGGCATCCAGATGCCGCAGGCCGAGGGTTTCGAGTTGGGCCGACTGCGCGCGGGCATGTTCAGGCTTGGCGCTGGACATGTCGATCCAGACGGCACCAGGTTTCAGCTGGTCGCAGAAAGAAGGGTCTTCAAGCAGCGGGCCGGTTGCGTATCCGTCGGCCAGCATGGTCACGATCACATCGGCTTGGGCAACCGCGTGGGCCGGGGTGTCTGCAACCGCGGCACCTTGGTCCGCCAATGGCCGTGCCTTTTCGGCGCTACGGTTCCAAACGGTCAGGGGAAAGCCTGCCGCAAGCAGGTTTCGTGCCATCGGCGCCCCCATTAGGCCGGTGCCCAAAAGGGTCACTTTGCGCTGTTCACTCATGCTTGCTTGTCCTCCTTCGGG
Source organism: Ruegeria sp. BHSC029 (assembly GCF_059613085.1). Classification (NCBI taxonomy): domain Bacteria; kingdom Pseudomonadati; phylum Pseudomonadota; class Alphaproteobacteria; order Rhodobacterales; family Roseobacteraceae; genus Ruegeria; species Ruegeria sp. BHSC029. The sequence goes on from NZ_JBXWRU010000001.1 coordinate 109,866, forward strand.
CCGCACCACGCATGGTTATAGCCAAACCAAAATCTCTGTCATACGCTAACGGCATCAAGTTCCTGCGCCAAAGCCTGTCGCGTTTCCGTGCAGATTTTTTTGGTGCTGCCCGGTCGCACTCGGGCCCGGGGTCCTGGTGTTTGATCGCAAGTAGTGAAAGGTAAATTTTACATATGTCAGAAAGACTTGTGGGGAAGCGCGTCCTTGTGACGGCCGCCGGACAGGGTATCGGTCGTGCCAGCGCAATTGCAATGGCGCGCGAAGGGGCGCAGGTGTTTGCGACGGATATCAACCTCGAAAACCTTTCTTCGATTCGGTCCGAGAATCTCGAAAATATCGAAATTTTCGAGATGGACGTCACCGATGACGCCAGCGTCGCTCAGGGGGCTGAGCGGGCAAATCCGGACGTGTTGTTCAACTGTGCGGGCTTCGTGCATCACGGGACCATCCTGGACGCCACCGATGAAGAGTGGGATTTTGCGATGGACCTCAATGTGCGGTCCATGATGCGCACAACGAAGGCTGTGCTGCCGGGGATGGTCGAACGGGGCGGCGGCTCGATCATCAACATGTCTTCCGCTTTGGGGTCGATCATCGGCGCGCCCAACCGCTTTGTCTATGGCGCGACCAAAGCTGCGGTTGTGGGGCTGACGAAATCGGTTGCGGTTGATTTCATCACGAAGGGCATCCGCTGCAACTGCATCTGCCCCGGAACGGTCGACAGCCCCAGTTGGCGCGATCGGGTCGAGGCTTTAGCCCAAGAACTGGGCAGCAGGGAAGAAGCCATGGCGCAGTTCGTGGCCCGCCAGCCCATGGGCCGCGTCGCCAAGGCGGAAGAAATAGCGGCACTGGTCGTCTACCTGGCAAGCGATGAGAGTGCTTTCACCACAGGACATACACACATAATCGATGGGGGGTGGTCAGGCCAATGACGAAGATAACAAAGGACGATCTGCGGTCGCGGAAATGGTTCATGAATTCGGAGAACCTCGAGATGACCGCGCTGTATCTGGAACGGTATCTCAATTACGGCCTGACCCGCGCCGAGCTTCAATCCGGCAAGCCAATCATCGGCATTGCGCAAACGGGTAGCGATCTCAGCCCGTGCAACCGCCACCACCTGGAACTGTCCAAACGCGTACGCGACGGGATCATCGCGGCCGGCGGCACGTGCATCGAAATTCCGGTGCACCCGATTCAGGAAACGGGTAAGCGGCCTACTGCCTCGCTGGATCGCAATCTGGCCTATCTTTCGCTGGTCGAGAGTCTGTTTGGTTACCCGATCGACGGCGTGGTTCTGAACATCGGTTGCGACAAGACCACGCCGGCGCTTTTGATGGCGGCAGCCACCGTAAACATCCCCGCAATCGCTCTGTCGGTCGGCCCGATGCTGAACGGCTGGTGGAAGGGTGAACGCGCGGGGTCGGGAACCGTGATCTGGAAGGCTCGGGAAGACCTTGCTGCCGGTGAGATCGACACTGATGAGTTCATGGAAATCGCGGCGGCTTCGGCGCCTTCTGTTGGCTATTGCAACACGATGGGAACGGCGACCACGATGAATTCCCTGGCCGAAGCCTTGGGAATGCAACTGCCCGGGTCCGCCGCGATACCGGCCCCGTACCGGGAACGCGGACAGATCAGCTATGAAACCGGAAAGCGCATCGTGGAAATGGTGTGGGAGGATCTGCGCCCAAGCGATGTCATGACGCGGGCGGCATTTGAAAATGCGATCGTCATCAACTCGGCGATCGGTGGATCGACGAACGCGCCGATCCACTTGAATGCGATCGCCCGGCACCTAGGCGTTCCTCTCAACAACGATGACTGGCAAAGCCTGGGTCACGACGTACCGCTGCTGGTCAACATGCAGCCGGCCGGGAAATACCTTGGAGAAGATTACCAGCGCGCCGGCGGTGTCCCTGCCGTGGTCGGTGAGTTGATTGATGCCGGATTGCTGCCCAATCCCGATGCGCTGACGGTCAACGGCCAGTCGATGGGCGAGAACTGCGGGACACGCCGGTCGCTGAACGACGACGTGATCAAGCCGGTGAGAAATCCGGTCAAGCATCAGGCCGGGTTCATCAATCTCTCGGGCAACCTGTTCGAAAGCGCGATCATGAAGACATCGGTGATCTCGTCCGCTTTCCGCGAGGCCTACCTGTCGAACCCGGATGACCCCAATGCTTTCGAGGGCCGGGCGGTCGTGTTTGACGGGCCTGAGGACTTTCATCACCGCATCGATGATCCGGCAGAAAACATCGACGCAGACTGTATCCTGATCATGCGCGGCGCCGGACCCAAAGGTTACCCGGGCGCGGCCGAGGTGGTGAACATGCGGCCGCCCTCATACCTGTTGAAACAAGGGGTCGAGGCGCTGCCCTGCATCGGTGATGGGCGCCAGTCCGGCACGTCCGGAAGCCCGTCGATACTGAACGCCTCGCCCGAGGCGGCCGAAGGCGGCGGGCTGGCGCTGGTGCGAAATGGCGATCGGTTGCGCATCGATCTGGGCAAAGGTACTGCGGATATGCTTGTTCCGCTGGAGGAGCTGCATGAACGCGCCCGCGAACTGGAAGCTGCAGGTGGCTATTCGGTCCCGCCCGACCAGTCACCCTGGCAGGAGATCTTCCGTGAGAAGGTCGATCGTCTGGATCGCGGCATGACGCTGAAGGGCGCCGACAAATTCAGGGACATCGCGCGGCAATTCCTGCCGCGGGACAATCACTAAAAGGAACCGAAATGAAACTTGTTCGCTACGGAGCCGCAGGGTCGGAAAAGCCTGCGTTGGTCGACTCTGCGGGGCAATTGCGGGATTTGTCCGCCCATGTCACCGATATCACCGGTGAAACGCTGGGCGACGCCGTGCTGGACAGGCTGCGCGCAATTGATCCCGAAAGCCTGCCGATTGTTGAAGGGGATCCGCGGATCGGAGCTTGCGTGGGCAAGATCGGAAAATTTCTGTGCATCGGACTGAACTACTCGGACCATGCTGCCGAAACGGGCGCGGATATTCCCAAGCATCCGATCCTGTTCTTCAAGGCAAATTCCGCCATCGTGGGGCCTTATGATGACGTTGTGATGCCGCGCGGGTCCACCCATACCGATTGGGAATGCGAGTTGGGTGTGGTGATCGGCAAAACGGCGAAATACGTCTCCAAGGCCGATGCTTTGGACTATGTCGCCGGTTATTGCATCGTCAATGACGTGTCCGAGAGGCATTTCCAGACGCAGCTGACCGGACAATGGACCAAGGGCAAGTCCTGCGACACGTTCGGTCCGACCGGTCCGTGGCTGGTAACCCGCGATGAGGTTCCCGATCCTCAGGCGCTGGGCATGTCCCTGGATGTGAACGGTCAGCGGATGCAGACCGGAAACACGGCCACCATGATCTTTACCGTTGCCGAGATCATCGAGCATCTGAGCCAGTTGTTCACCCTTCATCCCGGTGACGTGATTTCGACCGGCACACCGCCCGGGGTCGGCATGGGGATCAAGCCCGATCCGGTCTATTTGAAGAAGGGCGACGTGATGGACCTGAGGATCGACGGGCTGGGTTTGCAGCGGCAGAAGGTCAGTCAGGATGACTGAGCTGTTGCAGATCGGCGGGATTACCGACCGGATGAAAGATCGGCTGTCCGCCGCATTTGATATTCGCCGGCTGGACGATTTTGATGCCGCGCGCATCACCCATGTGGTCACGAACGGACATGACGGCGTGCCGCCCGACCTGATGGCCCAACTGACAAACCTGAAGATGATCAGCGTCTATGGGGTTGGATATGATGCGGTCGATGCAACGGCTGCTGCAGCCCGCGGAGTTGTCGTCACGCACACCCCGAATGTGCTTAACAACGAGGTCGCAACCACCGCCGTTCTGCTGATGCTGGCCTGCTACCGAGAGCTTGTTCGCGACCATGAATACGTCCGATCGGGACGGTGGGAGACAGAAGGCAATGCCCCTTTGACCCGATCAGCCGACAATCAAAAGGTTGGAATTCTGGGGCTTGGCCGTATCGGCCAGGCGATTGCCGACAAACTGGCGCCGTGGTCGCCCGAAATCTCTTATCACACCCGCAGTCCCAAGGATGTGCCATACCGGTATTTCGACAAACTGGTCGACATGGCCGAACACGTGGATGTGCTGATTTGCATAACACCGGGCGGGCCGTCGACCAACAAGCTGGTCAACGCCGAGGTGATGCGGGCGTTGGGGGGCAGGGGCACGCTGATCAATGTCAGCCGCGGGTCCGTCGTTGACGAGGCAGCTTTGATTGAAGCGCTGCAAAGCGGTGCGCTTGGCTGGGCAGGGCTGGATGTTTTCGAGGATGAACCTCGCGTTCCACAAGCGTTGCGCGAGTTGCCAAACGTGGTTCTGTTGCCGCATGCGGGCAGTGCTACTGTCGAAACGCGTGCCGCGATGGGTGATCTGACGGTCGACAATCTGTTGCAACATCTCAAGGACGGATCGGTTCTGACCGCCGTGCCAGAATGCAAAGATCTGTGAATTGACCGCTTGGGCGCTCAGAACCCGTTGACCCGCTCGATCAGCCAATAGAGCGATATGCAGCCGATGGCATAGCCTGTTACGGGGGTGGCCAAGTGGGTCACCCAACCGGCGTTCCGTGGCGCGATAAGGCGCCACATCGCAATCAGAAGCGCGAGCACTGCGATAAAGGCAAGCTGACCGGCCTCGACGCCGATGTTGAAAGCCAGCAGCGCTGCAGGGATCTCTTGCGAAGGCAGGCCGATTTCAGCCAGAGCACCGGCAAAGCCAAGCCCATGCAGCAGGCCGAAACTGAAGCAGACGATCCACGGGTATTGCTCGGATAACCGCAGCTCGCCCTCTTTGTGCCTCAGGATTTCCAGAGCAAGGAATACGATGGACAAGGCAATAACGGCTTCGACGGGGCCGGCGGGCACGTTGAGAAACCCAAGCGTCGCCATCGCCAGCGTCAGCGAATGCGCGACTGTGAACGCGGTTATCGCACCGACCAACCGCCATGGGTTCCGCACCAGAACAAAAAGCGCAAAAACGAACAACAGGTGGTCCCAGCCGCCCAAAATGTGTTCGAACCCAAGCAGAAAGTAGCTGCTGAAAACCGACCAGATCGTAGGCTCCGCCGGAACCATCAATTCGGCCTCATCAGGCGTAAATCTGAGCGTCACGGGTTCAGTGTTCAGCGGTCGAACGCGCAGCAAGACATCGTTCTGCTGGCGCTCCAACCCGTCTATGGCCACAACATGGCCCGCGATTTCGGCATCACATTCTGCAATCCAAGAAGACACCCAAGCCTGGTTTTCCGCTGTTGGCTCCGGGCCATTTGCCGGCGCGCAATGGTCGGGCAGAACCGCATCGATCTCCATGGGTTGTCCGTTCACGTCGGGAATACGCCAAAGGATTCTCCAGGTGCCCGGCGCCAGTTCGTTCAGGTCCAGATAGCCGGGGTCAAGCGCGTGTGCTCGGCCGAATTGCGGAACCATGCCCAGCCAGAAACTCAGCAGAACAAAGAAGACCGTCTTCACGAGCCGCCCTCTGCGGATTCGGGTGTCTCGACACGGTACTGGGCGGCGAGGCTTTCGTATTGAGCCTGCGCCAGGTCCTGAGCCGTCGCCCTGCGCCAATCGTTCAGAACGGAGTCGTAGATCTCGGCGAGCGGCGGAAGATAACCGGGCTTTGCTTCGGTCACGCGGACAAGATGTTGCCCGTATCCCGAGTTGATCGGACCGATCCAAATCATCGGCTCGCTCCCGTCAAGCTGTGACGCAAACCCGCGACCAAAGGTTGTGTCGATTGCACCCGCGGCTGTCAGTGGCATCGACCGCGCCAGCAAGGACGAAACGCCAAGGCTGGACCAATCCGCGCCACCGTTCAGCGCCTGCAGAGTATCGTCGACGACGTCCGGGTCTGGGGCATCACCCATATAGATCTGATCAAACGCGATCAGGGTGGGGGTCGTGAAGCGGTCTGCGTTCTGGGCCAGATGCTCTTCTAAAACAGCCTCCTCGGGGGCGACCGAGGACGCAATTGCGGTAGTCAGAAACTCCATTTTTCGGGCAAGGCGGGCCCGGATCACCTGATCACCACGGTCCAAGCCCAGCTTTCGGGCCTCGCGCACAAGAATTTCTTCGCGGGTCCAGGAATCGATCAGCGCCTGCAACTCGGCGTCGGTGGGTTGGCGTTTCCAGCTGGCCTCGAACCGTGTTCTCAAAAGCGCGATGTCGTCGCTGTCAATTGTGATCGTTTCGGCCTCTTCCGGGGGCTCGGCCTCGTCGGATACAAGATAGAACCAGCCGAAAATGGCCAGCCCGATCAGAATGAAATGGAACAGCGGTTCTTTGTAAAAGCGCATGAAAGATCTGACCTGCTGGCAATTCGATACCCGATCGTTGATCCCAACGGCCCGTCATGTCAAATCGCCAATTTCAACTTGGGTGAAGATGTTGCAGCAACGACCCCGGCCCAAGGGCGCGATCCCGCGCCCCCGGTTTCGGTCTTGGTTCATTCGCTGGCAGGCGTGTACCAGATCGGTGACGAATACGCACGTTCCTGATGGATCAACTGGGCCTCGGCCGGCAGATCGATTCCAAAACGAAGCTTGTCGTACAGCACCCAGCGCGGGGTCGGGATTTCCAGAACCCGCACGTAGTAGAATGCCCGCGCGTTGGGATCGAAGTCGGGATCCGTCCAAACGGTCACCAATTCCGATGCGCCGATCGAGTTGCTCCAGCTGGCGGTATCCAGATCGACGGTATTGCCGACTTCGGGAAGGTTACCATTGGCATCCAGCGCACGATCGTCGGACCAGGCCACGTTGTAGACCTTTTCCTGAAGCGCGCCGTCTGCATCCAACCAGCCCTTGACGACCTGAACTCGATCAAGGTTCGCACCGACGGGGTCACGCAGCGCGCCGATCAGGAAAGTCGGTGCGCCTTCACCCTCGGGCGGACGCAGGTCACCGCCCATCGGCACCCCTTTGGTGTATCCCACATCGGCCACCAGACGCGTCAGCAGGTCGGACTCATCGAAATCCCATCCGCCGAAGAAACGAAGCCCGATGCGAGGCCCGGTCGTGGCGTATGTCTCGCGTCGCTTGAACGCGTCGAAAATGGCCGAGCGCGTATTCTCGGACGCCCAGACTGCGGTATAGCCCGATGCGACCAGCGTATGCCCCTCAAAGGCGCCCAGATCGCTTTCGACAAACGGGTGCAGAACGCGCGTAGCCGACGGCTCAGCGCTTACGGATTTGCCGAAATAGTTGTCTTCCTCGGCCGTTGCCAGCGACGTATGGCTGTCCGTCGCGCCGCCCATCCCGAACTTGTAGGGGTTCACGCCAAATTTCTCTTCAAGCATCAGCCCGCGCTTCAGCGCCTCGCGCGCGTATTCGCCGGCCAGCATGTCATCGGTTTTCAGCTCGGAGATATCGAGGTTCCCGACATCCCAGTTTTCATAGTCGGCAAATGGGTCGTCGGGGCTGAGATAGGGATGGGCTTCGCCGTCACCCTTGATCTGGGTGACCTCGTAATGCGGTTCCCACTTGGCGCGGTTCTGTACGTATTCCTCATCCACCTTGCCGCCGTGATAGGTGTCTTCGGTCGGGAACATCCAGCCGTTCGACAGATTGCCGTTATGCGCGAAAGCAACGGCACGGCCTCCGGTCTTGGCCTGGTACTCCTCGAGCCACTCGTAAAGTGCCTTCGGATCCGTGTTCCCATAGGGCGGCTGCGTGACCGGCGGCACCATCTGCAACGCACGGATCGGGCCATCGCGCAGCATGACGTTTCGATGCAGGTTGAATCCCTTGGGCACCGAGGTCCATTCGAAACCGATGAACGCTGTGAAATTGCCCGGGTCGTTGTGCCGTTCTGCGGCCATCACGATATGTTCCCAGGTAAACGCAAAGGCGTCCGCTCCGGGGCTGTATGATTCAAGCAGGTCTTCCGGAAGGGTCATTTGCGAGAAATTGGAAATGATGTCGAACGCCGCTTTGGCAGCTTCGTCTCCGCCCGCAGAGTACCCTTCGTACCATTCCAGACCCTTGGGATGTGCCAAGACCCCCGGCTTTCCGGCCTGCAGGTCCGGGGCAAACCCCATCAGGTCGGTATGATCCGTAAGAACCATCCAATCCAGTGGGCGCGCAAGCCGAACCGGTTGTCCGGTCGACGAGATGACCTGTTGGCCTTTCGCAAATCGCCAGGCGTCATCCGGCAGCAGCGTGTTCCCGAACGTTCCGGCGTCCAGTGACAACCCGGTGTGCAGGTGCGTGTCCCCCCAAAGAGGGCGCTCCGGGAATGTCCGGTTGGCATAGGGCGAGAACGGACGCTCGGCAAAGGTTCCCTCTGCAGCTTCCTTGGTCGGCACAGCGTCGGCGAGAACGCCTGCCGGGCCGAGTGTCAGCAGCATTGAACAGACGTAGAGTCGCAGCATGAGAACCTCCCAATTCAACAGCTTCGAATTCAAAGAAACGGTTTTATGTCATAACATTCTGATATGACGATAGCATGTGGGTGGGACCGACTGTCAATTCTGCCGGGTTCAGGAAGCCAGAAAAGCCTTGCACTCACGGAAGGGCGGGAGCCTTCGCCGCCGGTCTGTTTAAGTGCGATCCGACGAGTGCTGTGACTAAGGTGCGTCCGAGATTATCCGCGGTTTGGCCAGGCGGCTTTCCAATAGATCGCCCGTCTCTTCGGCGATCGGGTAGGCCACAAAGGCCAGCGCCGCGTTGATTTGCTTCAATAGGCGCAGCGTCTCCTGGTGGATATTGGTTGTCTCGATGCTGGCCGGACCCCGACTTTGAAGGCGCTTCAGGTGGCGCTCCTGCAGGTATTGCTCTTCGATCCGGATGCGATCCTTTTCGGCGACCAATTGGCGGGCCGCCTCAGCGTCGCCGGTGGTTAGAATGCTCAGAGCCAACTGGCCGTTCGTTGTGATCTGATCGTGGAATTGTTCAATGTCGGTCAGACCTTCCTTGGAAAATGTGATGCCCTCGTCAGCCATTTTCTTCGCCAGGGCCACAAGGTTGACCGCGATCCGGTCGGCGGCCTCTTCAAGGTTGTTGGCCATCGACACCAACTCGAGTGTCTTTTTCTCCTGCTGAGGTGTCAGATCGCCTTCCCGCAGGCGCGAGACGTAGATTTTGATATCAAAATGCATGCGGTCGACATCGTTTTCCCGCAATTCGATGGTGCGGGTAAGTTCGGGGTCCCAGTTCCGGAACAGGTGAATGGTCGGCACCAGCATCGCCTGAACCGTTTCAGCCATGCGCAGCAGTTCGCGCTGTGCGCAGGCCAGCGCCAGAGGCACGTGGTCCAGTGCGCTGGGGTCCAATGCCGTCACGTTGTCGGCGGTGATGCTGGAGTGGCGGGGAACGAACGTGTCGGCCAACCGGATCAGCAGGTTGGTGAACGGCAGCGCAACGACCAGAAGGGCGACATTCATCGCAATGTGCAGCATCACCACCTGTTGACCGGGCGCTGTGCCGAACGCGGATATGTTCAGTACGCCGGTCAGCAGCAGGGCCAGCGCCACCAAAGTGACACAGGCCCGAGCCACCAGGTTGGCAAGGACGATCAACTTGGCCGGGCGCTCCTGCGACCAGAGCAGGGCGAATGAGATCACGGCGCCACCGAGATTGGCACCGATGACCAGTGCGGCGGCCACCGTGCCGCCAACCAGTGCTGACGCCGCGAATGTGGCAAAGGTCAGCACCGCGGCAAGGCTGGAATGCATGAGCCACGCCAGAATTGCGCCGACCACATAGGCGCTGATCAAGTCACTTTGAAAATATGCGGCAATGCTTTGAACGATTGGGCTGGCCCCGATTGGCACTGTGGCTTCGCGGATCATTCCAAGCGACAACAGCACCAGGGCAAAACCGATGGTGATGCGCCCGATTTGTTTCGTCCGCCGTCGACCGGCTTTCAAAAACACCACGACGCCGACCAGCAATGCGAATGGCATCACCGCCTGGACGGGCAGGGTCAGCACCTTTGCCATCAGGGCGGATCCCACCTCTGCCCCCAGCAGCAGCGCAAGGGCCGAGGGTGGGGCCAGCATGCCCGATACCGCGAATCCGGCTCCGATCAATGCAACTGCAGTCGAGCTTTGCATAAGCATCGCTGCCATACCGCCACCCAATGCAGCGGAGATTCGGTTTTCAGACAGGATTTTCAGGCCGCGTTTCAACTCGGGCAGGAACGCTCGTTCCACTCCGGTCCGGATCAACCGGACAGACCACAAAAGCAGGGCGACGCCGGCCGCCAGATGGGTGGCCAGCACGATCATGCGTTCAATACCTTGTTTGCGCTGCGCCGTTGCATGGCCAACATTTTGCCTTCCACAATGGGGTGAGTCCGACGATTTTCATCACCAGTTTGAGGGTAATGCAACAAAATATTTGCAAATATGAGGTAAACGCCACAGAAATTGAATGTCGTCTAGCCGGGGCAATAGGATGTCAAAGGCCAAAACACGTCAGAAACACAGCAAGAAAGGGCGGGATCGGCTGAAAAAGTCCGATCGTCGCCAACGTATCCTGCTTGAGCTCAAGCTGCGCCCGCACGTGCGCATCAGTGATCTGGCCCGCAGTTTCGACGTATCCACCGAGACCGTCCGCAGGGATTTTGACGCGCTGGCCGAAGACGGCCTGATTGCGCGTGCGCACGGTGGCGCGTCGGCGCCGGTGCAAGGGCATTATCTCAGTTTGGACGAGCGCAATGCGGCCCGGGTTGCCGAACGCGAGCGGATAGGAAACGCCGCCGCTGGCCTTGTGCGTGAAGGTGAGACGGTCATGATCGACTCGGGCTCGACAACCGCTCAACTGGCGCGCTCATTGGCATATCGCGACATACGCTGCACTGTCATCACGAATTCTATTCCGGTGGCCGTGACACTGGGCGGCAGCGCGGCCGAGGTGATTGTTTGCCCCGGTGCTTATCTTGCCGCCGAGGCTGCCGTCGTTGGTTACGAAACGCTGGAGTTTCTGGGCCGGTTCAACGTCGATCGCTGCATGATCGGCGCGTCGGGATTGTCCGATGATGGCCCCAGCGAGCCGATCGGTGATATCGCCGCCGTCAAACGCGCGATGCTGGGCCGTTCTGCGGAACGTCATCTTCTGCTGGATGCCCAGAAGTTCAATCAGAAGCAGTTGCACAGAGTGTGCGAACTGTCGGATTTGGACACGTTGATCGTCGACACGGTCCCGCCAAGCCAGTTGGCTGTGGCGCTGAGCGTGGCAGATGTCGAACTGTTGATCGCCGATCCTGCGCCCGAGCAGGCTTTGGCCTGAACCGTTGAGGTCCAGCCCGGGCCGGGACCGGCAGCGCAGAGGGCCAGGGGGCGAAATTGCGGTCTAAAACCTTGGCGCTGCCTTATCCCTAAGAAGCGTAGTCCGGCCGGGATCATCCCGACCGGATTGCGTCGGTATCAGGCCTCTTGCAGTAACCGTTCGCTTATGTCCCACAGCTTTTCGGCTGATGCGTCATCGCAGGCATGTGCGTTGACCCCAAAATATCGGGCCGTCGGGCTGTTGGGGTCGGTCGGGGCAGCAATGTCGGCGTCCTCGCAATACACTCCTGGTTTGCCAACCAGCTTTGGCGAAGTCGCCGCCCAAACCGTTGTTGACGCGCCCTGTTCGGGCGTCTTGAAACCCTCCTTGGCCAATGCGGACGGCTCGCCATCCTCGTTCAGCCAACCCAGTGCGATCATCTCTTCCTTCGGCAGGTGCCGTTGCAGAGGGGTGAATATCCCACCGGGATGTACCGAAAACGCCAACCCGCCGGTCGCTGCCAAACGGCGGGACAGGGCGTTGGCAAACAACGCATTTGCGGTTTTTGCTTGGCCATAGGCCTGCCATTTGTCGTAGTCCGTCTTTTCGAACTGGATATCATCCCAATGCACGTCGCAAATCTTGTGTGCGGTCGAGGAAAGAGCAACGACCCGCGCGCCCGGCGTTTGCTCCAAAAGCGGCAGCAGCAACTTGGTCAGGGCAAAGTGGCCCATGTGGCAGATACCGAATTGGGATTCCCAACCGGGTCCAACACGGGCCTCGGGGCACGCCATGATCCCGGCGTTGTTGATCAGCAGATCCAGGTTTTGCAGGTCGCTGGATACCGTTTCGGCAAACCGTCGGACTGATCCCAGATCCGCCAGGTCCATCGGTGCGGTTCTGACATTGCCGTCCACGCTCGCCAGGCTCTCTTGCGCTTTGGTTTCCGAGCGTACGGGAACGATCACCGCGGCCCCCTTGTCGGCAAGGGCGCGGACGGTTTCGAGGCCAATGCCGCTGTAGCCACCGGTTACGATTGCGGTCTTTCCGGTCAGGTCGATATCGGCCAGCACTTCGGCCGCCGTGCTTTTTGCGTGAAATCCTGAATTTGAAGGAACTTGGTCGGAGACTGCCATCAGGTATCCTTGCGATTTCGGGGGCAACATCGCCCGGTTGCATCATGGATGAACCTAACCTGCCCGCCTCGGGTGGAACACAGAGCTTCCTCCTCAACTCTTGCTCGATTCTCCGAAACCCAAGAGCAAAGCGTGCAGCTCAGGTCACGTGATCCCGGGTCAGTTCTCGGGGCGGAACGCCAAATTTTTTGGCGAACTCTCGGCTGAATTGGGCCGGGCTTTCATACCCAACTGCGTGTGCAACACTCGATACAGGCGTTCCCGTCTGCTGAAGCAGTTGGAAAGCCTCGGTCAGGCGCAGGTCTTTCTGGAATTGCAGCGGAGTGTTGGCCGTGACCCGTTTGAAGGCGTCATAGAATACCGACGCGCTCATGCCCGAGATCGCGGCCAAGTCCGAGGCTTTGATCGTCGAGCGGTACTCCTTGCGGATATGCGCGATTGCCTTGGCGACCTGATTGGCCTTGCTGTCCGCGCGGATGATACGGCGCAGTGCGCGCCCTTTGTCGCTGCGCAGAACCCGGAAATAAACCTCGCGGACTGCGGCGGCCCCCAGCGTTTGCTCTGCGATCGGATCTCGGCGCAGACGGAATAGACGTGCAAATGAATCAATGACTTCCACATCGGCCTGACCGCTTTCCAGGGCCGGACCAGCATCGTCCAGCGAGGTGCCGCCCATGTCGGTGTAGACGCCCCGCAATACGCGCATGTCGATGCCGAGATACAAGGCGATGTAGGGGTTTTCGGGCGAGGCATCCACAAGGCCCGAGACCATTGGCAGGGCGCTTCCCACGACAATGACGTCCCCTGCGTCATAACGGACATGCTCGGTTCCGTACTGCACCGACTTGCTGCCCTGAAGCACCAGCCCGATCATGGGCTCAACGACCGAGCATGACGGGCGTTTGGATTGGCGCGTCTGGGCCAATACCATGTCCCGCACACCACAGGGCCAAAAGCCGTCATCCAGCTGGGCCTCGGTAATCAGCGCCTTGGCGTCGTCAAGGAGTCTCTGCAGTTCCAATGGGGTCTCTCCGGCCAGTCTGCCAAGACTACAACCTGCATTTTTCCGCACAAGAGTTTTGGTCTGACATTCGGAGGATCAGGCAAGTCCGCCGGAGAAACAGCTGACTGAATTTCCAGAGGCGTGCGGTTGACCGTCGCTGCCGAGATTGGGGGGCATCTGATCTGACCGGTCTAGGCACAAAGGTAACAGTGTTCGCAGCCTGATTGCTGCTAAGAGAACCCAGGCGAATTGTCCGAAGGGGCAGACCGGCTGCTATTCCGCCGCTGAAATCTCCCACGGTGGGCGATAGATGCAATCAGCCAGTGTTGCCCGGTTCAGGTCGTCAAAAAACGCTTGCTCGGCTAGCTTCAGTCGATCCTTCAAAAGGCAGCTTGGAGTCAGAGTGCACGCACTGCCATCGGCCGAGAAACACTCAACGATTGGTTGCCCGGTCTCCAGAGTGCGCACTACGTCGCCCAAGCGGATGTCCGACGCCGGGCGAGACAGGACAGCCCCGCCGCCACCGCCCCGCCGCGTTTTGAGGTATCCGGCATTGGCCAATGCTGAAATGACCTTGGCGAGATGGGCGCGTGACACCTTGAATTCATCCGCAAGTTCGCCAGTTGAAAACGGGCGGTCCGGGCTGCCAGCCAGCCGCATCAGAATGCGGAGACCATAGTCAGTGAATGAGGTGAGGCGCATGGTCGCGTTTTCCAATCGGTATTTTCTATGCGTATTAGCAAAACAGAATGCGCAAATCAAATTCCGATTCGAGGTGCTCGGGTCGTGAACCTGAAAGCACGGACCATGACGAACTTCGATATGCACGAAGCTGATCTTGAGACAGACGCTCTGATTGATCACATCCTCACACGGTATCACGAAACACACCGGACCGAGCTTGAACAGCTTCAACATCTTGCTGAACGCGTGGCCTTGGTTCACCGAGACGACCCCCAAGCCCCCCGAGGGTTGGTCCGCGCCCTGGCCGAACTGGCGGCCGAAATGGAAACGCACATGGCAAAAGAGGAGATCGTCCTGTTTCCCGCCATGCGCATGGGCGGCATGGAAGGTATCGAAAACCCGATCCGGGTTATGCGCGCCGATCACGATGGCCACGCCGAGAGTATCGCTCTGATCCGGCATATCACCCATGACCTGACACCGCCCGCACATGCCTGCGGGTCTTGGCGACGGCTTTACGATGGGCTGCGGAACCTTTTGGCGGATCTTGACCGGCACATGATGCTTGAAAACCAGGTCCTGTTTCCACGGTTCGAACGGTAGAGGGGATCAATCATGCTTCTTGCAGGTGTCGACGCAAGTGAGGCAGGCGGAACGGATCATTTGCTGGCGACAGTGGCCGCGCGATTGCAGGAAGAAGGTCTGTGCTTGCTCGGAGCGTTGCGTGTGAACATTCCGGATACTGGCGCCCAGTTTTGTGAGACAACGCTTGGACTGCTGCCGCATGGTCCCAATATCCGGATCACGCAGGATCTGGGTTCGGGCTCAGGCGCGTGTCGCATGGACGCCGGTGCGATCGAAGACGTGGTCGGCATCGCGACCGCTCGGTTGCGAGATGACGGTTGCGATATTGTTCTGCTGAACAAGTTCGGCCTCAGCGAGGCTGAGGGCCGCGGATTTCGCACCCTCATAGCGGAGGCCTTGGCGCGAGATACTCCGGTCCTGATCGGCGTGAGCAAAACCCATCGCGCCGCCTTCGATCAGTTTGCCGGTGGAACCGCCAAGCTCCTGCCGCCCCTTGAGGGCGTTGTTGTCGAATGGTGCCGATGCTCCGTCGCGCAAGGCCGAAACACGGCGGCACCGGGTTGAACCCGCACAAATACAACAGCCAAACGGATGAGGCAGTACATGCAGCATATGGTGAGCCCAACACAGACATCGAACAGGCCAAGGCCGCCGGGACAGGCAGTCGTCTCGCGTTTGGCCTGCTTGGCGGTTCAGCCCATTCTCGCGCGTGTGGTCCGTAGGGTCGCGCAGGAACATCCTGCGCTGTTTGCCCGACTTGGCCCGTATCAAAGCGCCGATTTCCTGATCGACCCGATCGAGCTGCCGTTCGCGCTGCATCTGCGTCCAGATCCTCAGAACCTGAGCTTTCGTGCCGTACCGCGGTCGATGCTGCCTGACGCAACAGCCATTATCCGAGGGCGGTTCCTGCTGCTGTTGGAGCTGGTTGATGCGGAACAGGACGGCGACGCGGCCTTTTTCTCGCGCGATTTGGAGATCACAGGAGATACCGAGGCCGTCGTCCGTTTGCGCAATGCATTGGACGACATGGATGGATCCATCGCTCAGGAGGCTGCGGACATGTTCGGCCCGCCTGGCCGCGCGATCCTGTCCCGGTTGCGCCGAAATTACCAAGAAGTAGAAGGAGCGACTGCTTCATGAGCCTCGCCGAATTGATATGCCCCGCCGGAACTCCCGCTGCCCTGCGCACAGCGGTCGATGCCGGGGCCGACGCCGTCTATTGCGGCTTTCAGGACGCCACCAACGCCCGAAATTTTCCGGGGCTGAATTTCACGCCGCAGGAATTGGAGGAGGCGGTCGCTTATGCCCATGCCAAGGGTGCCAAGGTCCTTCTGGCACTCAACACTTATCCCCCGGCGGGCAAGGTCGACCTTTGGCGGCACGCTGCCGACACCGGTGCGCGGATCGGCGTTGATGCCTTCATCGTGGCTGATATGGGCGTGGCCGACTACATCGCCCGAACCCATCCACAGATGCGCTTGCACCTGTCGGTACAGGCTGCAGCGTCGTCACCCGAGGCGATCCGCTACTATTGCGAGAATTTCGGTGTCAAACGCGTGGTCCTGCCCCGTATTTTGACCATTCCCGAGATCCGGCAGATCCGAAAAGAAATCCCCTGTGAGATCGAAACCTTCATCTTCGGAAATCACGGTCTGATGGTCGAAGGGCGCTGCAGCCTGACGAACTATCTGACCGGGCAGTCCACGAACCTCGATGGCGTCTGTTCGCCGGCGTCCGACGTGGAGTACGTGCGCGATGCCGATGGTTCGATGTCATCGAGGTTGGCTGGCTTTACCATCGACCGGTTCGGGCCAGATGAGAAGGCCGGTTATCCGACGATTTGCAAAGGCCGCTATCAGGTCGCACATCGTCCGGACGGGTACTATGCGTTCGAGGAACCGATCAGCCTGAACCTGGCCCGCCTTCTGCCTGAGTTGATCGATGCCGGGGTGCATGCGTTCAAGATCGAAGGGCGGCAAAGGTCCAAGAGTTATGTCCGGTCCGTGGTGTCTGCATTTCGAAACGCTGTCGACGATATCCGGGCGGGTCGCGAAGCGGATATCGGGAACCTCGTCGCACTGACCGAGGGTCAGAAACAGACGCAAGGCGCTTTTGCCACGAAGAAATGGCGGTGAAACGATGACGAAACTTACATTGGGCCCGATCGCCTATCACTGGTCGGCCGACCAACGCCGGGATTTCTATGCGCGTGTCGCCGACGAAGCTCCGGTGGATGAGGTCTATCTGGGCGAGGTCATCTGTTCAAAACGCGCCCCGTTCCAAGAGGCTGACCTGCCGTCCATCATCGAAAGGCTCGAACGGGCGGGCAAAAAGGTGATTTTGTCCTCCTTGGCCGAAGTGATGCTGAAGCGAGAGCGCAAGGCCACCGAAGACCTGTCTGAGATGGAGTCGCCCGAGATCGAAATCAACAACGCTGCGGGACTGTATGCACGCGGTACGCGACCGCATCGCATCGGCCCATTCATGAATGCCTATAACGAGGCCACAATCCGCTGGATGGCGTCAAAGGGGGCGGCGCATGTCTGCCTGCCCACCGAGTTGCCAGCGCCCTCGATCGCCGTCGCGGCGCGAATGGCGCGCGACTTGGGTCTCGGGGTTGAAGTGCAGGTCTTTGGCCGGGCGTCGCTGGCCGTTTCGGCGCGGTGCTATCACGCGCGCTCGCACGGGCGGACAAAGGACAATTGCCAATTCGTCTGCGAAGAAGACCCCGACGGGATGCCACTGCGTACGAGGGATGAGCAGCCGATCCTGCGCATCAACGGGATCCAGACCCAATCCGAAGGGTATCTGATCCTGCTGCAGGAACTGCCCCAACTGGTTGCCGATGGTGTGAGCCATCTGCGATTGATGCCTCAGGCCGTGGACATGGTCGCCGTCGCCGAGGTTTACCGGGCGGTGCTGGATCAAAGCATGTCGACCGAGGCGGCCGAAGCCCGGTTGCGGCAGGTTTGTGCGGATACGCCGTTCAGCAACGGGTTCTACCACGGTCAGGCCGGCTATCGCAGGATAGCCCAGGCGTCCCTTGCATGATCGGAAACCATGCTGTCCTCGCCTCATCGGATCATGTTTCCTGCGGCGGGGGCGGCTGCCCTTTTGGGGGTGAGCGGCCTGTTTCTGGGGCAGGATTTCATCACCTATTGGTCGCCGTTGCTGGGGCTGTACGCCTGGCATGCGCATGAAATGCTGTTCGGCTTCGTCGGCGCTGCATTTGCGGGCTATTCGCTGACGGCGATGCGCAGCTGGTCGGGGGGCGGTTCTGTCTCGCCGACCGGCTGTTTGTTGCTGTTCGCGCTTTGGGCGATGTCCCGATTGGCTGCCATCGGTGCGATCGGGGGCGAACCCATGTTCATCGTCCCAACGGGCACGGCGTTCTTGCTCTTTCTCGCCGGTCGTATCGCTTGGGCTGCACTGCACGCGCGCGCGGTTGCCGGAGTGCTGCAGGCGTTTTTCGCTCTTTTCCTGGCCATCTGCCAGCTGGCCTTTCTAACTGGGTCTGCGCCGTCCTTCTCCTCAGTTTTGCTTGTGGCACTTTTGGTGTCGGTTGTCGGTGGGCGCATGATCGCTGCTTTCACATGGAATTGGACGCACCAAAGCCCAACCGCCGCGCAAAAGTTTCGGTGCGCGAGGGCATTGGGGGACGCTTCGGCGGCAGCTCTGGCTTTGACTGCGGTGCTTTTCGGACTTGTTTCCGTCGCCGATGGTCCGCTTATCGGCGTCCTTCTTGTGATCTGCACCGGGTGCGAAGGTGGGCGTCTGTGGCTCTGGCATTCAACGGCAGTTCTTCAGGATGGATTGCTGGCGATGCTTCATATTGCCTTTGCGTGGTTGCCCGCTGGTCTGTCCCTGTTGGCGGCTTCGCTGTACTTCCCCGACTTGCTGGCGGCGCATGATGCGTTGCACGTTCTGACGGTCGGAGCGGTCAGCTGCGCGATCTATGCCGTAGCTGCCCGTGCGGTCGCGCGCCGTTGCGGCCGGCTGCGCCCCAGCGCGATCGATAGTATTGGATATGCTTTGCTGTGCCTTGCCGCGGTTTTGCGGGCGTCCTCTGCAGACGTGCCCGCGGCCCTGGCTTGGGGAGCATGTTGGGCAGTGTTCCTCTGGCGGCACGTCCAAGCGTTGGGCCGCCCGCTCGAGCGACCCGTGTTCAGCGGTCGGGCCAGCAACAGGATAGATCCGGGCGTCGCCGATCAGTTGCCCTGATTGCGTGCCTCGAGCCGTTCAAGGTTCACGACGGTCGACAGCATCAGCCGGTCATGGCTCCAGTCCTGAGTCTGGCGGATCGTGGCTGCACCCAAGGCCAGCAGAACAGCGAACAACAGGGCTGAACCCAGGAACATTGCCGGCAACGGTGCCGAGAACGAGGGCGCATCGGCCAGCGCGATCACGCGCTGTTTCAGAACCCGTTTGGCCTTGCCACCAGAGACCAGCGCCACGTTCAAAACCCGTGGCCGGCCTTGTGCGACGGTGCGGGCGCAATAGCTCAGCAGGCAATCGGTATAGTCGCGCGCGTCGATCCCGCGCCGGGTGACGACGGACTGGTCGCAGGCCAGTTCGCGCAATCGGCTGAACTGGTATTTTAAAACCCAGTAGGCAGGGTTCCAGAACAGCAGCGGTCGCACGGCCTCAAACGCAATCTCCCATTCGACATCCCGGGCGCGAACGTGCTGCAATTCATGCGCCAGGGCAAATCGCAGTTCACGGGGGGTGTCCAACAGATGGCTGGGCAGAACGACATGGCGACGACGCGCCCCGCGCACGGCAAATGGAACCGTGATCCGATCGGACAAGCGGATGTCCACGTTGGCCGAACGCCGCCACAGGAAGCTGGAAACCACCGTATCGCGGATCGCCAGCGCATCCCGGACGGTGCGGACCAGCATCCGGAGGGCGGCCAGGGCCAGCAGCACCAGCACGGCCGTCACAAGGGCGCTTTGTCCGGACAGAACCGTGTCGACCCAACGTTCGCGCGTGTTCAGCAGAGCTTCGAATTGTGTAGCCGGCATCGCGATTTCACCGCGCAAATACGCCGCTACCGCAATATCACCGATGGAAACGGCCTGACCCGGCCAGAAAAAACCGGCGGCTGCCGTGACCCCAAGGGCCAGAACAGGGCTGAGCATGACGCAGACGCAAAGAACCTTCAGCACGCGCAGCTGTGTCATGTAGTCGTGCCGCAGACGCGTTCGGGCCACGGCCATGCGGGCGCACAGCCAGATGAGTGCTGAAAGAACCAGCACCACGTTCAGGTCGAGAAATACATCGAGAACCGGTTTAACCGCTGTCATTTTGCAGTCTCCTCTCTACCAGTGCTCGAATTTCCTCCAGATCAGCTTCGGTCAGGCCGGCGTCGTCGACAAGTCGTGCCACCAGCGAGGCCGGGGTGTCATCGAACAACGTGCGGGACAGGTTCTGCAGCGACCGCGCCTGATAGGTGTCCTTCTCAAGCAGCGGACGGTAGATCAGGGTTTTGCCATTCTTGCGGCTTTGGACAAATCCCTTTTCATCCAGGATACGCAGGATCGTCGCGCCCGAGGTGTAGGCTAGGTTCCGCTCGGGCGGCAGCCGGTCCAGCACGTCGCGCACCGAGCCTTCGCCAAGTGCCCAGAGCTCGTTCATGAACTCCAGTTCGACCTCGGTCAGCAGATTTCCTGTCTTTCTCTTTCGCATCGGTCTCGGTGTCACCATTTTGCCTGTTATGCTTGCCAGACAAGCATCCTTTCGCGGTTACGCAAAGCCTAAACTTTCCAGAAAACGAAAATGCCCCAGCCGATCGACAGGAAAAGCGGGGTCCAGACCGGTTGGCCGACCAGCCCCAGCCACGCCAGAAAGATGTAGGCCGAACCCAGCAGGGTGATGAACAGCCGGTCGCCCAACGTGGTGGTCAGGCCCAGCACGCCCCGGCGTTCGATCCCGTCGCGGAACTTGACCACCTCGAGCACGCCGATCAGGGCGATAGCCGAGAAGATGCCCACGAAAACCGCCAGCGTTGCCGGGGTCCAGGCCATCCAGAAATCGGGCCACAACGGGTCGGTCCATGAAAAGCCCTTGGGTTCTTCCTGACCGACATTGCCCCAGCCGGCCTTGGCTTGCGCTAGCGCCGAGGACGGGGCGAGCAGGGAGAGGGAAAGAAGGAGTTTGCGCATGTCGAACCTCATACACGTCCCATCGCGAAGCCGCGCGCGATGTAGTTGCGGACAAACCAGATGACGATGGCGCCGGGGATGATGGTCAGGGTGCCGGCGGCGGCCAGCAGGCCCAGCTCGTAGCCGGCGCTGGACGCGGTACGGGTCATCACGGCGGCGATGGGTTTGGCCTCGACCGCTGTCAGGGTCTTGGCCAGCAGCATTTCCACCCACGAGAACATGAAGCAGAAGAACGCCGCCACGCCCACGCCCGCCTTGATATTGGGCAGGAAGATCGTGACGAAGAACCGGGGGAAGGAATAGCCGTCGACATAGGCGGTTTCATCCAGCTCTTTCGGGATGCCGCGCATGAAACCTTCCAGGATCCACACCGCCAGCGGTACGTTGAACAGCGTGTGCGCCAGCGCCACCGCCAGGTAGGTGTCGAACAGATGGATCGACGAATACAGCTGGAAGAAGGGCAGGGCGAACACGGCCGCCGGGGCCATGCGGTTGGTCAGCAGCCAGAAGAACAGCTGCTTGTCGCCCAGGAACCGATAGCGCGAGAACGCGTAGGCCGCGGGCAAGGCCACGCAGACCGAAAGCACCGTGTTGATCGTCACATAGGTGATCGAGTTGATATACCCCCAATACCACGTCGGATCGGTGAAGATGGTGATGTAATTCTCCAGCGTAAAGGTCTGGGGAAACAGGGAAAAGCCTGAAAGGATCTCGTTCGTGGTCTTGAAGGACATCGCCACCAGCCAATAGATCGGCAGCATCAGGAACGCGATATACAGGATCGGGATGAGAGACCGCTTCTTCATTGCGCGTCATCCTTTGTCATGAGGGTGTAGAAGACCCAGGAAACCAGCAACGTGATGGCGAAATAGATCAGGCTCATCGCGGCCGCGGGGCCAAGGTCGAACTGTCCCAGCGCGATCTTCACCAGGTCGATCGACAGCAGAGTGGTCGAGTTGCCGGGGCCGCCCCCGGTCAAAACGAAGGGTTCGGTGTAGATGTTGAAACTGTCCATGAACCGCAGCAGCACCGCGATGGTCAGAACCGTCTTCATCTTTGGGAGTTGGATATAGCGGAACACGGACCAAGGGCTTGCACCATCGATCTTGGCCGCCTGGTAATAGGCGTCAGGGATCGAAACCAGACCAGCATAGCACAGCAGCACCACCAACGAGGTCCAGTGCCAGACATCCATCACCACGATAGTGATCCAGGCCGACAGCGGCTGTTGGGTCATGTCATAGTTGATGCCCAGCACGTCGTTCAGGAAATACCCCAGCAGGCCGATCTTGGGCAGGGTGAAGATGTTCCACATCGAGCCGACCACGTTCCACGGGATCAGCATCGGCAGGGCCATCAGGACCAGGCAGACCGGCACCCAGAAGCCCTTGCGCGGCATCGACAGGGCCACGATGATGCCCAGCGGCACCTCGATCATCAAGATCAGCGCGGTGAACAGGAACTGCCGCCCCAGCGCCGCCTGGAACCGGTCGGACCGCAGGATCTGTTCGAACCAGCCCAGCCCTTCCCAGAAGAACTGGTTGTTGCCAAAGGTTTCCTGCACCGAGTAGTTGACCACCGTCATCATCGGCACCAGCGCGTTGAACGCCACCAGCGCCAGCACCGGCAGGACAAAGAACCACGCTTTCTGGTTTTCCGTTCTCATCGGGCGCGCTCCTCGGTTGCGATCCAGCCGTCGCGATACACGCGCGTCTGTTCAGGTTTGAATTTCAGAAAGACTTGCGATCCGGGCTCGGGGGGCGCGTGTTCGGTCACCGCCTTCAACGCGGTGTTGCCGACCATGGCACTGACCACAAAATGCCGGCCGATATCGGCCACCTTGGTGACATGGGCCGGAATGCCCTCGGGGCCGAAACCCACATATTCGGGCCGGATGCCCAGATCTGTGCGGCCGCCACTGCCGCTGACCGGACCTTCCAGCGCCACCTCGTGCCCTTCGAACAGGGCACGATCGCCGCGGGCTTCGCAGGGCAGAACGTTCATGCCGGGCGAGCCGATGAAATGGCCCACGAACGTGTGCTGCGGGCGTTCGAACAGCTCGACCGGGGTGCCGATCTGGACCACTTCGCCTTCCTGCATCACCACGACCTCGTCGGCGAAGGTCAGCGCTTCGGTCTGGTCGTGGGTGACATAGATCATCGTCGCCTTGACGCGCTGGTGCAGCTCTTTCAGCTTGGACCGCAGCTTCCATTTCAGATGCGGGTCGATCACGGTCAATGGCTCGTCGAACATCACCGCGTTCACGTCGTCGCGGACCAGACCGCGGCCCATCGAGATCTTCTGCTTGTTGTCCGGGCTGAGGCCGCTGGCGCGGGTGTTCAGCATGTCGGTGACATCCAGCATCTCGGCGATTTCGTCGACGCGGCGCTTTATCGTCGCCGGATCGACGCCGCGGTTCTTGAGCGGAAAGGCCAGGTTCTCGCCCACGGTCATCGTGTCGTAGATCACCGGAAACTGGAACACCTGCGCGATGTTGCGCTGATCCGGGGGCAGGGTGGTCACGTCGCGGTCGTCGAACAGGATCTGCCCCTCGGACGGGGTCAGCAGGCCCGAGATGATGTTCAGCAGCGTGGACTTTCCGCAGCCCGATGGCCCCAGCAGAGCATAGGCCCCGCCATCACGCCAGGTCACGTCGATTTCTTTCAGCGCATAATCCTGTGGGCCTTGCGGCGATGGCATGTAGCTGTGTTTGAGGTTTGCAAGCTTGATCTGTGCCATGTCAGGCCACCCTTTTGCCGTCTTGGCCGAAATACCGGCAATGGGCCGGGTTCATGTAGAATGTGTGGTCCTCGCCCACCTGATAGGGGTGGACCCCTGCGGCCAGAGACACCCAGGCTTCCTCGCCATGTTGGAAATGCGCGCTGGAGTCGGACCCGGAGAGCTCGGTCACGATCACGCGGCCGGTCAGTTCAACGTCGGCGTCAGAAGCCTTGAGCGGAGTAACACGGTGCGGACGCACAGCGACCATGTATTCGCCATCGGCAATTCCGGACACCGTCCATCCACCTCCGCCAGCCAGGCGCGCTTGGGCACCGGCGACCGTGACGCGGGCCACGTTGATGGGCGGGTCGGAAAACACCCGCGCGGCGGCGAGGTTTTCGGGGTTGCGATAGATGTCCGCCGTCGGGCCGAACTGGGTCACGCGGCCGTCTTCCATCAAGGCGGTGTAGCCGCCCAGCAGCAGCGCCTCTTCGGGTTCGGACGTGGCATAGACCACCACGGCGCCGCGCCCGGCGAACAGCTCGGGCAGTTGCTCGCGCAATTCCTCGCGCAGCTTGTAGTCCAGGTTGGCCAGCGGCTCGTCCAGGAACACGGCGCGGCTGTCCTTGGCGATGGCGCGGGCCAGTGCGGTGCGTTGCTGTTGGCCGCCTGACAGTTCATGCGGACGACGGTGCAGCATCGGGCGCAGTTGCAGCAGGTCGGCGGCCTCTTCCACGCGGCCTTCGATCTCGGATTGCGCCATTCCGGCAACGCGCAGGGGCGATGCAATGTTGTCGAATACAGTCATATGCGGGTAGTTCACGAAGAACTGGTGCACGAGGCTGATCTTGCGTTTTTGTGTGCTCAGCCGGGTCACGTCCTGCCCATCCATCAGGACCTTGCCCGAGGCAATCGGATCCAGGCCGGCCATCATCTTGATCAGAGAGGTCTTGCCCGACCCGGTCGCGCCCAGCAGCACGTTGAAATGGCCGGTCTGCAGCGTCAGGGACGTGGGTTTGATATGGGTAACGGTGCCGACCCGCTTGGTTGCGTTTTGTAGTTCGATCATGTCCGTGGGTTCCGATCCCGCAGCGCGTGGCAACGCTGTTTGGTCTTGGTTGGCAAGGGGCGCCGGTACCGGCGCCCCCCGGGGAGTAGTGGCTTACTGGGACTGCCAGCGTGCCACCAGTTCGTCGTAGTTGACGGTCTGGCCTTGCGGCTTCTCGTTCTCCAGCTTGGCTTTCGGCGCGCCCGGCTTCTCCAGCCAGAAGGCCGGATCCTGCGGTTCGTTCAGGCGCGGACCACAGCCGCCGTAGACGCCGGCGCTTTCATCCGCGGCCTGCATGCGGGCCATGGTGATGTCCATCTCTTCAGCCAGACGGTCCATCGCTTCCTGCGGAGTGAAGGCGCCCGAGTTCACGTCACCGATCTGCTGCCACCAGATTTGGGCCAGCTTCGGATAGTCGGGAACGTTGATGCCGGTCGGCGACCACGCCACGCGGTCGGGCGAGCGGTAGAACTCGACCAGGCCACCCAGCTTGGATGCGCGTTCGGTGAACGACTCGTGGTTGACCGAGCTGTCGCGGATGAAGGTCAGACCCACATGGGACTTCTTCACATCGACAGTCTTGGACGTCACGAACTGAGCGTACAGCCACGCGGCCTGTGCCCGATCCGACGGGGTGGACTTCAGGAAAGTCCACGATCCCACATCCTGATAGCCAACCTTCTGGCCTTCTTCCCAATAGGGGCCATGCGGGCTGGGCGCCATCCGCCACAGCGGGTTGCCCTCATCATCGACGGTATTGTTGCCTTCGGACTTGGGCTTGACCATGTCGGCGGTAAAGGCCGTGTACCAGAAAATCTGTTGGGCCACGTTGCCTTGCGACAGAGCGGGCAGCGACTGGTAGAAGTCGTAGGACGCCGCACCCGGAGGCGCATAGGCCCGCAACCACTCGTCCCATTTGCGGATCGCGTAAACGGCCGCCGGGCCGTTTGCGGCACCGCCCCGCGACACCGAGGCGCCGACCGGGTTACAGGTGCCCGCTTCCATGCGGATGCCCCATTCGTCGACGGGCACACCGTTCGGCTCGCCCTTGTCGCCGGCACCGGCCATCGACAGCCAGGCGTCGGTCATCCGCCAGCCAAGGTCAGGCGCGCGCTTGCCGTAATCCATGTGGCCATAGATCGCGACACCGTCGACTTCCTTCACGTCATTGGTGAAGAATTCGGCGATATCCTCGTAGGCAGACCAATTGACCGGAACGCCCAGATCATAGCCGTATTTTTCCTTGAATGCGGCCTTGTTGGCTTCGTCATCGAACCAGTCCTTGCGGAACCAGTACAGGTTGGCGAATTGCTGGTCGGGCAGCTGGTACAGCTTGCCGTCGGGACCGGTGGTGAACTGGATACCCATGAAGTCATCCAGGTCCAGCGTCGGCGAGGTTGTCGCCGCCCAATCACCCGCCATCATATCCGACAGGGGATAGGCCAGTTGCAGGCGCGAGTGCGTGCCGATCAAGTCACTGTCGTTGACATAGCCGTCATACAGGTTCCGTCCGGTCTGCATCTGCGTCTGGACGGCCTGAACGACCTCACCTTCACCCAGGATCTGGTGGTTGACCTTGATGCCGGTGATTTCCTCGAACGCCTTCGTCAGAACTTCGGATTCATACGAGTGGGTCGGGATACCTTCGGACAGAACGTTGATCTCCATCCCGGCATACGGTTCGGCAGCGTTGATGAACCACTGCATTTCCGCCATCTGCTCGTCTTTCGACAAGGTGGATGGTTGGAACTCGTCGTCGACCCACCGCTGTGCTGCGGCTTCGTCGGCCCAAACAGGACCGTGCCCCGCAATGACGGCAGCCGCCGCCACTGCGGACAAAAGATGTTTCCGCATCTTTCTCCTCCCAAAATTTATGGTTCTCCGGCGCGAACCGGATGACGAACAGCATCAGCGATTTTTCGCGAGTCTGTCAAACTAAAAAATTAGTAAATGGCGAAATTGGTCTGTTCGACCCAACGAAGTCAACGACTATAGCCTTGAAAATATATGGTTTTT
This sequence comes from Ruegeria sp. BHSC029, assembly GCF_059613085.1. Taxonomy (NCBI): domain Bacteria; kingdom Pseudomonadati; phylum Pseudomonadota; class Alphaproteobacteria; order Rhodobacterales; family Roseobacteraceae; genus Ruegeria; species Ruegeria sp. BHSC029. Next base: position 136,484 of record NZ_JBXWRU010000001.1, read on the forward strand.
TACCCACCCGACGTGGCGTCATCGGCTAGGCGAAAAGAGCATACCAATGACGCTTCGTTATGGATTTTTTGGCGTCACCGCTTGGTCGAGCTGCAAATCTGGATGCAGAAAGTCGCCGCAGTGGTAGCGCGCGATTTGCGTTTCTCGGGGGTGAAAATGGCAGCCCGTAGGGGAATCGAACCCCTCTTTCCAGGTTGAAAACCTGGCGTCCTAACCGATAGACGAACGGGCCACGTCAGCATTGCCCAAGCACAAGTGGCAGCCCGTAGGGGAATCGAACCCCTCTTTCCAGGTTGAAAACCTGGCGTCCTAACCGATAGACGAACGGGCCACGCTGGCTTGTGGAGGGCCTTTTACGGATTACGCCCCCCACCCGCAAGACGAAAAACGCACGGCCAGGAAACTTTTTTGCGGGTCAAAAAAGGCAGTGGCGTCAGCGGTCAATTTGCATCGGCCGCGTCTTCCAGGCGCAACTGCACGCTTTGCCTTCCACCCCATGTATTGACCTCGAGCCGACCGGCAAAATGGAACCGCGCGCCACCGTGATTTGACAGCCTTTCGCCCATCGGTCCGTCAAAGGCACCAAATGCAATCGCGTCCAGCCCACCACCCATTCCGTCCGACAGCGACAGCTTCAGATGGGTTTCGCCGACCCGCTTGGCAAAGCGGACCTGCAGGTCGGGCATTGCAAACCGAGGGGCAGGGGCTCCGGCGCCAAATGGGCCGGCCTGCTCGATCTTTTCGATCAGATCAACCGAGGCCGCCCCGGGCATCAGCGCACCGTCCAGCTTGAGGTCGGCAGGACCGGCTTGGCCCGCCCCCTGTTTTGCCAGCAACTCCGAGAGTCTCTCCATCGCCGGTTCCAGCTGGTCGCGCATCACGGTCAGACCTGCGGCCATCTTGTGACCGCCGCCCTTGACCAACAAACCCTCGGCGGCCAACCGGTGGATTGATGCACCAAGATCGACACCCGAGACCGAACGGCCCGAGCCTTTGCCTTCGTCACCGTCGAAACCAATCACGACGGCGGGACGGTTCGACGCCTCTTTCAGGCGAGCCGCCACGATCCCAACGACGCCGGGATGCCAGCCGTCACCTGCAGCCCACACCAGCGGCGCATCCAATCCACGTTCTTCGGCCTGCGCCAGCGCCGCGGCGCGGACCGCATTCTCGATGTCGCGCCGTTCGGTATTCAGGTCATCAAGGCGCCGGGACAAGGCCTCGGCCTCGGTCACCGAGTCGGTGCTGAGCAGCCGCGCGCCGAGGTCTGCCTGCCCGACCCGGCCGCCGGCATTGATGCGCGGCCCAAGCAGAAAACCCAGATGGTAACTGTTGGGCGCCGAATCCATGCGCGCCACTTCGGACAGCGCAACCAGTCCGGGGCGTTGCCGCTGCCCCATCACTTTCAAACCCTGCTGAACCAGCGCCCTGTTGACCCCGATCAGAGGTGCCACGTCTGCCACGGTCGCCAGCGCGACCAAGTCCAGCACCGTCATCAGGTCCGGGCCTTGGGCGTTGGCCTCGCGCAGTTGGCGCCCGGCCTCGACCAGCATCAGAAAGACAACGGTTGCAGCACACAGATGGGCCAGGTCACCGCTTTCATCCTGGCGGTTGGGGTTCACCACGGCCACGCAATCCGGCAGCGTTTCGGCGCCCAGGTGGTGATCGAGAACGATCACATCGGCCCCCTTGGCTGCGGCAATTGCTTCGTGGCTTAGCGTGCCGCAGTCAACGCAGATGATCAGATCATGCGTTTCAGCAAGCTGGCTCATGGCGGGGGCGTTGGGGCCATAGCCCTCGTCGATACGATCGGGCACATACAAGGTCGCCTGACGCCCCATCTGCCTGAGCCAAACCAGCAACAGGGCTGCCGAGCTGCCGCCGTCGACATCATAGTCGGCGAAAACGGCGATGCGCTGGTTGTCCCGTACCGCTTTCAGGAACCGCGTTGCGGCGATCTCCATGTCGCGCAGGCTGCGAGGATCGGGAAGAAGGTCGCGCAGTTTTGGAGACAGAAAGCTCTCGGCCTCCATCGGCGGGACACCTCGCCGTGCCAGCACCTGGCACAGGGGGCGGGGCAGGTCGGTCTGCTGGGCCAGCATCTCGGCGGCCCGGTCCAATTCAGGCGATGGACCAATCCACCGGCGGCCCGTCAAAGACTGTTCAACACCCAGAAAGCTCAATCCACTTCTCCTGAAAAGGGCCGAATCCTGTCGGACCCGGCCCTTGAACGGTTGTGTCTGCGGGGCCCCTCAGCCTTCGACATGCGGCCAAATGGGGGTGCGGTAGGACATGCGCCGCACCGATCCGGTTTTCGAGCGCATCAGCAGGGTCGTCGTCTCGACCCAACCGGGTTCCCGCTTGATCCGCGGCAGCAGCGACCCGCCGGTGACACCGGTCGCCGCAAAGATCACATCGGCGGTGACCATCTCGTCGCGGGCATAGACACGATCCAGATCGGTAATACCGGCTTTGGCTGCCCGACCGCGTTCATCATCATTTCGGAACATCAGACGTCCAAAGATCTGGCCACCCATGCATTTCAGCGCGGCGGCCGCCAGAACGCCTTCGGGCGCGCCACCCTGGCCCATGTACATGTCGATGCCGGTCGTCTCGGACTCGGCACAGTGCATGACGCCTGCAACGTCACCGTCGGTGATCAGGCGGATCGCAGCGCCGGTTTCGCGCACCTCGGCGATCATCGCTTCATGGCGCGGACGTTCCAGTATGCAAACGGTAATGTCCTCGGGGGTGCATCCTTTGGCCTTGGCCAGCGCCTCGACCCTTTCCCGCGGGGACATGTCCAGTGTCACCACGTTCTCGGGGAAGCCCGGGCCGATCGCCAGCTTGTCCATGTAGACGTCCGGCGCGTGCAGCATCGAACCGCGCGGACCCATCGCGATGACGGTCAAAGCGTTGGGCATATCTTTTGCGGTCAGCGTCGTACCCTCGAGCGGGTCCAGAGCGATGTCCACGCCCGGGCCGTTGCCGGTGCCGACCTCTTCGCCGATATACAGCATCGGCGCTTCGTCGCGTTCGCCTTCACCGATGACTACCACGCCAGCGATATCCAGCAGGTTCAGCTGTTCACGCATCGCGTTGACCGCGGCCTGGTCGGCGGCTTTCTCGTCCCCGCGTCCGACCAGCGAGGCCGAGGCCAGAGCAGCCTGCTCAGCCACGCGCGCAAGTCCAAGGGACAGAAGGCGGTCGTTGAAATCGATTTTGGCAGCGCTCATGCGATGTAATCCTTTGGTAAAGCGAAGACGTCCTGACTGGCATAGCCTGCTCGTGGCGCAGGCCGCAAGGGTTCAAACCTGCTCGATACGCAGAGCTACCGGTTCGCCCGCAACCACATCCGTGGTGCGCAAGTCCTCCAACGCAACGTCCAGCGTGGCGCGTGTGGTCTTGTGTGTAACGATCAGTACCGGTGCCGTGTCCTCGGCATGTGCGTATTGGCGCATCCGGTCGATTGAAACGCCGGCATTGCCCAGAATCGCGGCCACCTTGGCCAGCGCACCTGGTTTGTCCAGCAATGCAAGGCGCAGATAATAAGGGGCAGGCAGGCCGGTGATTGCGGGCTTGGAGTCGACCAGCGACGTGGCGGGTTGACCAAAGGTGGAAATCCGCAGGCCCCGAGCCAGGTCGCAAACATCCCCCATCACCGCACTGGCCGTCGGGCCTTCGCCAGCGCCGGGTCCGCGCAAAACGATCTGTTCGACGGCGTCGCCCTCAATGACCACCATGTTGGTGCCGCCTTCCAGCTGCCCCAAAGGCGAGTCACTGGGTACCAGGCAGGGTTGCATCCGTTGTTCAAGCCCGCGCGGCGTGCGCTGCGCAACGCCCAACAGCTTGATGCGGTAGCCCATATCGTCGGCCTGATGGATGTCATCCAGGCTGATATGCTGAATGCCCTCGATCTCGATCCCGTCGAAATTCGGCTTTGTTCCAAACGCGATAGAGGCCAACAGCGCCAACTTGTGCGCCGCGTCGATGCCGCCAACGTCAAGGTTGGGATCCGCTTCGAGATACCCCAACTGAGCGCACTCCTCGAACAGGGCGTTGTAGCCCAGACCCTGCGACTGCATTCGGGTCAGGATATAGTTGCAGGTGCCATTCATCACGCCCATGACGCGCTTGATGTCATTCCCGGCCAACCCTTCGGTAAGGGATTTTATGACCGGAATTCCTCCGGCCACGGCGGCCTCGAACCGGATCACACGGCCTGCGGCCTCGGCCTGTTCCGCCAATGCCTGGCCGTGAATGGCCAGCAGCGCCTTGTTTGCGGTGACCACATCCTTGCCGCTGGCCAATGCCGCCTCGACCGAGGCCTTTGCCGGGCCATTTTCACCCCCCATCAGCTCGACGAACACATCGATGTCGTCGCGCTTGGCCAAGGCCACCGGATCGGTTTCCCACGCGAAGCCGGACAGGTTCACCCCGCGATCTTTGGCGGCGTCGCGCGCCGAAACGGCAACGATCTCGATCGGACGACCAGTGCGTGCTTGGAGCAATTCGGCATGACGGCGCACGATCTTGACGACGCCCACACCCACGGTTCCCAAGCCAGCAATTCCAAGCCGCAGCGCCTGTGTCATTCCGTGGGTTCCTTTCCGCTCGAAGTCTGCCTGTTGGACGCAAGGTCCTTTGTCGGCTGCCATAGCTGGTTCAACGCGGCGGTGCAATCCGTCAGGGACAGAGTTGTTGCGCAGTGGGCAAGCGTACGGGGCTTACTGGGTCTCGGCGTTCTGGAGTGCCTGTGCCTTTTGCGACAGCCGCTCGGCCCGTTGTTCCAATTCTTCTTCCACGGCGGCTGCCTCGTTCACCGGGTCGACGGGCGGCACGTTGACCTGGGTCAACGGGATCAGCTTGGGGTAGGGCGCGGCCTTTACCGAGGCCGCTTCGCTTCCCTCCAACTCGGGAATATCTGCGCACGCGGCCAACAGGAGCAGCGGCAGGATGACGGAAACAGCTTTCATTTCGCGACCCGAACAGTGAGGAACCTGAACGTGATGCACTTTTTGCATGAACGGTTCAAGCGGGGTTCTATATGAACGTACGTTCATATACGATGGATCCATGGCACGTACTCAAGGCTCTCATTCCGATATCACCGGGCCCCGCATTCGCGAGGCCGCCCTGGGATTGTTTGCACGGCATGGCTATGCCGCTGTGTCCATGCGCCAAATCGCGGGGGAGGTCGGAGTGCAGGCCGGTGCGCTTTACAATTACACTCCGGACAAGCAAAGCCTTCTGTTCCGCCTGATGCAGGACCACATGCAAGAGCTGCTGGCGGCCTATGAAGCGTTGGAACCACAGGCGGATGCATTGGGTGCCTTGCGGCAATTCGTGGGTTTCCACATCCGGTTTCACATGCAGCGACCCGACGAAGTGTTCATCGCCTACATGGAGCTGCGAAATCTGACGCCTGAAAACTTCGCCGAAATCGAAAAGCTGCGCCGACGGTATGAGGATGCGTTACAGAGCATCCTGCTGGCCGGCCAGAAGGACGGTCTATTCTCTGTTCAGGATGCGAAGATCGCGACGCTAGCGGTGATTGCCATGCTGAATGGTGTCATGACGTGGTACAGGGCCGGTGGACGGCTTTCGCTGGACGAGGTCGAGCAGATTTATTGGGATATGGTACGCAAGGCGGTCGCGGCCTGATTGGCCGCGCCACGTTACCGGTTGTCTGGAGTCAGTGCGCCGGCTTGATGAAAGTACCGTTGCGCAACTCCCGAAACGCCTGCTCGAGTTCGGCACGCGTGTTCATCACGATCGGGCCATGCCATGCTACCGGTTCATTGATCGGCGCACCCGAGATCAACAGGAATCGCACGCCTTCAGGCCCGGCCTGAACGGTTATTTCGTCTCCGGTGCCAAACCGCACCAGCGTCCGGTTGCCCGACATGTCGCGAATGTTCAGCTCTTGCCCGGCGACTTCCTTCTCAAGCAGAACACCGGTCGGCTGCGAGGCGTCGGCGAAAGCGGCCTGCCCATCGAAAACATAGGCGAAAGCACGGCGATAAGTATCTATCTTGAATGTCTTTTTCACCCCTGCAGGAATCGATACGTCCAAGTATTGCGGGTCCGCGGCGATACCGTCCACCGGCCCGGTCTTACCCCAGAACTTGCCGACGATGACCCGCACCGTGGTGCCATCATCATCGATCACTTCAGGAATGTCCTTGCCCTGAACGTCCTGGTACCGAGGAGCCGTCATCTTTTGAGCCGAGGGCAAGTTGCCCCACAGCTGAAACCCATGCATCTGCCCGGATGCATTTCCCTTGGGCATTTCCTGATGCAGAATTCCGGACCCCGCCGTCATCCACTGGACGTCTCCGGCACCCAGTTGGCCGCTGTTGCCCAGCGAGTCGCTGTGATCGACGGTTCCCGACAGCACGTATGTGATGGTTTCAATGCCGCGGTGGGGATGCCAGGGAAAGCCGGCCTGGTAGTCCTGCGGGTGCTCGTTGCGGAAGTCATCAAACAAAAGGAAAGGATCCAGTTCGGACGGATCCTGAAATCCAAAAGCGCGGTGAAGCTTTACACCAGCGCCTTCCATCGTCGGAACGGCCTTGCGGGTTTCGAGTGTTGGTCTGAGCGACATTTGGATCTCCTGTCTCTGGACCCGTTATCTAATTTTCGCTGAAGTACGGTCAATTCGCGAGAAAGCACTGCCTCTGTGCAAAATTGCGCCGGGTGAGTCTTGGCCTGTTGCTTGTCGCTGAAAGCGGGTATGGGGGGCAGGCAAAGGCGGAGTTGGAAATGCAAGAAGACGTACTGGCAACGATTCAGGCTTCATCGGCACGGCGGTGGATGGGCGTGGGAATGCTCGTCACCGTGGGCGCGTTCGTGACTTATGTAGCCCTGGCCGCACCGCCCGCGCCGGAATGGCAGCTGTTCCTGTTCGTGGTCGGAGGTGGCGCGCTTTGGCTTGCGCATCGCGTCTGGCATGCGACAGCGGACCGGATCGAGCTGACGCGCACGGAACTGCGGACAGGCAGCGGCAAGCTGATTGCCGAGGTCGGTGAAATCGAAGGGGTGGATCGGGGTGTGTTCGCCTTCAAACCGTCAAACGGCTTTCTGCTGACGACCCGTAGCAAACGGGGCAGGTCTTGGGCCCCGGGCCTTTGGTGGCGCGTCGGGCGACGTATTGGCGTCGGCGGCATGACGTCCGCCGCCGAGACCAAGTTCCTGTCAGAAATGCTTTCCGCGATGCTGGCCGAGGCCGAATAGCTCTCAGCACCCGCCCGGTGCGTCGATCTTGTCGTAGACGCGCGGGTGGGTGAATACGAAATTGTCCATGGCAAATTCGTTTTCGCCGTATCCGATGCGGAAGGGACGGCGATAGAAGTCCTTCACTTCGACCAGGATCATCTTGCCGTTGTCCGGCATGATGGGCAGCTTGTCACGGATTTCGCTTATGGTGCCATCGGTCCACGCCTCAAAGCTTTCGCCGCGAATACAGGACCACTGCACATAGTGCCGGTCATCCGGCAGGTCGAAGCGAAGGAAAGAGATGCGCATCGACACGTCGGAGCGGTCCGACATCATCTGCTGCAGCAGGTCGTACAGCGTATCCATGTAGGTCGCGTTGATGTCATTGCGTTCGCGGGAAATGACGTCGGCGATCGCATAAGACGCCTTGAGATTTCGCGAGCTCTGCTTGTACCCGTCGAAGAACGTATAGGACGCACACATGCCCCAGAAGAGCAGGGGATAAATCATCACGGCCTCGACACTGATCACGCCGGATTCCTTACGGGAAAACCGTTTCAGATACCGGACAGCCAGCGGGAAGATTGAGCGATCAGGTCGGTTCATAGACAAACACCGTTGTTGCGTGCAGTTCGTACATACCGTTGGGCTTTTTTCGCGCGATGGCGCCCAGAATGGTACCCCACCACAGCGGCTTTACCTCGACGCAGGCGCGGACGATCATCAGTTCGTCCGACGTGCCGGGCTCGAAGATCTGGCTGTTGCGGATCGTTGCCGGGGTATCGATGCAGTAGGGGTTGGGATCCAGCGTGGTCCCAATAAACGGGTCGACGCGGGTCATTTCCAGGATCAGGTTTTCCTTGCACTCAGGAATGTAGCCTGCCTTGTCGCACACGATGTCCTTCAACAGAGTGTGGGTCCAGCCGTCCTGAACGTTGGTGGTATACTTGTCCAGATTGTTCAGGCGAACGTCGCGGATCGTTTCGTCCAGTCCACGCTCGAGGTTGGCGTGGTTGAAGGCCCCGATTCCGACTTCGACGGCCGAATAGGTCGTCATGATGAAGATGGGGAACCAGAAGACGAACTCGATCGTCGCCATCCCATCTTCTTTCCGCCGGAACGTGCGGAATTTATGAAGCAAACGCTTGATCATTGGGTTAGCCTCAGATTGCGGATGGTCGATCCGATCGATGCAAATACGTCGACGATTTCGTCACCGGTCGCCTCGTAATAGGCGCCATCATCGCTTTTGCAGTCTTTCAGAAGGGCCTTGCCCTGATCGGGAGCTTCGAAAGCGATAGTGAAGACTACGATGCCATTGGCGCGAGCGGCGGCACACATTGCGCGCGCGCGCGGATCCTTGGTGCCCGACCCGATCGAAGTGACCGCGTTGTTGTACCAGGTGTTGCCTTTCGTGCTCCCCAGCGCTTCGCGGAACAGGTCGCGGATCGCGCGACGGGTCGTGCGTTCCCAGACCTGAACCCAGGTCAGGTTGACCGATGTCGCCGGGTCGCCATTGTTGTCCAGAACAGTGCGGGTCTCGCTTCTGCTGTAGTCAAAGTTGTAGCAGACGCCGCCGGACCGGTAGGTGCAGCGATAGACAGTATACTCGTCGTTGCCGTAGGGATCGTCCTGCCAGATCTCGCGACCCCAGTACCAACCCTTGCTGCTGTCCCATTCGGTATAGTCGACATCGTGCCAGAAGTACTTCTCGGTCTCGTAGTCATAGGTCGAATAGGTCGACTTTTTGGCATTCCACCACAGAATGGACGTACCCTCACGGTAGGGGTCGTTTACCATGTACTGAGTGGTGTTCGCGCCGTCCGTCATCAACACCAGAACCTTCATCGAGTCGTTGCTGGAGTAGCTGTTGGGACGGGTAGCGAAGTCTGCAGGCACTTCGTCGCCCGCCAGACGTGCGATCACCGGCTGAATGCTTTCGTCAAGCAGGGCAAGGCCCCACTTCAGACCAACGTCGATCGAAGTGTTGCCGCCGGCCGTAAAGCTTTCGATGTGATCTTTGAGAACCTGCGGGTCCTTCTGCAGGACCGAGACCTCACGGTTGGCGAGTTCGTCACAGACTTCGCTGTAGACGTAGCCATTGCTGGGGCGCCGGTCATAGGTGCTCCACGGCGTGAAATGCAGTGTGCGTTGGCGGATCGTATCGGGGTCCAGCGCGGTGGTGTTGAACTCGCTGCTGGTGAAGTTGATGCAGTTTGCCCGGTTATTGGTGCCGGTCGTGCTGAATTCGTCCATCAGATAGTCGGGTAGCGACACCTGAGTTGCGTAGGGGATGATCGAGATCGACAGCTTCCCGTCCTCGGTCTTGTCCGCCATCTCTTGCACGAAGTTTTTGGCCGCCACTTTTAGGTTGGCCAGGCGATTGTAGCTGTTCATCGAGCCAGAGACGTCGAGAACCAAGGAAATCTCAACGTCATCAATGGCTTCTTCGGCAACGCTGGTTGCCGCGCTCACGATCGAGTCAACATCCCACCACTGCATGAAGTGCATGCCGACATCCATCTGGGCGCTCGCTTGGACCTTGCGGTAGCCTTCGATCGTAACGGCGGTCGCGCCGCAGACATTGGGTTCCACGATCGGGTCACCAACCAGGTACTGGTCCAGGCCTTCCTTCGCGAGGTAGTCGACAACCACGTCCTTGGGGCAAAGGTCCTGGTCCAGGTCGGCCGCCGCCAGTACGGCGCGGTCCAGAGCATATTGCAGGCGCGCACGTTCGCGATCGTACCGCATAACGTCCACGGCGAAGCCCGCCGCGGTGAAGATGATCATCAGAAGGAAGAGGGCGAAGATGGTCATCGTCCCGCTTTCCGAGGTCACGAAAGACTCGACGGGGCCCCGGCAGCGGTCTGCCTGGCGCGGTTTCTCCGACCGGGTCGATGTCCATTCAAAATTGCGCATAACGAAATCCTTTTGCCGGCCAAAAGCAGCGAAGCCAGTTCTTCGGAACTTGAATAATTTAGATGTGGATCGTGGCGAGAATTGGGCGTGATCGTCACTATGGTGCTCTTTTTGAATGAAAATCGGCGGCAGTCTGGCCGGGAAGGGCATCTTTGTTTCGTTGCTCGGGACAATTTCCGCAAATTGTAAACGTCCGCGACTCGGCTCGGATGGTCGAAACGCGCTGTTCATAAATTGATGAAAAAAAGTGCAAATCTCGATTGCAGCCGCTTGCCAAGGGTGCGACAAAACGTCATGACGCTCGACGTCAACCGGCATGGAGGATTTTATGACGGCCATCAAGGAACCCAGCTTTCGGGAGAGTGTAGATCTGATGTTCAACAGGGCGGCTGCCCTGATGGATCTTCCACCCGGACTTGAGGAAAAGATCCGGGTCTGCAATGCGACCTACACCGTTCGGTTTGGCGTGCGTCTGCGGGGGCAGATACATACTTTCACCGGCTATCGCTCGGTTCATTCCGAGCATATGGAGCCGGTAAAAGGCGGTATCCGCTATGCGATGGCCGTGAACCAGGACGAGGTCGAGGCGCTTGCTGCGCTGATGACCTACAAGTGCGCTTTGGTCGAGGCTCCGTTTGGCGGGTCCAAGGGCGGCCTGCGTATCGACCCGCGCAAATACGAGGAGCATGAGCTGGAGCAGATCACCCGCCGTTTCGCCTATGAGTTGGCCAAGCGCGACCTGATCAACCCGTCGCAGAACGTCCCGGCCCCTGACATGGGCACCGGCGAGCGTGAAATGGCTTGGATGGCTGACCAGTATGCGCGGATGAACACCACAGACATTAACGCGCGGGCCTGCGTGACCGGCAAGCCGTTGAATGCCGGCGGTATCTCGGGCCGGGTCGAGGCGACGGGGCGTGGTATCCAATACGCGTTGCGCGAGTTCTTCCGCCATCCCGAGGACGTCAAGAAAGCTGGCATGTCAGGCTCGCTGGACGGAAAGCGGGTCATCGTTCAAGGCCTCGGCAACGTGGGCTATCACGCGGCCAAGTTCCTGAGTGAGGAAGACGGCTCTCTGGTTGTGGGCATCATCGAACGTGACGGTGCGATCTATAACCCCGAGGGGATCGACGTCGAAGCGGTTCACCAGTGGATCGTCAAACATGGCGGTGTGAACGGCTACCCGGATGCAACGCACACCGCCGAGGGCACTGCTGTGCTGGAAGAGGATTGTGACATTCTGATCCCGGCCGCGCTGGAGGGCGTGATCAATCTGTCCAATGCCGAGCGCATCAAGGCGCCGTTGATCATCGAGGCCGCGAACGGTCCGGTGACCGCCGGGGCCGACGAAGTGCTGCGCAAGAAAGGCACCGTGATCATTCCAGACATGTATGCGAACGCTGGCGGTGTGACGGTATCGTATTTCGAGTGGGTCAAGAACCTCAGCCACATCCGTTTTGGCCGGATGCAGCGCCGTCAGGAAGAGGCGCGGCACGAGTTGATCGTGAAAGAGCTGGAGCGGTTGGACCGCTATCTTGGCGATGCATGGTCGATGTCTCCGGACTTCAAGGCCAAATACCTCAAAGGCGCGGATGAGCTTGAGTTGGTGCGCTCGGGCCTGGATGACACGATGCGCATCGCCTACCAGGCCATGAGCGAGGTCTGGCACGATCGCGACGACGTCGATGACCTCCGCACCGCGGCATACATCGTGTCCATCGACCGTGTCGCCAAGAGCTATCGGGCCAAGGGCCTCTGACGTCTCGGAAACCGGGCAATCGGGCTTTGACAAAAAGTCCGGTTGCCGCACATCCTGCGCTGGAGTTCAGGCAGTGAAACCAGCGAGGATCTCATGCAAATTACCCGTTCTGTAGCTTGGGCCGCGGCGATAGGATCCGCGACCCTGGCGCATGCGACTGCTGCCATCGCCCAACCCCGGCAGGGATGGACGCCGACTGTGGAAGGGTTGGCTGTCTATCAGGGCAGCGCCGATCTTGAGGACGGCGGTGATTTCAGCGCATCGCGCGCGTTTCTGCGGGCAGGCGGCATTTACAGCTATGGTGACGGGTCCTTTGTGGGTTTGCTGGCGAGTTTCGGTCAGTTTTCCTACGATTTCGGGTTGCCAGGAAACCAGCCGTGGGACGACATCCGCGACATTCGCCTGAGCGTTCCATTGCGTTTCACTCTGGACAACGGGGCTGCGGTGATCGTCTCGCCCCAATTGAGATGGGACTATGAGACCGGCGCCAGTGCCTCGGACGGCTTCACCTATGGTGCCTTCGCCGGTATTTCATGGGCGGTGAACCCCAATCTGCGCATCGGCCCGGCATTTGGCGTGTTCTCCGAGGTTGGAACCAATGATCTCGAAGTCTTTCCCGCGCTTCTGGTCGACTGGACCTTTGCCGAGCGCTGGCGTCTGAGCACCGGGCGCGCGTTGGGGGCCACTCAAGGCCCCGGGGTCACGCTGGAATACAAGGCTTCGGAAAGTGTCAGCGTGGGGCTTGCCGTTCGGTCCGAGAGGGTCCGCTTTCAGTTGAACGATAACGGGTTGGCACCGGGCGGCGTAGGCGAGGACAGCAGCATCCCGGTTGTTCTGTCGGTTGAATACGCGCCAAACCCCGGAGTTTCGCTGTCGGCATTTGCGGGCGCCGAGTTTGACGGCGAGTTGCGCCTGGACAACGCAGCAGGGCAAGAGGTCAGCCGGCAGGGCTATGATACCGCTCCGATCGTGGGCGTTGCCTTCCGTCTGCGGTTCTGAAGGCGAATTCGTTTGCGACCGGTTTGGTCGCGCGTTGACAAGTTCTTGTCGAAAACGGATGCGGAGCCCCGAGCCCGGATTGCTACTCCTGTTGGAAGTTGGTTTGATGCCAGCAAACCCGCAGGGAGATCTGAATGCGCTTTTCCGGCTTTCGCGTCCTGAAGGAAGGACTGACGGGCAACAAGGGTTGGACGGCGCATTGGCGTGATCCCGAGCCCAAAGCCGAGTACGACATCGTCATCATCGGCGGTGGGGGGCATGGTCTCAGCACCGCGTACTATCTGGCGAAAGAACACGGCCTGACAAATGTCGCCGTGCTGGAAAAGGGTTATATCGGCGGCGGCAATGTGGGGCGCAACACGACGATCGTGCGCGCCAACTATTTTCTGCAAGGAAATTCCGAGTTCTATTCACATTCCCTCAAGCTGTGGGAGGGGTTGGAAGAGGACCTGAACTACAACGTGATGCATTCGCAGCGGGGCATCATCAACCTGTTCCATTCGGACGGGCAGCGGGACGCGGCCGCGCGCCGGGGCAACATGATGATCAGCCAGGGCGACGATGCCATCCTGCTGGACCGCGATGCACTGCGCGAGATGCTGCCCTATCTGAACTATGACGATCTGCGCTTTCCCATCTATGGCGGTCTGTACCATCCGCGTGGCGGCACGGCCCGGCATGATGCCGTGGCCTGGGGCTATGCCCGCGGGGCGGACCAGCGCGGGGTGGATCTGATCCAGAATTGCGAGGTCACCGGCATCGACATCGAAAACGGCGCCGTGCGCGGGGTGCAGACGACGCGCGGGGCGATCCGAGCCAGGAAGGTCGGGATCGTGGTTGCGGGCCGGTCCAGTCAGGTCGCGGCGATGGCCGGGATGCGTTTGCCGATCGAAAGCCACGTGCTGCAGGCCTTCGTGACCGAAGGGCTGAAGCCCTGTATCGACCATGTCGTGACCTTCGGCATGGGGCATTTCTACATCAGCCAATCCGACAAGGGCGGGCTGGTGTTCGGCGGCGACCTGGATTTCTATGCCTCCTACGCGGCGCGGGGCAATCTGCCGACGGTCGAAAGTGTAATGGAGGCCGGCGTGGCCCTGATGCCGATGATCGGCAAAGCCCGGGTGCTGCGGTCCTGGGGCGGGATCATGGACATGTCGCCGGACGGGTCGCCGATCATCGACCGCACCCCTATCGACGGGCTGTACCTGAACTGCGGCTGGAACTACGGCGGGTTCAAGGCGGTTCCGGGCTCGGGCAACGTGTTTGCCCACCTGATGGCCACCGATCGGTACCACGAGAACGCGACAGGGTTCCGGCTGGATCGTTTCCGCACCGGGCGCGGGATCATCGACGAAGAGGGCAAGGGCTCTCAGCACAATCTGCATTAGGCGAGTCGGTATGTTTCGTTCGAACGTTTGTGAAATCCAGGAGGCGCGGCCATGAGGATCACCTGTCCGTATTGCGGTGAGCGTGACCGCCGCGAGTTCTACTATCGCGGGGCCGCCGTCGATCTGGACCGGCCCGCCCCGGATGCCGGACCTGACGCTTGGGACGATTTCGTCTATCTGCGCGACAACCCGGCGGGCGAGACGCGGGATCTGTGGTATCACGAGGGCGGCTGCGGCGCATGGATCGTCGTGACACGTAACACGCTGACCCACGAAATATCGGCGACCGAACCTGCCTCCGGGGGTAAACGATGAGGGTCGAGGGCAGGGGGCTGATCGACCGCGGCACACCGGTCGAGTTTTTCTTTGACGGAATTCGGTATTCGGGCTTTCAGGGCGACACGCTGGCCTCGGCGCTGCTGGCCAATGGCGTGCGCCTGATGGGGCGGTCGTTCAAGTATCATCGCCCGCGCGGCGTCCTGACCGCCGGCAGCGAAGAGCCGAACGCGCTGGTCACCATCGGCCGGGGCGCCGCGCAGGACCCGAATGTGCGGGCCACGATGCAAGAGATCTATCCGGGCCTCGAGGCGCGCAGCCAGAACCGCTGGCCCAGCCTGAATTTCGACGTGATGGCGGTGAACGATCTGGCCGCGCCCTTCCTGGGGGCGGGCTTCTACTACAAGACGTTCATGTGGCCTCGCAGCTTCTGGGAGAAGCTGTACGAGCCGATGATCCGCCGCGCCGCGGGGTTGGGCGCGCTGTCCGGGCAAGCCAACGCCGACACATATGAAAGCGCCTATGCCTTCTGCGATCTGCTGGTGATTGGGGCTGGCCCGGCGGGTTTGATGGCCGCCCTGACGGCCGGCCGGGCCGGGGCGGATGTCATTCTGGCCGACGAAAGCAACCAGATGGGCGGGCGGCTGCTGGCCGAAACGCTCGAGGTGGATGGCAAGCCGGGTCACGTCTGGGTAGACGAGGTTCTGGCCGAGCTGCGGGCGATGGAGAATGTGCGGTTGATGACCCGCACGACGATTGCCGGGGCCTACGATCAGGGCACCTTTGCCGCGCTCGAACGGGTCTTGCACCATACGGGCGACTGTCCCGCCGGTGCGCCGCTGGAAGCATATTGGAGGATCGCCGCCCGCCGCTCGGTTCTGGCGGCCGGGGCGCTGGAACGCCCGGTGGCGTTTCGCGACAATGACCGGCCCGGCATCATGACCGCCGGGGCCGTGCGGGCCTATCTGAACCGCTGGGGCGTCGCCGCCGGCCAGAGTGTCACGATCTTCGGCAACACCGATGACATCCACCAGACGGCCCGCGACCTGTTGGCCGCCGGGGTCCACGTTGCCGCCGTGATCGACAGCCGCCATGACGGGCCGGTGTCGACCGACTATCCGGTGCTGCGCGGGGCGCAGGTCTGTGGCAGTTCGGGGCGCAAGGGGCTGGAGTCGATAACCGTGCGCCGCGCCAGCGGAGAAGAGCGCATTCAGACCGATTGTCTGGCGATGACCGGCGGATGGAACCCCTCGGTCCACCTGACCTGCCACATGAACGGGCGCCCGACCTGGCGGCGTGACATTGCCGCCTTCGTGCCCACGCCGGGCGCCGTGCCCGGGATGCGCCCGGCCGGGGCCTGCAACGGCGCGTTCTCGACCGCGGCTTGTCTGAGCGAGGGCATTTCGGCTGCGACCGAGGCGCTGAGTGATCTGGGCCTTAAGGCGCCCAAACTCGAGCCGCCGCAGGCCGAGGATCAGCTCTATGAAATCGCGCAGCTGTGGGCGGTGCCGGGCAAGGGGCGCGCGTGGCTGGATTTCCAGAACGACGTGACCGTCAAGGATGTCAAACAGGCCGCGACCGAGAACTTCCGCTCGGTCGAGCACATGAAGCGTTATACCACGCAAGGCATGGCCACCGATCAGGGCAAGAACTCGAATGTCGCGGCGCTGGCCATTCTTGCGGATGCCACCGGGCGGGCGATCCCCGAGACCGGAACCACCACCTTCCGCCCGCCTTACGCGCCGATTGCCATCGCCGCGCTGGGCGCGGGGGCCGAGGGGGCGGGGTTCAAGCCGCAGCGCTTCACCACCTCGCACAAGGCGTCGGTGGCGCGCGGGGCGCCGATGGTCGAAGCGGGGCTGTGGTATCGGCCCAGCTATTTCCCGCAGCCGGGCGAAACCACGTGGCGCCAGTCCTGCGACCGCGAAGTGCAGATGGTGCGCACGGCGGTCGGCGTGTGCGATGTCTCGACCCTGGGCAAGATCGACATTCAGGGGCGCGACGCCGCGCGGTTTCTGGATTTCGTCTATACCAACACGTTTTCGACACTGAAGGTCGGGCGCGTGCGCTATGGGCTGATGCTGCGCGAGGACGGGTTCGTCATGGATGACGGCACTACCGCGCGGTTGGGTGACAGTCATTTCCTGATGACCACCACGACCGCCGCCGCCGGTGACGTGATGAAGCATCTGGAATTCGTGCGTCAGGGTCTGCGGCCCGATTGGGACGTGTCGCTGGTTTCAGTGACGGAACAATGGGCGCAATTCGCCGTGGCCGGCCCCAAATCGCGCGAGGTGCTGAACGGCCTGCTGGACACCCCGCTGGATGATGCTGCGTGGCCGTTCATGGCCTGCGGGCCGGTTTCGGTTCTGGGGGTGCCGGGGCGTCTGTTCCGGATCTCGTTCTCGGGCGAACACGCCTACGAGATTGCGTTGCCTGCGCGGTATGGGGCCAGCCTGTTCGACATCCTGACCCGACAGGCCGAGGCGCTGGGCGGTGGCCTCTATGGGATGGAGGCGCTGAACGTCCTGCGGATCGAGAAGGGGTTCATCACCCATGCAGAAATCCACGGGCGGACGACGGCCTTTGACATCGGGATGGGCCGGATGGTGTCGCAGAAAAAGGACTGTATCGGCAAGACCATGTCCGAACGCCCGGGGCTTGAGGAGCCGGGGCGCGAGCGGTTGGTCGGCCTCAAACCCATCGGGGAAAGCCGCCAGTTGCTGGCCGGCGCCCATCTGTACAACGAAGAGGACGCGCCGGTGCGCACCAACGATCAGGGCTATGTGACCTCGGTCTGCTACTCGCCGACGCTGGGCAGCATGCTGGGGCTGGCGTTTCTGGCCGATGGCCCCGACCGTCATGGCGAGATCGTCAAAATGGTCGATCATCTGCGCGGCGTGACCACGCTGTGCGAGGTGACTGACCCGGTGTTTTTTGACCCAGAGGGAGAGCGTGTACGTGGATAAGCTGATTGCCCAGACCCTGTGCGACGGGCTGCTGCCGCTGACCATCGGAACGGTCTCGGTCACCGAGGTCGACCCGGGCGCGATACATGCGGTTTCGGCCTTTCAAGGGCAGGCCAAATCGCTGTCCGAGGCGATGAAGGCGGCGCATGGCATGGCGCTGCCGGCCCCGAACCGGGCCACCGGGAAGTCGGGCGCGCGTGCGGTCTGGTTCGGCCCGGGTCAGGTCATGCTGATCGGCTCCACGCCGGACCCGTCGCTGTCCGCCCACGCCGCGGTCGTCGACCAGTCCGATGCCTGGGCCGTGGTGCGGCTTGAGGGCGACGGGGCCGAGGATGTACTGGCCCGTCTGGTGCCCGTCGATCTGCGCCCGCAGAACTTCAAACGCGGACATACGGCGCGCACGCTCCTGTTCCACATGACCGCGTCGATCACTCGGGTTGGCGAGAAAGCCTTTCAGATCATGGTGTTCCGGTCGATGGCCACATCGTTGGTGCATGATCTGCAGAGGGCAATGGAAGGTGTGGCGGCACGCGGTTAGACTGTTGCAAAGAACTGATTCCAAGGGGACCTTATGCTGCGCATCGCACTTGCCGCCACACTGCTTGCCACACCGCTGACTGCCGCTGAAACCAAGGAGCAAAGCTGCCGCTATCAAGCGGACGTTGTGGCGGCGGTACAAAAAGCCCGTCTTGATCGCGTGAAAGAACGGGATGTTCCTGAAGCGGTGGCCGAGGCCGGCCCGACCTGGCCCGAGAACTACAACGCCGCGATCCCGTTGATCACCCCATGGGTCTACGAGCAGAAGATGCGCGACATCCGCAAAAAAGACCTTGGCGCCGCCTGGATGGAGCTGTGCCTGCAGCAGTAATCCACAGCGCCGCGAATTGGCTGTGGACAAAGGCCTGCCGCGCCCTTGGCGGGCGGCCCGGTTTCTGCCATGTATGAAGCATGTCATTGCCCCCTGGATTTCTGGATGAGCTACGCACCCGTCTGAGCCTGTCTCAGGTCGTCGGGCGCAAGGTCATGTGGGACAACCGCAAGTCCAATCCGGGCAAGGGCGACATGTGGGCACCATGCCCGTTCCATCACGAAAAAACCGCCTCGTTCCATGTGGATGACCAAAAGGGGTTCTATTACTGCTTCGGGTGCCATGCCAAAGGCGACGCGATCAGCTTTGTGAAGGAAACCGAGAACGTCTCGTTCATCGAGGCGGTCGAGATCCTGGCGCGCGAAGCCGGATTGCCGATGCCCGCGCGCGACCCAAAGGCGCAGGAAAAGCAGGACCATCGGGCGCAATTGGCCGATGTCATGGAGCAGGCGGTACAGTTCTTTCGCCTGCAACTCAAGACCGGGGCAGGGGCCGAGGCGCGCGCCTATCTGGACCGCCGCGGTCTGGACGCTCAGGCGTTGGACCGCTGGGAAATCGGGTTTGCGCCCGACGGCTGGCAGGCGTTGTGGGACCATCTGCGCGGCAAGAACGTGGCCGAGGACCTGATCCTGGGCGCCGGTCTGGCCAAGCCGTCGAGCAAGGGCAAAAAGCCCTATGACACCTTCCGCAACCGCATCATGTTCCCGATCCGCGATCCACGCGGCCGGTGCATCGCTTTCGGCGGGCGGGCGATGGACCCGAATGACAACGCCAAATATCTGAACTCGCCCGAAACCGCGCTGTTTGACAAGGGGCGAAGCCTCTACAACCACGGACCAGCCCGTCAGGCGGCGGGCAAGGGGCAACCGCTGATCGTGGCCGAGGGCTATATGGATGTGATCGCCCTGTCTGAGGCAGGCTTCGGCGCCGCCGTCGCGCCGCTGGGCACCGCGATCACAGAACACCAGTTGCACATGCTGTGGCGTATCGCCGATGAGCCGATCATCGCGCTGGATGGCGACACGGCAGGCCTGCGCGCGGCGATGCGGGCCATCGACCTGGCGCTGCCCCTGCTGGTGGCCGGAAAGTCGCTGCGGTTCGCTCTGATGCCCGAGGGCAAAGACCCCGACGATCTGCTGCGCGCCGAAGGCCCGGAGGCGGTTCAGGCGGTGCTGGACGCGGCCATTCCGATGGTGCGGCTTTTGTGGCGGCGCGAGACCGAGGGCAAGGTGTTCGACAGCCCCGAGCGCAAGGCGGCCCTCGACAAGGCGCTGCGCGAAAAGATCCAACTGATCCGCGATCCCTCGATCCGGTCGCACTACGGGCAGGAAATCAAGGACCTCCGCTGGCAGCTTTTCCGCCCGCAGCAGCAAGGGGCAGGGGCTCGAAACTGGCAGCCGAAAGGCAAATGGCAACCGCCAAAACCGTCGGCAACTCCGGATGCGCGGGCCTCGTTCCTTGCGTCCTCGGAGAATGCGGATATCCAACTGCGTGAAGCGGCAATCCTGGCGATTGCAATCCTGAACCCTGAGGTGGTCGTGCAATTCGAGCACCAACTGGAAGAGATGGAATGCCTGAACCCCGATCACGCGGCCCTGCGCGATGCGATCCTGCGGCACGCGATCGACGATCCCGACAACCTCAAAGAGCACATTGTTCAGTCTTTGGGGCCGGCCCCTCTTGAAAACCTGCTGGCCCTTCGCCATGTCGCTGTAATCCCCTGTGTGCACAAACCGGGCGACGTCGAAAAGGCACAGATGACTCTGGCCGAGGAACTCGCAAAAATCAAAGCGCTCCGGGGGCTGGATGCCGAGATTGCTGAAGCCGAAGAGGAGTTGTCCGAACTGGCGGACGAAGCGTTGACGTTCCGGTTGGCCCAGGCCGCCGAAGAGCGCAACCGCGCAAGCCGCAGCCAGAACGAGGACAGGGCCATTTTCGACATTGCGGACAACGGGGCGCGAATCAATCGTGACGAGAAAGACGCGTTTCAGGCGATCATGTCCGGTATCAAGTTCGAGCGGAAACGCCGCTGAAGTGGTGTTTTCATAAAGCACTGGAAAAGAAAAACGGGTAAACGGGTGGCCGAATCACTTCTACGCGCTAATGATTCGGTCTCATCGAATCACCCATCCCTGCAGGAGCACTGAATGGCCGCCAAGGATACCAACGAGGAACGGAAGTCCGACGACCAGGAACAGGAAATCTCGCTGGACATGAGCCAGGCCCAGGTCAAGAAAATGATCGCCGAGGCTCGCGAGAAAGGCTACATCACTTACGATCAGCTCAACCAGGTCCTGCCGCCGGATCAGGTCAGTTCGGAACAGATCGAGGACGTGATGTCGATGCTGTCCGAGATGGGCATCAACATCATCGAAGACGAAGAGGCCGAAGAGGAAGAGCAGAAGGGCTCGACCGATCTGGTCACCACCGACAGTAACCGTGAGGTTGCGCTGGCCGGTGCGCAAACCGAAAAGCTGGACCGGACCGATGACCCGGTGCGCATGTATCTGCGCGAGATGGGGTCGGTAGAACTGCTGAGCCGCGAGGGCGAAATCGCCATCGCGAAACGGATCGAAGCCGGTCGCAACACCATGATCCTCGGGCTTTGCGAAAGCCCGCTGACCTTCCAGGCGATCTCGATCTGGCATGACGAACTGTTGTCCGAGGACATCCTGCTGCGCGATGTCATCGATCTGGAAGCGACGTTCGGCAATCAGATGGACGAGGATGGCGAAGTAGAAGAGCCGGTGGTGGATACTTCGGCTGTCACGGCCGCCAAGCCCGCCAAGGACACGGGTCCCGAACTGGATGCCGACGGCAACCCGATTGCCAACGACGATGACGATGATGAAGACGATCAGGCGAACATGTCTTTGGCCGCGATGGAAGCGGCACTGAAAGATCAGGTTCTGACTCAGCTTGAGCGGATCTCGACGGATTTCGCAAAGCTCTCGGAGATGCAGGACAGCCGGATATCGGCAACTCTGAACGAGGATGGGTCGTTCAGCGACAAGGATGAGCAGACCTATCAAAAGCTGCGCGCCGAGATCGTTGAACTGGTGAATGGCCTGCATCTGCACAACAACCGGATCGAAGCCCTGATCGATCAGTTGTACGGCATCAACAAAAGGGTGATGTCGCTGGACAGCGCCATGGTGAAGCTGGCCGACCAGGCCCGCATCAACCGCCGTGAGTTCATTGACGAGTATCGCGGTCGTGAACTTGATCCCAACTGGCTGTCCGACATGGCCCAAAAGCCGGGTCGCGGCTGGCAGATGTTCATCGAACGCTCGTCCGACAAGGTCGAAGAACTGCGCAACGACATGGCGCAGATCGGTCAGTATGTCGGTCTGGACATCAGCGAATTCCGCCGCATCGTGCAGCAGGTCCAGAAAGGCGAGAAAGAGGCGCGTCAGGCCAAGAAGGAAATGGTCGAGGCCAACCTGCGCCTGGTGATCTCGATCGCCAAGAAATACACCAACCGTGGCCTGCAATTCCTTGATCTCATTCAGGAAGGCAACATCGGCCTGATGAAGGCGGTGGACAAGTTCGAATACCGCCGTGGCTACAAGTTCTCGACCTATGCGACCTGGTGGATCCGTCAGGCGATCACGCGCTCGATCGCGGATCAGGCGCGCACCATCCGTATTCCGGTGCACATGATCGAGACGATCAACAAGCTGGTGCGGACCGGTCGCCAGATGCTGCACGAGATCGGCCGCGAGCCGACGCCGGAAGAACTGGCCGAAAAGCTGCAGATGCCGCTGGAAAAGGTCCGCAAGGTGATGAAGATCGCCAAAGAGCCGATCTCTCTGGAAACCCCGATCGGGGACGAGGAAGACAGCCAGCTGGGCGATTTCATCGAGGACAAGAATGCCGTGCTGCCGCTGGACAGTGCCATTCAGGAAAACCTCAAGGAAACCACCACGCGGGTACTGGCCTCGCTCACCCCGCGCGAGGAGCGGGTTCTGCGGATGCGTTTCGGCATCGGTATGAACACCGACCACACGCTGGAAGAGGTCGGCCAGCAGTTCAGCGTGACGCGCGAACGTATCCGGCAGATCGAAGCCAAAGCGCTGCGCAAGCTGAAACATCCCAGCCGAAGCCGAAAGCTGCGGTCCTTCCTGGATCAGTGATCAAAAAGGCGCCTCGACCAAGGCGCCTTTTTTCATTTGCACGGCGGTTTGGTTCACGCTGACCAAACGTGAATTCAATTTGGCAGGAATTCGCAAGTGGTCAGAGCCTTCGCGGACCATATCGCTAGCGTCCACTCATGGGACAGGTCGGGGCGAGGCGGCAACGCTGATGACCCCCGGCCGCTTGTCAGGCAAGCTTTCTGCGCCGGGACTGATCCTTGAACGCGCTGGGAGATTGCCCGGTCCAGCGTTTGAAGGCAGTCGAAAATGCCGCCTGGTCTGCGTAGCCAAGGCTGTACGAGATCTCAGATAGGCCCATGTCGTTCTTCAGAAACGTTCTGGCGAGGTCGCAGCGCAGGTCGTCGACAATTTCGCGAAAGCTGGTGCCTTCCTCGGTCAGGCGTCGACCGAATGTCCGCGGGCTCATGCCCAGATCCTTGGCGACCTGTTCGGCGCGGGCGATGGCCCCGGGAAGCGATTGGGTGATCCGCCCTTCGACCCGCGACCGCAATGTCTGTTTTTCGTCACTGTTTTCATGCAGCAGACGGTCACCATATTCCATCAGGTGCTGTCGCAAGCTGGGGTCGTAGGTCGGGACGGGCACGTCGAGCGTTGATTGCGGCAAAATGATCTCGAGCTTTTCCGCGCCAAACACCACCGGGAATTTGCCGAGTTTGGAATAGTCTTCCTCTCGCGCGCCGACCTTGTGCTGAAACCGTAGTTCGATCGGTTGGATCGGGATCCCCGTCAGAGCACGCAGGCGGGCAATGCAGGCAAACATGAGGAACTCGGTTCGCCGGTGGTACCGCGAAAAGCTTGGGTCCTTCCACCTGGCCTCGATGGTTGCCGAATTTCCGGACTCATGCAGCCTCACGGCGATGGCCGGATCAATCAGCCGGTGGAAGTGGTTGGCGTTCTCCAGTACCTGCCGGAGATCCCGGGAATACTTGCTGATATAAGCGGTCAGGCTAGAAGTTGCGCTGAACCGCAAGCCCGTTCGCGCGCCGAACAGGATGTCGTTGAGTTCATCGCAAGCGTGGCGGGCAAACAAGGCCTCGCTATGGGCACTGTACAACTTTGCAGGCGGCGCGAGGTCTTGCGCACTCAGCCCGCTTTTGGCGAGGACTCGAACGACCGTATCAGTATTCCCTGCCTGATCCTGCAACGCGGACGCCAGCAGCTGAATTCTGGCGATATCGACTTGCATGCCACGCTCCGGAACCCACTGAATTGGCCGGATTATGTAGCGAATTTTGTCATTTGCATAGTTTTTGTGAGGTGACCGTTTCCACACAGGGTCAGACACGGCGCAAGAATTTGCGCCGGAAATGGCTTCAGATCACAAAGACGTGGCCGGGCAAAGAAAGACTCGATGGTACGGCCGTCATAGATCAGCCGCGTGCCGGGTCAGTCCCGTGGGGATCGGGCAGAGCCGAAGGATTTGGTCACACCAACCGATCTGTGGCTCCCCGGCACACATTGAATGCATGTCCCAGTTCCCCGGACGCAAGGCACCACTCGCGTGCGCACTGTTCCTGAAATCATCGTGAACGACGCTGTTCTGGGCTTGGTGAAAAACTAGGCTATGATGCGTGTCGAAATCAGGGAAGATATTTGCAATGAAACATATTCTGACATGCGCCGCGTTGGCGGCAATGGTTGCAGCCGCTCCGGTCGAGACTGACGCCGCCCCGAACGGGTACCGGACCGAGCCGATGAACAGCACCGATTTTGAGGTCATCCCCCGCGCCCGGCAGGACGTTGATGGGTATTGGTGCGCGGCGGCGGATTTTGCTCGGCGCAAACTGGGGGCTGGCTGGCAGCAGCGGATTTACGTTTTGCGCGGCTATGGGCCCAGTGTGACAACCGGGCGTCGGACCGCCGTGCAGTTTTCGATCAAACCGCCGACAGGCGGCGTGCCACAGCAACCCAGCGTAGTGGTTTCTGGATTTCAACCGGGCTACAGCATGTCGGTCCAAGGTGCGAATGCCCGGTGCAACGTGCGCCCATTCTTCAACTGACGCAAACAGGGCCACCCGGTTGATGCAGGCCGAATTCACCATCGAAACCCGAGGGCAGGGGCTGTACGAGTTCACCTCCGACATCCGTGACTGGCTGTCCTCAATTGGGGCCGACGGATTGCTGACGTTGTTCGTCCGCCACACATCCTGTTCACTCTTGATACAGGAAAACGCGGATCCCGAGGTTCAGACGGACCTGCAGGCATTTTTCTCGCGGCTGGTTCCGCCCACAGATCATCCGTCGATGTCTTATCTGAAACATACGTATGAAGGGCCCGATGACATGCCGGCCCATATCAAGGCGGTTATGATGCCGGTCTCGCTTTCGATCCCGGTCCGACGTGGGCAACCTGCCTTGGGAACATGGCAGGGTATCTACCTGTTCGAACACCGGACCGCGCCCCATGTTCGCCGAGTTGCGGCGCATTTTGGGTGACCCTGTATATAGCGGTTGAAATTTCCGACTACCCAAACTCTAGCGGCTGCCCTATAGTTGTGGATAAGTTGGCCACAGCGCTGACAAAAAGAGGCGGAACAAGGGACGAGGAGACGGCGGATGCGCTGCCCGTTTTGCGGAAATATCGATACTCAGGTCAAGGACTCACGTCCGGCAGAAGATCACGTGGCCATCCGCAGGCGTCGGTTCTGCCCCGCATGCGGGGGCCGTTTCACCACCTATGAGCGGGTCCAGTTGCGCGACCTCGTGGTTATCAAGACAAATGGCAAACGCGAGGATTTCGACCGGGACAAACTGGAACGGTCAATCCGAATTTCGATGCAGAAGCGCCCGATTGATCCGGACCGCATCGACCAGATGATATCCGGCATCGTGCGGCGCTTGGAAAGCATGGGTGAGACCGACATTCCGTCCAACAAGATCGGCGAGATCGTCATGGAAGCTCTGGCGCGGATCGACACCGTCGCCTATGTTCGCTTTGCGAGCGTATACAAGAATTTCCAGGCGGCCGATGATTTCGAGGAGTTCGTCCACGAACTGCGCCCGCCGCAGCCATCGACTGACGAGTGACCGAAACAGACAAGCGATACATGGCGCTGGCCCTGTCCTTGGGGCGGCGCGGACAAGGATCTTGCTGGCCCAACCCCGCGGTCGGATGCGTTCTGGTTAAAAACGGCCGGATCGTCGGGCGCGGGTGGACGCAGCCCGGCGGTCGCCCTCATGCGGAAACCGAGGCTCTGGCCCAGGCCAGCGAACAGGCGCGTGGCGCGACCGCTTATGTCTCGCTGGAGCCATGTTCGCATCACGGCAAAACGCCACCTTGTGCCCAGGCTTTGATCGACGCCGGAGTGGCCCGTGTGGTTTCGGCGATCGAGGACAGCGATCCGCGCGTCGCGGGGCAGGGTTTTGCCATGTTGCGCGATGCCGGGATTGAGGTCACGACCGGGGTTCTGAGCGATCAGGCGGCAATGGATCACGCGGGCTTTTTCATGAAGACCGAGCAAGGCCGACCCTTCGTGACGCTGAAACTTGCCAGCAGCTTTGATGGACGGATCGCAACCGAGACCGGGCAGAGCAAGTGGATCACCGGCCCCGAGGCCCGCCGGGCGGTGCATGCCATGCGTGCGCGGCACGATGCGGTGATGGTCGGCGCGGGCACCGCGCGGGCCGACGATCCTTCGCTGACGGTTCGTGATCTGGGTATCGACCGGCAACCCGTGCGTGTCGTGGTTTCACGTCACCTTGAATTGCCTTTGCTCAGCCAGTTGGCCCGAACTGCTTCTGATATTCCCGTTTGGCTGTGCCATGGCCCGTCGCCCGACCCCGAGCGTGCCGCGGCGTGGCAGGGACTGGGCGCGCGGCTGATATCCTGCGCGTTGCAGGATCACCGGATCGATGCTGCTGATATGCTCCACCAATTGGGGCAGGCCGGTCTGACCCGGGTGTTCTGCGAGGGGGGCTCAGCATTGGCTGCGTCCCTGCTGGCAAATGATCTGGTCGACGAGTTGGTCGGTTTCAGCGCGGGCTTGGCCATCGGGGCCGAAGGCTTGCCTGCCATTGGCGCCATGGGGCTTGAGGAACTGGGCGACGCGCCTCGCTTTGCGCTGGTCGAAACCCGGGACTTGGGTGGCGATGTTCTGCATGTCTGGCGCAGGCCGGTCCGCTAGCGGCGAGCCCTAGCGCCACAGGTTCGCATGTGTCGCAAAAGCCCCCTGAAGCTTGGCCAGCAGCCGGATTGCCGGCCCAGCAGGTGCAATCGGGCCATGCGTCAAACGGTCTGCGACAACCTCCGCCGGGCAGGTATCGCGAGTGACTGGATCGAAATATCGTGGATAGTCGATGAGCGTGGCGTAGGCCAGGCTCAGCACCGTTGGTCGCGCGCCTCGTCGGGCCGGGACCGATCCGAGGTCGGTCGTCAGACCCCAGCCGGCGTAGAACGGGGCCCCAAGCGTAGTGACCTTTATCCCGCGCAACAAAGCCTCGAACCCAAGCAGTGAGGTCATTGTCCAGACCTCATGGACCTCTGGCAGAACCAGTGCCGGGTCGACCTCGTGGAGGACGACATCGGCCAAACCCTGGGCGTCTATTCGACCGTCCCGAAGCCCGGCCTCAACATCCGGATGCGGTTTGTAGATCAGAACTGCGTCGGGATTGGCCGCGCGAACGGTGCTCAGCAACTCGAGATTTGTGCGGACCGTGCTGGTGCCCAACCGGATCGAGGCGTCGTCCTCTACCTGGCCAGGTACAAGAATCCGGTGCCCGTCGGGCAAGGGAGGGCAACTGCCGCCCGTATTGTATTTGCTTAGCCCCGCCGCGGTGAGTTGCGTCACCAGGCGGCGTATCCGTATCTCCTGATCGGGTCGCAACTCTTCGCGAGCGGTGATCAGTTCTTCCAGACGGCTGGGTCGGGTGGGGTCGTAGTAAATTCCAAGGTCGTCGGTCACCAGCGAAAGCGGCGGCACAAGGTTGGCCCCCAACCCGCGCGAGCGCAGAAAACCGTCTTCGACGCGGACCACATCTTCGGCTTCCAGATCACGATTGGCCCAGACCATATGCGGCCTGTCGGACGCCGAAGGCGGTTCCGGCACGAAACGGACTTTTTTCCACTTCCCGAAGGTTTGCTGAATATGCCTGCGTTTCCACAGGCGCATTCCAGACGCTGTCCAGCCGTGCCTGTCCTGTCGCCAGGCGCGGCTCTGGGCCTCAAGCGTATCCAGCACCGTTTCAAGCTCACACAGCTGGTCGCGATAGGGATCGTACCACGTCGGGTACAGTATCATGGCGGCAGCGAATAGTTGAGCGCGGGTCAGATTGCGCTGCCGGCGCGGCAGAGGCATCTCGTCCTGCGTCAGACCCCACCCGGCATAGAAGGGTTGCCCAAAAACCCTAGGTTTGTGACCGGCCAGAATGGCCTCAAACCCCAGTTGCGAAGACAGGGTATAGACGCCAATCGCGCCTTCCAGCAACGACCAGGGGCTGATCTGATCCGCCAACAGGGAGACGCGGTCAGTTTCGTCATCCGCCGAGAAAAAACCGCGCCGATGACCCTGCAGTGTTTCCGGGTGGGTCTTGATGATCACACGCGCGCCGGGGTTTTCCTCTTGGGCCATGATCAGCATTTCGAGAAACTGCGCGGGGTCGCCCCGGCTTGCCGTAACCGCCGCGTCGCCCTGTATCTGATCGACAACCAATACATAGCCCGGATCCGGGGGCGCGATATCCGGGTCGCATGCCGAATACTTGCTCAGATGCGATTCCTTCAGCCGTGCGATCGCGCCGCGCGCCCGATCCAGCAGGGCGGTGTCATCCAGCGGGTGCGTGGCCAGCAGAGTTTCGAGGTCCGACGGCTGTGACGGATCGAAATGCATCGCACGTCGTTCCAGAAGCAGGCCCAGTGGCGGCTCGTGATCGCGCCCCGGCAGCAGGGATCGAAGGAATGCATCCTCGACCCGCAACAGCGGGATATCCCGGTCCTTTGCTACTCGGGTTCCGCGGTGCGCGGTCCGGCTTTCACCCCAGATGCCCACCATGTCGCCTGAACGCGGAAGCCCAACGCGAATGTCGAATCCCGCGAGCGACAGGATGCGTCTGACCCTGCGTTGGGTCAGAAACCCGCCATTGTAGACATACAGGCGCGTTCGATCCTCGGCGTCCGCAGTGTCGGCGCCGGGTTTCATGCCTCAGTTTCCGGTCAGCGTGGCGACGTTTGCAACGGGTGTCAGACCACCGGCAATCAGGGAAATCGACTTGGTCCACTGTGCATACGGGGCTTCGGTCACGTAAATCGTGTCGTCGTCGCGGATCACGAAATCACGTGCCACAAACAAACCGTTGGGCGCCGTGAGGTTCAGCAGGTAGATCACGCGTTGTTCGCCCTGAAGGTTCGGCTGGCCCAGCACTTTTCGTGCGATATCTTCACGCTCGTCCCTCAGAACGAATATACCGGTGGGATCTGAGGACAGCGACTGCAAGCCGCCGACCTGCGCCAGCGCTTCCAGCGCGGACAGATCCTGACTGTCGAAGGCGACCCGGGATTGCCCACCCGTGGCCCCCAGCGCGATATACGACCGGGTGTCCTGTTCGACTAGGATGCGATCACCGCCGCGCAGTGCGATGTCGGTTTCAGGATTGCGGAACAGATCGTCATACCACACGGTGCCACGCTGATTGCCGCGGATCACCGTGACCAGCGCAATATCCGGGGCGACCGCCACGCCACCGGCCCTGGCAAGCATCGTCGAAAGCGTTCGGGTCGGGCGTTCGATCGGATAGATGCCAGAGGCGCCGATCGTACCGGTTACCGAGACCGTCGCACCGTCACCCGCCACGCGGCGGATCTGAACCTGCGGGTCAGGTGTCTGCTCGCGCAGCTTTTCCGCAATCAGCGAGCGTAGCTGCTCGGGCGTGTTGCCCGAGGCGCGCAAGCGGCCGGCATAGGGCACGAAGATAAAGCCTTCGCTGTCGACCTGAACCTCATCGAGATTGGTCGATGGGCCGGTTTCACCGGCCAGCAGACCGTCGTCGACGTTTTCCCAGATGGTCAGGCCAAGCACGTCGCCGGGACGAATGGTGTCGGATGTTACGCTTTGTGCTGACCGGAAGGCAGGCGGAAAGCCAAACTGTGGAACCGCAGAGGTGACGTGGGCCACCCGGTCATCAACTTCGACCACGTGGGCGTTGCCGCCATTGACTGTCGAGCCCGCCAGAATTTCGGTTTTGTTCGGCCCGGCCTTGGGCAGTTGGCACGCTGTCAGAAGGCCAATGGCTGCAACAAGGGACAACCCTCGTATCCATCGAGTAGGGAAACGCTGCACTGCCGAAATACCTCGAGTTTCGTATGTAGTCTTTTGGTTTGCGGTCAAACTAGCGGTTTCATACTTCAAGTTCCAGCCAGCCAAGCACCGTGTCATTCAACGATTTTCAACTGTGGCGTGATGGTCGCGATTCCGGTCAGCGCGGCCTGATAAGGGTCGCGAGCCTGCAACATCATGTCTGCAACCCGCCGCAGCAACTGGCGCCGTCCGCCGCGTGAGTAATAGCCGCCCGGCACCTGGCTGGTTTCCAACAGGAATTGGCGGTATGCCCGATAGGCCTCCGTGTCCGGTTTTTGCGGGTGCCTGAAGAATTCGTCAATCGGTTGATGCGAGACCAGTTCAGGCTTGTCGTAGACCGACTTGCCGAAGATACGCAGAGGGATGCCGCGCCACAGAGCCTGCTGTCCGGCGGTGGAGTTGATGGTCAGGGCCGAGCTCGCGTGATCCAGAAGGCGCGCCAGCTTTCCCCCTGGCACGTAATGCACGCGATCCGAAATGCCCAGTTCGCGCGCAAGTGCTTGGACGCGTCTTCTTAGCGGCTCGCGCTGGTTCTCAAGGGGATGTTCCTTGATGACCAGGCGGTGGTGGGACGGAGCGCCCTTGGCGAACCCCTCCATCACCGGGGTGATGAAATCGGCCATGCATGAAAAGTCTGAATGCGCCTGGACCGAACTGTCGTGCCCCAGTTGCAGCAGCACCAGATGATAGGGGAACCCGCCGCGCCTTACGCGCCAGGTGGCGAGAACGCGCTGCAGTCGATGGATCGGCATGAGCGCCAAACGTTTGAAATACAGTTTGAATTCCTTTGAGACAGGCACTTCTCGGTGCGGGCGGAAATTACGGTACCCACGGTTCGCACACAGAACGAACCAGTGGTACAGTGCGCCGTAGAAAATGTGTTGCCGCATATCCCCCCAATGTGACGGGGGTGGGGGCGTTTTGGCGCCCGAGCTTTGCAACGCTTGCTGCATCTGGGCGATTTCCAGATCCATCAGGCGAGAATGTCCGTTTGACCCATTGCGTTCATAGGTGACCCACCAAGGTCGAAGGTACCCTTCCTCGAACACATGAACACGGATGCCGTGGCTTCGCGCCGTACGGATCGCGTCGGCGTGCACCGGGCGAACATCGCCATAAAGCACGATGTCGGTTACACCGCGCGACAGGATGATGTTCGTCAGGCTTTCCGGCCAGTTTTCTAGCCCGCCGCGATAGGGGATATAGCTGGCGCGATCGAACCAAAAGGCCTGGTCCCCGGCGTTGAACCCGACACGCCACACCTGCGCGCCAGCCGCGCGCAACATGCGACCCAGGCCGCTGAAGAACGGCCCATGCGGCCCCTGCAGAAACAGGAATACGCGACTGTCGGAGTTGTCCTTCGGTTGCCTCATGCCAGATGCTCGAATTCTGGTTGCCCGTGTTTTATTGAACAAACTATGCCTTTTTGCGGCCAGCCGGGCAAGGCAGGGCTTGCTCCGCCCGCCACTTGGCCTTACCTCGGCGTGGATTGCATGGCACAGCTTAGGCGCAGAGGGTTAACGGAATGTTTACTGGGATCGTCACCGATATCGGCACAATTATCGAGTTGGAGCAGCAGGGCGATCTGCGTGCACGCATCCGGACAGGCTATGAAACATCCGGCATAGATATTGGTGCGTCGATCGCCAGCGACGGGGTTTGCCTGACCGTCATCGCGGTGGGTGATGACTGGTACGATGTTCAGATCAGCGCCGAGACCGTTTCCAAAACCAATCTGGACGGCTGGAAGGTGGGCTCAAGGGTCAACCTTGAACGGGCCTTGAAGGTGGGTGACGAATTGGGTGGCCATATCGTATCGGGACACGTGGATGGCGTCGCAGAGATCGTCGCCATGGCCGAAGAAGGGGACAGCACCCGCGTGACCCTGCGCGCGCCCAACGATTTGGCGCGCTTCATCGCGCCCAAGGGCTCGGTTGCTCTGAACGGCACTTCGCTTACGGTCAACGATGTCGACGGTTGCGATTTCGGGATCAACTTCATTCCCCATACCAAAGAGGTGACGACCTGGGGCGCGGCCAAGGTCGGAGATCGGGTCAATCTGGAAATCGACACGCTGGCCCGGTACGTGGCCCGTCTGGCCGAGGTTTCGTGATCGCCAGCGAAGAAATTGCGTCGCGTTAGGTACGGCCCACTTCGTTTGCGGACTGGCCTTTGCGCGCGCGCTGGTCTATCCCGCGATGCAACACCTGCTCTGTGAAAGGCTGCCCCATGAGCTTTGAAACACCCGGACCGGTCGAGGCCCAGCTGCGCGACGCGATCAGCCCGATCGAAGAGATCATCGAAGAGGCGCGCCAGGGCCGGATGTACATTCTGGTCGATCACGAGGACCGCGAAAACGAAGGCGACCTGGTGATCCCGGCGGAATTCGCCGATGCCGAGGCGATCAATTTCATGGCCACCCATGGCCGCGGGCTGATCTGCCTGCCGATGACGTCCGAGCGGATCGACCGGCTGGGCCTGCCGATGATGGCCGTGAACAACTCGTCGCGGCACGAAACCGCCTTTACCGTCTCGATCGAGGCACGCGAAGGCGTCAGCACCGGGATCTCGGCCGCCGACCGGGCGCTGACCATCGCCACAGCGATCAACGAACAGAACACCATGGCGCATCTGGCCACGCCGGGGCATGTCTTTCCGCTGCGCGCCAAGCGGGGCGGGGTGCTTGTACGCGCCGGCCACACCGAGGCCGCCGTGGACATTTCGCGCCTGGCCGGGCTGAACCCCTCGGGCGTGATCTGCGAGATCATGAAGCCCGACGGCACCATGGCACGACTGCCCGATCTGGTCGAATTCGCCAAGGAGCATGGGCTGAAGATCGGCACAATCAGCGACCTGATCTCGTACCGCGCGCGCCACGACAATCTTGTGGTCGAGACCGCGCGCCGGATGGTCACGTCGGAATATGGCGGCGAGTGGGAGATGCGGATCTTCACCGATCAGACCCACGGGATCGAACATGTGGTGATGATCAAGGGCGACATCAGCACGCCCGAGCCCGTCCTGACCCGCACCCATGCGTTGCACGAGGCCTCGGACATTCTGGGCCTTGGTCCGAAGTCGCCGCAGGAACTGCCGCGCGCGATGGAAAAGATCGCCGCCGAGGGGCGTGGCGTGGTCTGCCTGTTCCGCAACCCGCGCAACTCGTTGTACGCGGCCGAGGACGAAGGCCCGCGCACCATCAAGCAAACCGGTCTGGGCGCGCAGATCCTGTCCAAGATGGGCATCAAGGAACTGGTGCTGCTGACCGACTCGCCGCAGACGAAATACCTGGGTCTGGACGCCTTTGGCCTGTCCATCGTCGGGACCCGCTCGATTCTCAAGGATGACTGAGCATGGCTGAGCAAGACAAACACGGCGTTCTGCCGACTCCGAAATTCGATGACCCGGTCAAGCTGCTGATCGTCGTGGCCCCGTTCTATCGCGCCATCGCCGACGAGCTGGTTCGCGGCGCCAAGGCCGAGATCGAGGCCGCCGGCGGCAGTTGCGAGGTGGTCGAGGTGCCCGGCGCGCTCGAGATCCCGACCGCGATTGCCATGGCCGACCGCCAGTGCAACTTTGACGGCTATGTGGCGCTGGGCTGCGTGATCCGGGGCGAGACCACGCATTACGAAACCGTCTGCAACGATTCCAGCCGGGCGATCCAGCTGCTGGGCCTGCAGGGGCTGTGCATCGGCAACGGCATCCTGACGGTTGAAAATGACGCGCAGGCCGAAGTGCGCGCAAATCCGGAAAAGATGAACAAAGGTGGCGGCGCGGCGGCTGCGGCCTTGCATCTGATCGCGCTCAGACGTAAGTGGGGCGCTTCGAAAAAGGGCGTCGGATTCAAGCCGCCGTCCGAGTCCATCCTCGTGGCGGGCGACAGCAACGGATCAACGACAGCATGACCCAGACAGACACGCCGAAACCGGCAAACCGGAAACGCCTGATGAAATCCGCCGCGCGGCTGTATGCCGTGCAGGCGCTGTTCCAGATGGAGCAGTCGGGCCAGACGACCGAGCAGGTGGTCAACGAGTTTCTGGATCACCGGTTCGGCGCGGTCTACGAGGGCGACGAGATGTTGGAAGGCGACAGCACGCTGTTTCGCAAGCTGGTGGATGATGCTGTGAACTATCAGGCGCCGATCGACCAGATGACCGACCGTGCGCTGGTGGCCAAGTGGCCGATCTCGCGCATCGACCCGACCCTGCGGGCACTGTTCCGCGCGGCCGGCGCCGAGCTGAGCCAGAGCGACACGCCGCCCAAGGTGGTCATCACCGAATTCGTCGACGTGGCGCGTGCCTTCTTCCCCGAAGGAAAAGAGCCGAAATTCGTCAACGCGGTACTGGATCACATGGCCCGCGAGGCCAAGCCCGAGGCGTTCTGACGCGCCACGGGCGATTTTACCCGGCATGAAATTGCGCTAGACTCCTGTCGTGTGAAGGAGGTGCGTCATGCCGAAACTGATCCGTCTTTACATCACCCAGGTCGCGCTCGGCTTTGTGATCTCGGCTGTGTTTGTCGCGGTGCTGCTGCTTTTGAACGTGGCCAACCTGCGTCACCTCATCACCGGGTCCGACATTGGCTTTATCGCGCTGATCATGATCTGGTTCATGAACGGGATCGTCTTTGCAGGCGTCCAATTCGCCTATGCGATCATGAGCATGGCCGAAAAGCCCAAAGGCCCGCGTGGAGGCACGCCGGTCGCGGTCAAGTTGGAACCCGTGCGCGTTGAAGCGCGCCGGTCGTGACAGGTGGTTCCTGGCGCTTGCAATTGGTCTGCCCCTGACATTTGATGCGCAAGCGTATCGTATTGTCCATGAAAGACCGTTTCCTTGACCAAGCCAAGTTATGAAGACGTCATCAATTCGCCGGCGTTTCTGGATGATCTGTCAAGTTTGAATCAGGCGATTACGGACGGGCTGAAACAAGCAGGCGAGCCAGTCGCGATCAATGGAAACGTGTGCTATGCACACATGCAAGAAAACTTTCACAAATCCGACCTCGCGCCATCGATGGAGCCGAAACGGCGTACTCTTCACCGGTTGGCACAGGAAAGCAATTGCTTTGCCGAGGTCGGAGTGGCGGGCGGCCACGCGGGTCTGTTGGCGCTGCACTCGAACCCCGGTTTGAAGTATATCGGCATCGACCTTGGGCAGCGTTTGCGCGCCTCGTGGCCGCCGGTCGACATCTACGTGCCGATCGCATTCCGATGGTTCGAAAACCGTTTCCCGGATCGCGTGAAGTTCTACCTCAGGCCAGCGATCGAAGGGCTTGAGCATGCGGTTCAGGATCGGCCGTTCGGCCCGATCGACCTGTTGCACTTGGATGCGCAGAAGAACAGCAGGGTCGCCGAGCTGGATGCGGTCTGGTCTGGCCTGGCTGACAGATGCTACTTGATTCAGGGAGACAACCGAAACGGCCATGTGCAGACAAGCTCGGCCCGTTTGGTCCAGCAAGGGCGCGCGCGGTCGGTCAACCTGATTGGACCGGAAACCCTGCACAGCGCGAATTTCGGCCTTTTGGAGACTGGTCCGGGCGTGGCGCGCAACGCACTCAGCCTGGACGGGCTTGCCCATCAGCGCATTCTCGTGTGCGTGTGCCATCAGGATGATGAAACGCTGTTTGCCGGCTCACTCCTGGCGCACCTCAAGGGACGTGCCGAAGTTGTCGTTGCAAGCTTCTTCCGGCCTGCGTCCAACCGTCGAGACACCGATACGCGCGAGGCCGCGATGCACCAGGCGTGCGACATGATTGGGGCCACCCGGGTGCAACTGCCCTTTGCGGTCGAAAGTGATTACCCGAGGCTGCGCCGATTTATTCGCATGCCAACCGGCGATGGCATGCCAGAACCTGAAATCGTCCGGCCATTGCGCCGCCATCCGTTGTTTGGGCTGTTATCCGGATCCGCCTATGCGTTGATGAAGCAGTTCACGCCGACAACCGTCATCACTCACAATCGAGTTGGCGAATACGGGCATATCGAACACGTGCTGTTGCATCATGCGGTCAAGCAGGCATCTGCACGGTACACGGACGCCCAGATGTTGACGTTTGGATTGAACCTGCCAACGGCAGATTTGACTGTGCCAAGTCTGCCGGATCAAAAAAACAGGATGTTTGACTGCTATATGCCGCAATGGAACGGGCGCAGGCTTTATGATTTTGCTCTGGATGACGAAACCTTCGCACGGGTCGATCCGCAAGAAATCCCCTGATCAGAAGGCGGCGGGACCACCAGGCAACCGTGCGGTTTTGATTCCCGAGGACCTGTATGTACAGGTGGGCGCCAGGTAAACGGGCCAGGACCCGAACAGAGCCAGCTCCCTCGGAATTGCTTAAGGCCACCGGAATGCTACCAGTCACGAGAAGGGCAGAACCCGCCAAGCGCCTAAGTAGGGCGCAACACTCAGTTGCACAAGGGGCATGCTCAACAGTTTTTGGTCTGGGTCGTACGGAAGTTGATTGTAGGGGAAAATCTTGGGCATGCGGGCCGGGTCAGATCCGGGATGATGATCAAAACCTGCCAACTTGACAATTTGTTCACTAATTGTTCACACTCTGCGCATGACAGTTGAACTTCAGCCCGGACAAAGACTGGCCAGGGGTGTCTCTAGACACCTGGTGACGCACGGCTTTGTTTCGATTGAGGAATTCGTCCCGACCCGCGGGTTGCGCGTTGACGTCATGGGGTTGGGGCCAAAGGGCGAGCTTTGGGTGATCGAGTGCAAGTCCAGCCGGGCCGACTATATGTCCGATTCGAAGTGGCAGGGTTATCTGGATTGGTGCGACCGCTTCTTCTGGGCGGTGGACACGGACTTTCCCACCGAGCTGCTGCCCGCTGAAACCGGACTTATCATTGCGGATGCTTATGACGCCGAGATCATCCGCATGTCCCCCGAGACCAAGTTGGCCGGGGCAAGACGCAAAAAGATGATCCAGAAATTTGCCATGGACGCCGCGCGACGGTTGCACGGCCTGCGTGATCCGCGGCTTTGATTTCAGCCTTTGACGGCGCGTGCGGCTTGTGCTGCGGCGCGGATCTCGTCGGCGATTTCCTCGGCTTCTTCCGGGTCGAAATCCATGGGGATTTCAAGCTCGCCCGCCTCGATGAACAGGCGCACCATTCCATGGTCGGTCGGACCGATCTGAAGGTTCGCTTCGATGTCACGTTCGGTATTGATGCCCATTCTCGCCTCCGGGGACTGAGCGTTTCTGCTAGCCTGCAACGCAATGGGAATCAAGCGGAGTGTGTGGCCGATGCTGCAAGGGGACAATGCTGAGATCCGGCCGTTTTGCGAAGATGACCGCGATTGGCTGGTCGAGCGCCACGGAACACTTTACGCGCGGGATGAAGGATTTGACGAGAGCTTCGCTCCGCTGGTGGCCCGTATTCTGGACGAATTTGTCGCCGGGCATGATCCCCAACGCGAGAGGGGATGGATCGTTGAAAGTGACGGAAAGCGCCTTGGTAGTATTTTCTGTGTCGCGCAGGATGAAACTACCGCCAAACTGCGGCTTTTTTTGCTGGAACCCGACGCGCGGGGCAGGGGACTTGGGGCGCGGCTTTTGATGACATGCATGGGATTTGCGCGATCCACAGGGTACACGTCGATGGTCTTGTGGACCCACGAAAGCCACAGGGCTGCCTGCAAGCTGTACCAAGCGCATGGATGGCGCCTGACCGACAGCAAACCGGTTCATTCCTTCGGCGTCGATCTCATCGAACAAAGCTGGTCAATTCGACTTTAAGGCTCTTGCAATCCCCGAACGCGTTCGTTAAATCGCCCCTCACGAGTGCCGCCTTAGCTCAGTTGGTTAGAGCGCTGGATTGTGGATCCAGAGGTCCCCTGTTCAAGCCAGGGAGGCGGTACCATCTCCCCTCGACAAGACTGCTCGACCGCCGCTTTTGACGTGCGCTGTTTTTCGGTTGGTAGGGTTGGGATTAACGAGGCCGGTCGCAAGAGATTTGCGGTGCAACTGGCGGAATTAGTTTGGTTTTTACTGTTCCCTTTTACGCCGTAACCCAAAATTCTGGGATTATTTGAGAGGGCAATCGACTCCAGATGGAACCTGTCGTCTGCTTCCGTGGTGCTAAGGGCGCTTGCGTCCGAAGGTCGGTTACACGTGTAGCGGTGCACCAGTCGGCGCAGACATTCCCTCGCACGGAATTCGACCCTCGCAGCATTGGTGCGCTTTGTGTAAGAAGAAGGTCAAAGGCAGTTCGGGAACAGGCGTAAATGTCTCAGACCATTACCGTATTCACGACGATGAAAAACGAAGGCCCCTACATGCTGGAGTGGGTCGCGTTTCATCGGACTTTGGGCGTCGATCATTTTGTGATCTTCACCAATGACTGTGAGGACGGTACCGATAGGATTGCACAACGGCTTGAGCAGATGGGTTTGGCATCCCACGTCCCGAATGCTGTGCCTGAGGGTGGAAACCCCCAGCACCAGATGCTCCGGCGGGCACGGCGACATCCTAGGGTCAAAGAAGCCGATTGGCTGATGTGCCTTGATGTCGATGAGTTTTGGAACATTCGATGCGGCGACAACAGCTTCGCGGCCTTGATTGATGCCGTCGAACAGAAGGCAGGACAATCGGTGGACGCCATTTCGTTCGCATGGCGGTTGTTTGGGACGTCGGGCAATATCAGTTTTGACGACACGCCCGTGACACGGTCATTTTGCATGGCCGATCAGGAGTTTCCCTATCATTCGGGTCGCGCATATGGTCTGAAAACGCTGTTTCGGAACAATGGCAAGTTCACTCGGTTCGGACCGCACAGACCCAAGGGCATTGAAGAGGGCAAAGAGGCCGAGGTCGCATGGTCGGACGCGGGCGGAAATCTGTTTCCGGCCGAGAATGTCGGTTGGCGCGCTTGGCGGAATTTCGACCATTCCTTCGGACGGCTCCATCATTATTCCGTTCGATCTCTGGATGGCTTTCTTATCAAGCGGGACCGGGGGCGGACCAACCACGTAAAGGTGGATCAGGGGCAATCCTACTGGTCGGACATGAATGCTAACAAGGTTCAGGACACCTCGATCCAGCCGATCGCCCAGCGTGCAGCACCGTTGCTCGACGAGCTCAAATCGGACCCCGAACTGCGCGAATTGCACGAACAGGCCTGCGACTGGCACCGCGCCAAGATCGCCGAGATCAAGATGCGCCCCGATTGGGTGGAGTTCCGGTCTTGGCTGGCCGACAATCTGGTGTGACGGCCATGGCGGACGATCTGACCAAAGCGCAGCTGCAACCTGACCACCCGGATCGGAAGACCGGCTATGAACGCATTCTGACCGATCCGCCCCCGCCTTGGTTTGTCGAGATTTACCCCGGCGGGGACGGGACGGGGTTTCTGCAAAAGCTCGACCGCCATTCGGTTATCTTCCACCAGCGTGACCCGGCGCGGCTGGTCATCAGTTTTGACAATATTGCAAATGCCAATGACCTGTCCTTTGCCCGCGAGCCGTGGGGCTGGAAGTTTTTCCGGGACGAGGGGTGGTCCCATCTGGGCGTGATCGCCCGCACAAAGGCATGGTATCGCGACCCCGAAATCATCGGTTATTTCGAGGACAAGGCGCGCGAGGGTTTTTTTGACAAGTTCGATCAGGTCGTGTTTGCCGGGGCGTCCATGGGAGGGTTCGCCGCGTTGACCTTCTCAGCACTGGTTCCGGGTGCGATCGTCATTGCTTTCAATCCTCAGACCACATTGGACGAGCGGCGGGTCCCTTGGGAAACTCGCTATCGATTCGGTCGTGTCCAGGACTGGGATCTGCCGCTGAGTGACGCTGTCGAAACCGTTCAGGCCGCCGCCCGGGCCTATGTGTTTTTCGACCCGTTCTTTGACTTGGACAGGCAACAGGTCACACGGCTGCAGGGCGGCAATGTCGTTCTTCTCAAAACCTGGTTCGCCAACCACTTCGCCGCACCCATGCTGCGGAAACTCAATCTTTTGAAGCCGGTGATGCAGCAGGCGATGCGTGGGACCCTGGAGCCGTCCGAGTACTACAAGATGATGCGTGCCCGACGGAGACTGCCGATCTACATGCGCGGTATTGAAGCCGTGGGCGAAGAACGTCACCCAAAGCTGGTAATGGCCGCCCGCCAGCGGTTCCGGGCCATGCGCCGGGCTATGGCGGCAGGGGACGCGTCATGACGCCCAAACGGGGCGTGTTCATCGGCCAGCGCAAGGACCGCATGGGTGCCCGACTGCTGATGATGCTGACCTGCATACGCCTGGCCGAGGATTTTGACGCGGATTATCGGGTCAACTGGTTTCCACCGGGGGCCGATGCCCCAGAACTGGACAACCCGGAAGAGCTGTTCGATCCCGAATGGATCAAATCTCACTTTCTGGATCAGAAAACCCACGATAGGCTGTCGAAGAATGCGCTGCCGGTCTGGAGCTTTTTGGGCGACGCGACGCCCGATCGGCTGATGGCGCATCTGGCCGCTGGCCGCTCGGTCTTGGTCGAAGAGGGGTTCGAGGTTCTTGCCTTTCCTTGGGAGGATATTGAAGCGATCCGCCCGCGCTACCGCGAGTTCATTCACCGTATCGGGTTCACTCCGCAAATCCGGCACATCATGGAGCTTGCCGATGCAAGGCTCTCGGGGCAGGGCGTTTCTGCCTACCATATCCGGCGCGGTGACATCCTGAACGCGCTGCCCTGGAAGCACACCACCTGGCCGGCAAAGGTCGAGCCGGAAGAACTCTACGATATGCATCTTTCCAAGAGGCTGGACCGGCCCGCGATCATGTTCTCGGACCAGCCCGAGCTGATTGCGCGGTTTCAAAAGCGTTATCCGAACCTGATGCAGATGTCCGACATTGCGGACCTGTCTGGAATGACCCGAGCACAGCGCGACTTTCTCGAGCTTTTTGCCATGTCCCGGGCCGAACAGGTGATCGCTCCGTTCATCTCGGCCTTTTCCATGGCGGCTGCACGGATATCGGGGCAGCAAAGACTGGTATTCCGCGATGTCCTGACCGAGGCCGAATTGGACGAGGCGAACGAAACCGTCATCCGGCGCGTGGCGCAAGGCCCCGAGACTTTTCTGAACCCATCCGAGGCCGCCCATGTCTATGCCAAGGCTGCGCAATATCTGTGCGCCCAGGATCGGTGCCAAGAGGCTTTTGATCTGGGCCAGCCGATCCTCGATGCCGGGGCGGACAACGCTTTTCTGCCCCTGCTGCAGGCGTTGAACGCGTTCTATCTGGGCAAGTGGAAGGAAAGCGAGCAACTGGCCCGGGACGGGTTGGAAAACCCGCATCTTTGGCCCGAAGATCACGCGGTTCTGACCGCATTGCGGGGGGCCATTCTTGGCGCCAGAAAGAAACGCTGGGCTGCCGGGCGTCACTTTGCAAAAGCGTTTTGGGCCAAGCCGTTGCGACCCGATGTTGTGGTTTTGGGTTCGCGCATGCTGTACCGCGACCAACTGCCCGTTCGACTGTTTCCGCCCGTGGATTGGGCCCTGCAGCGCAGGCTGCGCCAACGTCGGTTTCCGCCGTTCAACAACCTGTACCTTGTCCAGCACAAGGTGATCGTGAGGGCGCCCTGCAATTTCGACATGATCCTGCTTGATTGGCCCGATCTTTCCCTGGACCAGCGCGCCAGGCGGCTGCAGGACAGCGGTACGCGCCTGCAAGCTTTGTGGGCCGGGCTGACTGCGATCGACGACCTGCCGGAACAGGACCCCGCTGTGGAAAGCCTGTCATCGTTGCTGCAATGGCACATGGGCGAGGTTGCCGTCGAGACGGCAATTGATGCCGCCCGGGACGTGGTTCTTCGGTGCCCTGACAACCCCCTGTGCTACAAACGTCTTGCCGAGCTCTATGCGGATGCAGGTGACCGACGTCAGGCGCGATTGACTATGGCCGAGGCGCTGGCTTGTGACCCTGACAGCGCGTTTCTGGTTTTCGCGATGGGGCAACTCTTGGCGCGCATCGGCGCCGAAGAGCAGGCCGAGGCGCAGATCCTGCACGCGGCCGAGCTGGACGACATCACCGCCGCCATTCAAGGGGCCGCGGGTCAGATTTGCCTGAAGCGCGGCGAAAAACAGCGGGCGCAGGTGTTTCTGCAACGGGCCAAGGCGTTGTGTCCAACCTACAAACGTTTTTCCAACCAGCTCAAAAGGGCAGAGGGGTAACATGCGGGCCTTTCACGATATCCAGCACCATTCTGGGTCATCTGTGTGCAAACACGCCCAAGGTTTCGGCTTGGTCATCGCCTGCAATGGAATTATTCTGGCGGGCAAACACTGGTCTTGCGTGCCCGCGTCCGGCCTGCATGGCACCAAAAACTGAGGCAAAAATGGTCGATCAGCCCCCCCGCTTTGTCAGCGTTACCCCGATGAAGAACGAAGGCCCGTTCGTTCTGGAATGGGTCGCGCACAATCAGGCTATTGGCATCGACCAGATGGTCGTGATGACGAATGACTGCACGGACGGGTCGGATGCGCTGCTCGAGCGGCTCGACCAGCGCGGGGTTCTGATCCATGTGGACAACAATTCCCGCCGCGCAACAAGCCCTCAGAAACGCGCGTACAAACGCTTTTTTCAGATGGACATCGCGGGGCCTGAAGACTGGGTGATCGTGATCGACGCCGACGAGCAGATCAATGTAAAGACGGGTGACAACACGCTGAAATCATTGGTTGATGCCGTGCCGGATGCCAAGATGATTTCAATGACCTGGCGGTTGTTCGGCAATGCCGGAGTGGTTCAATACGAAGACAGGTTCCTGTCCGACCAATTCCGCCGTGCTGCCCCCGAGCGCAAATCCAGACCGGCGCAGGCATGGGGATTGAAGACGATGTTCCAGCGGCACTTGTGGGATGTGATCGGTGTTCACCGCCCCAAACGTCCGACGGTCGACCGCATGGAAGACTGCCACTGGTACAATGGTTCGGGCCAGCCAATGCCCGAGCGGTATTTTACAAGCAGTTGGCGGTCGGCGCGGGACTCGGTCGGATATGACCTTGTGCAGCTCAACCACTACGCTCTGAAGTCCTGCGAGAGCTACTTGGTCAAGAAAGTGCGGGGACGGGCTCATCACACGGGCGACAGCCTGGGCTTGGAGTACTGGAACATCATGAACCAGAATGCGGTGGTCGAGACATCGGTCGATGCGATTGCCGCGCGCAAGCGGGACTGTTTCGACGAACTGATGTCGGACCCCGAAACGGCCATGCTGCACCGCCAGTCCTGCGAACTGCACCGCAAACAGATATCGGAACTGCTGGGCACGTCCGAGATGCAGGAGTTGATGCATCAGATGACCGCGCAGGCCGACACCGTTACACGAGGCGCAACCTGATGCTGTGGTTGCACTTGGGGATGCCGAAGACAGGGACGACGGCCTTGCAGTCCTTTCTACGCAACAATGCGTCGGCCTTGTCGGATTCCGGGCTCAGATACATGGAGGCCGGACGTCGCAGACCG
Source organism: Ruegeria sp. BHSC029 (assembly GCF_059613085.1). Lineage (NCBI taxonomy): Bacteria > Pseudomonadati > Pseudomonadota > Alphaproteobacteria > Rhodobacterales > Roseobacteraceae > Ruegeria > Ruegeria sp. BHSC029. The sequence continues at coordinate 179,773 of NZ_JBXWRU010000001.1, forward strand.
GATGGTGACGATCGCCCCAAGGTCAGCCATAATCTGTTGGCGTTCCACATGAACCAGTCCGCAGAACCGATGGACAAGTACCGCGAGGCCGTTGCGCGCGAGTACGAGGCACATGGCAGCAAGGCCTGCCTGATGTCGTCGGAAATGTTCTATTCGGCCGATCTGGAACGGCTTGCGCAGCTCTTCACCGAAATACCCGCACGCGAAATGCGTGTGGTATTCTATTGCCGCCGCTACTCCGATTTCTTTGAGGCGGATTACAAGCAGCGGGCCAAAAATGGCCGTTTGCCAGCCGACGGTTCAGCCTTGATTCGGGACCAGCTGGCGAAGATCAAGGCCGAGCCTCACTCGGTTTCTTTTTCCGGCGCGGTTTCCCGAATCCGCAACGCGTTCCCGGGTGTAACGGTTGTGCCGGCACTCTATGACCGCGAGGAAATGTTGAATGGCAATATCGTCGATGACTTCCTGAACAAACTGGGCGTGTCGCGACCCGGAGGGGAGGTTGCCAGTGAGCCTGCCAATCCAACACTGTCCCGCGCCGCCAGTGAAGCCTTTGGCGTCGTCACGCGAGCCATCGGGCGCAAGCGCAGCCGCCAACTGCGTCGTCAGGTGCCCAAAGAACCCATCATGTTCCGGCGCCACGACGTTCTGGAACCCGAGGAACGGGCATGGCTTGATACCTATTTGACCGAAGCCGACGAAGGATTTCGGGCTGAATTCTTTCCCGACCGGGACACTCTGTTCAAACCGGTCTGGCTGAGCCCGGACGAAGTCAGGTTTCGTCGTGATGCGCCGGACGAGATCGTTGCGTTCAAGCAGGCTGCAGAAATCGTGTTCAGAATGGCCTTGGGTGAATAGGCTGGCGGCGCCACAGGCTCAATCAAGCGAGATCTGCTGTCGTTGCTTCCCGGTGGTCTTGTCAAAGATCAGGATGCGGTTGTCATCGGTCACCACGGCGAACCAGTTGTTTCCGATGGTCACGGCTTGGGCCTTTGCACCGTCTGGCAGTTCGATCTGATCGGGCAGGGTGGGGGTCCGGTCGGATAGACGGATGACAATCAAGGCGAATGTCACTAGAACCCCGCCAATCATCACCGCGGTCAGCAGCATGACCATGCGGCGCAGAAGGCGCAACTGAGGCGTTTCCTGCGGTTCTTGGGGATCTGAAGGGACAGTCATGGGCACCCGGCAAATAGACTTCGTTATCGCGGACGCTCCGCCGCCCCGCCTTGATAAGGCGCTTTCGCGGGATGTGCCAGCAGGTGAAAGCCTGTCGCGTACCCGGCTCGCCCGGCTGATCGAAGAGGGCGCGGTTCTGGTCGACGGCAAGGTCGTGCTCGACGCCAAAGCCAAAGTGCCAGAAGGCGCCGTTGTGTCCATAACCGTCTCCGAAGCGGACGAGAGTCACATCGGGGCCGAGGACATTCCGCTGGACATCGTGCATGAAGACGCTGACCTGATCGTGATCAACAAGCCTGCGGGCATGGTCGTCCACCCGGCACCGGGATCGCCCAACGGCACTTTGGTGAACGCCCTGCTGCACCATTGTGGCGAGGAATTGTCGGGGGTAGGCGGGGTCAAGCGGCCGGGCATCGTGCACCGGATCGACAAAGATACCAGCGGATTGCTGGTGGTTGCCAAATCGGACGCCGCCCACCAGGGGCTGGCGGCCCAGTTCGAGGCGCACAGCGTCGAGCGCTACTATCGTGCGGTCTGCTATGGCGTTCCGGATGCCAATGACCCGCGGCTGCGCGGTGTCAAAGGCGTGAGTTTTGAGCCCGGCAACGTGATGCGAATCACAACGCAACTGGCCCGGCACAAACATGATCGGCAGAAACAGGCGGTGTTTTTTCATGGCGGGCGCCATGCCGTGACACGTGCGCGCGTCGTTGACGTGTTCGGAAAACCCGGCGCGGTATCATTGATCGAGTGCTGGCTGGAAACCGGACGCACCCACCAGATCCGGGTGCACATGGCACATGCGGGCCACGGCTTGGTGGGCGACCCGGTCTATGGCGGCAAGCGTAAACTGTCGGCCCGGTCGTTTGATGCAGACGCTGCGGAGGCGGTGCGTGCGTTCCCGCGCCAAGCCCTGCACGCGGCCGTCCTGGGCTTTGTTCATCCCGTTTCCGGCGAGGAAATGCGTTTTGAGGCAGCATTGCCGCAAGATATCGAGGCACTCATCTCAGTTCTGAAACAACCTGCAAAGTCTCGTGACTAAGACTTTCTTAGCTTTCCTTTATCGTTCCTTAATCCCAGACTGTTAACACCTGCACTTGAATGGTCCTGAACGTGGCCCCATATCCATGTTAAGGGCGTAAACATTTGTCCAAGGGACGTGATACATGGCAAATTACAAAAATCTCCCCGTGCCTACGCCAGAAGGTGGGCTGAACCGGTATCTGCAGGAAATCCGCAAATTCCCCCTGCTGGAGCCGGAAGAGGAGTACATGCTGGCCAAACGTTGGGTCGAAGAGCAGGACACCGAAGCGGCGCACAAGATGGTCACATCGCATCTGCGGCTGGCCGCCAAGATCGCCATGGGCTATCGCGGCTATGGTTTGCCGCAGGCCGAGGTGATTTCCGAGGCCAATGTGGGCCTGATGCAAGCCGTCAAGCGGTTCGATCCGGAAAAAGGCTTCCGTCTGGCGACCTATGCGATGTGGTGGATCCGCGCCTCGATCCAGGAATACATCCTGCGATCCTGGTCGCTTGTGAAACTGGGCACCACCTCGGCGCAGAAAAAGCTGTTCTTCAACCTGCGCAAGGCGAAAGCACGGATTGGCGCGTTGGAGGAGGGCGACCTGCACCCGGACAATGTCAAGCGGATCGCCAATGACTTGGGCGTGACCGAAGAAGAGGTCATCAGCATGAACCGCCGCATGTCGGGTGGGGACGCGTCGCTGAACGCCACGGTCGGGTCCGAGGGCGAAGGCACCATGCAGTGGCAGGACTGGCTGGAAGACGAAGATGCCGACCAGGCCGGCGACTATGAGGCCCGCGAAGAGCTTGAGGTGCGTCGCGAGTTGCTGACCGAGGCGCTGGACGTTCTGAATGACCGCGAAAAGGACATCCTGACCCAGCGCCGGTTGATGGACCAGCCCGTGACGCTCGAGGAACTGAGTACGCAGTACAATGTCAGCCGCGAACGCATCCGTCAGATCGAGGTGCGCGCCTTTGAAAAGCTGCAGAAAAAGATGCGTGAGTTGGCGCGTGAAAAGGGCATGCTGGCCACCGCCTGATCACGGAAATCCGATGAACAAACGGCCCGGGGAAACCCGGGCCGTTTTTTCGTCATGTCCTACTGCAGTTGCTGGCGGAGTACCCGTACCATGTTTTCGCCCATGACCTGGCGGATCTGCGCCTCGGTCAGGCCTTCGTCCAACAAGGCCGAGGTCAGCGCCGCCAGTTCCGACGTGTCGAACGCGGTCTCGACCGAGCCGTCATAGTCGGACCCCAGTGCGACATGGTCTTCCCCGACCGTCTCGATGGCTGCCTTGATCATTTTGGCAATTCCCGCCGGGGCGATGTCGCCGCAGGTGACGTCGGCCCAGTATCCCATCCCGATGACACCGCCGGTCGCTGCGATTTCCTTCATCAGGTCATCGGGATAGTTGCGCTTGACTGGGCAGAACCCGTGCAGTCCGCCATGGCTGACGATCAGCGGCTCGTCTGTCATGGCCAGCACGTCGCGCGCCACTTGCGGGCTGGAATGGGCCAGGTCGATCACCACTGGGCGCTTGGCCAGTTCGGCCACCACCTGCCGTCCGAATTCGGTCAGGCCCGTGTTCCCGGTGCCGTGCAGCGAGCCGCCCAGTTCGTTGTCAAAGAAATGCTGCAGCCCGAACACCCTGTGGCCCGCATCGAAAATCGGGTCGAGATTGGCCAGATCGCCTTCCAGCGGATGGGCGCCTTCGATCCCCAGAATGCCGCCTACGATCTGTTCGCCGCGCGAGCGGGCCTCGAGCACCGCGTCCAGATCCGCGCGGGTCTTGATGACCTTGAGATGTCCGTTTGAGGCGGCCTCGAACCGGTGCAGTTTCTCGGCCTGATAAATCGCGCGTTCCTTCAGGCTGTCCCAGGTGCGCAGCGGCCAAAGCTGACCGATGGCCAGAAGGGTGATGTTGTCGAATGCCTCGGCCGAGTTTGCCTCGTAATTCTGCCCGGCCGGAGACTTGGTCACGGCGGTGAACACCTGCAGGGCCACGTTGCCTTCGATCAGCCGGGGAATATCCACCTGGCCGCGGGTTCCGCGCTCGGTCAGGTCGCGGCTCCACAACAGCGGATCGGCATGCAGGTCGCCCACGATCAGGGTTTCGTGCAGAGCCGCGGCAGTGTCGGACACCGGATATGGGTCGTGGTCGATCACGTTGTTGCGCGCGCTTTCGACATACGGCGGCACAACTACAAAAAATATCACGGCCCCGATGACGACCGCAGCCGCCGTGAGGCCTGCCAGCCATTTCAGAAATCTTCTCACGTTAGTCCCTCCCGTTTGTCACGCGCAGATTACGGGTGTCCCGCGCACAGAAAAGCCTGACTTGGCGTCGCTTGGCTGATACAGAGAGCGCAACAGATGTTGGCGCAAACATTTTAGCGCGGAACATGGTCAAATACGGAGGAAACCATGCACAATCCGGTTCAATGGGGCATTCTGGGGGCGGCGAAATTCGCACGCCAGTTCATGGGTCCGGCGATCCATGCGGCCTCGGGCGCGCGTTTGTCTGCCTTGGCGACTTCGGATCCGGCGAAAGCCGGTCCATTCCAGGACTTCTACCCGGACCTTACGGTCTTTGACGACTATGACGCGCTACTGGCTTCGCCCGAAATCGAGGCGGTCTATATCCCTCTGCCGAACCACCTGCATGTGGAATGGAGTCTGAAAGCGCTGGACGCTGGCAAGCACGTTCTGTGTGAAAAGCCGATGACCATGCGCGCCGAGGAGTTCGACGCTCTGATCCACAAGCGCGACCAGACCGGGCTGCTGGCGGCCGAGGCCTATATGATCGTGCACCACCCGCAGTGGCAGCATGTGCGCGACCTGATCGCCGAAGGCGCCATCGGAGATCTGGTGCATGTCACGGGCGCATTCAGCTTCGACAACCGCGCGGACACAGGCAATATCCGCAACCGCGCCGAAACCGGCGGCGGCGGGCTGCGCGACATCGGCGTCTACGTCATCGGGTCGACCCGTTTTGCGACGGGGCAGGAACCGGACACCGTGCAATCGGCCATCCGCTGGGAGGACGGCATCGACACATTCACCGAAATCCGCGCGCAATTTCCGGGCTTTACCTATTCGGCCTATGTCTCGATCCGCATGCATCCGCATCAGGAAATGGTCTTTCACGGCGAACGCGGCCTGATCCGCCTGACCGCGCCTTTCAACGCGCGGGTTTTTGGTGAGGCTCGGGTCGAATTGCATCGCCCGGGTTTGGAAGTTCTTGTGACGCGCTTCCCGGCCGACGATCACTACAAGCTGCAGGTCGAGGCGTTTTGCCGGTCCGTTCGCGCGGGCGGCGAATACCCGTGTCAGCTCGAATTCTCGCGCGGGACGCAGGCGATGATCGACCGGGTGTTAGACGGCGCAACGCCGCTCTGACTTGCGTGATCAGCCGCCCCACGCCTAAACTGGTGAGCACCTGAACAGGAGGGGGCCATGGCCGGAGGCTGGGCGCGCGACGGCGCTGTAAGTGAACAGATCGAGGCTTCGATTTCAGACGAGCTGGCACGGATGCAGGCAAAAAAGCGTCCGGTCGGTGAAAGCCTGACCCATTGCGCAGAGTGCGAAGAACCGATCCCCGAAAAGCGCCGACTGGCGATCCCCGGGGTCAAGCTGTGCCTGGATTGCCAGCAAGAGCGTGATGGTGCTTTCAAGGCCCGCGGCGGTATCAATCGGCGCGGCTCCAAGGACAGCCAGCTCAAGTGAAGGGGCCCGGCAAAGACGGCGGTTCCCTTTTTCAGAATGGCTTGTTTCTTGGGTTCATGGCCGCATTTCTTTGGGGCACGCACAGCGTCATCGTGCGCTACCTGACCGGAGATCTGGGTGGCATGCAAATTGCCACAACTAGGCTGTTCATAGCTGCTTTAGCCATCTACGGCATGTTGCGTGCGATGAATGCGCCGGTTTCCGTCCAGCTCCGGGATTGCAACTTCCGTCTTGCGGTTTTGGCGACCGTCATCAACTATATTCTGTTTCATATCGGGCTTGAACACGCCGGTGCAGGCAGCGCGATGGTGTTGGAAAATACCGCGCCGTTCTTTGTTCTGGTTTTCTTGTATTTCTTCGCCGACACCCCTGTTGGAAAAACCGATGTTCTGGCGACCCTTCTGGCCATCTTGGGGGTCTTTCTTACGGTTTTCCGCGATTTCGAAGGCGGCGGGGACCCGGTTCTGGGGGATATGATGGAAATTGGGGCCGGGGTCAGCTGGGCGGCGTTCCTGATCGCCAGCAGTCGGGCCATGCGCGCGTCGAAATCGACGGCCGAGCGTCTGAATTTCCTGTTTGGTGTGTTCCTGTGCTCGGCCGTAATTCTGCTTCCGCTGTCCGTTTTTGCACTGCGGATGCCATCCGGCAGCGATTTGGTGTTTTTGGTTTTGCTGGGCGTTTTCCCGACTGCGTTGGCCTACTACCTTTGGTACGAGGCCGCCGCGCGTGTATCGACGTTGACCGCGACCCTTTTGTTCGCCGCCTCGGTGGTGTTCACCTTCGTCAATTCGGCAATTTTTCTGGGGGCACCGATCACCCCAATGGCTGCGATTGGGGCGGGATTGATCGTATTCGCGGTGTTCCTCACGACCAGAAAAAACTAGGCGACAGCCGGAACGGGGTTATCGGCGGCGCCACCAGCGCCGCAGCAGGTTGACGTCCATGGCGGCAACCATGATGCCCAAGGGGATCATCCAAAACCCCAGAACAGGAAGGAAGCCGAAGACGCCTGCGACGATCAACAAAAGTCCCACGACAAACCGCAGCCCCCGCGGGACATTGCGGCGGATCCGGGCGAGAACAGGGCGCAGGCGGTCCTTGATGGCCCGCCAGCGCCCCTTGTCGGTTGGGTCTGTCACCCCTCCAGGGCCTCCAGTTTGTCGATCATCCCCGAGATCATCGACAGGCCCTTGTCCCAGAATTTCGGGTCGCTGGCATCCAACCCGAACGGGGCCAGCAGCTCTTTGTGGTGCTTGGAGCCGCCCGCGCGGAGCATCTCGAAGTACTTTTCCTCGAACCCGTCCGCGCCGCTTTCATAGACCGAGTAGAGCGCGTTCACCAACCCGTCGCCGAAAGCATAGGCGTAGACATAGAAGGGCGAATGAACAAAGTGCGGGATATAGGCCCAGAAGGTCTCGTACCCGTCCATGAATTCAAACGCCGGGCCAAGGCTTTCGGCCTGAACGCTCATCCACAGGGCATTGATGTCGTCCGGCGTCAGTTCGCCCTCGCGGCGGGCGGCGTGCAGCTTGCATTCAAAGTCGTAGAAGGCGATCTGGCGGATCACCGTGTTGATCATGTCCTCGACCTTGCCGGCCAGCAGAACCTTGCGCTGCTCGGGCGTTTCGGCCTGATCCAGCATCTTGCGGAAGGTCAGCATCTCGCCGAAGACGCTGGCGGTTTCGGCCAGCGTCAGGGGCGTCGATGACAGCATCTCACCCTGACCGGCAGCCAGCACCTGATGCACGCCGTGGCCCAACTCGTGCGCAAGCGTCATCACGTCGCGCGGTTTGCCCAGGTAGTTGAGCATCACGTAAGGATGCACCTCGGTCACGGTAGGGTGCGCGAAGGCGCCCGGAGCCTTGCCCGGTTTCACCGCCGCGTCGATCCAGCCTTTCGAAAAGAACGGTGCTGCAATCTCGGCCATGCGGGGATCGAAAGCGGCATAAGCCTCCATCACGGTCTTCTCGGCGTCCTCCCACGACACGGTGCGGGTGTCTTCCATCGGCAGCGGCGCGTTGCGGTCCCAGACCTGCATCACATCCAGACCCAACCATTTGCGCTTGAGCTCGTAATACCGGTGGCTGAGCTTGGGATAGGCGGCCACCACCGCCTCGCGCAGGGCTTCGACCACTTCGGGTTCGACATCGTTCGCCAGGTGCCGCGCGGTCTGCGGGGTCGGCATCTTGCGCCAGCGATCGATGATTTCCTTTTCCTTGGCCTGCGTATTGTGGACGCGGGCAAAGGTTTTGACGTTGTCTTGGAACACGCGGGCCAGTTCGCGGGCCGCGGCCTCGCGTTTGGACCGGTCCTGTTCGGTCAGCAGGTTCAGGGTGCCTTCGATGTTCAGCTCTTCACCGTTCACGGTAAAGGTCAGCCCGGCGATGGTTTCGTCGAACAGCCGTTCCCACGCGTCGCCGACCACCCCCAGATCATGCAGGAATTTCTCCAGCTCGTCCGACAGTTGATAGGGCTTCATCGCGCGGATGCGGCGGAAGACGGGCTCGTACCGGGCCAGGTCCGCGTTGGCCTTGAAATGAGCGGCCAGCACGTCGTCGTCGATGCGGTTGATCTCGAGCGTGAAGAACACCAGCGGCGTGGTGAACAGCGTGACCTTCTCCTGCATGTCCGACAGGAACTTGGCGCGCTCGGCATCGGTGGTCAGTTGGTAATAACGCAGCCCGGCAAAGGACATGATGCGCCCGGCGACGGCGTTGATCTTTTCGTTGCGCTGGACACAGGTCAGCAGGCCCTGCGCATCCAGATCGGCCAGCTTGCCTTCGTAATCGGCGGCAAAAGCCGCGCATTCCTGCTCCAGCCACTCAAGATCGCGAGTCAGTTCCGGCGCGTCCTGTCCCTTGTACAGATCGTCCAGGTTCCATTCCGGCAGGTTGCCAAGGTTGTCGGCGCCGCCACCGGCATTTGCGTCTCGGACGGGGAAGGGAAGCTCGTGCATGGAACACCTCGATTGTCTGCGTTGGATCACATCTAGGCGCAGGGCGCGCGGATCACAAGCAGCCGAGGTGTCAGCGCGTCATCGCAAGTTCGGGTGTCTGCCCGTTGGCGGCGGCTGAGAAATGCGCGGCCATCTCCTCGAACACGGGGCCGCGGACCTCGGGCGGTTCCATCATCACCTCGTGTTCGCCGTCGGGGATCTCGACCAGTCGTCCGCTGGGCCAGTTCGCCATGCGCGCCCGGATCGCCTTGCGGTCCACGATCTGCTCGTGGCTGCCAAGATAGGTCAGACAGGGAATGTCGGGGGCGGTCTGCGCCATCAGCCAGGCGCATTCGTCCAGTGCCTCGCGTAGCCAGATGGTCGACGGCGCACCCAGGGCCAGTTCGGGATGCGCTTTCAACTGATCCTGCATCATCCGGTACATCCCGGGGTCGCGGGTCAGCGCGTTGCCCTCAAAAGGTTGGATCAGAACATAGCTTTCCAGTGACGTGGTCGGGGGCGTCTTTTCGCCCAGCCCGATCCGCGGCCCCCAATAGGCGGTCAGACGGCTGAGCGGTTTCATGAGTGGGGTGAAGAAAATGCCCCACATCGGACCGGTGAAGGCACAAGAGGCAAACAGGCCGGTTTCCAGAACCGCGCGCATCCCGATCGCGCCGCCCATCGAATGGCCGATCACGTGCCAAGGTTTCGCCAGGCCAAGCTGCTCGGCCAGTTTCAGCGTTTCGCGCACGTCCTGCTGATAGTCGGTAAACTTGTCCACATGGCCAACGCGCGGATCTTCCAGCAACCTGTCAGCCAGACCCTGTCCGCGCCAATCCACGGCAACTACGGCAAAGCCGCGTTGTACGAACTCACCCGCTGCATTGCCATATTTTTCAATATATTCCGTGCGGCCGGGAAAGATCATCACCGTCCCGGTCGCCTCACCTTCGGGGCGCCAGTGGCCCACGCGAACGCGTGCGCCGTCGCTTGTGGTCAACCAGTGCGCGGTGCCGCCGGCGGGACCGCCGGCCACATCTTCAAAGAACGGGGCCGGCGACAAATCCATCAGGCCAGCACCGAGGCAAGCTTCATGGCAACACCCATGTCGCCGTCGACGCTCAGCTTGCCGGCCATGAACGCGCCCGTGGGGTTCAGCTCACCACTGAGGATTTGCTCGAACGTTTCCGCGTCGGCGCTCAGGGTGACTTCGGCGTCCTCGTCGCTGACCCGCGCGCCGTTTTCATCCAGCACGATCGAACCGAGGTCGGCGATGGCGAATTTCGCCGACGAATCGAAATCGCCGCCCGACAGTTTTTCGTTCAGCGCGGCTGCCGCTTTTTCAAGAGTGTCGCTCATGGTCTTCCTCATTTGTTAGTGCGCCGTGAATGGACATCCGCGGTCGCAACGCTACACTGAACATTGTTATGAGCATTGCAATCAACAATCTCAAAGGTACCGTTGCGGCATTTGCCCTCCTAGTCATGTATTCCACCACTGGGATTGCGCAACAGGCCGATTTGCGGGACGAAGCCGAGCTGCTGCGGCAGCTTGCCGAAGCGTCGCCCGAGCAGGCAGCCGGTCTGGATCGGCAACTGCAGTCGCTGTGGTCGCAATCAGGGTCTGCCTCGGCTGATCTGCTGCTTGAGCGCGGACGCGAAGCACTGGACGAGGGCAATGTCGAAGCGGCGTTGGACCATCTGACGGCACTGACAGACCATGCACCCGATTTCGCAGAAGGTTGGCATGTGCGCGCCTCCGTGTTTTTTGGGCTGGAGCGGTTCGGCATGGCGGCCGCCGATCTTGAGCACGCGCTTGCGTTGAACCCGAACAATTACGAAGCCATCTACGGGCTTGGCCTGATCTTTGAGGTGCTGGGTCAGCCCGAACAAGCCTATGACGCCTATTCCCGCGCGCTGGCTATACATCCCCATCACGAAGAAGTAACCAATGCCGTGAATCGGCTGAAACCGCAGATTGCGGGCAAGGCGCTTTAAGGTCCGGGCAGGGGGCAAAGGTGAACGGGGCATCCCGAATCGTGGCCGTACTTGGCCCGACCAACACAGGCAAAACCCACTATGCCATCGAACGCATGCTGGGGCACCGGACCGGTGTCATCGGCCTGCCGCTGCGGCTGCTTGCGCGCGAGGTCTATGACAAGATCGTCGCCATCCGCGGCCCCTCGGTGGTGGCTCTTGTGACGGGCGAGGAACGCATCGTTCCGCCGCGCACGCAATACTGGGTCTGCACGGTCGAGGCGATGCCCGAGGGGATGGGCACCGATTTCGTGGCCATCGACGAAATCCAGCTGTGCGCCGACCCCGAGCGCGGTCATGTGTTTACCGACCGGCTGCTGCGGATGCGCGGCACGCACGAGACACTTTTTCTGGGTGCCGACACGATGCGCGGCCCGATCGCGGCGCTGGTGCCGCAGGCGCAGTTTGCTCGGCGCGAGCGGATGTCGCAACTGGTCTACACCGGATCCAGGAAGATCAGCCGTATGCCGCCGCGCAGCGCGATCGTCGGGTTCTCGGTCGAGAACGTCTATGCCATTGCCGAGCTTCTGCGGCGGCAAAAGGGTGGGGCGGCCGTGGTCATGGGCGCGCTCAGCCCGCGCACGCGGAATGCGCAGGTCGAGCTGTACCAGAATGGCGAGGTCGACTATCTGGTCGCCACCGATGCCATCGGTATGGGTCTGAACCTCGATGTGAACCATGTGGCGTTTTCGTCCCTGTCCAAATTCGATGGCAGGCGTATGCGGCCGCTGGCTCCGAACGAACTGGCCCAGATCGCCGGGCGCGCCGGGCGCGGCATGTCGGATGGCACCTTTGGCGTGACGGGCGAGGCATCGCCACTGGACGAAGGCGTGGCGCAGGCCATCATGGACAGCCGATTCACGCCGATGAAAAAGCTGAACTGGCGGAATGCTGCCTTACGGTTCGGCTCGGTCGATGCGCTGATCGACTCGCTCGAGGCCAGCCCGGACAACGAACACCTAGTCAAGGCCCGGCCCGCCGACGACCTGAACGCGCTCAAGTCGCTGGCCCAGGTGCCCGAGGTTGCGGCCCGTGCCAGCGATGGTCCGTCGATCCGCCTGTTGTGGGATGTTTGCCGAATCCCCGATTTTCGAGGCATCAGCCATGCGGAACATGCCAGCCTGCTCGAATCGATCTTCGGACATCTGCACGAACGCGGCACGATCCCCGAGGATTTTCTGGCGCGCCAGATCCGCCGGATCGACAGAACCGACGGCGATATTGATGCACTGTCCAAAAGGTTGGCATATATTCGCACGTGGACATATGTTGCGCAACGAAACGGCTGGGTGCGCGACGAATCCCATTGGCGCGCGGAAACCCGCGCTGTAGAAGACAGGGTGTCAGACGCTTTGCATGAATGTCTGACGCAAAGATTTGTGGACCGGCGTACATCTGTTCTCTTGCGCCGGCTCAAACAGAAGGAGGCCCTTTTGGCCGAAGTGAATGACAAGGGTGAAGTGACCGTCGAAGGCGAATTCGTCGGTCGTTTGGAAGGGTTCCGGTTCATCCCGGACAAAAGCGCGCAGGGAACCGAGGCGAAAGCGCTCAAATCGGCCTCACTGCAAGCACTCGCGCCGCAATTCCATCTGCGTGCCGATCGCTTCTACAATGCGCCCGATACCGAAATTGATTTTACCGATCAGGGTGGCCTGATGTGGGGCGAATATGCCGTGGGCAAACTGGTTGCCGGGGTCGAACCGCTCAAACCGATGGTCGAAGTGTTCGTGGACGAGGCCGCAGGGCCGGAAGTTGAGCAGAAGGTGCAGCGCCGCCTGCAACACTTCATCGACCGCAAGATCGCGGCGCTGTTCGAGCCCCTGCTGAACCTGTCGCGCGACGAAGAACTGACCGGGCTGGCCAAGGGATTTGCCTTCCGCATGGTCGAGGCGTTGGGCATCCTGCCGCGTGCCGGAGTCGCACAAGAGGTCAAGGATCTGGACCAGGACGCGCGTGGCGCGCTGCGCAAGCATGGCATCCGGTTCGGCCAGTTCACCATCTTCATGCCGCTGCTGCTGAAGCCTGCCCCGACGCGCCTGCGTCTGGTGTTGTGGGCCCTGGCAAATGGACTTCAGGAGTTTCCCGAAGCGCCGCCGCCGGGCTTGGTGACGGTGCCCGTCGCCAAGGGCGCGCCCGAGGGCTATGACACCATGTGCGGCTACCGCAATGCGGGCGAGCGTTCGATCCGTATCGACATGTTGGAGCGTCTGGCCGACATGCTGCGCGCCGAAGACAGCCGGGGCGGTTTCGAAGCCAAGGCGGACATGTTGTCGATCACCGGCATGACGCTGGAGCAGTTCGCCGACCTGATGCAAGGGCTGGGCTACAAGGCCGAGCGCGGTGAACGGACCAAGATCAAACCGGCTCAGCCGACCGAGCAACCACCGGCAGCAACCGCCGAAGCTCCGACCGAGACCGCCGAAGCAGAGGCGCAGTCGGATGTGGCCGTCGCCGCCGAGGCGCCAACCGAGGCTACCGACAGCACCGAGGCTGAAGCCGAGGCCACGGCCGCAGACCCTGCATCGGACGAACCCGAAGTCGAGGTGTTCTACACCTTTACCTGGGGCCGTCAGGCCAACCGGGGGCCACGTGGTGACCAACGGCAGGGTCGGAGCAAACCGGGCGGGAAGCCTCGGGATGGTCGCGGCAAGCCGCAGGGCAAGAAGGGCGGCAAACCGCAAGGGGCCAAGACCTTCTCGTCCCGGCCGCCCAAAAAGGAAAAGGCGATTGATCCCGACAACCCGTTTGCCGCTGCGCTGATGGGTCTGAAGGACGGCAACTGATCGCTGATGGCCGACGCACCGGCCAAGCTGCGGATCGACAAGTGGCTGTGGCATGCGCGGTTTTTCAAGACCCGCAGCCTGGCCGCCAAACAGGTCAGCGGCGGGCATGTGCGCATCAACGGTGACCGGGCCCAGAAGCCGGCGCAAACCGTCGGGCCCGGTGACGTTCTAACTTTCGCTCAGGGGCGGGTTATTCGCGTGGTTCAGGTCGAAATCCTGGGCGCGCGACGCGGCCCGGCGACCGAGGCGCGGACGCTGTACACGGATTTGTCCGAAGAGAAGGATAATCCGCCACAAAATCCGGGTTTCGAAGGAAAAGGTCGTCCGACCAAGAAGGATCGGCGCGCGCTTGATCTTTCTCGCACCCCCAAGGGCTGATCTTCTCTTGAAGATGGGGGCAGACTGAATTAGCTAGTCGCCCAAACCTCTGACGGGAATTGGACCATGACCTACGTTGTCACCGAGAACTGTATCGCCTGCAAATACACCGACTGCGTCGAGGTATGCCCGGTGGATTGCTTCTATGAAGGTGAAAATACCCTGGTCATCCATCCGGATGAATGCATCGATTGCGGCGTGTGCGAGCCGGAATGCCCGGCGGACGCCATTCGCCCGGATACCGAACCGGGAATGGAGCAGTGGGTCGAATTCAACCGCAAATACGCGGAACAATGGCCGGTTATCGTAACCAAGAAAGACCCGCTTCCGGGCGCCGAGGAGCGCGACGGTGAAGAGGGCAAGATGGAGAAATACTTCTCCGAGGCACCGGGCGAGGGCGGCTGAGCGATTCGGGTCGCAAAGCCCGTAAGACAGCTGTAAGTTTTTCCCTTAATGCGCTGAAAAAAGTCACAAATTCCGAGCCGAAGGCCCCGTCCGCTTTCAGGTGTCTTAATTTTGTGATATACTCATGTGGCAAATGATGATCGAGATGGGGACGACTCCGTAAGTATGCTCACTTTGGAGTTCTGAGTTTTTGACATGTAATCAGCCTGACAGGGGTCGCGGGTGACCCCGGTTAGGTTTTTTGTCGCTTTTTTCCCGCTCTGCAACCAAGGAAACACGTGCATGACAAAGTCGAAGAAGCTTGAGTTCCGTCCGAACGACTATGTTGTCTACCCTGCACATGGGGTCGGGCAAATCATATCGATTGAAGAACAGGAAGTCGCTGGATACTCGCTCGAGCTGTTCGTCATCTCATTCGAGAAAGACAAGATGACCCTACGGGTGCCGACCAACAAGATCACTGAATCCGGTCTGCGCTCGCTCAGCTCGCCCGATGTTATCAGCCAGGCGATGAAAACGCTGAAGGGTAAAGCCAAGGTAAAGCGTGCCATGTGGTCGCGCCGGGCGCAGGAATACGAACAGAAGATCAATTCGGGTGACCTGATCTCGATCGCCGAGGTGGTGCGTGACCTGCACCGCACCGACGACCAGCGTGAGCAGAGCTATTCCGAGCGTCAGCTCTATGAAGCCGCGCTTGAGCGTCTGACGCGCGAAGTTGCGGCCGTGTCCGGTTCGGACGAAATCGCAGCGGCCAAGCAGGTGGACGAAGTCCTGACCTCGCGCGCGGCCTGATCGGGCTTTGAAGCAACACCAAAGGGCCGCTCTGGTTTCAGAGCGGCCTTTTTCATGCCCGATCGCTTGGTTCGCGCCGCCTTTCCCGCTAATTTCCCAGTCATTGGAACCGTATACGGGTCAGTCATGAAGCAGACGGTCAAGGCACTCTATATCGGCAGAGGGGCGGTTTCGGTCTGGTTCCGGTACTGTCTGATCCTGTTCGACCTTGCCTCGATCGTGTTTTTCGTGGCGACGGCGAACATTCCGCACGGCCCCGGATTGATTGCAGTCAGCTGGGCGGTGGGGCTGATCATTCTGCTGGATTTCTCGGCTCGGATGTGGATCGCGAAAGACCGCAAGAAGCTGCTGTTCAAAATCTACACGCTTGCGGATCTGGTCGTGATCGCCTCGCTGATCCTTGACCCTTTCCTGACCGGCAGCCTTGCGTTCCTGCGGATTCTGCGTGCGCTGCGGCTGATCCATTCCTATCACCTGTTGCATGATCTGCGCCGCGACAGTGAGTTTTTCCGAACCCACGAGGATGCGGTCATCGCGGCCGTGAACCTGCTGGTGTTCATTTTCGCAACATCCACCGCCGTACTGGTTTTCTATATCCCCGAGGACAGCCAGACCCCGTATATCGATGCGCTGTATTTCACGATGGCGACACTGACCACGACGGGTTTCGGCGACATCACACTGAACTCTCCGGGCGGCAAGCTGTTTTCGGTCTTCATAATGGTGGTCGGTGTGGCGCTGTTCGTGCGGCTGGCTCAGGCCATTTTCATGCCGCAGAAAGTACGCCACAAATGTCCCAATTGCGGGCTGTTTCGGCACGACCCGGATGCCGTACACTGCAAGCACTGCGGTGAGACACTGCGGATCAAAACCGGCGGTGTCGGCTAGAACACGGTCGCAACGGCCAGCAGGAAAGCAACCTCGGACAGCTGTTGCGATGCCCCCAGAATATCACCGGTCTGACCGCCAATCTTGGCTTTGGCTATGATTGCCAGACCCACGGTTGCGGCTACCGCACAGGCGACGGGCAGAAGGGCGGTCCAGCCCAGAAGAGCCAGAGAGAAAACGAAAGCCAGCCCGAGACCGGCTGCAACCGACAAAGGCGGAGGAGCGCCAACGCTATGGCTCAGCCCGCTGCCGCGGGCGTTCGGTAGGCCCGCCATCAATGGTGGCATCACCGCACGGGAAAACACAGCTGCCGCCAGTATTCCGGCCGGACTTCCTGCCGCCAGTAGTGTTGCGACCGCCGAGATCCTGAGCAGTTGAATGACCAACAAGGCCAACACTCCGTAGGTGCCGATATGGCTGTCCTTCATGATCTCGAGTCTGCGTTCGGGTGTATATCCGCCCCACAGCCCGTCCGCGGTGTCGGCCAGCCCGTCCTCGTGCATGGCTCCGGTCGCTGCGATCAGAACGGCGACAGCAAGGACTGCGCTGACTGTCCCGGAAAGGCCCACGGCCATCGCAGACCAGCCTAAGGCACAGCCCAAGCCGCCAACAACCAGCCCGGCCGCAGGAAAGGCCCAAGCGGCTTTGGACTGTCGCTCGAAGAGCGATTTGGGCAGCACGGGCAATGGCAGCCGCGTCAAAAGAACCAGAACCAGCGGCACGTCCCATGGCGAAAAGGTTCGAGTGTCGTTTTTGTGCACTTGCGCGCCTTTCGAGGGGTTGTTGCTTTGCCTGCTTCGGTTAAACACGCAGGACCACTCCGATGCAACGAGGCTTTGAATGCTGCCTGAGCTCAATGATCTGAATACCTTCCGCGACGCCCTGCGCAATGCTCCGGGGCCGGATGAGGCTGCAAGGCAAGGGGCTGCCGACCGCAACGGACAGCTGACCAAGCCGCCGGGTGCGTTGGGCCGGCTCGAGGATCTGTCGATCTGGTATGCCGCTTGGCGTGGGGATGCCCGGCCGCGGATCGAGGCGCCTCAGGTGATTGTATTTGCCGGCAATCACGGCGTGACGGCGCAGGGGGTCTCGGCCTTTCCGCCCGAGGTTACGGTTCAGATGGTCATGAATTTCGAGCACGGAGGCGCGGCCATCAACCAATTGGCCAAAGCGGCTGGGGCCAAGATGACGGTACACGCGCTGGACCTGGATCGGCCGACGGCCGACTTCACAAAGGCCCCGGCAATGTCCGAGGACGAGCTTCTGACCGCTCTGCAGACCGGCTGGAACGCCGTTGACCCCACCGCAGACCTTCTTGTCGTTGGCGAAATGGGTATTGGCAACACCACCCCTGCAGCGGCCATCGCCTGCGCGTTATTCGGCGGAGAAGCCGCTGATTGGACCGGGCGTGGAACCGGTGTGGACGATGCGGGCCTTGCCAACAAGACGCGCGTCGTTGCCGAAGGTGTTGCGCTGCACGGAGCATCTGACGACGGGCTTGAGATCCTGCGGTGTTTGGGAGGGCGCGAGATCGCGGCCATGGCAGGGGCCATTGCAGCCGCCCGAATTCTGCGCATCCCGGTCATTCTGGATGGGTTCATCTGCACCTCGGCTGCGGCTTGCCTCGATCGTCTGGCGCCGGGAGCGCTGGACCATGCCGTTGCTGGCCACCAGAGTGCGGAAGGTGCGCACGCGGCCATGCTGACCAAGCTGGACAAAGCGCCCTTGCTGAGCCTCGGGCTGCGGCTGGGCGAAGGATCTGGGGCTGCGCTGGCCATCAACATCCTGAAAAGCGCCGTCGCTTGCCATTCGGGTATGGCCACCTTTGCCGAAGCCGGTGTGTCGGACGGTTGAGCCCGGCTGACCCGGGAGATCCCCGGGTCAGGCTGACTTCTTTTCGTTCTTTTCGGCCAGTTCCAGAAGCGCAGTCTCCAGGTCCTTCTCCAACTCGCGCGCGCGTTCGATGTACTTTTTGTTCTCGGCTGTCGGCATGCCGGGAACCCAGAGTTCAGCCAATTCGCGAATTGCCTGCCGATCGTGGTGATAGAAGGTCTGCTGTGCTTGCGCGGCCTCGTACTCGCTCAGACCAATGTTCTCCAGCACATAACGTCCGGCCCGCAGAGAGCTGTCGAACAGCTCACGCACGATGTCATCAGCGCCGGCCTGATACAGCTCGTACACATGGGTCCGGTCATGCGCGCGGGCGACGATGTGCAGGTCGGGGCGCTGCCGGCGGGCGTAACCGACCAATCGGGTCACTTCCTTGCGGTTGTCCATCGCGGCCACCAAAACGGAAGCCTTTTCAAGGCCAGCAGCCCGCAGCAATTCGGGGCGCGTCGGATCACCCAAGAAGCCTTTGACGCCGAACCGACGCATCAGCTGGATCGTTTCGATATTGTGGTCCAGCACCACCGTCTTGAACCCGCTGGCGCGGACCAGCCGGTTGACGATCTGTCCGAACCGCCCAATTCCCGCAATGATGACGGGACCTTTTTCGTCTATTTCCTCGGGTTCAACCTGGGGTGAGTTGTCGCGGATGTGGCGCGAAAGGTAGTCATAGATGATGAACAGAAGCGGTGTGATCAGCATGGTCAGGGCAATGATCATCAACAGCTTCTGCGACAGGGCCGGGGGAATGACATTCTGCTTGGTCGAAAAGGCCAGCAGCACGAAGCCGAACTCACCCGCCTGAGCCAAACCCAGCGTGAACAGCCAATGGTCGCGGCCGCGCAACTTGAATGCACGACCAACGGCATACAGGATCAGGCCCTTGACCAGGATTACCAGCAGGGCCAGCCCGATCAGGTCGAACGGGTCGTTGAAAAAGTACCCGACGTCGATCCCGGCCCCGACCGTGATGAAGAACAGGCCCAGCAGCAATCCCTTGAACGGCTCAAGGTCGCTTTCCATCTCGTGCCGGAACTCGGAACTGGCAAGAACGACGCCAGCAAGGAAGGCGCCCAACGCCGGGGACAGGCCCACCAGCGTCATCAGGAACGAGATCCCGACCACGATCATCAGGGCCAATGCCGTGTACATCTCGCGCAGGCGGGTGGTGTGGATGAACCGGAACAAGGGACGGGTCAGGTAGACGCCGACCACGATCACGAATGCGATCGCGCCCAATGTCACCAGCGTCACCGCCCATCCGGGCAGGCCATCGACCAATGACAACGTATGGTGCGCGTCGCCGTGCCCGTCGCCGCCGCGCGTGATTGATCCGTCATCCTCGATGAAGATGCTGGCCGGCATGGCCAGCAGTGGTAGAAACGCCAGGATCGGAATCACGGAGATATCCTGAGTCAGAAGGACCGAGAACGTGGATCGCCCGCCGTTTGTGCGCATCAAGCCCTTTTCCGACAGCGTCTGCAGCACGATGGCGGTTGATGACAGGGACAGTGTCAGCCCCACGGCCAAGGCAACTGACCATGGTTGACCCGTGTAGAAGGTAACTGCTGCAATCACGACCGTAGAGAGCGAGATCTGCAGTCCACCAAGCCCCAACAACCGGTGCCGCATATCCCAAAGTGCGCGGGGTTCTAGCTCGAGCCCGATCAGGAACAGCATCATGACGACGCCAAATTCCGCGACATGCTGCAAGTCTTTGGTTTCCGCGCCCACGAGCCCAAGGATCGGACCGATGGCGATGCCGGCGGCAAGATATCCGAGGACAGACCCCAGCCCAAGTCGCGCCGACAGGGGGACGGCGATCACGGCGGCTGCCAGATAGATCGAAGCCTGGTACAGGAACTCGTTCATCTTCTTCCTTTCCTTGCCGTCAGGTCGGCAGCGGAGCGTCGCGTTTCAGCTGGTCCATCACGATCTGGCTTTGCACCCGTGCTACCGCAGGATGGGGCAGTATCACCTCGTGAAGCAAGGTGTTGAGCGCGGAAAGATCCTCGCAATAGACATGGAGCAGATAGTCTGCTTCGCCAGTCATCGTCCAGGCGCTGGTGATTTCCGGGCGGGTTTCCACCATGCGCGCAAAACTGGATGATTGTTCGGGGCCGTGGGTGCCGAGGTGAACTTGAACGAAGCCCTGGACCTGCAGGCCAAGTTTGCGCGGGTCAAGCCGAGCTGCGTAGCCGGTGATATAGCCCTCGGCCTCCAGCCGCTGACGGCGGCGCCCGGCTTGACTGGGGGACAGGTTCAGCATCTCACCCAACTGATGCGCGGTCAGGTGCGCGTCTTTTTGCAGCGCGGCCAGAAGGCGAGTATCGGTTGCGTCCAGCATGTGCGGAGATTCTCACATATTTCGGATTCTGGTGCGGAGTTTTCGCAGGCTTCTGTAGATTACATGAAAAGAATGCGCAAAAACAGCGCGGAAAAAGGCGTATTCTTGAATCAGCAAAGAATTTCCTGTTTCAAGAGGACAAGCCATGGGCCCTTTCCCGCACAACGCCCCGAAATCCGTGATCAGCGCCGAGAACCCCGCCGGCACAGATGGGTTTGAATTTGTTGAATTCGCGCATCCCGAACCGCAGGAGCTGCGCGACCTGTTCGCCAAGATGGGTTTTGAAAAGGTTGCGCACCACAAAACCAAACCGCTGATCGAGCTGTGGCAGCAGGGCGATGTGACCTACATCCTGAACGCGGACCCCGACAGCTTTGCTGCGAAATTCGTGGAAGAGCATGGCCCCTGTGCCCCGTCGATGGGCTGGCGTGTCGTGGATGCGCAAAAGGCCTATGACCATGCGGTGTCGAAGGGGGCAGAACCCTATGATGCG
Source organism: Ruegeria sp. BHSC029 (assembly GCF_059613085.1). Classification (NCBI taxonomy): domain Bacteria; kingdom Pseudomonadati; phylum Pseudomonadota; class Alphaproteobacteria; order Rhodobacterales; family Roseobacteraceae; genus Ruegeria; species Ruegeria sp. BHSC029. The sequence continues at coordinate 200,646 of NZ_JBXWRU010000001.1, forward strand.
GCCGACAAGACCATGGATGTGCCCGCGATCAAGGGTATCGGCGGGTCGCTGATCTATTTCATCGACCAGTATTACGAAACCTCGCCCTACAATCAGGAATTCGAGTGGCTGAAGCAGTCCAAACCGCGCGGTGTCGGTTTCTATTACCTCGATCACCTGACGCACAATGTCTTCAAGGGCAACATGGACAAGTGGTTCAAGTTCTACGGCGATCTGTTCAACTTCCGCGAAATCCGCTTCTTCGACATCCAGGGCAAATATACCGGCTTGCTCAGCCGTGCATTGACCTCGCCCTGCGGCCGTATCCGGATTCCGATCAACGAAGACCGCGGCGAGACCGGTCAGATCGTATCCTACCTGAAGAAGTACAAGGGTGAGGGCATCCAGCACATCGCCGTCGGCAGCGAGAACATCTATGACTCGATCGATGCAATCGCCGAACGAGGGCTGAAGTTCATGCCCGGTCCCAACGATGCCTATTATGATATGTCCTTCGACCGCGTGAAGGGCCATGACGAGCCGGTGGATCGCATGAAGAAGCACGGCATCCTGATCGATGGTGAAGGCGTGGTGGACGGCGGCGAGACCAAGATCCTGCTGCAGATCTTCTCGAAAACCGTGATTGGTCCGATCTTCTTCGAGTTCATCCAGCGCAAGGGCGATGACGGCTTTGGCGAAGGCAATTTCAAGGCTCTGTTCGAATCGATCGAGCGCGAACAGATTGAATCCGGAGAGATTTCTGCCGCCTGAAGAAGACCCAGAATTTGGAACCCGGCCTACCGGGTTCCAATTTTCTGAAACGCGGCGCGCTTTACCCGCGCGGCATCTTCAACGTGACGTTGCGGCCGCCTTTCTGATAACGAAGCTCGCTGTCGCCAATCGCGACGACTTTGCCGCCGTCAATCCGATCTCCGACTTTCAGCTTCTTGTACCGACCGCTTGGTAGCCGGACCAAGGCACGCCGATTGGCCGGCGTACCGTAAACGCCGATCAGGTTCAGACGCCGCAGATTCAAAGCATTGTCAATCGTGGCTTGGCGCGCCACCGAGGCCCGGCTGGGTATCTTGGGTGCGACGGTTGTGGGTTTGAACGATCCCGCTTCATCGTCATCCGCCTTTGCTACCGCTGCGGTCGACCCCAGAGTGGCTGAGCCGGTTGTTGCTTTTCGGGCCGCCAGAGCGGCCACGGTCGACGGACGAACGCGGGGGCGAGGGACGCGCACCACGGCCAATGCGGTGGGCGTGCGGTCCACAGCCTCGCGCTCTTGGATCGACGCCGGCCTGGATTTCGGGCGGATGACCGCCAGCTCGTCCACCGTCCGGCCGCCCAGCTGCCCACGCTCAAAGTTCTCAACCAGCGTTTCCGGGCGCAGGCGCGGACGCAGGCCAGCCAGCCTTGTGTCGTCGTCTGTGGCAGTCGGGTCGGTTTCGAACCTGACCGGCACCTGGGGCGGAACCGACGAAGGGCGGCCGAGGAACACGAGGATGCCGTCAGGGTTCAACGTCCCCTCGGGTGTCGGAGTGACAAGGCCACGGTCATCAAGGTCAAAACGACTGCCCGCGGCATTGGGCAGACCGACCGTAGCCACGGGCTCGTCGGTATCAAAGCTCTCTTCGGCCGGAAGCGCCACGGCATCCTGCGACAGCTCCGCGTGATCGACGGACGACAGGTATACGTCCTCGGGCACCTCGGGGTCTGGCACCGGCAGCGGATCGGGCGCGGTGTTCGTCAGGCCAGAGGCTTCTTCGAAATCCTCGACACTTTCCGGATCGCGTTCGACCTGCTCGACGGGCGAGGGCGCAACATTCAATGCTTCCAGAATTGCCTGATCCGTTGGCGTCAATTCGGGGGGCGTGGGTGTCTCCGGCTCGACCAGGGGCGTGCTGGCTTCAAACGTCAGGTCTTCGTCGGCCAATGCCTCGGGGTCGGGCGTGTCCTTGGGCTCAGGAGCGACTCCTGCCAGCCCTTCGGTCTCGGTCATCGGTGGGGCGGTGATAGAAACTGGCGCAGGTGCCGTTTCGACGACCGGCGCAGTCGCCACCGGGCTGCCAGTTTCGTCTGACCCCGACCAGATCAATGCGACAACGGCCAGCACGACGGCGCCCGCCGCAGCGGCGCCAATGTAGCGAACCGGTATGCCGGAATCTGATGCCCCAGAATTCTGTGAGGCGGTTTCAGTCGCTTCTATCGGCGATACGAATACGTCCGGCTGGGCGGGTTCAGCAATCGGATGCGCCTGAGGCGAGGGGGCCGGATCGGGTTCCGATGCCTGCGAAGCTTGAGGCGCGGGTTCTGCGTCCTCGGCCGGCGCGACAGCAGCTATCTCCTCGTCCGGTGGCTCGGGCGGCGGTGTGACGGATGTCGCGCGCTCGGCAAACTCGAACTCTCCGGTACCTGTCCAAGGCGCATCGGGGGCCAATGTTGCAGCAAACCGAACAGGCACGAACCCGTAGCGACTGGCAAAGGCTCGGGCCTCGTCTATCGTCTCTTTCGCCACGGCAGCGACCAGAAGATCCGACCCATCCGCACGGAGGTCGTACATCAACTCGGCAATCTCGCAGCCCGTGGCCTGAGCCAATTCCGCCTCGACCACTTTCGTCACGTCGGAGTCGTCTGGGCTGGCGACCGTGAGGTAGCGCACGTGGTCCGACGGAATCACGACCGTACAGCTGAGATCATTGGCCAGCGCGAAACCTCGACCGCGAAGCTCGTTCAGCTGTTCGGAAAAGTCCGGCGCGTCCAGTGATACGGTGCCGATGCCAAACCATTCGTCATCCGAATAGTGCAGCAGAGTGATCCCGTTATCCGAAAGAGACAGCGCAAAAGCGGGTTTCATTATTCAAGGGTGCCGTAATTGTCTGAACCAAAGCAAACGCCCTTGCGTCCGCGCACCGAGATTAAAGCAGGAACCCGCCGAGGGAAAGGAAAAGGCAAAATCTCCCCTTGTCCGGCGAAGGCTTGCCAACCCATCTTTTATCTCAGAAAACAGGAGAGATCACATTGAAGACATTTGCTTTTTTGGCGGCGGTATTGGCGGCGACAGTTGCCGTGGCCGCCCATGCGGAAGAACGTCGCATCCAGGTTTTCGGAACCGGAACAGCCGAGGCCGCGCCGGATATGGCAACCATCACGGTGGGGGTGACAAATCAAGACTCGCAGGCTTCGGCAGCAATGCAGGCGACCTCGGACGCGGTTGCCACCGTCCTGAGCCGCCTGAGTGAGATGGGGATCGAATCGCGCGACCTGCAGACCCGCGATCTGTCCCTGTCCCCGGTCTGGTCCGGACGGGGCAACGCGGATGGCGAAGCACCGAGGATCACGGGCTTCGTTGCGTCGAACCGTGTGTTCGTGCGGGTCAGAAATCTGGATGATCTGGGGCAGATCATGGATGCGGTTATTCAGGATGGTGCGAATGATTTTGGTGGTTTGACCTTCACAGTTCAGGATCCCAAGCCGCTTGAAGCGAAGGCGCGCGCCCAAGCCGTCGCCGATGCGACAGCCAAGGCCGAACAATTGGCTCAGGCCGCCGGTGTCACCTTGGGTTCAGTCGTGTCGATCAACGAGCAGGGAGGGGGCATTCGCCCAATGCCCCAGATGCGCGAGATGGCCATGGCCGATTCGGGCGGGGTACCGGTCGCCGGTGGCGAGGTTTCGGTTTCGGTCACCGTGTCGATGGAGTTCGACATTTCCGAGTGACCTCAGCTTTCGCTGCGGGCCGTCAGCGGTTTCCGCTGTTGGCCCGTGGCATCGAAATTCTCAGGTGACAGCCAGGTTTCGAACGCCTGCCGGATGCGTGGCCAGTCCGTGTCGACGATCGAAAACCACGCCGTGTCGCGGTTGCGCCCCTTGTAATGGGTGGCTTGCCGAAATTCGCCTTCGAAGACAAAACCCAGCCGTTCGGCGGCCCGGCGCGACGGGGCATTCAGCGCATCGCATTTCCATTCGTAGCGGCGATAGCCCAACTCATCGAACACGCGGCGCATCATCAGAAACATCGTTTCGGTCGCGACCGGAGTGCGCTGCATCAGCGGCGAAAAGTGGATGTGTCCCACCTCGATTGCGCCGGCATTGCGGTCGATACGCAGGTAGGACGCCATCCCGACGGGCTGTCCGTCTTGGTCCAGAACCGTGTGGAACAGCGGATCGTCCCCTGTGCAGGTTTGGGCCAGCCAGGCGGCGAAACCAGCTTGCGATTCGAACTGGCCGTAGGGCAGGTAGGTCCAGTTGCGCCCGTCGGTATCGGCGGCAAACGCCCGGAACAGGCCGGGCGCATCCGCATTCACATCCAAGGGCACCACGCGGCAAAACCGCCCCTTCATGGGCGCGCGCGGTGGGGCCGGGCGCGGGAACTCCCCCGCAACCGGCAGGCCCACCGGCTGGCCCAATGCGTTGATCCTGTGCCCCGGCATTTTGGACTAGGCGCAGGCCTTGGACAGCGCCTGATCGAGATCGGCGATCAGATCGTCGGCATCCTCGATCCCGATCGAGACCCGTACTACGTTCGGCCCGGCGCCGGCGGCCTCTTGCTGTTCGGGGGTCAGTTGCCGGTGCGTGGTCGAGGCCGAATGGATGATCAGCGACCGCGCATCGCCCAGGTTGGCGACGTGGCTGAAGATTTCCAGCGCGTTCACCAGCTTGACGCAGGCGTCATAGCCGCCCTTGACCGCAAAGGTGAACAGGGCCCCTGCGCCTTTGCGGTAATGCTTCTTGACCCGGTCGTGATAGGGCGACGAGGGCAGGCCTGCATAGGTCACATAGTCCACGCGGTCGTCTTTCTCGAGCCAGGCGGCGATCTTCTCGGCGTTTTCGACATGGCGCTGCATGCGCAGGCTCAGCGTCTCGATCCCCATCAGCGTGTAATGCGCCGCCTGCGGGTTCATCGTCATGCCCAGATCGCGCAGGCCCACGGCGATACCGTGGAAGGTGAAGGCCAGCGGGCCGAAGGTTTCGTGGAACTTGAGGCCGTGATAGGCAGGCTCCGGCGCGCTGAGCGAGGGAAACTTGTCGTTGGCGGACCAGTCGAACTTGCCCGAATCCACGATGCAGCCGCCGGTCACCGTGCCATTGCCGGTCAGGTACTTGGTGGTCGAATGCACGACCAGCGTGGCGCCATGCTCGATCGGGCGGCACAGATAGGGCGTGGCCGAGGTGTTGTCGACGATCAGCGGAATACCGGCGGCATCGGCCACATCGGCCAGTGCACGGATATCGGTGACATAGCCGCCCGGATTGGCGATGGATTCGCAGAACACCGCGCGGGTATCGTCGTCGATGGCGGCCTTCACCGCATCCAGATCATCGGTATCGACGAACTTGGCTGTCCAGCCAAAGCGCTTGATGGTCTGGCTGAACTGCGTGACCGTCCCGCCATACAGCCGGGTCGAGGCGACCACGTTGCAGCCCGGCCCCATCAGCGGGAACAGCGCCATGATCTGGGCCGCGTGACCCGAAGAGCAGCACACCGCGCCAACGCCACCTTCCAGCGTCGCCACCCGTTCCTGCAGAACTGCCACCGTGGGGTTGGTCAGGCGCGAATAGATATAGCCGACCTCTTGCAGGTTGAACAAAGCGGCCGCGTGATCGGCATCGCGGAACACATAGGCCGTGGTCTGATAGATCGGGGTCTGGCGCGCGCCGGTCGCCGGATCAGGGCGGGCGCCCGCGTGAATTTGCAGCGTGTCAAAACCATAGGTGGGGCCGTCGGACATCCGTCACTCTCCTGTTGGGAATATGCGTCGCAGAATCTCTAGGCGATTGCCGGGCCCGGCACAATGTCCGCGTCAGCGCAGCCACAGCCCCTTGTTCTTGATGACCTTGCGGATGGCCTGTTCGCGCTGGGGCAGGTTGTCCCGGTCGAACATGGCGCGGATCTTGGCGCCCTTGCCCTGATAGACCAGCCGTTTCAGCGGGTCATAGTTCTTGAGCACCTTCTTGACCTTGTTGGGCGCGGCAACGGTTTCCAGCACCTCGACCACCCGGTCGCTTTCGCGCGCATAGAGCAGCGGGAACAGGCGATAGTGGCAGCTGACCGAGCCATCCAGCAGGCCCGAGGGCAGAACATCGCGCCCGCCGCCAAGCGCGTGGATGACCAGCGGCAGCGCCGCCTGGTCCAGCCACGGGTCCAGGTTCTGGCCGGTCAGGGCAGGGATCTCTTCATCCCGGATGGTGCGGGCATAGTCCAGAAACCGTGCGCCGAATTGTCGGGGGCATTTGTAGAAGAAATACCCCGCATTGAAATACAGATACCGCCGCCAGTATTCTGCCGGTTGGGTCGGGTCGATCGAGCTTTGGAAATCCAGCCCGAACCGGTCATAGAGCGCCCGCCAGATTCCGTCGAACCCCGGCCCGTACAGGGTCGGCTTGGGCCAGGTGCCCTCGACCTTCTGCGATGCGCCAGGCCGGTCGAAATCGAACGGCACCGCGGCCAGGTCGCCGGTGATCAGCGTGTCGGTGTCGAAGAACACGAAGGGCTCACCCTCGGGCAGGGCGGCCAGCGCCTCGATCTTGTTGCCGTAGGGATAGCTTTCGCCGAACACCTCGGACGAAAAGGGTAGGATCTCGGAATCGAGCTGTTTCAGCGCCTTCAGAACGTCCTCGTTGCGGATGCTCGGGTCCTGGTTCCAGCGCGGGCCGGGTTGCGGAACGCCCACGAACAGGCGGCCCGAGAATCCGGGCGCGGAATGGCGCAGCGAGGCGGCAAACAGGACGGCTTCGTATTGCAGGCGGTTGTTCTGCCCGATGATCAGGATGTTGAATTTCTGCCGGTCTGCCTGCATCTGCGCCTTCCGTTCGAGGCGCTTGCCCGCCCCTTGCCGTTGGTTTCGACCTACAGCATCGCTGAACCTGCGTCAAAACCGTTAACGCCGCGTGTTTGAAATCGGGTTCGGCACGCCCATGTTGATGGGGAGGACCAGACAGGAGCGCGACATGCGGATCAATGCAGATTTCACCCAGCGGGTGGCGGTTCACTTCGACCAGACCGAATGGGTGGCCTCGCCAGCCGCCGGGGTCGAGCGCAAGATGCTGGACCGGATCGGCGACGAGGTGGCGCGCGCCACCACCATCGTGCGCTTTGCCCCCGGCAGCGCGTTTGCCGCCCACACCCATGACGGGGGCGAGGAATACCTGGTTCTGGACGGCGTGTTCCAGGACGAGACCGGAGATTTCCCGGTGGGCAGCTATGTCCGCAACCCGCCGACCTCGTCGCATACGCCATCGGCCAGCCAGGGCGCGACGATTCTGGTCAAACTGCACCAGTTCGACCCGAACGACAGAACCACCGTGCGCCGCTCGATCAACGGTGCGGACCAAGTGCCGCTGTTCAAGGACGACCATGAAGCGGTCGAAATGCGCAGTTGGCCGCCCGGTCAGGTCGTACCGATTGACGCACCCGGCGGGGCCGAGGTCTTTGTGATCGACGGCGGTTTCACCGAACAAGGCGAGGATTTCGCGCGATGGGACTGGCTGCGTCTGCCGCCCGGAACGCGCACCGAATTGCGGGCAGGACCGGATGGCGCCCGCGTCTGGATGAAGTCAGGCCACCTGGCCGGCATGGTCTGAGGCCGGTTTCGCCTGAAAAACGGGCAAATGCCACCAAAAAACCGGGCCATTCGGCCCGGTTTTCGCTTTTTTGACCATTTGGCAAATTTTACCAATTGATAAAATTTTTGTTTGTGGCAAGCTGGTCTCAATAACAAACATATCTACAGGGAGTAGAGTGATGGCACAGGGCCAGATGGCACCCGGCATCGTCGCCGGGCGGCTTTCCAGCGATGAGCTGACCTCGAATTTCACCGATCTGCATCCGCCTCTGGCGCCGCACGAGGCCGCCGTGGCCGCCGATCGGTGTTATTTCTGCTATGACGCGCCGTGCGTGACGGCCTGTCCGACCGATATCGATATTCCGCTGTTCATCCGGCAGATTCAGGCCGGGCAACCGGAATCGGCGGCGAAGACGATCCTCGATCAGAACATCCTGGGCGGCATGTGCGCCCGTGTGTGTCCGACCGAAACGCTGTGCGAGGAAGCCTGCGTGCGCGAAACGGCCGAGGGCAAGCCGGTCGAGATCGGGCGCTTGCAGCGGTATGCGACCGACACGCTGATGCAGGCCGGTGTGCACCCGTTCACACGCGCGGCCCCCACCGGCAAGACCGTTGCCGTGATCGGGGCAGGGCCGGCGGGGCTGGCCTGTGCGCATCGGCTGGCGATGCTGGGCCATGACGTGGTGATCCATGAGGCGAAACCCAAACCCGGCGGGCTGAACGAGTACGGGATCGCCGCATACAAGGCGACCAATGACTTTGCCCAGGCCGAGGTGGACTGGCTGCTGAAGATCGGCGGCATCGCGATTGAAACCGGCTCGGTTCTGGGCGACACGATCTCGTTGGACGGATTGTTGGAGGCCTACGACGCAGTCTTCCTGTCAATCGGCCTTGCAGGCGTCAACGCCTTGCGCGCGCAAGGGTCGGACAAGGACGGCGTCAGGAACGCTGTCGACTTCATCGCAGATGTTCGGCAAGCATCCGATTTGGCAAAACTGCCGGTAGGCCGAAACGTGGTGATTATCGGCGGTGGAATGACGGCCGTGGATGCCGCGGTGAAATCCAAGCTGCTGGGGGCCGAACATGTGACCATCGCCTATCGCCGCGGTCGAGACGCAATGGGCGCCAGCCGCTACGAACAGGATCTGGCGGCATCCCACGGTGTCCGAATTCTGTGCAACGTTCAGCCGGTGGCAATTCACGGAAACGGAGCGGCGGCCGAGATCGAATTGGAGTATACTGCCACCGTAGATGGCACGTTGACCGGCACGGGCGAAACCATTCGCCTGCCTGCGGATCAGGTTCTGAAGGCGATCGGTCAGACCTTGGATGGTGCTCCGGAAGGTTTGGAACTCGACGGCAACAAGATCGCCGTTGACGCAACCGGGCGCACCTCGGTTCCCGGGGTCTGGGCCGGCGGAGACTGTGCCGCGGGCGGCGAGGATCTGACCGTGACCGCCGTGGCCGAGGGCCGCGATGCCGCGATGGACATTCACGCCAGCCTGAGTGCCTGAGCAGGGCGTCGGCGCGTGAATATGTGTGACAAGACGAAGATGCATCTTCGCATCAGGGAGGCCGGATAAATGGCTGATTTGAAAACGAACTTTCTGGGTATCGAAAGCCCCAACCCCTATTGGCTGGCCTCGGCGCCGCCGACCGACAAGGAATACAACGTCCGGCGTGCCTTCGAGGCCGGATGGGGTGGCGTCGTGTGGAAAACGCTGGGGTCCGAAGGGCCGCCGGTGGTCAACGTGAATGGCCCCCGCTACGGGGCGATCTACGGGGCCGACCGGCGTCTGCTGGGCCTCAACAACATCGAACTGATCACCGACCGGCCGCTCGAGGTGAACCTCGAGGAGATGGCCCGCGTCAAGGCGGATTACCCGGATCGCGCCCTGATCGCCTCGATCATGGTGCCGTGCGAGGAGGAGGCGTGGAAAGCCATCCTGCCGCGCGTGGCCGAAACCGGCGCCGACGGGATCGAGCTGAACTTCGGCTGCCCGCACGGGATGAGCGAGCGCGGCATGGGTTCGGCCGTGGGGCAGGTGCCCGAATACATCGAAATGGTCACCCGCTGGTGCAAGAAATATTATGACCGCCCGGTGATCGTGAAGCTGACGCCCAACATCACCGACATTCGCAAGCCGGCGGCTGCGGCCAAGAATGGCGGGGCCGATGCGGTGTCGCTGATCAACACGATCAACTCGATCACCAGCGTCAATCTGGACACGTTCAGCCCCGAGCCCTCGATCGACGGCAAGGGCAGTCATGGCGGCTATTGCGGCCCGGCGGTCAAGCCCATCGCCCTGTCGATGGTCTCCGAGATCGCCCGCGCCGAGGCGACCCAAGGCCTGCCGATCTCGGGCATCGGCGGGGTGACCACATGGCGCGACGCGGCCGAGTTCATGGCGCTGGGCTGTGGCACGGTGCAGGTGTGTACCGCGGCGATGACCTATGGTTTCAAGATCATCGACGAACTGACGGCGGGCCTGTCGCAGTGGATGGACGAGAAGGGCTACTCCAACGTCTCGGAAATCGTCGGGCGCGCGGTTCCGAACGTGACCGACTGGCAGTATCTGAACCTGAACTACGTCGCCAAGGCCAAGATCGATCAGGATCAGTGCATCAAGTGCGGCCGTTGCTATGCGGCCTGCGAGGACACCAGCCACCAGGCCATTTCCATGTCGCCCGACCGCGTGTTCGAGGTGATCGACGAGGAATGCGTGGCCTGCAACCTGTGCGTGGATGTATGCCCGGTCGAGGGCTGCATCTCGATGGTGCCGATGGCGGCGGGCGAAGTCGACCCGCGCACCGGCAAGGTGGTTCAGCCGGACTATGCCAACTGGACAACCCACCCGAACAACCCGATGGCGAAGGCCGCCGAGTGACCGGCGTCAGATCACGCAAAAGGGGCCGCGCTGCGGCCCTTTTTTCATGGGGTCAGCAGTTTTCGGTACAGGGTGTCGATAAAAGGCGCGGCCCCTTCGAACGGGTCTTCGTCGCCCAGGATCGCGCGCACCTGAACATCGAAATCCGCATAGTGCTGGGTCAGCGCCCAGATCGAAAAGATCAGGTGATGCGGGTGCAGGCGTGCGATTTTGCCTTGGTCCATCCAGTGCGTCAGAACGGCCGCCTTCTGGTCGACCAGCGCCTTCAGATCGTTCGACAGGGCGTCATGTATGCGGGGCGCGCCCTGCACCAGCTCGTTCGCGAACAAGCGGCTTTCGCGCGGCAACTCGCGGCTCATCTGCAGCTTGCGCTTGATGTACGAGAGGATCTCCTCCATCGGTTCGCCGTTTTCATCAAGGTCGTGCAGCGGCGCCAGCCAGGTGTCCAGAAGGCCGGAAAGAAGCGCGGTGTGGATCGCCTCTTTGGACGGGAAATAATACAAAAGGTTCGGCTTGCTCAGCCCGGCCTCGGCCGCGATCTGATCGACGGTCGCCCCGCGAAAGCCGTGGGCCGAAAACACGTTCAGCGCGGCCTCGAGAATCGCGGCGCGGTTCTTTTTCTGAATTCGGGTCGGGGCGCGGTCTTTGGGCATGTATGCAGGGCGTCTCTTTTTCGAACAAGCAGGTGTTGAATATGCCGATTTTTGCATCGGTGCGATGCAATTTCTTGACTGATGTCGAACCCGTGATAGCGTGAGTTTGACCAGATGGTCAAATCAAGACACCAAAAGCGAGCCAAATCGCAAGCAACAGGGAAGACGAACATGGCAGCTCCGGCTCAGAATCTCAGGATCAATGGCGACAGGTTGTGGGACAGCCTGATGGAGATGGCCAAGATCGGCCCGGGCGTTGCCGGCGGCAACAACCGCCAGACCCTGACCGACGAAGATGCCGAAGGCCGCGCGCTGTTCCAGAAATGGTGCGAAGAGGCCGGGTGCACCATGGGCCTTGACCAGATGGGCAACATGTTCGCCATGCGCTCCGGCACGGACCCCGATGCGCTGCCGGTCTATGTCGGCTCGCACCTCGATACGCAGCCGACCGGCGGCAAGTATGACGGGGTGCTGGGGGTTCTGGGTGCGCTCGAGATCATTCGCACCCTGAACGATCTGGGCATCAAGACCAAACACCCGATCGTGGCCACCAACTGGACCAACGAAGAGGGCACGCGCTTCGCACCCGCCATGCTGGCGTCGGGCGTGTTCGCAGGGATGCACACTCAGGATTGGGCCTATGACCGCGAGGATGCCGAGGGCAAGAAATTCGGCGACGAATTGCAGCGCATCGGCTGGCGCGGCGACGAAGAGGTCGGGGCCCGCAAGATGCATGCCTTCTTTGAGTTGCATATCGAACAGGGCCCGATCCTCGAGGCAGAGAGCAAGGATATCGGCGTCGTTAGCCATGGGCAGGGCCTCAGCTGGACCCAGGTGACCGTGACTGGCAAGGACGCGCATACCGGCTCGACCCCGATGCCGATGCGCAAGAATGCCGGGCTTGCGATGGCGCGCATTCTTGAAAAGGTGGACGAGATCGCCTGGTCGCACGCGCCCCATGCCGTGGGGGCTGCCGGGCATATCGACGTCTACCCGAACTCGCGCAACGTGATCCCAGGCAAGGTGGTGTTCACGGTCGATTTCCGCTCGCCCGAGTTGGACGTCATCAAGGACATGGAGAACCGCCTTCGCGTCGCCGCCGAGGACATCGTGGGTGAGATGGGCCTGCAGGTCGAGTTCGAGAAGGTCGGCGGGTTCGACCCGGTGAAATTCGACGAAACCTGCGTCGCCGCCGTGCGCAACGCGGCCGAGCGGCTGGGTTATTCGCATACCAACATCATCTCGGGCGCGGGGCACGATGCCTGCTGGATCAACCGCGTGGCGCCGACCGCCATGGTGATGTGCCCCTGCGTGGATGGCCTGAGCCACAACGAGGCCGAGGAAATCAGCAAGGAATGGGCAACCGCCGGGGCGGATGTGCTGTTCCACGCGGTCGTCGAAACAGCCGAGATCGTGGAGTAGCCGGGACCGCGCGCCCCCAAATCCGCCGAAAACCAACAGAGGCGCAACAGACGCGCCCGCAGGGAGTTGAACATGAGCACAGTCATCAAGAACGGAACCGTCGTCACTGCGGATCTGACCTACAAGGCCGACGTCAAGATCGAAGGCGGCGTGATCACCGAGATCGGGCCGGATCTGAAGGGGGACGAGCAACTGGACGCGACCGGCTGTTATGTCATGCCCGGCGGGATCGACCCGCACACGCATCTGGAAATGCCGTTCATGGGAACCTATTCCAGCGATGACTTCGAAAGCGGCACCCGCGCGGCGCTGGCTGGCGGCACGACCATGGTGGTGGATTTCGCCCTGCCGAACCCGGGCGAAAGCCTTTTGGATGCGCTCAAACGCTGGGACAACAAATCGACCCGCGCAAATTGCGACTATTCCTTCCACATGGCCGTGACGTGGTGGGGCGAACAGGTGTTCGACGATCTGAAAACCGTGATCGAACAGCGGGGCATCAACACGTTCAAGCATTTCATGGCCTACAAAGGCGCACTGATGGTCAATGACGACGAGCTGTTTGCCTCGTTCAAGCGGCTGGCCGAGCTGGGCGGGATCGCGATGGTCCATGCCGAAAACGGCGACGTGGTGGCCGAGTTGCAGGCCAAGCTGCTGGCCGAAGGCAATACCGGCCCCGAGGCCCATGCCTATTCGCGCCCGCCGCAGGTCGAGGGCGAGGCCACCAACCGCGCCATCATGATCGCCGACATGGCCGGTGTGCCGCTCTATGTGGTGCACACCTCGTGCGAAGAGGCGCATGAGGCCATCCGCCGGGCCCGGATGCAGGGCAAGCGCGTCTGGGGCGAGCCGCTGATCCAGCACCTGACGCTGGACGACAGCGAATATGCGCATCCCGATTGGGACCACGCCGCGCGCCGGGTGATGAGCCCGCCGTTCCGCAACAAGCAACATCAGGACAGCCTGTGGGCGGGGCTTCAGTCTGGCTCGCTGAGCGTGGTGGCCACCGATCACTGCGCCTTCACGACCGAGCAGAAACGGTTCGGCGTGGGCGATTTCACCAAGATACCCAACGGCACGGGCGGCCTTGAGGATCGGATGCCGATGCTGTGGACCCATGGCGTGGCGACCGGGCGGCTGACGCCGAACGAATTCGTGGCCGTAACTTCAACAAATATCGCCAAGATACTGAATTGCTATCCGAAAAAGGGTGCCGTGCTGGTCGGCGCAGATGCCGATCTGGTGGTGTGGGACCCGGACAAGACCAAGACCATCAGCGCGGCGACGCAGCAGTCGGCGATCGACTACAACGTCTTCGAGGGGCACGAGGTCAAGGGCCTGCCGCGCTTTACCCTGACCCGTGGACAGGTCGCGGTGCACGATGGCGAGATTCGCACGCAGGAAGGTCATGGCAAATTCGTCGCGCGCGAGGCCAACACCACCGTGAACAAGGCGCTGAGCACCTGGAAAGAGCTGACCGCCCCGCGCCCGGTAGAGCGGTCGGGCATCCCGGCGACGGGGGTATGATGCACGAAGGTTACCGAACGGGCAAAAAAGCCAAAACTTCAAGGCAGTAGGATGACATCGGAAAGCAATACCCAGCCCGTGATCGAGGCAAAGAACCTCGACCTGACCTTCCAGACCAATGACGGACCCGTGCACGCCCTCACGGACGTGAACCTGGCGGTCGACAAGGGCGAATTCGTCAGTTTCATCGGCCCTTCGGGCTGCGGAAAAACGACCTTCCTGCGCTGTGTCGCTGCGCTGGAAACGCCTACGGGCGGCACGCTGACCGTCAACGGCATGACCCCGGACGAGGCCCGCCGGAACCGGGCCTATGGCTATGTGTTCCAGGCGGCGGGCCTGTACCCGTGGCGGACCATCGCCAAGAACATCAAACTGCCGCTCGAGATCATGGGATATTCGGCTCAGGAACAGGAAGAACGTGTAAAGAACGTTCTGGAACTTGTTGATCTAGCAGGGTTTGGTGCAAAATTCCCCTGGCAGCTATCGGGTGGGATGCAGCAACGGGCCAGCATCGCGCGGGCGCTGGCTTTCGACGCCGATATCCTGTTGATGGACGAGCCTTTCGGCGCGCTGGACGAGATCGTGCGCGATCACCTGAACGAACAGCTTCTGGCGCTGTGGGCGCGCACCGGCAAGACGATCGGTTTCGTCACCCACTCGATCCCCGAGGCGGTGTATCTGAGCACCAAGATCGTGGTGATGAGCCCGCGCCCCGGGCGGATTACCGATGTGATCGACAGCCCTCTGCCCAAGGAACGGCCGCTGGACATTCGCGACACGCCCGAATTCATCGAGGTCGCGCATCGCGTGCGCGAAGGGCTGCGCGCCGGGCATGGGGACGATGTGTGATGGGCAGGGATGACATCAGACGCGCGACCGAGGCGGATGTGCCAGCCTGCGCGGCGGTGGTCTCGGCCTGGGTCCGCCAGACCGAGTGGATGACGGATGAACTGCCCCAGCAGGAATTGGAGGCGCTGATCGCGCAGGCCTTCCCGGACCGCGAGATGTGGGTCGTGGGTGAACCCGTCGATTGCTACATGTCGGTCGATCCCGCGGCACAGAAGGTCGGCGCGCTCTATTGCCTGCGGACCGGGCAGGGCATCGGCAAGCGCCTGCTGGACCGGGCAAAACAGGGGCGTAGCTTTCTGTGGCTGACGGCCCATCAACCGAATGCCGCCGCGCAACGGTTCTATCGCCGCGAGGGTTTTGTCGAAACCGGGACCGAGGCCGCAACGCCGCCCGAGACCGTCCCCGTGGTGCGGATGGAGTGGCACGCATGAAGCAGCTTGTTGCCGTTCTGACCGTTTTGCTGGCCATCATCGTCATCTGGTACGCGGCCTGCATTCCGATGAACATCAAGGGCGTCCTGACCGAACAGGAACGCGCCGGGGCCGAAGTGGTTCCGCCTTCGGCCAAAGACCGCCGCGACATGGGGGAAATCGGTCTGGCGCTGCGCAACAGCTTTGCCGTTCCGGCGACTTGGGCGCAGGATCGGCCGCGTCTGCCTGCGCCGCATCAGGTGGGCATCGAGCTGTGGGAGACCACGGTTCAAAAGAAGATCACTTCGAAACGCTCGCTGGTCTATCACGGCTGGGTGACGCTCAGCGCGACGATTCTGGGCTTTGCCATCGGCACGGGGCTGGGCATCCTGCTGGCTGTGGGGATCGTGCACAGCCGGGTGATGGACCTGTCGGTCATGCCTTGGGCCATCGTCAGCCAAACCATCCCCATCATCGCGCTGGCGCCGATGATCATCGTGGTGCTGTATTCGATCGGCATTCAGGGAATCATCCCCAAGGCGGTGATCTCGGCCTATCTGAGCTTCTTCCCGGTGGTCGTGGGCATGGTCAAGGGCCTGCGCAGCCCTGATGCGATGCAGTTGGACCTGCTGCGCACCTATAATGCAAGCAACGGGCAGGCGTTCTGGAAACTGCGCCTGCCGGCCTCGATGCCCTATCTGTTCGCCTCTCTCAAGATCGGGATCGCCGCGTCGCTGGTGGGGGCCATCGTCGGCGAACTGCCGACAGGCGCCGTGGCGGGGCTGGGCGCGCGTCTGCTGGCTGGCAGCTACTACGGCCAGACGGTGCAGATCTGGTCGGCGCTGTTTGCCGCGGCCATTCTTGCGGCCTGCCTGGTGGGCCTGTTGGGCCTGATCGAGCGGGCGGTGTTGAAACGCATGGGGATGGCGCAATGATGATGGTCGGTCTTGCAATCCTTTTGTGGCTGGCCGGTTGGTGGCTGAACACCCGCCTTGCCAGCGGACCTTATGCCGACACGCGGGCGGTGCGCATTCTGGCGCCGCTGATCTTCGGCCTGACCGTCATCGGGGTTTGGGAATTGCTGGTGCGCGGGCTTGAGGTGCCTCTGGTCATCCTGCCCGCGCCTTCGGTGATCTGGGAGCGGTTCTGGGACAGCTTGCCGATCCTTTGGGCCGATTTCGTGCAAACCATCATCAAGGGCGCGCTCAGCGGCTATGTCATCGGATGCGGCGCCGCCTTCCTGATGGCAATCGCCGTGGACCGGTGGGACTTCCTGCGCCTGGGCCTGTTGCCGGTGGGCAATTTCGTAGCCGCGCTGCCGATCGTGGGCACCGCGCCGATCCTTGTGATGTGGTTCGGGTTCGACTGGCATTCGAAGGCGGCCGTTGTGGTGGTGATGGTCTTCTTCCCGATGTTGGTCAACACGGTGGCCGGCTTGCGCGAGGCCACCGCTATGCAGCGCGACCTGATGGAGACCTATGCCGCAACCTATTGGCAAAGCTTTCTGAAGCTGCGGTTGCCCGCGGCCATGCCGTTTATTTTCAACGGGTTGAAAATTTCCACCACGCTGGCCCTGATCGGCGCTATCGTGGCAGAGTTCTTCGGCTCGCCCACTTTGGGCATGGGGTTCCGGATCTCGACCAGTGTCGGGCAATTGTCGCTGGACATGGTCTGGGCGGAAATCGTGGTCGCGGCGCTGGCCGGGACCGCGTTCTACGGTGTGGTCGCCATGATCGAGAAACTGGTGACCTTCTGGCACCCCTCGCAGCGGGGATAAATCATTCAAAAGACCCCGAAAACGGGGCGCAACAACAACTAGGAGAAATGAAGATGAAGAAGTTTATCAGCGGGGCAATCACGGGCCTGGCCCTGACGGCCGGATCGGCCTTTGCCGCAGACGAGGTGACGCTGCAATTGAAATGGGTCACCCAGGCCCAGTTCGCGGGCTACTACGTCGCAAAGGACAAGGGGTTTTACGAAGAAGAGGGGCTGGATGTCACCATCCTGCCCGGCGGCCCCGACATCGCGCCCACGCAGGTGATCGCGGGCGGTGGCGCTGACGTCACCGTGGAATGGATGCCCGCCGCGTTGGCCGCGCGCGAAAAGGGCCTGCCGCTGGTCAACATTGCACAGCCCTTCAAAAGCTCGGGCATGATGCTGACCTGCTGGAAGGATGCGGGCATTTCCTCGCCCGAGGACCTCAAGAACCGCACGCTGGGCGTCTGGTTCTTCGGCAATGAATTCCCGTTCATGAGCTGGATGAGCCAGCTGGGCATCGACACCGGCGGCAAGAGCGAGAACGGCGTCGAGGTCTTGAAGCAGGGCTTCAACGTCGACCCGCTGCTGCAGCGCCAGGCCGATTGCATCAGCACCATGACCTACAATGAATACTGGCAGGTGATCGACGCCGGCGTCAGCCCCGACGAGCTGGTGACCTTCAAGTACGAAGACCAGGGCGTGGCCACGCTGGAAGATGGCCTGTACGTGCTTGAAGAAAACCTCAGCGACCCGGCCTTCGTCGACAAGATGGAACGCTTCGTGCGCGCTTCGATGAAAGGCTGGAAATACGCCGAGGAGAACCCGGACGAGGCCGCCGAAATCGTGTTGGAAAACGATGCGACCGGTGCCCAGACCGAGGAACACCAGAAGCGCATGATGGGCGAGATCGCCAAGCTGACCGCAGGTTCGAACGGCGCGTTGGATCCGGCTGATTTCGAGCGCACGGTGAACACGCTGCTGGCCGGCGGCTCGGACCCGGTGATCACCAAAAAGCCGGAAGGCGCGTGGACCAGCCAGATCACGGATGCAGCCCTGAACTGATTGGCTGTACCATGACAACAATTCAGCGCGGCCCCCTGTGGGCCGCGTTTGTTTTTGCGGATGTCGGAATTTAACTGTCTTCAGAAGCAGTTTCATCTATTATTCCTGTAAGATTTTGCGATCCCTACGAAATTCGGAGGATGCGGGAATAAAATGCAGGATTTTGCATCACAATTCAGCCAAGCGGGCCACCTGATCCTGACCGGGGATCCGGACCTTTGGGCGATCGTGATGCTGTCGCTGCAAGTTTCGGTGCTGGCTGTGTTGATTTCAGCCGTGATCGGGATGCCGGTTGGCGCGGCCTTGGCGGTGGCCCGCTTTCCCGGACGGCGCGCGTTGATCATTCTGATGAACGCTCTGATGGGCTTTCCCCCGGTTGTCGTCGGCCTTCTGGTCTACCTGATGCTGTCCCGTTCGGGCCCGCTGGGCGTGCTGGAGCTTTTGTATACGCCGACCGCCATGATCATAGCCCAAACAGTGCTGGTGACCCCGATCGTCGCGGCGTTGACGCGGCAGGTGATCGAGATGCTGGCCGAGGAATATTCGGAACAGTTGCGCTCGTTGGGAGTGTCGCGGCTGGCGTCTGTTCCCGTGCTGTTGTGGGATGCGCGTCTGGCGTTGGTGACTGCCTTGCTGGCCGGGTTCGGACGAGCCATCGCCGAAGTCGGCGCGGTGATCATCGTCGGCGGCAACATCAACCACGTGACGCGGGTCATGACGACGACGATTGCGTTGGAGACCTCGAAAGGCAACTTGGCCTTGGCGCTGGCCTTGGGGACGATCCTGATCGGAATTGCCGTGGCCGTGAATGCGGCAGTCAGCGCATTGACGCTTCGGACCGAGCAGGAAGGGTTGCGCCATGCGTGATCTGATGCCGGACATGCCCAATTGTCTGCAGGCCGATGGTCTGCGAGTGGAACGCAATGGCAAGCTGTTGCTGGATGTTCCGCAGCTGATGATGGATGGTCCAGGGCCGACTTTGATCCTTGGGCCGAACGGTGCTGGCAAAAGCCTGCTGCTGCGTTGCCTGCATGGTTTGATCAAGGCCGATGCGGGGCAGGTTCTGCAGGATGGCGGAGTTCTGAATGCAGCCCACAAGGCCCGGCAGGCCATGGTGTTTCAGCAACCGGTTCTGCTGCGCCGCTCGGTGTCTGCCAATCTGGACTTTGTTTTGAAACGGTTGGGGCTCGGCAGGACTGCTCGGAAGAACCGGATCCAGGAACTTCTGGCCGAAGGAGGGCTTGAGACAAAGGCCCGGCAGTCGGCGCGCTCGCTGTCGGGTGGCGAGGCACAGCGTCTGGCCATCCTTCGCGCGCTTGCGCTTGGCCCCGAGACCCTGTTCCTGGACGAGCCCACCAGCGCCCTCGATCCCGCGGCGACCCAAATGATCGAGGCGATGATCCTGCGCGCCTCGGCCCGGGGGGTGCGGATCGTGATGGTCACCCACGACGTCGGGCAAGCCCGTCGGCTGGCGGCGGATATCGTGATGATGCAGGGCGGGCGCGTGGTCGAGCATGGCACCGCCAAACAGGTGCTGGAAGCGCCACAATGTCAGGCATCGCGCCAGTATCTGGCGGGCTGGCTGGTCACATAACAACAACCGGAGGCAATCCATGTTTCGCGCAGCAATCAAAAGCGCAATGATCCTGTTCGGGCTGTTGGCCGGTCCGGCAGCGGCCGAAGAACCATTCATTGTCGTGCAGTCCACGACATCGACGCAGAATTCCGGCCTTCTGGACTTTATCCTCCCGGGGTTCGAGGCGGAAAGCGGGATCGATGTCCGTGTTGTGGCCGTGGGGACAGGGCAGGCGATCCGAAACGCGATCAACGGCGACGGTGACGTTCTGCTGGTGCATGCCAAGCCAGCGGAAGAGCAATTCGTGGCCGACGGCTGGGGTGTCGAGCGGCGGGACGTGATGTACAACGATTTTGTCTTGGTGGGGCCGAAATCGGACCCGGCCAAGATCAAAGGCGGCGACGACGCAGTGGCCGCGTTGGCAGCGATCGCGCAGGCCAAAGCTCCGTTCGCGTCGCGCGCGGATGACAGCGGGACCCACAAGGCGGAGAAGGCTCTTTGGAGCCTGTCCGGAACGGACCCGACCTTGTCTTCGGGCGAGTGGTACCGCGAGACCGGGTCGGGCATGGGTGCGACGCTCAACCTGGCTGCGGGCATGGATGCCTATGCTCTGACCGATAGGGCCACATGGCTGTCGTTCGGCAACAAGGGAAACCTTGAGGTTCTGGTCGAAGGCGATCCTCGGTTGTTCAATCAATACGGAGTGATCCTCGTGAACCCCGAAAAGCATCCGCGGGTCCGGGCGGCCGCGGGAAGAAGGTTCATCGACTGGCTCACTGGCCCCGACGGTCAGGAAGCGATCGCGGCGTACAAATTGAACGGTGAGCAGCTCTTTTTTCCGAACGCGCAGCAATAGGGCCGGTCAGTCACTTGCGCCGTTGTGATGGATCTGTCCCAAGCCGGACAGATCGTATCCGCCCAATTCATCTGCGCGACGCCTGAATTTGTCCGTTCCCAAAAAAGTCAGCAGTTTCTGCATCGGCGGATCGAAACAGGACCGCCGCCAGATGGCGAGGTCGAGACGTTCGGAATGGGTTGGAATGAAGCCCAACCCGTAGAGGCGCGCCAAGGCTCCGATGCCGAATCCTGCCTCGGCCTTCCGGTCATGCAGAGCGATTGCCAGTTCCTCTTCGGTGCGGGCGCAAGTCGGCAGGGCGTCAAGATCGGCGCGGCTCAGACCGCAGCTTCGCAACTGGGCATCGAACAAGTGCTGACTGGCGGCACTGTCCTGGCGCAGCACGACACGGCGGCCTTTCAGATCACCAAAATCGGAAATTCCCTGAACCCCGGGGGCCAGCAACAGGCCGCGCTGGCGGCTTGCGACCTCGTACAGTACCACGGGCGCCTCTCCCAGCGCATCGCGGACGGAATTGACGTTGAACCCGCCCGGTTCATGGATGTGCAGTACCGCGGCTTGTGCGTCACGTCGCGCAAGGCGGTTCAGCCCATCGAATGAGCCGTCGTAATAGGTGGCCAACCCCGAGCCGCTTTCGCGGAGCGCCCAATCCAAAAGGGGGTCATGGCTGCCAGCCACGATGTCGGGCAGGGGCGGTTTGACCGTGTCCGGCCCGGTACGCGACGCATTGAGCCAGGCCAGTACCTCGGCCCGGGGAAAGAGAAGTTTGCCCATCGCTTTCACGCAGGGCACTTCGCCCGAAGACGCCAGATCATAGGCCTTGCGTTCGCCAATGCGCAGCAGGTCCGCCAACTCTCGTGTGGTCAGGAATTCGGACATTCAGTCTAGTCGCACCGAGGAGCCGGTCTGTGTCTCGGCCGCTGAGTGTCCGAGTTGCTGCAATACCATCGGTGCGGCGGCAGTAATGACGACCATTGCGGCGGCAGCTGCAAGAAAGGCTTTCATCTTATCCTCCGGCTTAGTCTGCGGGCGCTGTCGCGCTGCGCAGAAATTCAATCAGGTCGGTGCGGTCCTGCGCCTGCGCGATCCGCTGCATCGGCATCTTCGACCCCGGAATGTAGTGGTCCGGTCCCTGATCGAAAAGAGCGTTTATCGTCTGTTCGTTCCAAATGATATCAGACCCTTGCAGCGTTTCCGAGTAGATGTAGCCAGGCAGTGTCCCGGCCTGACGCCCGAATAGGCCATGCAGGGTCGGTCCGGCCCGGCGCTGATCGTCCGGCGTCAGGCTGTGGCAGATCGAGCATTTCCGGGCGAACTGCCGTTCTCCGTTTTGCATTTCTTCGGGGTCCTTCAGGAAACTCGGCTCTTGGCTGGCCATCCGTTCCTGTGACCCCAGCGCGGCCACCGGCCAGCTGTACATGGCCTGATCCAGCCCGCCTGCGTGCAGGTTCTCTCCATCGGGGGAAAAGGCCAGTGCCCAGACCGGGCCGCGCAGCGTTGCCCGGAAATCCTGCGCGATCCGCCAGTCCTGCGTGTCGATGACCATGATGTAGCCTTCGCCATCGCCAACCGCCAGCAGCGACCGATCCGGGCTGAGGGCGAGCGCGAGGATCGGGCGACGGTCCAGCGTGAAATCGCGCTCGGCCCCGGTGGTCAGGTCCAGAATGCGGGTCACGCCATCGACCGCGCCATAGGCGATCCAACCGTCTTGCGTGTTCAGGACCAGTTCGTTGATGCCGAAACCATGCTCGACCAGTCGCGCGGTTTCGGCCCCGGTCGTCACGTCCCAGACCCGCAGGCTGCCGTCGACCCCGGCGGAGTACAGCGACCGCCCGTCCGGCGCGAAGGCCACCGCGTTGACGCCGCTGCCCGTCGGGCCCAGCAGCTTGGCCGCACCGCCCTCGGTTGGCCACAGGCCGATGGTCCCGTCCCAACTGGCAGTCGCCACAAGGGTCTTTGAGGCTGCAAGCCCGACGACCTTGCCCTTGTGCTGACCTACGACCTGTCCACCGGGCCAACGGCGCAGGGTGAAGTCGTCGCCGGCCGAATAGATCGCGGTGCCGTTGAACACCACCGCGTTCACGGCAGCTTCGTGACCTTCCAGCCAGTCCGGCTGCTGCCCGGACCACAGGCCCACGGAATTGTCGAAACTGGCGGTGGCAATGCGCCCGTCCGGGGCTGCGGCGATGTCCATGATCGGCCCACCATGGCCCTTGAGCGTGTAGAAATCCGCCGCCAGCGGCAGCGGCAGCAGGGCCAGCGCCAAAGCCAGCCCGCGCATCTATTCGGCAGGCGAGGCCGCGCCGTCGCTGGCCTCCTGTGCCTTTACCTCTTCCAGCCACAGCGAATGGTGCTCGCGCGCCCATTGCTCTTCGACCTCGCCGGTGCCCATGGCGTCAAACGCGCCCTCCATGCCGACCGAGCCGAGGTAGATATGGGCCAGAATGATGGCGATGAAGGCATAGGCGACCATGACGTGCCAGATCTGGGCATATTGCATCTCTTCCTGCGGAGACATCTGCGTGGGCAGGTCCAAGCCCATCAGTTGGGGCAACCCGGTCGCGTTGGCGATCGAAAACGTCTTGGCGAACATCGGAAGCTCGAATGGGAACAGCAGCGACAGACCCGACAGGCTGATCGAGACGCCAAGCAGAATGCACAGCCAGAAAATGATCTTTTGACCGGCGTTGAATTTCTTGGCCGGGGGGTGGCTGCCTTTGGTGAACAATCCGCCGCCCGCCGCCAACCATTTCAGGTCGGTCCGGTTGGGGATGTTGTGGGCGATCCAGTTCACGGTGATGATGACCAATCCCAGCATGAAGGCCCAGGCCAGATTGTTGTGCAACCACTTGCAGCCTTGCGCGATGGTGGCGAACCCTTCCTTGCCGAACAGTGGGATCAGGAAATCCCGGCCATAGAGCGTCAGCAGACCGGTCAATCCAAGTATCAGGAACGAGCCGGCAAACAGCCAGTGCCCGAACCTTTCAAATCCTGAAAACCGGGTGACCGTGCGGCCTGTTTTCTCGCCGTCGATGCGGATGCGGCCGCGGATCAGGAAAAACAGAAGCAGAACGACCAGCATCCCGCCCAGAATGTAGGTTCCGTATTCACGCAGCGGACCGGTGCGGAAAGTCCACCACCACATGCCGCCATCCTGGATCAACACGCCGGCAGCCGGCCCTTTGGTCGACACGGTGACATCCGCCGAGCCATAACGGATGGCGCGATAAACATCACTGTCCGAGGCGACGCCGCGCGTGCCCAACTGACCCAGCAGCCCTTCGGCATTGCCTTGCCCGGTATTCTCGGAGCGATAGCTGTTGTCGACCTTCTCGCCGCGTTGCCGGGCCAGAATATCCTCGAGCGTCGTGGCGCCACCGGTCTGCGCGCGCGGGGCGGCGGTTGGTTCGTCTGTGCCGGTCGTGTCCTGTGCAAGCGCGCCGTGCGCGATCCCAAGTGTCAACGTCAAAGCCAGAAAAATGCGCAGCATCGGAACCTCGGTATCAATCCAAAATCGGGTGACCCACCTGCGCGGGTCACCCGTGTTGTCAGGCTGAGGTCTCAGCCGTCCTTCTGGTCGTAGGCCGTGCCCCAACCCCAGGCGCCCGAGCCGAACCCGCGCGCCACGACGCGTTCGCGGTAGATGGCCGAGACCACGTCGCCGTCACCGGCAAGCAGGGCCTTGGTCGAACACATCTCGGCGCAGATGGGCAGTTTGCCCTCGGCGATCCGGTTGCGGCCGTATTTGGCGAACTCTGCGGTCGAGTGCGTTTCCTCGGGGCCGCCGGCGCAGAAGGTACATTTGTCCATCTTGCCGCGCGATCCGAAGTTGCCGGCCTGCGGGTATTGCGGCGCGCCGAAGGGGCACGCATAGAAGCAATAGCCGCAGCCGATGCACAGGTCCTTGGAGTGCAGGACGACGCCTTCTTCGTTCTGATAGAAGCAGTCGACCGGGCACACCGCCATGCAAGGCGCATCCGAACAATGCATGCAGGCGACCGAGATCGAACGTTCACCCGGTTTGCCGTCATTGATCGTCACCACCCGGCGGCGGTTGATGCCCCACGGGACCTCGTGTTCGTTCTTGCACGCAGTCACGCAGGCGTTGCACTCGATGCAGCGTTCAGCGTCGCAGAGAAACTTTGCTCTAGCCATTGTCGTCCTCCTTACGCTGCCCAGATCTTGCAGAGAGTCGCTTTGGTCTCCTGCATCTGGGTCACTGAATCATAGCCATAGGTCTGGGCGGTGTTGGTGCTTTCACCCAGCACGTACGGGTCGGCGCCTTTCGGGTATTTCTCCCTCAGGTCCGCGCCCTGGAAATGGCCGCCGAAGTGGAAGGGCATGAAGGCCACGCCGGCACCGACCCTTTCGGTCAGCATCGCCATCACCTTGACCTTGCCACCCTCGGGACCTTCGACCCAGACCTGCGATCCGTCGCGAATGCCAAGGTTGTTGGCGTCACGCGGATTGATCTCGACGAACATGTCCTGCTGCAGCTCGGCCAGCCACGGGTTCGACCGTGTCTCGTCGCCGCCACCTTCATATTCGACCAGACGACCTGACGTCAGGATTATCGGATAATCCTTTGAAAAGTCGTTCTTCTGGATCGAAGCATACAAGGTCGGAAGGCGATAGGCCTGACGGTCCTCGTAGGTGGGATAGTCAGCCACCAGATCGCGCCGCGGCGTGTACAGCGGCTCGCGGTGCAGCGGGATCGGATCCGGGAAGGTCCAGACCACGGTGCGGGCCTTGGCGTTGCCGAAGGGTGCACAGCCATGCTTGATGGCCACCCGCTGGATGCCGCCCGACAGGTCGGTCTTCCAGTTGGTCTTGGGCCCTGCCACGGCGTCGATGGCCGCGCGTTCCTCGGCCGTCAGGTCGCCATCCCAGCCCAAATCCATCAGCATCTGCATCGTGAACTCGGGGTATCCGTCCTGGATTTCCGAGCCGACGCTGTAGACCCCTTCGGCCAGCAGGTTCTGACCGTCACGCTCGACGCCGAAACGTGCGCGGAAGGTCAGGCCGCCCTCGGCCACCGGTTTGGACATGTCATAGAGGTTTGGCGTCCCCGGATGCCCCATCTCGGCGGTGCCCCAGCACGGCCACGGCAGACCGTAATATTCGCCGTCATTCGGACCGCCCACCGCCTGCAGCGTGGTTCTGTCGAACGTGTGCTGGTTGGCCATATGGCTTTTGATCCGTTCTGGCGACTGACCGGTGTAGCCGATCGTCCACAGCCCCGCGTTGAACTCGCGCGTGATGCTTTCGACATTCGGGGTTTCGGGGTCCTCCATTTCGATATTGCGGAAGAACCGATCCGCCCAGCCAAACTTGTTAGCGAACTTGGCCATGATGACCTCGTCCGGCAGGCTTTCGAACAGCGGATCGACCACCTTGTCGCGCCACTGCAGCGAACGGTTCGACGCCGTGACCGAGCCACGGGTTTCGAACTGCGTACAGGCCGGCAGCAGATAGACGCCATCGGTCCGGTCATGCAGGACGGCGGAAACGGTGGGATACGGGTCGATCACGACCAGCATGTCCAGCTTTTCCATCGCCGTCTTCATTTCGACCATCCGGGTCTGCGAGTTGGGCGCGTGGCCCCACAGAACCATGGCGCGGACGTTGTTGGGCTGATCCATGTTCTCGGGATCTTCCAGAACACCGTCGATCCAGCGCGAAACCGGGATGCCCCGTTCGTTCTGCAGCGACTTGTCCTTGCCGTCCTTGTCCTTGACCATTGCGAACTGGCCAGCCAGCCACTCCGGTTCCTCGCCCCAGACGCGGGCCCAGTGACCCCATGCGCCTGCGGACAGGCCGTAATAGCCGGGCAGGGTGTGGGACAGAACGCCCAGGTCGGTCGCGCCCTGCACGTTGTCATGGCCGCGGAAGATGTTGGTGCCGCCACCAGAAGTGCCCATGTTGCCCAACGCCAGCTGCAGCACGCAATAGGCGCGCGTGTTGTTGTTGCCGTTGGTGTGCTGGGTGCCGCCCATGCACCAGATCACGGTGCCGGGACGGTTGTTGGCCAGCGTCCGCGCCACGCGCTTGAGCTGCGATCCCGGCACGCCGGTAACGCGCTCGGTCTCTTCGGGTGTCCAGTTGGCGACCTCCTCGCGGATCTGGTCCATGCCCCAGACACGGGTGCGGATGAACTCTTTGTCTTCCCAGCTGTTGTCGAAGATGTGCCACAGGATGCCCCAGATCAGCGCCACGTCGGTGCCGGGGCGGAAGCGGACATATTCGTCGGCATGGGCCGCGGTGCGCGTAAAGCGCGGATCGCAAACGATCAGCGGGGCGTTGTTCTGCTCTTTCGCGCGCAGAACATGCAGCAGCGAGACGGGGTGCGCCTCGGCCGGGTTGCCGCCGATGATGAAGATCGCCTTGGAATTGTGGATGTCGTTGTAGCTGTTGGTCATGGCGCCGTAGCCCCATGTATTCGCAACACCCGCAACGGTGGTCGAGTGGCAGATCCGCGCCTGGTGGTCCACGTTGTTGGTGCCCCAGTAGGCCGCGAACTTGCGGAACAGATAGGCCTGTTCGTTGTTGTGTTTGGCCGAACCCAACCAATAGACGCTGTCAGGCCCGCTTTCCTCGCGGATGCTCATCATGCCGTTGCCGATCTCGTCGATCGCCTGTTCCCAGCTGATGCGCTTCCACTCGCCACCCTCTTTCTTCATCGGGTACTTCAGGCGGCGTTCGCCATGGGCGTGTTCACGGACAGCGGCCCCCTTGGCACAGTGAGCGCCCAGGTTGAACGGGCTGTCCCAACCGGGTTCCTGCCCGATCCAGACGCCGTTCTGCACTTCGGCAACCACGGTACAGCCGACCGAGCAATGCGTGCAGACGGATTTGATGTTCTCGACAGCCGTGTTGGCTGCGGTCTGGGCGCTGGCGGGCGACACGGTTCCACCCGTGGCGCTGATCGCGGCCAGGCCGCCGATCGTCAGGCCCGAGCCACGCAGGAACGCGCGGCGATCGACGCTCTTTTCGCCGATTTGGGACAGGATACTTGTCCGCTGGGGGCGTCTCGCAACCCCGTTGGTCTTTTTCCTAAGCATTTCCTTCCTCCCTTGCTGACCATGTTGACCATGGCTGGCTTGGTGTTTCGAAATCGACGTCAGGGCCAATCGCAACCGTCAGCCGAGTGTGACCACGTCCGGACCAGCGCCGGGCGTCGCCGAGGCGGCCTAGAAGCGCGCGCTGTCGAAATAGGCGCGGGTATGCGCCGTGTCCTGAATGCGGGTCTCGTCCGAGGGTTGCTCGGCCGCTTCGACCTCGGTTCCCAGGCTGGCCGCTGCTACGGCTGCCGGGGCCGCAGTGCCCGCCAGTTTCAGGAAGTCGCGGCGGCTGGCGCCGGTCTCCTTGGTCTTGCTCATGGGATCCTCCTTTCCCATTTGCGGTTCAGCGCCCGCCGGGGCGCCAGCGAATGACGGCCGCCTAGTGCGTCGTCATGCGGAAGGCCTCGCGTTCGATCTCCATGAAGACCCGGCCGGCTGTGCCGACCGAGGCATAGAGAACCGAATGTTCGGCTGCTTCCAGGTCCGAGAAAAAGTGCTCGGCCCAGGGACCGATATGCTTGTTCCAGAACGTCTTTTGATCTTCCAGCGTGGCCGGGCCGCCGAAACGGCCGACGATCATGCCGCCCATCATCTCCATCAGCGAGGCGATGTTGTCTTCGGGTTCGAACACGTTTGCCGCCCGGGTGATGCCCCGCGCCGCCATGTCGTTGCGCAGCTGCGCCAGCGGTTTCTCGTTCAGGAACCCGGTCAGGTAGAAGCTGGCATAGGGCAGCAGTTCTCCGCGCCCAAGCCCGATGAACAATGCGTTGAACTCGCGCTCGGCCGCTTCGGGCTTGGTCACCTTGGCCACGCGGGCCATGGCCTGAATGGCCTGGCCCAGATCTGTCTCGTCCCCCGACAACGCCGCGATCTGGCTCAGCAGAGTCTGGTCAGGCGGTGTGGCCAGCAGCAGGCCCAGAAAGTTGTAGAAATCCGCGCGCAGACGGTCCTCGGGGGAAATCTCGAACGTCTGCGGGTCGCGAATGTTCATCGGGTCATCCTTCGAATTCGAATTTCATGCGCCGCGGGGCCGGGGGGCGTTCATCCTCATCCGGTTGGATGGCGTCTGCCACTTCGACAGGGGGCGCGGGCTCGGCTTCAGGCTCGGGCGTTTCGGTTTCCGGCTCGGCTTCGGCCTCGACCGGGTGTTCCTCGGTGTCCTTCTGCTCGGCCAGCGCCTCGATATGGCGCAACATGCCTTTGCCCACCTGATAAGCCGTTTGCAGGTTTTCGACCACACACGCTGCGTCGGTGTAATCCTCGCCGTAATCGACCAGCCCGTCCACATTCGCCAGCACCGGGTTCAACCGCCACAAGCGCCGCAAGGCGCGGCGGCGCAGCCGGTCCGGCACGGCCTTGGCCATGAAGCCCGAAACATCGTCGCCCGCCTGCAGCAGGTCCGGGTCGGGCAGGTCAAGCTCGGCCAAAATCTCGGCGTCGGTCTTGTCTTCCAGTTCGACCTGCCGCGCGGCGATCTCCTGTGCGGTCAGGGCCTCTTGTTCGGCATGCGCTTCGGCCTGCACGGCGGCCTTGCGGCGAGACCAGAAATCCTGCCGGGTGCTCATTGTACGGCCCTCCGCGGGGCGCGGTAGACATCCGAGGTCTGGCGGATGCGCGCATCGCCCTTGCCATCTTCTACAAGATCCACCCGTTTCTTGTCGCGGCGGCGTTTGACGAACACCTCATCGCGGTGATGGGCCACAGTGAAATCGCGCACCCAGGCGATCAAGCCTTCGGTCATCGGGATCTTTTCCACGATCTCTTCGCCGGTATCGGCATAGTCCTGCCCTTCATAAGGTGACGCTGTGATCAGAAACGCGTTCAGCGGGCGATCACCTTCGGCATCGTCACGCAGGACAAGATACAGCGATGGCTGGCTGTCCGAGAGATTGGCCATATAGGCCTCGGTTTCGTCGGACCAGAGTTTCAAGGGCAGGGTGGCAGCGTGGTATTCGACCGCGTCGCCCTCGCGGCGCAGTTCGACCCAGTCGGCGGGCGGGGCGCCGGGCAGCACCGCGACAGCGCGCCAATTCCACCGGGCCCAGCGAGTGACCCCCGGTGTCTTGCGCACGACGACGCCAACCGGCATTTCGATCTGTTTTGCGGCCTCGGCCACTTTGATCCTCCCCGGAAAAGCTCTCCCCTGCCTTCCCTTAGGTTCACTATGGTACACAAATGGGCCACGTGCCAAGTCCGCAGCGGCCTGAAATGGTCGTGATCTGGAAAAAAATCGTCGCAAATGGGTCGCGGCGACGATCAGCCGACTTTGGCGGGCGAGGCAGAGTTTCTGACCAGAACCGGCCGCCACACGTTGCATGGGCGGCGTTTGGGTCTAAGGTTAGGGGCAAGGAAGAGATGCGGGGGGAACATGGTCACCAAATTGGTCTTGTGCGATTGCGCCGGAAGTCAGGCCCAGGACGGGCAGGGGATATCGGACGCCTGCGGTGCTGAATGCAGCAGGGTCCACACGGCGCTGTGCACCTCCGAACTGACCGCTGCGGCCAAGCTGATGCAGTCGGATGACCAGATCGTCATCGCCTGCGGTCAAGAAGCCCAAGTGTTTCAAGAACTGGCCGAGGAACTGGGCGTGGATCACCCCGGCTTTGTCGATCTGCGCGACCGGGCCGGCTGGTCCGAGCAAGGGCGGTCGGCGATGCCCAAGATGGCGGCGCTGGCGGCCGAGGCTCTGTTGCAACAGCCGATCACGCCCAGCGTGGATGTCATCAGCGAAGGCACCGCCTGCATCATCGGGCCGGGTGAGGTTGCGTTTGACCTTGCACAGCGACTGTCGGACACGATGGCGGTGACGGTGGTCGTCACCGATGAGGCGCAGCCTGACAGCCGGGCCTATGACGTGGTGCGCGCGCGGGTCCGGTCGGTCTCGGGGGCGCTGGGCGGGTTCAACCTGCGGTTGGATGCGTTGCAGCAGATTGATCCGGCCGGACGCGGTGCGTTTGCCTGGACCCCGCCGCGCGACGGTGCGGCGTCGGCCTGCGATGTGCTGATCGACCTGGCGGGGGGTACGCCCTTCGTGACGGCCCCGGACAAGCGCGAAGGCTACCTGCGCGCCGATCCGCGCGATGCGGTGGCGGTTGCCCGGTTGGCCTTTGACGCGGCGCAGCTGGTCGGGACTTTCGAAAAACCGCTGTATGTTCGGCTCGAAGAAACACTGTGCGCCCATTCGCGGGCCGGGCAGGTGGGCTGTTCCAACTGTCTGGACATCTGCCCCACCGGGGCCATCACCCCGGCCGGAGACCACGTGGCCATAGATCCGATGGTCTGCGCGGGTTGCGGTGAATGCGCGGCCCTGTGCCCCTCGACCGCGATCAGCTACGAGGACCCGCCGGTGGCGGCCCTGCTGGCCCGAATGCAGACCTTGGCGGCGACCTACCGTCGGGCCGGAGGGAGCGCCCCGCGCCTGTTTGTACATGATGCCCACGGGGCCGAGATGATCCGGCTGGCCGCGCGGTTCGGGCGCGGGCTGCCGGCCGATGTGATTCCGCTGGAGCTGGGTGTGGTGTCCGGCTTTGGACATGCCGAGATGCTGGCTGCCTTGGCTCATGGCTTTGCCCGGGTAGACATCCTGCTGGCCCCGACGACCGAGCGGGATGCGTTGGACCGCGAACTGCCGCTGGCGCTGGCCATCGCCGGAGCGGACGTCGTCGGAGTGATCGACGAAGCCGATCCCGATGCGCTGGCCGATCTGCTCTATGCGCAGGACGTTCCGCAGCCTCTGGCCCAACCGGTGCTGCCGCTGGGCAACCGGCGCCAGATCACGCGGTTGGCGGCGCAGGCGCTGCGCCCCGACGCGTCTCAGCCGCTGCCCCTGCCGGAACACGCGCCCTATGGCGCGGTGGCGGTGGACACCGAAGCCTGCACCCTTTGCCTGAGTTGCGTGTCGCTGTGCCCGTCAGGCGCATTGATCGACAACCCCGACATGCCTCAGCTGAACTTTCAGCAGGATGCCTGCCTGCAATGCGGGCTGTGCAAGACTATCTGTCCCGAAAGCGCGATCATCCTGGTGCCCGAACTGGACCTGAGCGACCGTGCGCTGTCGCCGCGTGTTCTGAACGAGGAAGCGCCCTTTGCCTGCATTGAATGCGGTGCTCTGTTCGGGGTGAAATCGACGGTCGAGCGGATCATGGAGAAGCTGGCCGGCAGCCACCCGATGTTCGCCTCGTCCGAGCAGGCGAAGATGATCCAGATGTGTGACGATTGCCGTGTGCAGGCGCAGTTCCACAGTCAGGACAACCCGTTTACCTCAAAGCCCAAGCCCAAGGTCGTTACCACCGATGACTACTTCAGCAAGCGCAAGGATCACTGAAGTTTGAGCGGTGCCCCCAGATCGGCCGCGCGGATGACCGAGACATAGGCGAGGATCGCCTCAACCTCGTCCTGCGTGAGCGTTACCGGATGAATGGGCGGGGGGCGTTCGGGGTTGAAGGGCGCAGTGATCCCTTCGATCTGTGTAAAGGACGGATGCGGGTTCAGGGCAAAGAATGCCTGGAACCGGTTCGACCAGTCCGGCATCGCGCGCAGCACCGCGAAGGACGGCGTGGAGCCCAACCCGTTCATCCGGTTCTGCGGCCCGATGACGTGACAGCGCCCGCAATGGGTCAGCGACAGCTTTTCACCCAGCAAGGCGTCGCCTTCGATGGTATCCGACTCGGGCGCAGCGACCGTTTCGAAACTGGCCGAGAACGGGCCGCCCTCGGTCGGTGCAAAACTTTCGACGGTGCGTTTGCCCACGTCGGACAACAGCCAATCCTGAAAGCGGGCCTGCCGCGGGTCGTCCTGAACGCGCAGGTGATAGATGTCGCCGCCGCGCTGAAACACCGGCTGTCCCGGTGGCCCGACCGCCAGAACCATCGCGCCACCTTCCTCCGCGACAACCCGGATTCCGGTCTTGAGCGAGAAGCGCGGAAGAATATGTTTCAAAAGACCCGAGCGTGCGACATCTTCCGGCGCGGCCAAACCAATCTCCTCCTGCGACCAAGAGGGGCTGGCGAAGAGCGTCAGGCTCAGGCACAAAAGAACAAAGCGCATGGCCCAGCCTAACGGTGACAGGGCGAATGCGTCAAATGAACGAACAAGACGGAGACACACGGCGATGAGCGGCGATTACAACATGTCGATGCGCAAATTCCTCAAACAGGTTGGCGTGACCAGCCAGCAGGCCATCGAAGATGCGCTGCGCAAGGCGGGCGATCCGGCGGGCAAAAGCTTTGAGGCCAAGATGGTCCTGACGATCGACGGCCTGGATGTCGAACACGTGGTGACAGGCCAGATCAAGGACGGCGACGCATGAGCATCCGCGACGCGGTTCTGGCGAACCTGAAAAAGATCACCGACCCGGTTTCGGGGCAGGACATCGTCAGCGCGGGCGTGGTCCGCGCGCTGAATGTCGAGGGCGACACCGTGCGCTTCGTTCTCGAGATCGACCCCAAGAATGCCGACAAGATGGAACCGGTACGCGCCACGGCCGAAAAGGCGGCGCAGATGGTCGACGGGGTGGCCAAGGTCTCAGCCCTGCTGACCGCGCATTCCGACAAGGCGCCGCCGGATTTGAAACCCAAGCCCAAGCCCTCGCAGACCGGGCCGCAGGCGGTGCCGGGGGTTGACCGGATCATCGCCGTGGCCTCGGGCAAGGGCGGGGTCGGAAAATCGACCGTTTCGGCCAACCTGGCCTGTGCACTGGCGGCCGAAGGGCGGCGCGTTGGATTGCTGGATGCTGATGTCTACGGACCTTCGCAGCCGCGCATGCTGGGCGTGTCCGGACGGCCGGCGAGCCCCGATGGCAAGACCATTCTGCCGCTGCGCAATCACGGGGTCACCATGATGTCGATGGGGTTGATGACCAACGAAGGTCAGGCGGTGGTCTGGCGTGGCCCGATGCTGATGGGCGCGCTGCAGCAGATGATGAGCCAGGTGCAATGGGGCGCGTTGGACGTATTGATCGTCGATCTGCCGCCCGGCACCGGTGACGTGCAGCTGACGCTGAGCCAGAAGTTCAAGGTGGACGGGGCGATCGTCGTCTCGACCCCGCAGGACGTGGCCCTGATCGACGCGCGCAAGGGCATCGACATGTTCCGCCAGCTGAAAACTCCGATCGTCGGCATGATCGAAAACATGTCCACGCATATCTGCTCGAACTGCGGGCACGAGGAACATGTGTTCGGCCATGGGGGCGTCGCCGCCGAAGCCGCCGAACTGGGTGTGCCGTTGCTGGGAGAAATCCCTCTGCATCTGGATATCCGAGTGGCCGCCGATGGCGGGGCGCCGATCGTGGTCAGCAAACCCGACAGCCCGCAGGCCGAGGCCTTCCGCAAGATCGCCCGCGACCTGATCGCCGCGGGCAAGGCATGACGCAGCCGGTCTTTCCCCCGTTGCTGTCCGGACACCCGGTGCAGGGTGGGGAAGACCCGTTCGACCATGCGCAGGCCATGGCGGCGCTGGGCTGCGATGCGGGCAGCGTCGTCTACAACATCCAGGCGGATCGCCTGCGCGCGGCCATCGTCTTTGCGCCCGAGGTGCCCTTGCAGGACGCCATGGCCATGCTGCCGCTGTGCGCCGTCGGGTTCCAGAACGCGCTGGGCGCGCTGGCTCCGCCCGAGGTGGCGGTTCATCTGGGCTGGGATGGTCCGATTTTCGTCAACGGGGCCCGCTGTGGCCGATTTCGTGTGGCCGCGTCTACCTCCGACTCGGAAACCGTGCCCGACTGGCTGGTCGTCGGCTGGGAACTGGCCTTGCTGCAAACCGGGGACGAGCCGGGCAAGTCGCCCGATGTGACAGCCCTGTATGACGAAGGCTGCGCAGATGTGTCCCCGGTGCAGCTGGTCGAGAGCTGGTCGCGTCACATGCTGACCTGGCTGAACCGCTGGTCCGAGGATGGCAACGCGCCGTTGCACGGGGAATGGATGGGCTTGCTGCAGGGCGTCGGAGAGCCCTATGGTGATCGCGGCGTGTTTCTCGGGGCCGATGAGCGGTTCGGCATGCTGTTGCGGAACGGTGCGGATACGCAGCTTGTTCCCTTGACCCGTCTGTTGGAGGACGCCCATTGAACCTGGCCCGCGCCATTCATTTCGACGAAAGCGACCTGAACGTCTTTCACTCACCCGCCCGAACGGGCGAGTGGTGCATCTCGGGCGGGTTCGAGTTTTCGAACTGGGGCGAGGCAGACCTGGCCGGCAAGGCGCGTCAAGCCTTTGCCAACGGGTGGCTGGGGCTTGAAACCTTCGGGCGCGTGACCTTCGTGGCGGTGACGCAGATCGAACCGGCCGAGATGGAGCGGCTGGCCACCAACCTGGCCGAGCATTTCGTGCGCCTTTACGGCGCGCCCTCGGTCGAGGCGGCGCTGGACGTGGCCCGGGCCGAGCTGGCCCATATGTCCGAGATGTGTGACGATCATGCCCCCAACACCCTGCTGACCGTTGCCCGCAGCCTGACCGAGTCCGGCGTTCACGAGGCGTTTCGCGTGATCACGCCGCAAGAGGCCGAGTTGGAGGCCTTTGCCGTGCACGGGTCATTGGACGAGTAATTACAAAAGGTCGGCAAAACCGCCGAACTGTCCGCGCTTGAAGATCAAGCCTTTGCCGGTGCGGTACATGACCTGTTCGACCTCTCCCACGAGAATCAGATGATCCCCGGCCTCGTGGCGGGCAGACAATGTGCAGTCAAATCGGGCCAGACACTGGCTCAGCTGCGGCCGACCTTTGTGATCCGGGGACCAGTCTGCATGCGAGAAATCGAGGCCATTGCGGGCAAAACGAAGGGCCAGATCCTGCTGATCCTCGGCCACGACATGGATCGAGTAATGTTGCGCTGCTTGAAAGGCCCCGTAACGGTTCGACTCTTTTGCCAGACACCACAGGACCAATGGTGGATCCAGCGACACTGATGCAAACGAGTTGACGGTGATGGCCGAGGGACCGTCCGGGGTGCTGGTCGTGACGACCGTCACACCAGTGCCAAAGCACCCGAGAGCCTCGCGGAAGGCCATGCTTTGATCGGGTCCGGGTTTGAATGTTCTTTCGGTCATCGCGCGCTCGTTTGGTGGCCGGGCACGGGGTGCCATGCCGCAGCAGAATTGTCCACGAAAAGCTGTATCGCGATCAATAGGCTGATTCAGTTCAGGTCTTCCAGCAGCCGACCGTGCTTGCGGGTTTCTACGATCACGTCGCCGAATGTCTGCATACCGCGTGCAGCCAGCATCGGCAGCATCCGCACCAATGCTTCAGCCGTCGCAACCGCATCCCCCAAAGCCGTGTGGCGGAGCGTCTCGGGGATTTCCACGCCCAGTCTTTCGCACAAAGCGTCGAGCGTATGGGTTTCGCTGGCTCCGAAAAGGACCGCTGACAGCAGAACCGTGTCCAGGATGGGGTGATCCCAAGTCACTTCCATGCGCTTGGCATGACGGCGCAGAAACGCCATGTCGAATGGTGCGTTATGCGCCACGATCACGGCATCACGGGCGAAGTGGTGGAACATGCGCCCGGCTTGCGCGATATCGGGCGCGTCCTGCACCATACGGTCACTGACCTTGTGAACCTTGGTCGAAGCGGGTGGGATCGGAATGCCCGGATTGACCAGCGTGTCCAGCCGCTCGCCCTCGACGATGCGCCCCTTGACGACACGGACGGCACCGATCTGCACGATCTCGTCCTTGTGCGGCAGCAAACCGGTGGTTTCGGTGTCGAAGACCACAAAGCACAGTTGCGATAGCGGGCGGTTTTCGAACGCCTCGTCGCCTGGGGTGTCCAGAAGATCGAAATCATAGACCAGAGGGCGCGCGGCCTCTGGCGGAATGCGGGCGACGCTGTCTTCGAAGATCAGCATATAGCCCGGCGCATCGCCCAGCGGTTTCATGCGTGCCGTGTAGGTTTGGCGCCCGTCCACGCTGGCGAGGGTGCAATAGACATCCATGCCGGTTTTCCCCAGCTTCTCATAAGCGTCCAGCAGAGGTTTGCGTTCGAGATAGTCGAACAGCGAGGCGTTCAAGCGGGGATGGGCGATCTGCGCCAGAACCTCGGCGGCCTGCGCGTCGTACAGAACGATCTGGTGGTTTGGCCCCGCCAGCAGCATCGCGACCGGGATCTCGGACAGAAGCGCGGTCAGACGTTCTTTCTCTGACGCCAGATGCGCGGTTTCGGCGGCAACGGCTTCGGCGGTGGACAGGGCGGTGGTGGCCAGTCGTTCGGCAAGGCTGGCGGCAGCGGGGGCCAGATCACCCAGATAGCGTGCCGCCTGCAGGTCAAGATCGGTATCCACCCCCGCATGTGCACGCGCACGCAGCTGCGCCGACAGGCGTTCGATCGGTTTGGCCACGTTGTCGTCGAACAGCAGCCAGACACCAGCGACCAGCCCAAGCAAGCCAAACGAGATCAGCAGGCCGCTGAACACGAAGGCGCTGGTCATGTCCGCGGGATCGGCCCGGCGCAGGCCAAGCCAAAGCGCGATCAGAGTGATGGCGATGCCACCCGCGGCAAGCAAGCAGAAGAACAGAAAAATTCTCAGGCGCAGGCTCAGGCGGGTCAGCATGGTTAGGCCTCACAAGTAGCGGAGACCACCGGATCATCCTGGCCAACCGGCACCCAATCGGCACCGACCAGACGCCCGTCATCCGAGAACTCGGCCCCATCGGCCAGACTTGCCCGGCTGTATTCGGCGCAGTTCACCGCGATCGGCATCTTGGATACCGGCGCCCAGCGGCCAAAGAAGTACAGGTCGATCAGGCGCTGATCCGGCACCTGCGCATTGGTCCGCAACGAGGCCGTATCGACGGCCGCGAACCGGTCGACATACGGCACCGCATAGGTCCAGGGGCGATAGAGCGCGCGGCTTTCGACCTCCTGCACGACGGTCAGGCCCTCGGGCAGGGCGTCACGGGTGCGGTCGTACCACGAATACTCGCTGATGATCGTGACTGCGATCATGCCCAAACCGGCTGCAACCGGAGCCGACCATTTCGGCAGGCGGCCACCGGTCAGCCGGTTCAAACCCATCACGAGGCCCGCGATGGCAAAACCCGCAAAGATCGTGCCGATCAGCTCAAGAAACATCTTCCTCCTCCGTTCTTCCTGCCGGGGTCTTTACCCCAGCATCCCCTTGCCGTGCCCGACCGCGGATTGCATCGTCTTTACCACGACAAACGCGTCCCGAAGATGACTTCGCTCAAAGTCCGACAGTTCCGACGGCGCAAGATAGTTGTCTGGCTTGTCGCCATTCCTGATCTGTTTGACCTGATGGTTCAACCGGGTTTCCGCGATCAGGTCATAGGCATCGAGCAGGTCCCGCGCGCCCGACGGGCTGAGCACCCTGGCGGCCTCAGCGGCCTTGAGGCGCGCGCGGGTGTTCACCTCGGTCAATTCACCCTGCAGGCTGTAGACGCGGCCCAGATCGACCACCGGGACCACGCCGTTGTGCTTGAGGTCCAGCGTGTTGCGATGCTCGCCCGAGCGGATCGTGGCGATCCCGCGCAGCAGGCCCAGCGGCGGCGTGTGCTTCAGAGAATTCGAGATCATGTGCGCAACGAAGATCGAGTTCGCCCGCGCCGCGCGCAGGGTTTCGGCCTGCAGGTCGGAAAACAGCTCGAACCGGCCACCGATGGGGCGCAGGTCGAACATGACCGAGGCCAGCATCTGCGCCTCGGGGTTGGGCTTGGCGATCCAGCCGTTGAAATAGTCGCGCCAGACCCGGACCGGCTGCCGCCAGCGCGGATTGGTCGCCATCATGTCGCCGGGGCAATAGAAATACCCGCAGGTATCCAGCCGGTCGGACACGAATTTGGCCAGCGCCTCGAAATAGGGCAGGTCGGCATCGGTGACGCTGTCATCCAGCATCAGGCAATTGTCCTGGTCGGATACGCCTGTCTGCTCCTGCCGGCCTTGCGAGCCGCAGGCCAGCCAAAGATAGGGGACGGGCGCCGGGCCGAGTTTCTGCTCGGCCAGCGCCAGCAGCCGGCGCGTCGCGGCGTCAGCGATGTCGGTGATCAGGCGGGTGACGATTTCGTGCCGGTTGCCCGCCGCCACCAGTTGCACCAGCAGGTTCGGGATCTCGGCCGTGACCGCGGCCATCTCGGTCGCCGACCCGGCCTGCGCGATGCGGCTGACCAGTTCGGCCGAGCTGACCGCCTGGAACCGGGTCAGGTCGGTCTGGGTGACGATTCCGACCAAGCGCCCGCCCTCGGTGATGGGGATATGGCCGATACCGCGTTCCAGCATCGCGTGCAGCACGTCCGAGCCGATGTCGCCGGGCGACAGGGTCAGCGGGTCCGGGGTCATGATCTGTGACACCGGGGTCGTCGGGGGCAGGGCGCCCGCCACGACCTTGCCCGACAGGTCCCGAACCGTGGCAATGCCGCGCAACGCCCCGCGCTCGGTGATGCAGACCGACGAAATGCCCCGGTCGCGCATCAGGCGCGCGGCTTCCTGAACGGACGTATCCGGGGTGCATGTGGCCGGCTTGCGCGCCATCAGGGTCTCGACCCGGGTGGTGGCCAGTGATTGCTGTTCAGGTCGCGCAGGGCGGGCCCGATTGAAGAATTTGGCGACGACGACGTGACGCTGGAGCAAATCGGAAAATAGGTCAGTTGGGATGATCAGCAGAACCGAGGGCGCGTCAGCCGTTGCTGTGGTCACCGCGCGCCCGTCGCGCATCAGACCACGTTCGCCGAACGAGTTGCGCAGGCCCAGATGGGATACGACCGCGCCGTTTTCGTCGGTGATCTCGACCTGGCCTTCGTAGATGATGAACAGGCCGGGCGACTGCGCGCCGCGGTGATAGATGACGGTTCCTTTTGGGATTTCACGCGCTTCGATCCGGGCGGCGATGTCGGCCAGTTCCTCGACAGGCAGCGCGTCATAGGGGTGCACGGATTTCAGGAACCGGGTGATCTGTTCAGGTGAAAGCGCCATGGGTTCGCCCGTCCGCTTGAATGAAAAGCCCCGCCCGGGGTTTAGCCGGGCGGGAAAAGTTGGTCGAGGGAAACGGCCCGTGATGCATCATCGCGGACCGCATCCGGCTCAGTGGTCCTGAGCCGCGCCCGCACCACGGGGAATGCGCACGCTTTCGACCAGATCCTTGATCTCCTGCGGGGTTTCCTTGGTCATGCCGGCAACCACATAGGCGACGCCGAAGTTGACCATGGCGCCGATCGCACCGAACGAGGTCGATTTGATCGGACCCAGCAGCGGGTCTGCATCGGTGAACGAGTTGGTGCCCGGAATGAACAGCCAGCCCTTGTGCAGGAAGATGTAGACCAGGGTGACGGTCAGACCAGCCAGCATGCCCGCGACCGCGCCGGTGTTGTTGATGCGGGTCGAGAAGATCCCCATCATCAGCGCCGGGAAGATCGAGGCCGCCGCCAGACCGAAAGCCAACGCCACGGTTTGCGCCGCAAAGCCCGGAGGGTTGAGGCCCAGATAGGTGGCAACCACGATGGCCACGGCCATTGCGATCCGCGCCGCCAGAAGCTCGCCCTTCTCCGAGATGCTCGGGTTGATCGAGCCCTTGATCAGGTCGTGCGACACCGCCGACGAGATTGCCAGCAGCAAGCCCGCAGCGGTCGAAAGCGCAGCCGCAAGACCACCGGCCGCGACCAGACCGATCACCCAACCCGGCAGGTTGGCGATTTCGGGGTTGGCCAGAACCAGGATGTCGCGGTTGAAATTGGTCAACTCGTTGCCGACCCAGCCCTTTTCTTCGGCAAGCGCCTGCATGTCGGCGTTCTTGTCGTTGTAGTACTGGATCTTGCCGTCGCCGTTTTTGTCTTCCCAGCCCAGCAGGCCGGTTTTCTGCCATGTGGCCATCCAGTCATAACGGGCATCGTTGTCGATCTGCTCCAGCGATACAGCGCCGCCTTCGATGCCCCCGTTCGGCCACATCATGTCGGTGATATTCAGACGGGCCATGGCACCAACCGCGGGGGCGGTCAGGTACAGCAGCGCGATGAACACCAGCGCCCAACCGGCCGACCAGCGGGCGTCCGACACTTTGGGAACGGTGAAGAAGCGCATGATGACGTGCGGCAGGCCGGCGGTGCCGATCATCAGCGACAGGGTGAACAGAACCATGTTCAGCGTGTTCGAATGATGAGCGGTGTATTCCGCAAAGCCCAGCTCGGCCACGATGGCGTCCAGCTTGGTCAGCAGCGGCTCACCGCCGGCGGTGTCGCCGAACAGGCCCAGGGCCGGGATCGGGTTGCCGGTCAGCTGCAGCGAGATGAAGATCGCCGGAATGGTGTAGGCGGTGATCAGCACGCAGTACTGAGCGACCTGGGTATAGGTCACGCCCTTCATGCCGCCGAACACCGCATAGGCAAACACGACGCCCGCGCCGATCAGCAGACCGGTGGTGTTCGACACTTCCAGAAAGCGGCCAAAGGCCACGCCCACGCCGGTCATCTGGCCGATCACGTAGGTGACCGAGGCCACGATCAGACAGATCACCGCCACGACGCGCGCGGTCTGGCTGTAGAAGCGATCGCCGATGAATTCGGACACGGTGAACTTGCCGAACTTGCGCAGATAGGGCGCAAGCAGAAGCGCCAGCAGCACGTAGCCGCCGGTCCAGCCCATCAGGAACGAGCTGTTGTCATAGCCGGTAAAGGCAATAAGGCCCGCCATCGAGATGAACGAGGCCGCCGACATCCAGTCTGCTGCCGTGGCCATGCCGTTGGTGACCGGGTGAATGCCGCGCCCGGCGGCATAGAATTCCGACGTGGACCC
Source organism: Ruegeria sp. BHSC029 (assembly GCF_059613085.1). Classification (NCBI taxonomy): domain Bacteria; kingdom Pseudomonadati; phylum Pseudomonadota; class Alphaproteobacteria; order Rhodobacterales; family Roseobacteraceae; genus Ruegeria; species Ruegeria sp. BHSC029. The sequence goes on from NZ_JBXWRU010000001.1 coordinate 241,973, forward strand.
CGCGCGGGCCCAGATCGCGATGCCGATGTAGAGCGCGAACGACGCGCCCACAAACAGCAGGTTGATGGTAAACTGATCCATTGTCCCCTGGCTCCCTTATTCTTCTTCGACGCCGTATTCGGCATCCAGTTTGTTCATGCGCCAGGCGTAGAAGAAGATCAGCGCCAGAAAGACCAGGATCGATCCCTGTTGCGCGAACCAGAAGCCCAGGTCGGTGCCGCCGACGGCGATGCCCGACAGCAACGGGCGCAGCAGAATGCCGAACCCGAAAGACACCAGCGCCCAGATGATGAGGCTGATGTAGATGAGACGCAGGTTTGCCTGCCAATAGCCCTTGTCGGACTCGGCAGTCTGCGCGGAGTTTGTTGAATTATCCGCCATTGCGGTTTCCTCCTTGGTTCCTCCAGGGCGGCCCGGTGCATTTGTCCTCCGGCGTAGGGCCGCCATTCGATTGCGCCGAGCGCCGCGATGGCGCCAGGCAAAGCTTCTCCGGTCCGCCAGAGCGGTTCCGTTGAAGAAACTCGTGTCGGGGTCAGTGCCCGCTTTGGGGAGTCCTCTTCCCCTTACCGCATCGCGTCGCCCACGATGCTTTCCAGGCCACGGGCGATCTGATCGATCTGCCCCATGGCATCCAGTTTTCCGAGTACGCCGCGATCCTTGTAGTAGTCGATCAAAGGCGCGGTTTGTTCGTGATAGGCCTCCAGCCGGGACGCCACGGTTTCGGCATTGTCATCGGCGCGGCGGCTGAATTCGGTGCTGCCGCACTTGTCACAAACACCGTCCACCTTCGGCTGCTTGTACTGATCGTGGTAGCCTTCACCGCACATTGCGCAGGTGTAGCGTCCGGCGATCCGGGTGACCATCTCGGCGTCCTCGACCTCGAGGCTGATGGCCGCATTCACCTTCTGCCCGTTTTCGGCCAGCAGCTTGTCCAACGCTTCGGCCTGAACCGTGGTACGGGGAAACCCGTCCAGGATGACACCGCACGCGCAATCGGGCTCGGCAATGCGATCGCGCAGGATTGCGATGACGATGTCGTCGCTGACCAGGTCGCCGGCTTCCATCACTGCTTTCGCGGCCTTTCCGGCCTCGGTTCCGGCAGCAACCGCGGCGCGCAGCAGGTCGCCCGTGCTGAGTTGCACAAGGCCGAATTTCTGTTCCAGCATTCGCGCCTGTGTGCCCTTCCCGGCGCCCGGAGGGCCGAGAAGGATCAGGACAGCGGGCTTTGTGATTGTTTCAGCCTGCATCACGCCCTCACTTGTTGGCCCGGTTGGCGATCAGATCTTCGACGACGGACGGGTCGGCCAGGGTCGAGGTATCGCCCAGCGAGCCGAAGTCGTTCTCGGCGATCTTGCGCAGAATGCGGCGCATGATCTTGCCCGAACGGGTCTTGGGCAGGCCCGGAGCCCATTGGATCACGTCAGGGCTGGCGATCGGTCCGATTTCTGTCCGGACCCATGTGCGCAGCTCTTTCAGCAATTCATCCGAGGGCTCTCGGTCATTCATCAGGGTGACGTAGCAATAGATGCCTTGGCCCTTGATTTCATGGGGATAACCAACGACGGCCGCTTCGGCGACGGCGGCGTGAGCCACCAGTGCGCTTTCGACTTCGGCGGTACCCATGCGGTGGCCAGACACGTTGATGACGTCATCGACGCGGCCGGTGATCCAGTAATCGCCATCTTCGTCGCGGCGGCAGCCGTCACCGGTGAAGTAATACCCCTTGTAGTCCGAGAAATAGGTCTTCTCGAACCGCTCATGGTCGCCCCACACGGTGCGCATCTGGCCCGGCCAGCTGTCCTTGATGCACAGCACGCCTTCGACCCCGTTGCCGGTGATCTCGATGCCCGACTGCGGATCCAGCACGACGGGTTGAACGCCAAAGAAGGGTTTCATCGCCGAACCGGGCTTGGTCGCATGCGCGCCGGGCAGGGGGGTCATCATGTGGCCGCCGGTCTCGGTCTGCCACCAGGTGTCGACGATCGGACATTTCCCCTTGCCGACCACCTCATTGTACCAGTTCCAGGCCTCGGGGTTGATGGGTTCGCCCACCGTGCCGAGCGTTTTCAGGGAACTCAGGTCGCATTTTTCTACGAACTCGTTGCCCTGACCCATGAGCGCGCGGATCGCGGTGGGGGCGGTGTAGAACTGGTTGACCTTGTGCTTCTCGCAAACCTGCCAGAACCGCGAGGCGTCGGGATAGGTCGGCACGCCTTCGAACATCAGTGTGGTCGCGCCATTGGCCAGCGGGCCATAGACGATATAGCTGTGGCCGGTGACCCAGCCCACGTCCGCCGTACACCAGTAGATGTCGCCGTCATGATAGTCGAAGGTGATTTCGTGGGTCATCGCGGCATAAACCAGGTAGCCGCCGGTGGTGTGCACCACGCCTTTCGGCTGTCCGGTCGAGCCCGAGGTGTAAAGGATGAACAGCGGATCTTCAGCGTTCATCTCGGCCGGCGCACAATAATCGTCGGCCTCCAGCGCCATTTCGTTGTAGTCGTAGTCGCGCCCGTCGATCCAGGTCGTCTGGCCACCGGTGCGCTTGACCACCAGACACTTTACCGTGTCCTTGCAGTGCAGCAGGGCGGCGTCGGCGTTCGATTTCAGCGGAGTCTTGCGGCCGCCGCGCGGGGCCTCGTCGGCGGTGATGATGACCTTGGCGTCACAACCGTTGACCCGAGCGGCCAGCGCGTCGGGCGAGAAGCCGGCAAACACGATCGAGTGGATCGCGCCAATGCGTGCGCAGGCGAGCATGGCATAGGCGGCCTCGGGGATCATCGGCAGATAGATGACGACCCGGTCGCCTTTGCGCACGCCCATCGATTCCAGAATGTTCGCCATGCGGCAGGTGCGGCGGTGCAGCTCGGCATAGGTGATGTGCTGGGCTTCGTCATTCGGATCATCCGGTTCCCAGATGATCGCGGTCTGATCGCCGCGGGTCTTCAGGTGACGGTCCAGGCAGTTGGCCGAGACGTTCAGCGTGCCGTCGGCATACCAGTTGATCTTGACCGAGCCGAAATCGTAGTTGACGTCCTTGACCTGAGTGTAAGGCTTGATCCAGTCGATCCGCTTGCCATGCTCACCCCAGAATTTCACGGGGTCGTTGACAGATGCCTCGTACATCTGGGTGTATTTTTCGGCATCGACATGAGCGCGGGCGACGGTTTCTGCGGATGGCGGAAATACCTTGGCTTCTGCCTGGGCAGCGGTGGTCATTCTGAGGCTCCTCCCTCTGACTGGACTTCAGGTGGACCGAGTTTGCCCAATTGATTGGCATTGTCGATCCGTTTCCTCCCCGGTCGGGATAATACGCCTTCGAGAAAAGAAAGAAATAAATTGCCGTAATCCTTGGATTTGTTTGTAAACAAGTTTCCGTTTCTCGAGCCATTTTGTAAATTCGACCGAGTTGAGTTTGCGATAACATGATAAAAAACAATTATTTACAGATTATGGAGTTGTTAACGGCCCAGTGTGACACCTTTTCTCCTGTGGGTCGAACGTGTCGGCGGGGCTTTCTGGGCCGTGCAGAAATCAACGCTTTCACGGGTGCACCATTCGGGCGGCGGGGCTTGGCACGTGTCGATGTTGGCGCTAGCTTTACTCTCAAGCGCCCCGGGAGGGGGTGCACCAATGGGAGAGATCATTATGAACAAGATGTTGAGCGGAGCGGCCATCGCCGCCCTTGGCGTTGCTTTTGTCACCGAGGCGGCTGCGACCGAGTGGAATGCCTCGGTCTGGGGCAAGCGCCGCGCCTTCACCGAACATGTTGAGAAACTGGCCGAACTGGTCAGCGAGAAAACCGATGGCGCGTTCACCATCAACGTCAGCTATGGCGGCCTTTCCAAGCCCAAGGAAAACCTGGACGGCATCGAAATCGGCGCCTTCGAGATGGCCCAGTTCTGCGCTGGTTACCATCGCGACAAGAACCGCGCGATCACCGTCCTGGAACTGCCGTTCCTGGGTGTGAACACACTGGATGAGGAAGTGGCCGTCAGCCACGCGGTCTACGATCACCCTGCGGTCAAGGAAGAGATGGCTCAGTGGAACGCTCGGATCCTCATGACCTCGCCGATGCCGCAGTACAATCTGGTCGGGACAGGCGAGCCGCGTGACGAACTGGCAGAGTTTGAAGGTATGCGCGTTCGTGCGACCGGGGGCCTTGGTCAGGCGTTCGAGGCCGTTGGTGCCGTTCCGACATCGGTTCCGGCGACCGAAGCCTATAATGCGATGCAGTCCGGTGTTGTGGACACCGTTGCATTTGCTCAGCACGCACACCTGTCGTTCGGCACCATCAATGAGGCCGACTGGTGGACCGCGAACCTGAACCCCGGCACGGTGAACTGCCCAGTGGTCGTGAACATCGACGCCTATGAAGCACTGCCGCCCGAGCACCGTGAGGCGCTGGACAGCTCGATCGACGAGGCGATTGACCACTACCTGACCAACTACGGTGAGCTTCTGAAAAAGTGGGATGGCGTGCTCGAAGAAAAGGGCGTTGAGAAAGTGATGATCGATGACTCCGTTCTGGACGAGTTCCGTGCCAAGGCGGCCGACCCGATCCGCGACCAGTGGATTGCTGACATGTCCGCCCAAGGCCTGCCGGCGCAGGATCTTTACGACCTGGTGCAGGCAACGCTGAAGCAGCAGCGCGGCGGCAACTGATAAAAAACAGCCGGGGGCTGAAACGCCCCCGGGATCATCTGGAACAGGGGACAACCGGATGGCAGGACACGCCACGGTATTGGAGGACGGCAGCCTCCTGAGCCGTCTCGACCGGCAATTGCTGCGACTTGAACGATTTCTGGCCCTTCTCAGCGGCATCGCCGTTTTCGGTTTGATGGTGTTGGCTGTTGTGTCCGTCAGCGGACGCAACGCGATCAACGCGCCATTGCCGGGCTATGTCGACTGGATCGAGCAGGCCATGCCTCTGATCGCGTTTCTTGGCATTTCCTATGTGCAGCGGGACGGCGGGCACATCCGCATGGACATCGTGATCGCACGGCTGCACGGGCGCGCAATGTGGTTGTTCGAGCTGATTTCGGTCGTACTGATCCTGGTCCTGATGTTGGCTTTGGTCTGGGGCAGCTGGTCCCATTTCGATCGATCGTTTGATTTCGGCGCACCGATGTGGAGCCGTGACAGCTCGATCGACATTGGTATTCCGATCTGGCCCGCCAAGCTGTTGGCGCCAGTTGCCTTCTCCGTTTTGTGTCTGCGGTTGTGTCTCCAGATCTGGGGGTATGGTCGGGCGTTCCTTTTGGGGCTGGAAACTCCGGTTGCGGTGCCGCTGATCCAGGACGCCGCCGCGCAGGCCGCGGCCGAAGCCGAGCAGTTTGAGAGGCAGGACTGACAAATGGACACGATTGAAATCGGCCTGTGGGTCACGGGCGGCCTGCTGGTTCTTGTCGTCGGGGGCATGCGCGTTGCGTTTGCCGCAGGCCTTGCAGGGCTGGTAGGGCTGGTCTGGATATTCTGGGCCAAATTCGGATACGACCCGGATCGGTTTGGTAAGGCTTTGACCGTTGCCGTCAAGACGGCGGGGCAGGTGCCGCATTCCAAAGTGGCCTCGCACACGCTCAGCCTGATCCCAACTTTCATCCTGATCGGATACCTGGCCTATTACGCGGGATTGACCCGGGCGTTGTTCGAAGCGGCCAAGCGCTGGGTCGCCTGGGTGCCGGGTGGTTTGGCGGTGTCCACGGTTTTCGCGACGGCCGGCTTTGCAGCCGTGTCAGGCGCGTCAGTGGCTACGTCGGCCGTCTTTGCCCGCATTGCCATCCCCGAGATGCTGGACGTCGGCTACAACAAAAGGTTTGCCGCAGGCGTCGTGGCCGCAGGCGGTACTTTGGCGTCGCTGATCCCACCTTCCGCGATCCTCGTGATCTACGCGATCATCGTCGAGCAGGACGTAGGCAAACTGCTGCTCGCCGGGTTCATCCCCGGTGCGTTTTCAGCGGTGATCTACGGATTGCTGATCATCGGTATCGCGGTTTTCTTCAAAAACGTGGGTCCGCCGGTGCGTGGCTTTACCTGGAAACAGCGCTTTGCCGCGTTGCCCGGTGCGCTGCCGATCTTCGCGGTAATCCTGATCATCATCTGTTTTGTCTACAACCCATTCGGTGACAAGGCGTGGGGAACGCCGACCGAGGGCGGCGCAATCGGTGCATTCATCGTGTTCTGCTTTGCTCTGTTTCACGGCATGCGCTGGACCGAGCTGAAGTCGGCGCTGTTGGAAACCGCCAAGCTGACGGCGATGATCTTCTCGATCATCTGGGGTGTCTTGATCTACGTGCGCTTTCTGGGTTTCGCCGACCTGCCCGGAGCGTTCTCGGATTGGATCACTTCCCTCCATATGTCACCCATGCTGATCCTGATCTGTATCCTGTTGGCGTATGCCGTGCTTGGCATGTTCATGGATGCAATCGGGATGCTGCTGCTGACTCTGCCGGTGGTCTATCCTGCCGTCATGGCCCTGAACGGGGGCGAGGCGGTAAGCGCGGCCGACAGCACATTTGGCATGTCGGGCCCCATGTGTGCGATCTGGTTTGGTATTCTGGTGGTCAAGATGGCCGAGTTCTGTCTGATCACGCCGCCAATCGGCCTGAACTGCTTCGTGGTCGCCGGCGTGCGCCCAGACCTGAGCGTTCAGGACGTGTTCAAGGGCGTTGCTCCGTTCTTCGTCGCTGATGCGGTGACGATTGCGCTGCTGGTCGCGTTTCCGGCGATCGTTCTGTATCTGCCATCGCTTGCCGGCTGAGGTTTTGGGCAATCCAGGCACGGGCTTTGATGCGTGGCTCTGCCGCGCGCATAGAAAATTCGGGCGGCACGAAATCTCGGTGCCTCAGTGGACCCAATACCTCAGTGTCGCAAAGACTGAGCGGGGGCAGCGCCCCCATCCGGCCTAACCGCAAAACAGGGCGATACGGCTCACTTGGCCCGCATGAGCATGCCAAACAGGTCGCGCGGATCGTCCGGGTCCGCCAGCATGTCCAGGGGCTCGAAAAACTCGGTTCCCTCGATCGCGCGCTTGACGTAGCGCAGGGCCGAGAAGTCCTCGATCGCGAAACCAACGCTGTCGAACAGAGTGATCTGCCGGTCGTCACGGCGACCTTCCGCCTGGCCGGTGATGACCTGCCACATCTCGGTGACCGGGTGGTCAGGGTCCAGCGCTTGAATTTCACCTTCGATCCGGGTCTGCTCGGGGTATTCCACGAAGATGTCGGACCGCAGAAGAATGTCGCGATGCAATTCGGTCTTTCCGGGGCAGTCGCCTCCGATCGCATTGATGTGCACGCCCGGGCCGACCATGTTGTCGGTCAGGATGGTGGCATATTTCTTGTCGGCGGTGCAGGTGGTGATGATCTGCGCGCCCTCGATCGCCTCTTCGGCCGAGCGACACGAAACCACCTTCAACCCGGTCCCTTGCAGATTGGCCGCGCATTTCGCGGTGGCGGCGGGATCGATGTCGTAAAGGCGAACGGTATCAATCCCGCACATGGCCTTGAAGGCCAGGCATTGGAATTCGGACTGCGCGCCATTGCCGATCATCGCCATCGTGGACGCATTCTTGGGGGCTAGGTACTTGCCGACCAGCGCCGAAGTGGCCGCGGTGCGCAGCGCCGTCAGCATCGTCATCTCGGTCAGCAGAGTCGGATACCCGGTGTACACGTCCGCAAGCAGGCCGAACGCGGTGACGGTCTGCAACCCTTCGGACGTGTTCTTGGGGTGGCCGTTCACATATTTGAACCCATAGGCCTCGCCGTCCGAAGTGGGCATCAGTTCGATCACGCCATGCGGGGAATGAGCCGGGATGCGCGGGGTCTTGTCAAAGCTCTCCCACCGTTTGAAGTCCTCCTCGATCTGGGCGGCGATCTCGGTGATCATTCTTTCGACACCGATGTGGTGAATCAGCCGCATCATGTTGTCGACGGATACGAAGGGAACAAGCGCCTTGTCGGAAGGTTGCATGGGGTCTCTCCTAGCGGCGTGACAGGTGGATGCCTGCGATCATGCAGCGCACCGACCCGCCGGCGGTTTCGATGGTGGGAACGGACAACGGCAGGGGCGTCGCGCTGTCCTGGATGATGTCGATCTGATCCGGGCGCAGCGCGGCCAATGCCCGGCTGGACAGCGCCAGAACCAGCCCGTCGCGGCCTGTCAGTTCGATGGCGTTACCGGCAAATTCGGCGATCTGGTCGTGGGTCAGGTCGATCACCGTGCGGCCGGATTCCTCGAGCCGCGCCCGAACGGTCGCGCGCCGCTCGGGGTCGGTGATCATGTCCAGACAGATCAGGGCGTAATGCGTGCCGATCCCCATCAGAACATTGGTGTGATAGACATCGCGGCCTTGCGCGTCGCGGGCCTCGAAGGCGATGGGCTCGTAGTTGAAATGGGTGCAGAACCGTTCCAGCAGCACCGGGTCGGCGCGGTTGGATTTGACGGTATAGGCAATGCGCCCGACGTGATCGAGCACCATCGCACCGGTGCCCTCCAGCGCGAGGTTGTCCTGCTCGAGCCCGGAATAGTCGATCACGTCCTGTACGCGATAGTCGCGTTTCAGCATCTCGATCACATCCATCCGCCGTTCGCGCCGGCGCGAGGGGACGAACATCGGATAGATCGCCACGTGTCCGCCCGGATGGGTCGAGAACCAGTTGTTCGGAAACACGCTGTCGGGCGTGTCGTTGTCACCGAAATCGTCGAACACATGCACGGTCACGCCGGCGTTGCGCAGTTGCTCGACCGCGCGGTCATGCTCGTCGCGGGCGGCGGCCGAGGTCGCCTCGGCCGAGCGGTTGGCCAGCGTCTGGAACGCATTGTCGTCACGGGTCTCGGGGTTCGAGGCAAAGGCGTGTGGCCGGATCATGACCACCGCCGAAGGGGCCTGAAGGGAATGCATCAGAAGCTCCGGGTAATGCGGTCGAAGATGCGGCGCCCCAGCAGCGAGGCGGCTAGGTCGACCATCAGTTTGGCGGTGCGGCCGCGTTCATCGAGAAAAGGGTTCAGCTCGACCAGGTCCAGCGAGCAGACCAGCCCGCTTTCGTGCAGCAGTTCCATGGCCAGATGCGCTTCGCGTTCGGTCGCACCGCCGGGAACGGTGGTGCCGACGGCCGGCGCGATGGCGGGGTCAAGGAAATCCACGTCCAGCGAGACATGCAGAATACCGTTCGCGGCGCGGACGCGGTCCAGAAAGGCCATTAGCGGGGCCTTGATGCCGTGTTCGTCGATGCTGCGCATGTCGGCCAGCATGGCGCGGTCTTTCTCCAGCGCCGCGCGCTCGGCCGGATCGACCGAGCGCAGGCCGATCATGCCGACGCGGTCCGTGGGTATCGGAGCATCCAAAGCGGGGAAAGCGTCGAACCCAGGCTGACCGATGAAATAGGCGACCGGCGTGCCATGCAGGTTGCCGCTGTCGGTGCTGTTGGGCGTGTGGAAATCGCTGTGCGCGTCCAGCCAAAGCACGAACAACGGGCGCCCGATCTGCTGCGCATGGGCGGCCATGCCCGAGACTGTGCCCATCGACAGGGCGTGGTCCCCGCCCATGAAGATCGGCAGACCTTGTTGGGCCGCCTGTTGCGCGACCCGTTTCAAAGCCCGAGTCCACCCTACGCATTCGGGTAGGGCAAAGAGGTGATCATGTTGCGGAGTGTCGACAGTGTCCGGGCGGGTGTCGCCAAAGTCTGTGACCGTGTGCCCGAGGTCTGACAGCGCCTCGGCGATTCCGGCCACGCGGTACGCGTCGGGTCCCATCCGGCAACCCTGGCGCCGCTTGCCGACGTCCATGCCGGCGCCAACGAGAATGACTGATTTGGTATCCATACGTTCATTTAGCGGTGCAATGCGGGTTGCGTGAAGGAGGCAAAATGCTCAAAATGAAATCCGAAAATCCAAATTGGAAACACGGAATGGACGATCTGGACAGCCGCTTGCTCAGCGCCCTTCACCGAGATGCTCGCGCGTCCCTGTCAGAGCTTGCAGAAGTGCTGGGTGTAACGCGGACGACCGTGCGCAGCCGGCTGCAGCGGCTCAAGCAATCGGGTGAGATTGTGGGCTTTACTGTCCTGACCCGTCGCGACGTCGCGCAAAGCCCGGTGCGCGGGTTGATGATGCTGGAAATCGAAGGGCGCGGGACCGAGCGCATCATGGCCCGGATCGCGGCGATGCGGCAGGTGCGGGCGGTGCATTCCACCAATGGCGGATGGGACCTGATCGCCGAGATTGGGACCGAGACGCTGGCCGAACTGGACGAGGTTCTGTTCCAGATCCGCCGCATCGAAGGCGTGACCCGCTCCGAGACCAATCTGCTTCTGTCCACCCGAAAAGGCCGCTTCTGAACCGCCCGCCATTCACCAGCGCGGCATAGCTTTGAATACCAAACGATTTGTGCAAGAGTTTTCCCGCAGGCTTGATCAAGCCCATGGGCAGGGAAATCAATATGAGCACAGCAGACCCAGGCGAAAACTCGCGGGCGGAAATCCTGATTGCCCGGGTGACCGGTCTGTTGGAGCAGCCGATCGTCAGGTTAGCGATACCTGTTGTGATAACGCTGATCGCGTTGACGGTGCTGCACGACCTGTCGAGCCATGTGAAATGGTCGGACGTGCAATCTGACATTGCCGGAACGTCTTGGCGGGTGATGTTCCTTGCCGTTTTCTGGACGGCCTTCAGTTTTCTGTCTCTGTCCTTCTATGACGTCTTCGCCGTGCAGAGCGTGGCGGGGGGAACGGTCCCCCTTCGCATCGCGGCCATGGCCGGGGCCAGCGGCTATGCGGTGTCGAATTGCCTCGGATTTTCGTACATCACGGGCACTGCGATCCGCTATCGGATCTACGCGTCTCTGGGGTTGGATCTGGGACGGGTCGCTGGTGTGATCGCCACATCATGGGTGGCTTTCTGGATGGGCCTCATCCTGATCCTCGGCGGAATGATGACGCTTCATCCAGACGGGATCGCCCAAGCGCTGCCGATCAGTGGAACGCTTGAAACGGTCATCGGGGTTGCCCTGCTGGTCGGTCTGCTGGTTCTGTTTGTATGGCTGGCCAAAGGCGGGCGTCGGCTGGCCTTTGGCGGAGTGGGATTTGACCTGCCCGGAGGCAAGTTGGCCAGCCTTTTGACACTGGCCGCAATCGGGGATCTGTTCGGCGCGTCGATGGCTCTTTATGTTCTGATGCCCGACGATCTAGGCGTCGGTTATCCGTATTTCTTCACCATCTATATCTGCGCAATCGCAGTTGGGATTCTCAGCCATGCGCCGGGCGGAATCGGTGTGTTCGAGGCCACGTTGATCGCCGGGCTGGGGGCCTCGGGCCGCTCGGACGTGATTGCCGCGTTGCTGCTTTACCGGGTTGTCTACACGTTTTTGCCATTTGCCATCGCAAGCCTGTCGATTGCTATCGCTTCGGCGCTGGCACATCGGCATCACATCAGCGGCGCGGCCACTTGGTTCTATCGGGCCGTCCGGCCAATCGTGCCGATGGTGGCTGCCGGTATCGCGGCAGTGGCCGGTGTGGTTCTTCTGGTGTCCGGCACCTTGCCTGCCAGCTCGACGAAGCTGGGGATCCTGCGCGAGTTTCTGCCCCTGTCCTTCGTCGAGGCATCGCATCTGGCCGGAAGCGCCATTGGCGTTCTGCTGCTGCTTGTGGCGCGGGGGCTGTACCGCAAGCTCTACCGGGCATGGATCGTTGCCATGATCCTGATGCTGGCCGGGTTCTTCGCGTCGCTGGCCAAGGGGCTGGATACGCATGAGGCCATCGGAATGCTTGCAGCCATCGGTTTGTTGGCCCTGTTTCGGGGGGCTTTCTACCGGGTAAGCGGCGCCTCTATCTTCCGGCTGAACATTCCTTGGCTGGTCAGTCTGATCGCGTTGCTGGCGGTGATCTTCTGGATCGGGTTGTTCGCCTATTCCCATGTCGAATACGAAAACGCGTTGTGGTGGGAGTTTGCATGGAATGGCGATGCCTCGCGGTTCCTGCGCTCCAGCATGGTGGTGGCGGTCATCGTCGGGGTGGTGGCCGTGAACTCGCTGTTCGGACGCACCATCCCCGCACGTCACCGCACCGAGATTCCTGCGGCGGTCGAACGTTTGTCGCTTGCCAGCGAAGACACCGAGGCGCAGATCAGCCTGACCGGCGACAAACAGTTCCTGATCGCGCCAGATGAAAGCGCCTTTCTGGCCTATGCCGATTCCGGCAACGCGTTGATCAGCAAGGGCGAGCCTGTCGGCGATGAGGCCGCCGGCCAGCAGCTGATTTGGCAGTTGCGCGAAATGGCCGATGCCGAAGGCAAGCTCTGCGCATTTTACAGCGTGTCCACCAAGTACCTGCCTACGTTTCTGGACCTCGGGCTGTCGATCCTCAAGATCGGTGAGGTTGCCCGGGTTCCGCTGAAGGACTTCACGCTGGACGGCAAATCCCGCAAGCGGTTCCGTCAGGCCCGGAACCGGGCCGAGCGTGAAGGAAATGTCTTCGAGATCATTCCCAAAGAACAGCTTGCACCGGTCCTGCCCGAGCTGCGCCAGATCTCGGATCACTGGCTGGAAGGCAAGGCGGGCGCGGAAAAGGGTTTTGCCCTGGGCGGGTTCGACGAGCAGTATTTGTCCTATTTCGATCATGCGGTTCTGAAGAACGGCGAGACAGGCAATATCGTGGCTTTTGCCAACCTGTTTCAGGGTGGCAACAAGTCGGAATTGTCGCTGGATCTGATGCGGTACGAGCCCGACTGCCCCAGCTTTGTCATGGACGCTCTGTTCGCCGAGATGATGAACTGGGGCGCCGGCCAAGGGTTTCATTGGTTCTCATTGGGGGCCGCGCCGTTTTCCGGGATCGAGAACCGGCAACTCGCCTCGCTGTGGAACCGGATCGGCGGCTTCGTCTACGAGCACGGCGAGCAGTTCTACCACTTCGAGGGGCTGCGCGCCTTCAAACAGAAATTCGACCCAGAGTGGAGCCCCAACTATCTGGCCAGCCCAGGCGGTCTGGCCGCGCCGCGCATCCTGTACGAGGTGAACATCCTGATCTCTGGAGGCCTGACGGGCCTGACGAAATAGCGCCTAGTTCAGACTTGCCCGTGTCGGATCCTGCTGCAGCAGGTCACCCCAATCGGTGCGATAGGACATCTCGGCCAGTACGGTTTCCGGCAGGAACTCCTGGTTCTGACGGATCTGCCAGCCCCCGCCCAGCCCCTTGTAGACCGCGACCAGGTTCGACGACACCTGCTGGCGCGCCTCGATCAGGTTGGCTTGCGAGCGCAGAAGCGCGGTCTGCGTGTTCAGGACGCGGGAATAGTCAGCGATGCCGTCGCGATACTGGCTGACGGCGATGTCGGCGGCCTTGCGCGCTGCGTCGACGCTGCGTTGGTAGAACGTCACCTGCTTGCGCGCCTGGGCATAGGCGACCATGGCGCTTTCGACTTCGGAATAGGCGGTCAGCACGGTGTTCTGATAGTTGGCGATCAGCGCCTGATAGGCGGCGTCCTGTGCGCGCACGTTGTTCTTGATCCGCCCATAGTTCAGAACGTTCCAGACCACGCCGGCGCTGGCCAGACCCGTGGTACTGTTCGAGCTGAACAGGTCGCGCCCGCCCGACGCCTGCAGGCCGATCGAGCCCGACAGGATGAACTGCGGATACAGGTCCGCCATGGCAATGCCCACCTGCGCCGATTGCGTGGCTGCGGCCAGTTCTGCGGCGCGAACGTCGGGGCGGCGGCGCAGCAGTTCGGCCGGAACGCCGACTGCGACGTTCGATCTTGCTGACGGAATCCGCCCGGACGTTCCCAGCAGACCGGTCATGCGCGACGGTGTCGTGCCCAGCAGAACCGCCAGCGCGTTCTTGGCCTGCTGCAGATCGCTTTCCAGCGTCGGCACCAGCGCCTTGGTGTTGTTCAGCAGGGCGGTGGATTCCTGCACATCCAATTCCGTCGTCACACCATTGTTGAACCGCAACTGGGTCAGATCATTGGCTTCCTGCTGCAGCTTGATGTTCTCGCGCGCGACGGCCAGCGACTCCTGCAGGGCGCGGATGTTGATGTACAGCGCGGCCACATCGCCCGTCAGCGTCACCAGCGCATCGTCATAGTTGGCGACCTGTAGCGCCAGGTTCGATCGCGCCGCCTGCACGCCGCGCCGCTGCGCGCCCCAGACGTCCAGTTCCCACTGGGCGTCAAATCCCACCTGCGACGTCGAAAACTCGGTATCCAGCGGAATGATCCGGTTGATATCGGCAATGGGACCGAGGTTGTCGCTGATCCGGCGCCGCTCCAATGATCCGCCCACGGCCTGAGATTGCGGATAGAGCTCGCCGAAGGCGATGCCCAGTTGCGCGCGGGCCTGCAACACGCGCGCGCCTGCGACCTGAAGCGTCAGGTTCTGGGCATAGGCCTCGGCCACCAGCTTGTTCAGGGTCGGATCATTGAAGCTCTGCCACCATTTGACCACGGGGGCGCTGCGTGATGTCAGACCGCTGGCCTGGCTGGCGCTAGGGCTGTTGGCCTCCATCCACTGTTTCACGACCGGCGAGTTGGGGCGCACAAAATCCGGCCCGACCGGGGTGCATGCAAACAGCAACGCGGCGCTCAGCGCGGTGCCAACAAACATGTGGCGGCGGTTTCGTGGCCTGCGCGGATGGTCCGGGTTCATGTGTGTCATGCTCAGATATCCAACGGTCGGATGAAGTTGGCGAAGGAATAGAGGCGGATGTTGATGCGGCGCAGAAACTCGAAGCTTGTGCCTTGCCCGGTATAGATGGCCACGGCCGCGTGCCCGCCAGCGGGGAAGGTATGCCCTTCGGGGACGTCGACCGAAATCTGCACCGCGATGCGCCCGGGAATTTTGGGCAGCTCGAACCCCGGCAGGCGGCCAGAAGGCAGGTATTGCCCCTGCCGGGTGGCCCACCAGATGGCCTCGACCCTGCCGGTCAGAATTTCACCCGGGTACAGGTCCAGCGCGACCTCGACAGGCTGACCGGGTTCGACGAATTTCAGGTTCTGCTGGCGGTATGTGGCCAGGATATAGGGCGAATCCTCAGTCACGAAGCTGGCGATGGCCCCAAGTCGGATATCACCGACCACAAGGCCGGGACGGGCCTGTTGCGAAACGATCATACCGTTCTCAGGAGCGTAGATCGTTGTATTATCGAGGAAATACTGTGCTTCGGCCAGCTGCGCCTTGGCCTGAAGGATACCGGTGTTCACTCCTTCGATCTGTGATTCCTGCGCAAGTTGCGCCTTTCTTAGATTGGCCTCAGCCTGTTTGACCGCAGCCTGATCTTCGGTCACTTGTTCGTTCCAGCGATCCAGCTCGTCCTGACGCGCACCCCCGGCAGGCACCAGGTTTTCATAGCGCGCCTTCTGCGTCATCGCATAAGCCAGCTGGGCATTGGCGCGCTCCACCGCCTCGGTCGAGGCGATCACGTCCTGTTGAAGGATTTTGGCGTTCTGCTCCGCAGCCACCAGTTGGGCCTGCGCGTTCTCGACGGCCAGCTTGAACACCGTGTCATCAAACCGGTACAGCGGATCACCCTTGGTGATGGGCGTGTTGGGTTCGACCAAGACCTCGGTCAGGATGGTCGGTTGGGTCAGTTTCGGGACGATCTGGATGGTGGACCGCACCACGTGGCTGTCGATCGAGAAGGGTTGGAAGAACCGCAGCGCGACCAGGAAGATCAGCAGCAGATGGGCGCCGACCCAGAACGACACGATCCCCCAGACAATGTTGAACTTGAGCCATTGTGCTTTGAAGAAAATGAACCAGACAAAAATGATGTAGAAAAGCGTGATGCCGAGGGCGACGAACATAGTGGTGGATTTCCTTCGGCGTCAGGTTTTCTGTGGGTCGTCTGCAGCAGGGGCCCGGTACTCGTCCTTGACCTGCCCGCCAAGGCGCTCGATCTCCTTGCGGATCGCTTCGCGCTCGCCCTCGGGCAAGCGGCGGATGTCCACGGTCATGCCATCATGGTAGGCCCAGATAAAGGCGTGCACCCAGGGGATGATCGCCAGAAATCCCATCCATCCCATCAGTTTGACGGCTTCGGCATGGGGGTGGTTCCGTTTGATTGCGATGCGGCCGGGCAGGCCCATGATGAACAGAAACAAGGCCATGACCGCCGCAAGCAGTAGGATCAGCGCTACGAATGTCAGGTAGTCATAATAGCCCAGCGGCTGCCCCAGTAGTCCCATCGTCGCGCCTCCTGTCTGGACGGTTGCCCCATCCTCAGTTGTTGGTGTCCAGTTCGTCAATCAATTTGTAGCTGGTCGGCGGGTCGGCGCAGATGCCCGGACCGCATTCCAACAGCGTCGAACCGGCGTTCAGCACCGCAAGACCCAGCATGATGAAGAACGCCACCTTTGCCAATGTGCTGCCGCCAAAGCGTGGTTCCGCGCGCGTGTCCGAGACATACTGTTTCTCGAACATCAGCATGATGGCGGTGCCCAACAGGATCAGAAAAAAGCAGATGGCAGCCCAAGTATAGTAGTGCAGGCCCAACACCGGAGAGCCATAGTGCCCGGTTCCCGGCACGATGTGCAGAAGGATCTGCCGCACCGACAAGCTGCCGCCGTAGAGGGCCGCAATCAGCATGATCGCATAGTGTTGGGGCCGCGGGCCATAAAGCAGGTTCAGGCCCAGACCAACACCAACCGCGACGAAGCCAACTCGCTGCAACAGGCAGAGCGGGCAGGGCAGTTCGTACAGCTTGAGCTGGTAGACATAGGCCAGCAGCAGAACAAGGCTGACGGCCAGCATTCCTAGGGCATTCAGAGTACGGGACAGTTCAGGTGTCATGATCGTCCCTTTCTACAACTGAATTGTCAGTTGGCTGGTGGCGTGAAACTTGAGCCAATAGACGCTCAACGCCAGCGTGAGAAAGAAAACCACGTTTCCGGCTTTTGTCCGTCCAAAGTAATTCAGCGCCATAACGGCTGTAAGTAACGCAAATAAAAGCGCGATCATGGCTCGGTCCTCCCCTCCCGTGCAACGATTGCAATGGTGGTGATACTGTCAGGCCCGCTGCCATCTGGCAAGTTTTGGGATCGTCCGTTCGCCTTAAGTGCGAGCGAACCCTAGCGGCACACCACCAATTGGGTCTGCCATTCGCGGCAGCGCGCAGCCAGTTCGGATGTGACGGGTGCGTCTGTATAGAACGTATCGATTTCGGACAATGACGTGATGCGGGCCGGGGCCGACCGCTGGAATTTCGAGTGGTCGGCAACAAGGCTGGTATGCCGCGCCTGCGCGATGATTGTCTGGCTGACGTTCACTTCCTGAAAATCGAAATCCAGCAGATCGCCTTCGCTATCCAACGCAGAACACCCTATGACCGCGTAGTCAAACTTGAACTGGCGAATGGTCGAGACGGTCAGATTTCCGATCAGGCCTCCATCGGAGCGGCGCAGAACACCACCAGCGACCACGATCTCGCATTCAGGGTTTTCGACCAGAATGTTGGCCACGTTCATATTGTTGGTCACGACCATCAGGTTCTTGTGGGTCAGAAGTTGCCGCGCTACGGCCTCGGTCGAGGTGCCGATATTCATGAACACCGATGCTCCGTCGGGTATGTCGGCGGCACACCGTTTGGCAATGCGTGTCTTGGCTTCGTCGTTCAATCCGCGGCGGTCTTCGTAACCGATATTCGAAACGCCCGACCTCAGAACCGCGCCGCCGTGAACGCGGTCCAGCATCCCGGCATCGGACAGTTCCGACAGGTCCCGACGAATGGTCTGGACGGTGACATTGAACTGCTCGGCCAGATCCTCGACCGCGACACGTCCGTTTTGCTTGGCAAGGCTCAGGATGTCGGATTGGCGAAAGGACAGGGACATATTCGGCTCCGCGGGTGTGGCTCTGTTCGTTTTTGTTCTTTTTGGGCATCGAGCGCAAGCCTGATGTTTTCTTGACTGGTTGCCGAAGGAGAAAGAAGTGAACGACGATCAAGTTGCACGAGATGCGACAAAGCGAACAAAAACGAAAATCGAAATTGACTAAACGAGTGTCGGTCGCGTTAATGCGCGCGACCCTTTTGCAAATGGAATCATCAAACATGGAACAGTCGGACACCCAGATCACCGATCTTTTCATCATCGGTGGCGGCATCAATGGCTGCGGCATCGCGCGCGACGCGGCCGGGCGCGGGTTGAGCGTCACGCTTGCCGAGATGAACGATCTGGCCTCGGCCACCTCGTCAGCCTCGACCAAGCTGTTTCACGGAGGGCTGCGCTATCTGGAGTATTTCGAGTTCCGTCTGGTCCGCGAGGCCCTGATCGAACGTGAAACGCTTTTGCGTGCCATGCCGCATATCAGTTGGCCGATGCGGTTCATTCTGCCGTATCACCCGGACATGCGGTTTGACTCTGAAACGCCCACGTCGCGCTTGTTGGGGACGGTCATGCCGTGGATGAAGGGGCGGCGGCCTGCCTGGCTGATCCGTTTGGGGCTGTTCATGTATGACAACCTAGGCGGCCGGAAGATCCTGCCGGGAACAAGTTCATTGAACCTGCGCACGGCGCCCGAGGGTGCGCCGCTGCAGGACAAGTTCGAAACCGCGTATGAGTATTCCGATTGCTGGGTCGAGGACTCAAGGCTGGTGATCTTGAACGCACGCGATGCAGAGGCACGCGGCGCGCGGATCTTGGTGGGCACCAAGGTTCTGTCGGCCGAACGCAGCGAAGATGTTTGGCAGATCACCGTGCAGGATTGCGAAAGCGGCGAAACCCGTGAACTGCGCGCGCGGATGCTGATCAATGCGGGCGGGCCGTGGGTTGGAGACATCATTCGGACCAAGATCCGTTCGAACTCACGCGAGGGCGTGCGGCTGGTGCGCGGCAGCCATATCGTGACGCCGCGTCTCTACGACCATGACAAATGTTACTTCTTCCAAGGTGAGGACGGGCGCATCATCTTCGCCATTCCCTATGAGCAGGACTTTACTCTGATCGGGACCACTGATCAGGACCACCCCGATCCGTCCGAGCCGCCCGTCTGCACCGAGGCCGAGCAGGATTATCTGTGCGCCTTCGCGTCCAAATACTTCAAGAAGCCGGTCTCGCGTGACGACATTGTCTGGACCTACTCCGGCGTGCGCCCGCTGTATGATGATGGCGCCCAAAGCGCCACGGCAGCTACGCGGGACTACACATTGAAAGTGGACGCCGAGGGCGGCGCGCCGGTCCTCAACGTGTTTGGTGGCAAGATCACAACCTATCGCCGCCTTGCCGAAAGCGCGATGGAGAAGGTGGCCGAGCACTTCCCAGACCTCTCTGGCCCTTGGACTGCGGGAGTTGCTCTGCCGGGTGGGGATTTCCCGGTCGACGGGGTCGAGGCACTGGTTGCCGGATTGAAGGCCAACTACGGATTCCTCACCGACAAATGGGCGCACCGTCTGGTACATGCGTACGGCACCGAAGCACGCATCATCCTCGGGAACGCGGTCCAAGCCGATGATCTGGGCGTCGATTTTGGCGCGACCCTGACCGAGCGTGAGCTCGAATGGCTGATGGACAAGGAATATGCCCGTACAGCGCAGGATGTGATCTGGCGTCGAAACAAACTGGGACTGCGCCTGAAACCCGAGGAGGTTGAGCAGATCGAGGCCTGGATGCAGAAGCGTCGTCGGCAATAACTGAAAACCGCTCAGTAACCCACCAAAGAAAAACGCCCCGCGGATGTCGCGGGGCGTTTCTTTTTTCTGTCGGTCAGGCCGCCTTTTCAGAAGGATCGGGATCCTTGCTCGTACCCTTGATCCACTCTCGCATGCTCTGCATCACCGCATAGAGGACCGGCACCAGGATCACCCCGAACAGTGTCGCGGCGAGCATCCCGCCAAATACGGCCACACCAATCGCCTTCTGGCTGGCGGCACCAGCACCGCTGGCTGCCAGCAGGGGCACAACGCCCAGCAGGAAGGACAGCGCGGTCATCATGACGGCCCGGAAACGCTGATGCGCAGCCTCGGCGGCGGCGTCCTTGACGGACAGGCCCTTGGCCCTCTGCTCCATCGCGAATTCCACGATCAGGATACCGTTCTTTGACGCAAGCCCCACCAGCATGATCATCCCGATCTGCGTGTACAGGTTGATGTCACTGCCCACGATCGCCACGGCCGCAACCGCGCCGAACAGGGCCACGATCACCGACAGCAGGATCGAGACCGGCATCGTCCAGCTTTCGTATTGTCCGACCAGGAACAAATACCCGAATAGGATCGCCAGCCCCAGGATCACCACGACCAGCCCGCCGGATGCCAGCTGTTGTTGGGCGGTTCCGGTCCATTCAAAGGCATATCCCGGGGGCAGGGCGGTCGCCGACTCTTCTGTCATCACGGTGATTGCGTCACCGGTCGACAGACCTTCTGCCGGAACCGCCGTCACCGTCGCGGAACGGAACAGGTTGTGGCGTTTCAACAGAACCGGGCCAAGCACGTTTTCGACGTCGATGAGCGTTCCCAGCGGGACCATCTCACCGGTGTTCGAGCGGACGTACAGGTTCGAGATGTCCTCGACATTGTCACGATACGACCCTTCGGCTTGGATCATCACGCGATAGACGCGACCGAACAAGTTGAAGTCGTTCACATAGTACGAGCCAAGCTGAGCCTGCATGGTCTGGAAGATTTCGGCGACCGATACGTTCAGAGTTTTTGCCTTTTCCCGATCCAGATCCACGAACAGCTGCGGGACGTTGGCCCGGAAAGTCGTGTAGGCTTGGCCGATTTCAGGCCGCTGGTTGGCCGCGTAGACAAAGGATCCCACGGCCGAGGCCAGATCCTGCGGCGAGCCGCCTCCGGTTTGCTGAACCTCCATTTCGACGCCCGCCGACATGCCAAGACCTTGGATCGGCGGCGGGTTGAATGCGACGATCGAGGCGGCGGATTCGCCGTTGGCGATGGCCAGTACCTTCTGCAGGATGGCGTCCGCCGTCAGATCCTCGTCTTGCCGTTCGTCCCAGTTGTCGAGGTTGACGAACACTGCCGCACCGTTGGTGATGGTTCCGTTCAGCAGTGAGAATCCGTTGATCAGAACGGTATTCGCCACGCCCGGGATCTCGCGGATCTGGTCATCCACGCGTTTGGATACCGCCTCGGTTCTCTCCAGTGTGGCCGCGTCGGGCAATTGGATGTCCACGAAAAGATAGCCGTTGTCTTCAAGCGGCAGGAACCCGCTGGAGGTGTTCGACATGATAGTCACGCCGCCAAAGGCAAAGCCCGCGATGATCCCGAGCGAGACCACGGGAACGATCAGCAGCTTGCGCACGATGGACACATAGCCTGCGCGCATCGTCCCGATGAATTTCTCGAACACCGCCAGCAGACCCTTGGGTGGGCCCGAACGCGCCTGAAGGACCAAACCGCACAGCGCCGGCGACAAGGTCAGCGCATTGATGGACGAGATGACGACGGCGGTCGAGATCGTAACCGCGAACTGTGAATACAGCCGCCCCGAGATACCGGGCATGAAGGTCACGGGCACGAACACGGCAAGCAGAACCAGAGTTGTCGCAATGACGGGGCCGGTGATCTGCCCCATGGCTTTGCGGGTCGCCTCGGCCGGCGGCAGGCCTTCCTCGGCAATGATCCGTTCCACGTTCTCGACGACCACAATCGCGTCGTCAACCACGATACCGATGGCCAGCACGAGTGCAAAAAGCGAGATTGTGTTCAGCGACATCCCGAACAGCAGGAGGAACGCAAATGTCCCGATCAATGAGACCGGAATCGCCACGGCCGGAATGATGGTCGCCCGCCAACTGCCCAAGAAGATGAACACGACCGAGATCACCAGAATGAAGGTCAGGATCAACGTCGACACCACGTCGTTCAGCGACTGTTCGACGAAGTCCGTAGTGTTGAATGGAACCGCATACTCCACATCGGTCGGGAAGGACCGTGAAAGACGCTCCAGTTCGGCTTCGACGCGGTCGGACACGGCCAGCGCGTTGGCGCCCGGCGCTTGGTAGATGCCGATTACCGTCGCCGGAACGGCCTGAAAATAGCCTGATGCGGCATAATATTCCGCCCCCAGTTCGACGCGCGCGATGTCACGGACCCGCACGATGGACCCAGCATCGCCGGTCCGAATGACGATATCGCCAAACTCTTTGGCCGATGTCAGGCGGCCTTTGGTCTTGATCGTGTACTGAAAGGTCTGGCCTTCAGGCACCGGCGGGGCGCCGATCGAGCCAGCGGAAACCTCGATGTTCTGTTCGCGAATGGCCGAGATCACGTCACCCGGCGTGATGGAAAGGGCGGCCATCTTGTCGGGATCCATCCAGATCCGCATCGCGTATTCCAGGTTGGTCAGAACGTCGGCCTTGCCCACGCCCTGCACCCGTGCCAGCGCATCTTTGAGGTTGATCGACGCGTAGTTCGACAGGAACACGCTGTCATAGGTGCCGTTGGGCGAGGTCAGGGTGACCAGCAACAGCATGTTCGTCGACGCTTTCTGCGTCACCACCCCCGACGAGGTAACTTCGGTCGGCAGCGAGGACATGGCCTGCGCCACACGGTTTTGCACGTTGACCGACGCGATGTCGGGGTCGGTGCCCACCTCGAACGTGATGTTCAGCGAATACGAGCCGTTGTCCGAGGATGTGGACGTCATGTAGATCATGTCATCCACGCCGTTGACCTGCGCTTCGATCGGCGCGGCAACCGTGTTTTCAACGGTTTCGGCGTTAGCGCCAGTGTACGTCGTCGTGACGCTGACCACCGGCGGGGTAATGTCCGGGAATTGGGCAACCGGCAGGACCATGTAGCCGATCGCCCCCATGATTGTCAGCACAAGCGAGATCACAAGTGCCAGCTTGGGCCGGCTGATGAACAGGGCGGAAAACATCAGTTATTCTCCCGGCTGTTCAGAGGCGACAACGGCGTCAACGGCAACACCCGGGCGCACCCTTTGCAGCCCTTCCACGATGACGCTTTCGCCCTCGCGCAGACCTTCCTTGACGATCACGGCAGAACCGTCCGTGTCGCCGGTCGTGATGTAGCGCTGTTCGACCATCTGCTTGTCGTTGACGACCAGCACAAACTCTCCGCGTTGATCTCGCTGCAGGGCAGCTTGAGGGATCAGCACTTCAAGCGTGGGTTCAAGCGCTTCGATGTGAACGTTCAGAAAGGCGCCATCCACGATCAGACGTTTGTCGTTTGCAAACTCGGCGCGCAGGGTGATCGCGCCGGTCAACGGGTCGATCCGGTTGTCCACGAACACGATCTTGCCGGTTTCTTCCAGCTCGGTACCATTGGGCAGCGTAAGCCGGACAACCGGGCTCTTGTTGCTTTCAGCAAGGGTGGAGGCGGTCTCACCAACGGTCTGAAGAACGGAGGTGAACTGCTTTTCATTCAACGAGAAATTCACGTAGATCGGCGCTTCGCTGATCAGGTTGACCAGCGGTTCCGTGTTGGGGCCGACCACGTCGCCGACGCTGGTGCTGATCCGACCAATCCGGCCGGAAAACGGCGCGTGAATCTGCGTGTAGTCCAGATCAAGCTGCGCCTGTTGAATGGCTGCGTTGGCCGCTTTGACTTCGGCTTCGGCGACCAACTCGTTCGCGCGGGCAATGTCGCGCTCGGATTCCGGCGTTGCGTCGCGCCTGTACAGTTCTTCCTTGCGGGCCAGGTCGACCTTGGCCAGTTCCAGATTGGCTTCGGCCCGATCAAGATCCGCTTTTCGGGCGTCCAGCGTGGCCTGGTACAGGTCGGGCTCAATGGTAAACAGCAGATCACCCTCGTTGACCAACGAGCCTTCTTCGACATTCCGGCTTTCCAGGAAGCCGCTGACCCGTGCGATGATGTCCACGTTGTCCGTGGCTTCGGCCCGCCCGATAAAAACAGCCTCCTCGGTGATTTCCTGTGTGTATGCGGCCGCAATCGAAACCTTGGGCGGCGGTGCATCCGACTGATCCTGGGCAAATGCGACCGGTGTAAACGCAAGGCATGCCAGCAGTGTCGCGCAAAGGCCGAGACGCGAGAGCGTTCGATTGCTGGTCGTGTGGGTAAGCGTCTTTTCAACGGTCATTGCGAGTGCCTCATTCAAACCGGGATTTGGGTCGAGCCGGACCGTTCCTGAAGCCCGAGTCGACTAAACTCCAAGTCAGGATGGAGGCATTGTTGAAAATTCTCAAGTATTTGAATTTTAAACGCTCGAACCCTGTCCGGGGATGTCTCGGTCACCGAACCAATTTCGTCCGACGATTTCATCGGATCGGTCGGGTCAGTTGGCTGAAAAAATGGGGGCCGCCGGCCCCCTTGCTGTATTCAGCTCCGCACTCCGGCAAAGTGTGTTTGCCAATCTTCGCGCTGTTCGTCGGTGATCTTGGCGAACAGAACGTCCGGCACCGTGAATGCGTGTCCGGCGGGCAGGGCGTTCAGCGCGGCCTCCACGTCCTCGGGCCAGCTGGTATCGAGCGTGTTCATCGCGCTCAGCATTCTGGCCGAAGTTTCAGGGATGAACGGCGCGCTGAGTACTGCATAAAGCCGGATCAGGTTCAGGCCCAGCCGCACCTGCGCGGCGGCCTGTTCCGGGTCTTCTTTGAAGGTGGACCAAGGCGCAGCGGCCTGCAGGTATTCGTTGCCCGCAACCCAGATCGCACGCAGTTCCTGCGCCGATTTGCGGACCTCCATCGCCTCCATGTGCGCCTCGTAGGCGCGAATGCGCTTGGTCAGTTCCTCGATCAGCGCCTGTTCGCGTTCACCGTATTCGCCACCGGACGGAACCTCTTCACCGAATTTCGAGCGGCAGAACTTGGTGATACGGCTGACGAAATTGCCCAACACGTCCGCCAGGTCCTTGTTGACCGATTGCTGGAAGTTCTCCCAGGTGAATTCGCTGTCGCTGCTTTCGGGCGCATGGCTCAGCAGCCACCAGCGCCAGTAGTCGGCGGGCAGGATGTCCAGCGCCTGGTCCATGAAGACGCCGCGGCCCTGGCTGGTCGAGAACTGTCCGCCGTCATAGTTCAGATAGTTGAACGACTTCAGGTGATCGACCAGCTTCCACGGCTCATCCGAGCCGAGGATGGTGGCCGGGAAGGACAGGGTGTGGAACGGCACGTTGTCCTTGCCCATGAACTGCACGTAACGCACGTCGTCGGCGCCCTTGTCGGTGCGCCACCAGCGTTCCCATTCCGCATCCGACTTGCCGTGGGCGTCGGCCCATTCCTTGGCGCAGGCGATGTATTCGATCGGCGCGTCGAACCAGACGTAGAAGACCTTGCCCTCCATGCCGGGCCAGTCCTCGTCGCCCTTCTTGACCGGGATGCCCCAGTCCAGGTCACGGGTGATGCCGCGGTCCTGCAGGCCGTCGCCGTCATGCAGCCATTTCTTGGCGATCGAGGTGGTCAGCACCGGCCAGTCAGTCTTGCCGTCGATCCAGGCGTCCAGCTGAACCTTCATCGCCGACTGGCGCAGATACAGGTGCTTGGTCTCGCGCACCTCAAGGTCGGTCGAGCCGGAAATGGCGCTGCGCGGGTCGATCAGGTCCGTCGGGTCCAGCTGCTTGGTGCAGTTCTCGCACTGGTCGCCGCGGGCCTTTTCGTAGCCGCAGTTGGGGCAGGTGCCCTCGATATACCGGTCGGGCAGGAACCGGCCATCGGCGTTGGAATAGACCTGCTTTTCGGTCACTTCGCGGATCAGCCCGGCCTCGGCCAGCTTACCGGCGAAATGCTGGGTCAGCTTGTGGTTCTGCGGGCTGGACGAACGGCCGAAATGATCGAAGCTGAGGCCAAAGCGCTTGGCGATGTCGGCCTGCACCTCGTGCATCTCGGCGCAGTATTCCGCCACCGGCTTGCCCGCCTTGGCGGCGGCCAGTTCGGCCGGGGTGCCGTGTTCGTCGGTGGCACACAAGAACATGACCTCGTTTCCGCGGCCGCGCTGGTAGCGCGCGAACAGATCCGCCGGCAGCTGCGAGCCGATCAGGTTGCCAAGGTGCTTGATCCCGTTGATGTAGGGAATTGCCGAGGTAATGAGAATCCGAGCCATGTTTGGTTTCCGCCTAACTGTCTGCGCGCGCTCTATCAAACCGGATCGGGAAATCCCAGCCCCAGAATGCTATCGCCCTTCGCGCGAGCGTTTCAGCAGGCGGCCGATGGTGAAGGACGTGCGCGGCGCGTAGACGTAGTTGGTGCGTTCCTCGGGCGTCGGGCGCGAGCGCATCCGGGCCAGTCCAAAGATGATCAGGACCGCGTGGCCCAATGCCACGAAGGCAAACAGCGCGCCGGGGCCGAATTGCTCGATCAGCGTCGAGGAAACATAGGGCGAGGCGATAGCCCCCAGCGCATACCAGAACATCAGCGCCGCCGACAGTTCCACCCGCTGCTCGGTGGTGGCGAAGTCGTTGGCATGGGCAGAAGAGATCGAGAAGATCGGAAAGGTCGTTATCCCGAACAATCCGGCGGCCAGCATGACGCCGACGGTGCCCGTGCCGCTGGCGGCCATGGTGATGCTGCAACTGACAACGGCGGCAATCGACATCCAGATCAGCACCCAGCGGCGGTCGTACTTGTCGGCCAGCCACCCGACCGGATACTGCGCCAGCGCGCCGCCCAGTACAAAGGCGGCCAGAAAGAACGCGATCTGATCGACGCCCAGCCCAACCTCTTGTCCGTAGACGGGACCAACCATCCGAAACGAAGCAGAGCTGATGGCCGAGACGATCACTCCAGCCACCGCCAAGGGCGAGCAATGCCAGGCCAGCTTGGGCCGCAAACGCGGTGCGTCCGGGGTTTCGGGCTGGCTGGCGCGCGTCAGGGTCAGCGGCAGCAACGAGGCACAGCACAGGATGGCCAGCAGGTTGTAAGAGACATATGAGGCAGGTGGCAGAACGGCGATGATCAACTGCGCGCTGAGAGAGGCTCCCATATCGGCCAACCGATATGTGCCCATGGCGCGGCCGCGGGTTTCGTTGGTGACTTTGGCGTTCAGCCAGGCCTCGATAACCGTATAACAACCCGCCACGCAGGTGCCCGAGGCAATGCGCAGCGCGGCCCATGCATAGGGGTTTTCGGTCAGCGTGTGGCCAATCAGACCCATCGCGCCCAGAGCCGTGCAGACCGCAAAGGCGCGCGAGTGCCCGATGGATCCCATCAACCTTGGCGCCCACCAGCATCCCGCGAAAAAGCCCAAGAAGTGAGCCGAGCCCAAAAGGCCGATCTGTTCGGTCGAAAACCCCAGCGTCAGGCCGGATATCGCGTCCAGCGGACCCACGCCGCCCGTGGAAAGCTGCAATAGAATGACCGAAAGAAAAAGGGCGGCGAATGAGATGATGGTACGCATGGGTCCAGTAGATGTCCGAATGGCGCATGACGATGCGCGCGGCTATTCGACTTTGTGGTGTCGTTTTCCGCCAGTTTCAGGGTTTTCTGCGAATTTCGGTTCGTATGTTCAATCCCACAGTTTCGTCGACCAGGTCCGCATAGCCGGTGGCGCCGAAATCGTTCCGGTTCAACGCGCCGGTCAAATGGATGAACAGCCGGTCCAGATCGTCCTTTGCGGAACCCGGCGGGCGATAAAGCGCGGCATCGAGAGTGATCGGACGAGTCACGTCGCGCACCGTCAAATCGCCGGTGACGGTCGCTCCGTCGGAAATGCGTCCGCCGGGGCCAAGGCTGACGGCCGTCGAGACGAAGTGGATAGATGGAAACCGCGCGGCATCCAACACGGATCGGCTTAGCATCGGGCCGCGTGCAAACGGCAGTTTCGTGCGTGCCTCGGCGACGTTCAGGACGACGTCGACCATGCTGTTGCGCAGGTTTTTTGTGTCCACTAGAACATCAGCGGTCTGGATCGGCATGGTGCCGGTCTGGGCCGAGCCAGCCAGACCGAATGTGAATTCGATCAATGTCCCTTGTGTTTCAAGTATATACGGAACCGGGGCGGCCACGGCGTGCCGCACCAAGGGCAGCGATGCCAGCCCCGCCAGTACCAGAGTTCGGCGGGTCAGGCGGCTCATGCCGGAACCCGCCCCTGGCGCGGCCGCGAGCGCATCAGCAGTGTCGCAATAATGGCGATGTTCAGCCCGTTCCACAGGATCCCGTTCACGAAGGCCAGTTCATACTGCCCGGTCACGTCATAGATCCAGCCGGACATCCAGCCACCCAGCGCCATGCCCATGATCGTCATCATCATCACGAAACCGACCCGTGCCCCGGCTTCTTGCGGGGGCATGTATTCGCGGACGACCAGCGCATAGCTGGGCACGATGCCGCCCTGCGCCAGTCCGAACAACAGGCTGATGACATAGAGCGACACCATCCCGTCATAAGGCAGGAACAGGAACAGGGCGATGCATTGCAGGATCGACCCGATCAGCAACGTGTGAACGCCGCCCAACTTGTCTGCCACCAGCCCCGAGATGATCCGGCTGACGACACCGCCCATCAGCATGAGCGACAGCATCTCGGCCCCGACCGCCGGGCCATAACCCAGCCCCACGCAGTACGAGACGATGTGGACCTGCGGCATCGACATTGCGACGCAGCAGCCAATTCCGGCGAGGCCCAGAACATATTGCAGGGTCCGCGGCGACAGGCCGACGCTGCGCGCGTTGATCTGCGCGGCGGCTGCGGCGGTGCCATGCGCCTCGGCCGGGACCTGCCGGCGCAGCAGCAGCGACAGCGGGATGACAACGATCAGGGTGATGACCGCCAATGTCAGATAGACCTGCTGCCACCCGTCGCGGGCGAGGATACCGGACAGGAGCGTGGGCCAGATCGCGCCGGACAGATAGTTTCCGCTGGCCACCAGCGCCACGGCGATCCCGCGTCGGCGCAGGAACCAGTGCGAGATGTCGGCGATCAGCGGGCCGAACCCGACGGCGGTGCCCAGGCCCAGCAGCAGATGCGCCACCGACAGCATCGTGATCGTCGGCGCCCATGTCGCCAGCAGATAGCTGAGCGCGCTGAGGCCTGCGGCACCGATCAGCGCCTTGGTCACGCCCAGCCGGTCCACCACCTGACCCAGCCACATGTTGCCAAGCGCAAATCCGATCATGGCCAGCGTGTAGGGCATCGAGGCCTCGGCCCGGCTGGCGCCGAACTGGGTCTCGATCGCGGGCATCACCACGATCACCGCCCACATGCCCACATTGGCCACCGCCGCAATGGCCAGCGTGACCAGAAGGCGAAGCCAGGAATAGCGGCTGTCGTGGATCGGATGGGTCATTTCGGCACGCTAGGGGGCGGGATGCAGTTTGACCAGTCACAACTTGCGTGATCCGGGGCCGGTCGGTCAGGCGCAGGTTTCCTCGACGCCGATCCGTTGCAGGTGCAGCCCGGTGCGCGGCGCGGTCTGGGTGGCGTGCCAGCTGACCGGGGGCAGGGCGCGGGCGCGGCGGCGGGTCAGGGTCCAGCGGCGGGTCTGGCCCGTGTGCGCCGGGGCCATGTGCCAGCGCGTCTCGATGCCCTGCGCGCCGCCGTCGCCCGGGGTCAGCAGCAGCCCCAGCGGGGCCTGACCCATCGTGCCCCCCTGTTCGGCGGCCAGATGCATCCGGCGCACCGGCGTCAGACCCGGTGCCCCCGGCAGATCGCCGACCACCAGCGGCACCGCCCCGCTGCGCAGCGCCTCTTCGATGCACCACAGCAGGTCCTCGGCCCGGGTGGGGCGGACGAACAGGAAACGGGCGGGATCGGCAAAGGGCATCATGCCGTCGGGGTTCAGCTGATCGGCCTCCCACGCGGGCGAGATCCACAGAACCGGCCCCTGCGCCTGACCGGCCAGCCACATGGCAAAGCTGCGCCGCGCGGGGCCGCAGGCCTCGTGCACGCGGGCCAGTTGCAGCGAAATCTCATCATGCAGGGTCAGCCCCGGCGCCGCGCGCGCCGGTTTGCGGCCAAGAAGATGCGTGGACATGGCCGAATTCTAGCATGTTCGCACTTTGTTCTCAATCCCGAAAGCCGCCATTCAGCGCGACAGGGTCATCCGGCCGTCAGAAAACTGGATGTTGGAAAAACGGTGCAGGTAATCCATGCCCAGCAGGGACTGGTCCAGATCTCCTCCGTTGATCCATGCCGCAACATTTCGGTCCGTGATGGGCCCCAACGCCAGGCTGTCGAGGCGCACAGGCGCAGTCTGGACCACCCCATTTGCGGTCGAGGCACGCCCGTGAAAGGTCAGCTGACCGGTATCGAATCCGACGCGCTCCGCGTCCTGCGGGCTCAGCACGATCTGGCTGGCCCCGGTATCCACCAGGAATGTCACCGGTTTGCCATTCACCAGCATCGGCAAGTAGTAGTGCCCGTCGAACGAGCGGGGTACTTCGATCACATCTCCGGTCACGGACATCTGCGGAGATACGCCAACGGTCGAGCGGATGTCGCCCCAAAGGCCGACAACGGCAATGATCCCGATGAAGATGAAGACCCAGGCCATAGCCATCTGCAGGGTCTTCCCCAACGACTGCCGATTGTGAGTGAAGAACCACATCAGCAGTGCGGCTCCCAGCAGAACCAGATAGGCCAACCGTCCAAAATCGTTACCATCCATGCGGGCGCCCGAAACCTTCTTTCATAAGGTCAATATGGGGTTTCAGGACGCGAACCCAAAGGCCTTGAGCCCGTCAAGAATGAACTGAACCGACAGCGCGGCCAGCAACATGCCCAGAAGGCGGGTCAGCACGGTCAGGCCGGTCTTGCCCAGAATGCGCGCGATCAGGCCGCTGGACAAGAAGAACAGCAATACAACCGCCATCACGGCAAGCATCACGCCGACAGCGGCAGCGATGCCCTGAATGCCGGGGTGCTCACCGGCCAGAAGGATGATCGTTGCGATCGATCCGGGCCCGGCCACCAGCGGAATGGCCAGCGGAAAGACCGAGGGGTCAGGGTGCTCTTCTTCTTCCGCTCGGTCCTCGCGCCGCTTGTTGCGCCGCTCGAACAGCATGTCGAGCGCGGTCAGAAACAGCAATGCGCCGCCAGCGACCTTGAAAGCCTCCATCGAGATGCCGACAAAGCCGAGAACCGCCTCTCCGAAAGCGGCGAAGGCGATAAGGATGCCCGAAGCGGTCAGGCACGTGCGGTAGGCGACGCGGCGACGGGTGGCCGGGTCCATTCCTTGTGTCAGCGCGACGAAGATCGGTGCGGTGCCAAAGGGATCGATCACAACGAACAGGGTTGTGAACGCGGTTATGAAGAATGCCATTTCGATCATGCGGCGGCCTCTGCGCTTTCCAGCCGCTCGGCGGCGGCGACCCACAGCGCCTCGGCGCGGGACATGGCCTCGACCACCTCGGCGAATTTTCGGTTCCAGGTTTCCAGATCAGCGATCCGGTCATCTTCGTACAAGGCCGGGTCGGACAATTTGGCCGAGAGCTTTTCGTGCATGTCCGTCAATTTCTCCAGCCGTTCCTCGCATTTCCGCAGGTCGGCCCGTAGCGCGAGAATGGTATCGCGAGAGGCGCGTTTGGGTTTGGCGGCCGGTTTTTCCCGGGCCAGTGGTTTGTCGCGCGCCAGCAGCATCTGGCGATAGGCTTCCAGGTCGCCGTCAAAGGGTTTGACCGTGCCGTCCGAGACCAACCACAGCCGATCGGCCACCAGCCCCAGCAGGTGCATGTCGTGGCTGACCAGAACCACAGCACCGGAATAGGCAGTCAGCGCCTCGACAAGGGCCTCGCGGCTTTCGATGTCCAGATGATTGGTCGGCTCGTCGAGGATCAGCATGTGCGGCGCGTCGATCGTCGCGATCAGCAGCGACAGGCGCGCTTTCTGGCCGCCTGAAAGCCGGCCCACCTCGGTTTCGGCCTGATCCGCGCCCAACCCGAAACCGGCCAGACGCGCGCGCAGCTGGGCCGGGGTCTCGGTCGGGCGCAGGCGCCGCAGGTGATCCAGCGGTGTTTCGTCCACATGCAGCTCGTCCACCTGATGCTGGGCGAAATACCCGATGCGCAGCTTGCTGCTGCGGGTCATCTTGCCCGCCATCAGCGGCAGCCGGTCCGACAGCAGCTTGGACAGTGTCGATTTTCCCTGACCGTTCTTCCCCAACAGCGCGATCCGGTCGTCCTGATCAATGCGCAGGTTCAGCCGGCGCAGCACCTCGGTGTCGCCATAGCCGGTGACGCCGCCCTCAATCTGAATGATCGGGGGCGACAGTTCCTCGGGCTCGGGGAACGAGAAGGCGCGCAACGCGGCCTCCTGCGGGGTCGAGATCAACTGGATCCGTTCGATCATCTTCAGCCGCGATTGTGCCTGAACGGCCTTGGACGCCTTGTAGCGGAACCGGTCAACGAAGCTTTGCAGATGGGCGATGCGGGCCTTGGCCTTGGCGTTTTCGGCCTCGGCCTGAGCCAGACGTTCGGCGCGGCGTTCGGCGAACTTGTCGTAGGGCACCGCGTAATAGGTCAGCTGGCGGTCTTCCAGATGCAGGATCGAGCCGACCGCCCGGTTCAGCAGGCCCCGGTCGTGGCTGATGACGATGACCGTATGCGGATATTTCGCCAGATAGCTTTCCAGCCACAGCGCGCCTTCAAGGTCCAGATAGTTTGTCGGTTCGTCCAGCAGCAGCAGGTCGGGCTGTGAGAAAAGAACCGCCGCCAGAGCGACCCGCATCCGCCAGCCGCCCGAGAAATCGGAGCAGGGCCGCTGCTGATCGGCATCGTCAAAGCCCAGCCCCTTGAGGATCGTAGCCGCTCGGGCTTCGGCCGACCAGGCGTCGATATCGGCCAGCCGGGTCTGAATCTCGGCAATCCGGTCGGGGTCTGTGGCCTGCTGCGCCTCGGCCATCAGGGCGCTGCGCTCGGTGTCGGCGGCCAGGACCGTGTCGATCAGCGATACGTTTGACGAGGGCACCTCTTGTGACACACCGCCGATCCGCGCGCGTCGGGGCAGGGTGATGCTGCCCGATTCCAGCGCCAGCTCGCCCCGGATCAGGCGGAACAGAGTGGTCTTGCCGGTACCGTTGCGACCGACCAGACCCACCTTGTGGCCTTCGGGAATGGTGGCGCTGGCGCCCTCGAACAGAGGGCGGCCTTCGACCGAATAGGTGATTTTCTCGATCCGTAGCATGGGCCGCTCTTAGCAGAGCGATACTGGCACCGCCAGACGCAAGCCATGTGCAAACCACATGCGCTGTGCTAGCGCTTTTGCAGATGAACGAAATTCGGATGTTGAGATGCGGGCCGCACAAACTCCACCCTCTTTGGTGACCCTTGTCCTTGCGACCGGTCTGTCCGTGCTGTCGTTGAACATGTTCCTTCCGTCCCTTGCGAACATGGCGGTCGATTTTCGGGCGGATTATGCGCTGGTGAACCTGTCGATCGCAGCCTATCTGGCCGTGTCCGCCGTACTGCAACTGATCCTTGGGCCAATGTCCGACCGGTTCGGGCGCAGGCCGGTTCTTTTGACCTGCATGGCGGTCTTTGTGGCGGCGTCACTTGGCTGTGTTCTGGCGGAGTCGATCTGGACCTTTCTGGGGTTCCGTCTGATGCAGGCCGCCGTGGTCGGGGGCTCGGTGCTGTCTGCCGCGTCGATCCGCGACCAGTTTCCGCCCAACGAGGCCGCAAGCAAGCTGGGATATGTCGCCATGGCAATGGCTTTGGCGCCGATGCTGGGCCCGATGCTGGGTGGCACTTTGGACATGCTGTTCGGGTGGCGGGCCGGGTTCGTCTTTTACACGGTTGCAGGGGCGGCGCTGCTGACGCTGCTCTGGGCGGAGATGGGCGAGACCAACCACAACCGGTCCGCCACTTTTGCCGTGCAGATGCGCGAATACCCGCACCTGTTCCGTGCCCGGCGGTTCTGGGGCTACGCGTTGTGCGCGGCATTCTCGATCGGGGGGTTCTACAGTTTCATCACCGGGGCGCCCCTGGTGGCCGCCGCCTGGTTCGATCTGAGCCCCGCCACACTGGGCCTGGGGATCGGCATCATCACCGGCGGTTTCATGGTCGGCAATTTCGTAACGGGTCGGATCGCCGCGCGTACTCGGCTGACGACGATGATTCTGGCCGGGCGCATCATCGCCTCGGTCGGGCCGTTCTGCGGGCTGTTGCTGTTTTTAGGGGGGATGGGGTCGGTCTGGGTGTTTTTTGGATCAGCCATATTTGTTGGTTTTGGAAACGGTTTGACGAACGCCAACGCGTCTGCGGGCGTCATGTCGGTTCGACCGCAACTGGCCGGCAGCGCGGCGGGCCTGTCGGGCGCTCTGATCGTCGCGCTCGGTGCGGTCATCACTTCGATCACCGGAGCTGCGGTCAGCCCCGAAAACGGCCCGTATCTGGTGCTGTCGATGATGGCAGGCAGCAGCTTTCTGGGCCTTTTGGCCGTTCTGTATGTCCGTTGGGTGGATGCACGGGACCCGCTTCCCGACGCAATCTGACGCCCAAAGGCGCGATCGCGCCATCATTCCACTTTTCACGGGCGAAATACCGTGTTAGGCGGCGCGCGATGAATTTCGCGCGGCCCAGCCCGCGCCGTCAGACCAAGGAGAGGCCCGATATGGCACTGGAACGCACTTTTTCGATCATCAAGCCCGATGCAACCCGCCGCAACCTGACCGGCAAGATCAACGCCAAGTTCGAGGAAGCCGGCCTGCGCATCGTCGCGCAGAAGCGCATCCACATGACCAAGGAACAAGCCGGCAAGTTCTACGAAGTTCATGCCGAGCGTCCGTTCTATGACGAACTGTGCGAGTTCATGTCGTCGGCACCGGTTGTCGTTCAGGTTCTGGAAGGCGAAAATGCCATTGCCAAGAACCGTGAAGTCATGGGTGCAACCAACCCCGCCGATGCGGCACCGGGCACCATCCGCGCCGAATTCGCCGAGTCCGTCGGTGAGAACTCGGTTCACGGCTCGGACGCGCCGGAAACCGCAGCGGTTGAGATCGCATATTTCTTCTCGGGCATCGAACTGGTCGGCTAAGCCGCACCACGATACCTGTCGAGATTGCCGCGTCCGATTTCGGGCGCGGTTTTTTGTTGGTCAGACGGATTTCAGATCGTCAGGGCCGACACGTACACCGATGGCATCCAGATCCGCGACGATCCGGGACGCCGGAGCCTGGTTCGTTGACGATTTCAAAGCATCGAACCTTGCGCGCAGGGCTTTCTTTTCTTCGCCCTTGCAATCGTTCCAGGGGCGGCCCTGCAAGCCCATGACCAACACGTAATAGCCGATGAAATGAGGCCGGGTTCCGGCCTGTATCAGCCGGGCATAAGCCGCATCGGCACCAAGTTCGCGTAGCTCTTCGGCCGAGTGGATGCCCGCACGGGCACAGGCCTGCTCGAAAGCAGGTCCAAGATTGCGGATGGAAGACACAGGTTCGGGCATGTTTCTTTCTTAGCTTTGCCAGGGCGTGCTGTCACTGCCCGCCGGAACGTTGTGCGAAGAATTCCGTTGCGCTAGGCATTGAGCGACGGGTCCGTGCAGGAGGGGGAAGGAATTGACAAGCGACATCAGCAATCTGGACCTGATGAACCCGCCCGAGGGCTTCATCGACAATCCCTTCCCGTTTTATGATGCGCTGCTGTCTTCGGCGCCGGTTCTGGCGCAGCCCGATGGCTCGGTTCTATTGTCGCGGCACGCTGATCTGGACCGGATCTATCGGGACACGACCCTGTACTCGTCCGACAAAAAGGCCGTGTTCGGACCAAAGTTTGGTCCGGGATCACCATTGTTCGAGCATCACACCACCTCGCTGGTGTTCTCGGATCCGCCATTGCACACGCGGGTTCGCAAAATCATGACTTCGGCCCTGACCCCGCGCGCCATCGCCCGGATGGAGCCCGGTTTGATCCAGACCGTCGATCGTTTGCTGGATCGCCTGGAAGACAAGCGGCAAGTGGATCTGATCGAAGACTATGCCGCCACCATCCCGATCCAGATCATCGGAAACCTTCTGGACGTACCGGTGGACGAGCGCGAACCGCTGCGCGACTGGTCCCTGGCCATTCTTGGGGCGCTCGAACCGGCACTGAGCGCCAAGCAACTCGAGGACGGCCATGCGGCCGTTCGGGACTTCAAGGAGTATCTGGCCGATCTGGTGGCCCGGCGCAGGGCCACGCCCGGCGACCCCGAAACCGACGTCCTGACCCGGTTGATCCGCGGTGAAGGGGCCGACGAAAAGTTGAGTGAAATCGAGTTGCTTCAGAATTGCATCTTCATTCTGAATGCGGGTCATGAGACCACGACGAACCTGATCGGAAACGGGTTGGCCTTGCTGCATGACCACCCGGAGCAGCGTCAGCGGCTTATGGATGATCCAAGCCTGATCAATACGGCGGTCGAAGAGGTTTTGCGGTTCCGTTCACCCAACCAGTTCGGCAACCGGGAAACGACGGCTGACATCGTGATTGACGGGTGTCCGATTGCCAAGGGCACCAACCTTCATCTGTGTATCGGCGCTGCAAACAGGGATCCGGCCGTGTTCCCAGACCCGGGTTTGTTCGACATTTCGCGCAAACCGAACCGTCACCTTGCCTTTGCCGGTGGGCCGCACGTTTGCGCAGGTCTTACACTTGCGCGCCTTGAAGGGCGGGTCGCCCTGTCGCGGTTCGTGACACGGTTCCCAGATTTCCAACTGTCCGATGAACGTGTCAGAGGTGGGCGTATGCGGTTCCGCGGATATGCTTCCTTGCCCGCGTCCCTTTGATCGACAAAAAGGGTGGGGCGTTAACCTAGGGTTTTTGCGCCAGCTTCAGAACTGCCTTCAGCCCGGGATCCGCATTCTGGGCACTGAAGCCCCCGCCATGCATGCGGGTGATGGCCGCCACCAAAGCCAGTCCGAGGCCTGAGTTTCGGTCCGACCGCGCGGGATCGAGCGTGACGAAGGGCAGTTGAAGCTGCGACAGCATCTCGGCCGGCACGCCCGGGCCGCGGTCGCGGACACTCAGCAGGGCAAACGGGCCGTCTTCGCGCAGTTCGATGGAAATTGCAGTTCCTTCAGGGGCATAGCGCATGGCGTTTTCCAGAAGGTTCGACAGGGCCTGCGACAGCAAAGGGCGGTGCCCCATGATCGGAGCCGCCCGACCCGTGACCTCGAGGCGCACATCCTTGTCGGCCGCGACCGGTTCGTACAACTCCACGGCATCGTTGACCAAGCGCTCAAGGTCCACAGGTTCAAACTGCTCCCGCCCCAACCCCGCCTCGGCGCGTGAGATCTCGGTCAGCTGTCCGAGAACCCGCAACACGTGATCGATTTCGGCCGTTGCCCGGGCGATGTCGACCTCACGATCCAGGTCGCTTTTGCCTGGCTCGGCCAAGGCGACCACCCGCTGCTTCAACCGGGACAGAGGTGACCGCAGATCATGCGCGATCGAATTTGACGTGGTGCGCAAGTTGCTAACCAACTCTTCGATCCGGTCCAGCATGTTGTTCAATGTGCCTGCCATCTGGTCGAACTCGTCGCCGGTGCCACGCTGTGGCATTCGTTGGGACAGGTCGCCGGACACGATGGTTTCTGCGGTGTCGGCGATATCCTTCAGCCGCGAAAACACCAGACGGGTCAAAAGCCAACCGGTCAGAATGCTCAGCGCAAGGGCCGCGCCCAAGGCCAGCGCCACCGAATGAAACAGCACCCGGTCGAACTGCTGACGGGCGAGGGCGTCGCGGCCCACCAACAGCCGTTCGCCGCCGGGCAGCAAGATCGATGCGGCGGAGATCGGGACCAGCTGATCCGTCTCGGTTCTGCGCAGTTCCAGATCCACCCACCCACTGCCAGCGGCGATGCCTTCGGGCCATCGCTTGAGGTTGCCGGCCAAGGTTTTTCCCGAGCGGTCAGCCAACAGGTAAAGCGCATCGCGCTCGGACGCGGTCGGAAGCCGGCGTTCGATGGCCACCATCAGGCCGACCAGCCCCAGGCGTTCGTACTCGTCCGCCAGCCCGGTCAGTTCGGCGGACACGACAGATCGGGTTTCGCCTTCGATCGTGCGGTTGGCGGTGATATAGACCAGCA
Source organism: Ruegeria sp. BHSC029 (assembly GCF_059613085.1). Taxonomy (NCBI): domain Bacteria; kingdom Pseudomonadati; phylum Pseudomonadota; class Alphaproteobacteria; order Rhodobacterales; family Roseobacteraceae; genus Ruegeria; species Ruegeria sp. BHSC029. The sequence goes on from NZ_JBXWRU010000001.1 coordinate 279,832, forward strand.
ACAATACGGCCGCGGTCAGCAATGTGCTGAGCACCATGCTGGCCAGCACCAACCGTGTCCTGGAGTCCTTGAACGACAAGGGCGACTTAACCATCAGAAACCATGTAGCCAGCCCCGCGCACGGTTTCGATAAGCGGTGGTTCACCACCTTCATCCAATTGCCTACGCAGTTTGGAGATGTGAACGTCGACGACGTTTGTGTTCGGGTCGAAATGGTAGTCCCAGACACCTTCGAGAAGCATCGTCCTCGACACCACCCGGTTTTTCCGCCGAAGGAAGAATTCCAGAATCTGGAACTCTCTGGGCGTCAGAGTGATCTCGCGACCGTTGCGTGTGACCTTTCGGGTCAGCAGATCCATTTCAAGGTCGCGGCATTTGAGGGTCGGGGTTTCCTCGGATTCCTGAGGTCGGCGCAACAGGGCTTCGATCCGGGCATGAAGTTCCTGAAATGAGAAGGGCTTGACCAGATAGTCGTCGGCACCCGCATGCAGCCCTTTCACCCGCTCGTCCACGGCGCTCATGGCTGTCAGCATCAGAACCGGCGTCTTGACCCCGGCGGCGCGCATCGACTTGATCAGGGCCAGACCATCCAGCCCGGGCAGCATCCTGTCCAGAACGACCGCGTCAAATCCACCGTCGGTCGCGTGGTACAAACCTTCGCGGCCGTCCTCGGCGCATTCGACGACATAACCTTCCTCGCCAAATCCCTTGGCGATGAAGTCCCGCGTGTCTTCATCATCCTCAACGATCAACAGACGTCTGCTCATGGTCGGATTTCCTTTCACTCAGGATATAATCACGTATGGACAGGTAAAAAAACTGCCGGGTGCGAAATCCGCACCCGGCAATCCCGACAGCACGTGGACAAATCGTGTCCGCCAGGAGATGCGCGCACCGGATATCCCCATCATGCGGTGCGCGCGGGACGCAGGTCAGGCGATCTCGACGGCGACGAAGATCTGATTGCCGCCGCGGTTGATCAGCATCAGCGCCGGATCGGTCTTCTGATCTTCGAGCGCGGATTTGAGCGCCTCGGGTGTTTCCACATCCTGGTTGCCCAGCTTCACGATCACGTCGCCCTGCCGCAGACCGGCCTTGGCCGCCGGGCTGTCCGGCTTGAGCGAAGTGACGACCACGCCGTGCACGTTCTCGGGAACTCCGATCTGCGCACGAGTCGCTTCGGACAGCGGTGCTACGGTGACACCCAGCGTCTTGCCCGCCACTGCGTCATCGGTCGGTTCCGCGTTTGCCGCCATCTGGGCCGAATGCTGCCCGATCGTGACGTTCAGGGTCTCTTCCTTGCCATTGCGCAGGACGGTAACCTTGCTGTCGGTTCCGACGGCCGTGGTGCCAACGAGCACCGGCAGTTCACTGCTCGAGTCGACCTGTTCGCCATTGAAGGCGATGATCACGTCGCCCTGTTGCAGCACGCCCTGAGCGGGGCTGTCCGGCAGAACCTCGGACACCAGTGCGCCGACAGTGCCATCGACACCCATCGCTGCTGCCAGCTCGGGGCTGATGTTCTGGATCGAGACACCCAGCCAGCCACGGCTGACCTGGCCATCGTCACGCAGGTCCGCAGCGATGTGCTCGACGATGTTCGAAGTCACGGCAAAGCCCAGTCCGACCGAACCGCCACTGGGCGAATAGATGGCCGAGTTCACCCCAACGACTTCGCCGTCCATGTTGAACAGGGGACCGCCCGAGTTGCCTTTGTTGATGGCCGCATCGGTCTGAATGAATTCAGCGTAGGGGCCTTCCGAGATATTGCGTCCCTTGGCGGAAACGATGCCGGTCGTGACGGTCGAACTCAGGCCGAAGGGGTTGCCGATGGCGACCACGTCTTCGCCCACGCGGATGTCATCGCTATCCCCCAGCGGGACCGGCTGAAGCGCCTCATCCGCCTCGATCTTGAGCAGCGCGATATCGGTCAGGGGATCGGTCCCCACGACTTCAGCCTCGTACGAACGATCATCGCTCAGGCGCACGGTGATCTTGCTGGCTTTGTCGACGACGTGGTGGTTGGTGATGATATAGCCATCTTCATCCAGTACGAACCCGGATCCCAAGCCCTGACTGGGACCACGGCGCGGGGCGTCAAAGCCTTCGGGAATCCCGAAACGTTTGAAGAACTCACCAAAAGGCTGACCTTCGAAATCAAACTCCTGGCCACTCGCCGGCGACGGGGCCGCGTCGATCGAGGCAATGACGGTTACCACGGACGGTGAAACTGTTTCGACCAGATCCGCCAGGGCTTCGTCGGCCTGCGACGGAATGGCGGTCGCGGCCAGCAACGCCGCGCTCAGCGCGGTGGCGCCAAACAGCCCTGAGGTACGAGGAAGAATAAGGGGGGATTTGCGGATGCTCATGTTGACTAGGTCTCCTTGGTTCGGCGCTTGTTGATGTGCGCTTTGCAGGGAACATGAGCCGCCAGTCTTTGCGTTTTCTGACTGATCAATTAATAAATCTTAATTTTGCCACATTGCAGGCGTCTGGTAGCGCTCGCAATCCCGGGAATCGGCCGTGGGAGTTGCCGGTCGAATCGGTGGATTGTTGCCGAAATGAGGGTCAAATTCGCAAAAGCATTGAATTGAATCAAATTTGTTAACAGTCCAGCGGCGGTTTTTGACCGAATTTTCACGGACACTCAAAGGTTGCGCCGCCGCCCTTTCAGAAGGTGGTAATTGTACAATAGGTCTTTGCAAAAATGTCATTTTGATCGTTTAGCGCTAAATATTTCATGTCCTGGGTCAGCAATGGCAAAGCGCACGAACAACCTTGGGTAGATTTCCGTGACGCGCGTTGTTGCGGAAATACCATTACGAATCCGGTAAAATTAGCCGATTCAACCAATTTTACGTTGTTTGCACTGAACTTATCGGTGACGATGAACGTGCCCAAGTGAAAGGGGGGCCTGACAGCATCAAGGGGGTGCTTGAAGGCAGATCTCAGTCACCGGAAGCGCTGAGCGGCATGTTAACGAGGGGGTCTTGTTTCGGTTCGGCAGCACATTGGTCTGATGTCTTGACGACATCCGGGCCGCGTTTTCGGGATTGGTGAAAGTGGTAGTCCTGTTTTGGGCAACCGGCCCGGTCGTTCTCGACCGGGCCGCGTTACTTTTGGGATCTTTGCTTTTTACGCCATTCGGCCCACGCTTGGGGCGTATCCAGATCCAGAATAGCGTTCTGACCCGGCAAAGGCTGCAGGTGCACCTGGTGCAGATGCGCGCGTACGATGGCTTGTGCGCCGCCATCTCCGGTCAAATGCGCCAGATCAAAAAAGAGACTTCGGTCGAAGATTACAGGATGGCCTGGAACTCCGTCCGAGGACGCTCCGCGCCAGATCAGCTTGTCAGGATGTTCGGTGACCGACCGGAGGACCGCGCGCAGGTCGTCTGATGTCAGATCTGGGAGATCGGCCAGCAGGATCATCGCTGCCCGGGCAGATACCGGCAGCTGCGCGACAGCCCTGCGCAAACTGGCATTCATGCCTTCATCCGCATCGGGAACAGAAATGACCTCCAAATCCATCCCGCTCAGGGCGGTGTATCGCGGGTGAGGTGCCGGCGGCAGGGCGACGATGACCGGCCCGACAGCTCGCGCGGTTTCAGCCGAGCGTCGGATCAGTGGTTGACCGTCGACAATTTGCATCAACTTGTCCACTCCGCCCATACGGCGAGAGCTTCCGGCGGCCAGCAAAATGACAGGGATATCCTTCATGGCGGCCACCTTGCCGCCAACCGGAACGGCTGTCACCCCCGCATACGCGCACCGTCGGGGTCAAATAGTGGACTGGTCAGCACACGGGCTTTGCGCATCTGGCCCAGGATTTCGATTTCAACTGCCAAACCGTTGGCCGCCAGGCCCGTTGGCAGGAAACCCATGGCAACTGATTTCTGCGCGAAATGCGAATACCCGCCGGATGTGCAAAACCCAACGACCGCGCCATCGTGCCAGATGGGCTCGTAGGCGTTCACATCTGCGTCCTCGGCTTCGACCTCAAAGGCCACAAGCTTCCGGGCTGGTCCTTCAGCCCGCTCGGCCTCGGCGACAGCGCGCCCGATGAAATCGACGTTCTTGGAGAACGAGATGAAGCGGTCCAGCCCGGTTTCAGCGGCTGTGTAATCGGGCGAGAACTCGCGCATCCACGAGCCGAAGAACTTGTCCAGCCGCAGGCTCATCATAGCGCGCATGCCGAATGGGGTGATGCCGTGCGGCTGGCCGGCCCGCCACAGCGTCCACCATAGCTGGCGTTGTGCCATCGGATCGCAGTAGATCTCATAGCCCAGATCGCCGGTATAGCTGACCCGCTGTACGATGCAGTCGGTCATGCCGACGATCATTCGGCGCACATCCATGAAGCGCATGTCGCTGATGTCTCCGCGGGTGCAGGCGGCCAGAACTTCGCGGGCCTTGGGGCCGGCGATCTGGAAGCCGTTGCGTTTGTCGCTGATATTTTCAACGGTTACGCCGTCTTCCTGATGCTGCTGGAACCAGCGCATATGGAAGTTCTGCGCACCGTAAGAGGCGGTGAGTTGGAACTCCTCCTCGCCCAGGCAGGACACGGTGAAATCACCGATCAGTTTGCCCTTGGGCGACAGCATCGGGGTCAGCGACAGGCGGCCCGGGTTGGGGATGCGACCGGCCATGATCCGATCCAGCCAGTCGCGGGCGCGTGGACCTGTTACAAGGTATTTGCCGAAATTGTGCACTTCGTTGATGCCGGCGCCTTCGCGCACAGCGCGAACCTCGCGGCCCGTTGCCTCGAAGGCGTCCGAGCGGCGGAAGGACGGGGTTTCATAACCCGGCTCGCCCTCTTGCGCGAAATAGTTCGGCACTTCCAGCCCGTATTGCTGGCCCCAGACCGCACCCAGATCGCTGAAGATGTCATACATCGGCGTGGTGCGGTTGGGCCGCGCGGCCGGCAGTTCCTCGTTGGGGTAGGCGACGGAGAAACGCTTCTGATAGTTCTCGATCACCTTGGGGCGGGTGTAGCCGGGGGTGATCCAGTCGCCGAAGCGGGCCACGTCCATGGCAAAGACGTCGCGCTCGGGTTCGCCCTCGATCATCCATTGCGCCAGTGTCAGGCCGACGCCGCCGCCCTGGCTGAACCCGGCCATCACGCCGCAGGCCGACCAGTAGTTGCGCACGCCGGGCACAGGCCCGACCAGCGGGTTGCCGTCGGGGGCAAAGGTGAAGGGGCCGTGGATCACCGATTTCACCCCGGCTTCGGCCAGAACCGGGAAGCGGCGATAGGCGAATTCGATCGCGTCGGTGATCTTGTCGAAATCGTCGGGCAGCAGCTCGTGCCCGAACTCCCACGGCGTGCCGTCCACGGCCCAGGGTTTGCAGGGTTGTTCGTAGAAGCCGATGCAGAGACCGCGGCCTTCCTGCCTCAGATAACTTTCGCCGGCCGGGTCCATGACGTGCGGATGCTCGCTGCCCGCGTCGATGATCGCCTCGATTTCGGGGATGGTGTCGGTGACGAGGTACTGGTGCTCCATCGGGTGCAGCGGGAAGTAGATGCCCGCCATCGCGCCAACTTCGCGTGCCCAGAGGCCGCCAGCGTTGACGATATGCTCGGCGTGGATGGTGCCCTTGTCCGTCACAACGTCCCACGTGCCGTCGGGGCGCTGGTTGGTTTCACGCACCATGCAGTGGGTCTCGATCGTGGCGCCGCCCATCCGCGCGGCCTTGGCATAGGCGTGGGTCGTGCCCGAAGGGTCGAGGTGCCCGTCCAGCGGATCATAGAGCGCGCCGATGATCCCGTCGGTGTTGGTGATAGGGGCGATCTGCTTGATCTCGTCGGGGCCGACGATCTCGGTCTCCAACCCCATGAAGCGATGCTTGGCGCGTTCGGCCCGCAGCATGTCGAACCGGTCCTGGTTGTCGGCCAGCGTGATGCCGCCCACATGGTGCAGCCCGCAGGACATGCCGGTGATCTCTTCCAGTTCCTTGTACAGCCTGATGGTATAGCCCTGCAGCGCGGCCATGTTGGTGTCGCCGTTCAGCGTGTGGAACCCGCCCGCCGCGTGCCAGGTAGATCCGCTGGTCAATTCCGACCGTTCCAGCAGCATCACATCCGACCAGCCCAGCTTGGTCAGGTGATACAGCACCGAACACCCGACAACTCCACCGCCGATCACGGCAACCTGACACGTGGTTTTCATCCGCACCTCCTTGCGTCTGGCCCGAAGGTGCAGGGGTGCCGCGCCGGTATCTGTCACGAAAACGACCGAGTTTGTCGTTTCCGCCGGCCGTCCGTCAGAGCGGCCGCACCTTCAACCAGGTAATCCGGTTGCCCTCGCGTTCGACGACCTCGAACCGGAATCCGTGGAACGAGAACACCTGACCGACGGTCGGAATCATCTGCGCTTCGTGGATGACCAGCCCGGCAATGGTGTTGGCTTCGTCATCGGGCAGGGACCAGTCCATCGCACGGTTCAGGTCGCGGATGGTCATCGAGCCTTCGACCAGATACTGACCGTCTTCGGTTCGCGTAACCGTCACATCTTCGTCCACGTCGAATTCGTCGGCAATCTCGCCGACGATTTCTTCGAGGATGTCCTCGAGCGTGATCAACCCGCGCAGCGAGCCGTATTCATCTACCACCAGCGCAAAATGGCTGTGCATGCGCAGGAATTCCCGCATCTGATCGTCCAGCGTGGTGGTCTCCGGTACGAAATAGGGGTCATTTGCTACCTTGAGGATGTCAAATGACTTCAGTCTTTCCGCCCCGCCATCGCTACCGCCTGCCTTTGCGTACATGGCACGGAACAGATCCTTGGCGTGCACGACGCCCACGATGTTTTCGGGCTGGCCACGGAACACCGGCAGGCGCGTGTGACGGCTTTCGAGGCATTGTTTCAGGATCGATTCAGGGTCTGCGTCCGCGTCGATCATCTCGATATTCGAGCGGTGCAGCATGATTTCCTCTACCGTGCGGTCGCCGAGGTCAAGCGCGCCCAGGATGCGGTCGCGGTCCTCTTTTTCGACGACCCCCTCGGAATGGCCCAGTTGCAGAGCACCGGCGATCTCCTCGCGTACGGCAAGGATGTTGCTGTCGGGGTCGATCTGAACCCCGAACAGGCGCAGTACACCGCGCACCAGCAGGCGAACGGCAGCCACCACCGGCGAAAACACCGTAACGACGACACCGATCACCGGGGCGACCGCCGCGGCGGCCTTTTCGGCATTGGTAATCGCGTAGGTCTTGGGCAGCACCTCAGCAAAGACCAGAACAAGCAGGGTCATGACCAAGGTGGCCAGTGCCACGCCGCTTTCTCCGAAAAGTCGGGTGAACAAAGCCGTGGCCAGCGAGGCTGCAAGGATGTTGACGAGGTTGTTGCCCAGCAGAACCGAGCCGATCAGACGTTCGTTGTCGTCAGTGATCTCCAGCGCCTTTTGCGCGCCGCGCGATCCTTTGTCGGCTTGCGCCCGCAGTTTACCCCGCGAAGACGCCGTCAGCGCTGTTTCAGACCCCGAGAAGAAGCCGGAGAGTACCAGCAGAAGCAGAATTGAGGCCGTAGTCAGCCAGAAGGCGCCATCGAGAAGAGAAGGGTCAGAGTCCATCGGTCCGTTTCAGGTATTGTTGATGCAATGGTTATGGGGGCGCAGATGCGCGCGATCAAGGGTTTGGCCCTAGTCTCGACCGTCATCCTTGGCAAGCGGGTGATGCTGCAACACCAGTTCCGACAGGCGCTCGTCCAGGACATGCGTATAGATTTCTGTCGTCGCGACGTCGGCGTGACCAAGCAGGGTCTGGATCGAACGCAAATCGGCCCCATTGGCCAAAAGATGCGTCGCAAAGGCATGGCGCAGCGTGTGTGGCGTGACTTTGTCAGGAGATACACCACCTTGCACGGCCAGTTCCTTTATCAGTGCAAAGAACCGGTGTCTGGTCAGGTGCCCTGATTTTCCGCGCGAAGGAAACAGGAACCGGGACCGCTGGCCTCCGTTGGCGGCGGCTGCATCTTCGGCTTCGTCCCGGATCGTCAGCCATGCCGCCAAAGCATCGCGCGCAGGCGGTGACAAGGGCACCATGCGCTCTTTTCCGCCTTTGCCGAGAACCAGCAGCATGCGTGGGTCGCCCCGGGCGGATGATACCGGCAGGGAAACAAGTTCGGTCACACGCATCCCGGTCGCATACAGAATTTCCATCAGGCAGGTGTTGCGCAGCTTGTCTGCCGTACTGCGCCCTGTTTGCCTGGCGGCCTCAAGCAGGCGGTCGACTTCGGCCACGTCCAGCGTCTTGGGCAGTCTTTTCTGGCGTCCCGGGCCTTTGATCTGGATGGCCGGATTGGTCGAGCGCCAGCCTTCTTCAAACGCGAAACGGTACAATTGCTTGATGGCAGAGAGGCGGCGGGCGCGGGTCGCGCGCGAAAGGCCTTGTGCGTCACAGTCAATCAGGTAGGCCTCGATCATATCCTGGTCGGCGGCTTCGAACTCGGCATTTCGCCGACCGAGCCACGCGGCAAAGTCCTTCAAGTCTCGCCCATAGGCCAGCAAAGTGTTGGTTGCCGCCCCAAGTTCTGCGGCCTGCGCCTCGAGAAACGCGGAAATCCACAAGTCTTGTGTCGCCGGAGCGGACACTGTCAGGCCCCCTTCAGAACAAGCAACTGCAAGGCGGCACGGCGCGCCGTGTCTTCCAGGCCGACATGCCGGAACACCGCGATGGCCGCAGTCAGGTCAACCAGATTGCCGCGCGCGCCATGCGCGAACATCTGCATGGCCTCAAGAATTGCCTCACCCAGACGGTTTGCTTCCAACATCGCGCGGATATCGGACGGGATCGGTGCCGACCATGCAAACCCTTCGGCAATGGCGTCAGCCATCGGTGAGGGCGAGTTCGAACGCTCGGGTTGGCCCGATGCCAAAGCAGCCAGAAAGGCATTGGCCTCGGGTCCGTCGGGGACAGATCGTGCGGCATCCTCGTACAACTCGGACAACAGCAGGATGCGCCAGCGCAGATTCTCGGTGGTCGGGTCGGGCAACTTGATCGGCATCAGGCGCTCGGCGAACAGTTCGGCAAAGGGCACTTCGAGCCCGACCGAACCCATTTCTGCCCAAACTTTCGGCAGGGTCTTGGATATTGCCTCGGGGCTTCCGGTCTCCAGCGCCGTTTCGAAACGCTGAACAGCCGAGACGCGATCCCAGACCGCGCCCGAAGCCGCAGGCGCGCGCTCGGTATAGAGGCCCAGCAGATGGTTCGGCGTAAGCGCGCCGATGCGGGTCAGACGCTCGGCCGCTTCGATCTGGGCCTTCCAACCGGCAACATCGCGCAGGTCGGCATTGGCAAAGGCCCGCGGCAACGAGGCGGTCGGAAGTCGCTCGCCGATCGCTTCGAACAGGCGAAACGTCAGCGGGTCAGGGTCTTCGGGTTGCGGCAAATAGGCGGCGCCTTCGAACATTTCTGGGCTTAGGAAGCGATCCAGCAGATCGAGTTGCTCGGGCGGCAGTAATTCGAGCGCATGCGCCGCTTCGAGTGTCAGTGCGGCCGAAGCCCAGTCACCTCTGCGGGCCTTGCAGAAGACCTGCGCGGAATAATCCCCCGACAAATGCGGTTGCGCGATCAGGGCAGTGCAGCTGCGGTCTTCGTCGCCGGTCAACAGAGTTGCGTCAAACCATCGTTTGAACCGCTCAGGCGTATCGGTGGGGCCGGCTAGCTGCACCAAGGATTGCGTCGGATCGGCGGCACCCAGCTGCATCAGACGATCCAGCCGCGCCAGCAGAAGTTGGTCTGGCTCATTGGAATTTGCCGGGGCGCGGGCCTCGGTCAGCAAAAGTGTGAACAACAGCCGCTGCATGGCAGGGTTCGATTTGACCGGCACGCGCGCGATGAGTTCGGCCAGCCGGGCCGGATCGCTGGGCAGCCACAGATCAACCGGCAGCCCGGTCGCGGACCCATCCACCAATCCCAACGGCGGCGACAGCGCCTCGAGCGGAGACACCTGGATGTCGGGCTGCAGGCCCGTATCGGTAACCGGCGGCTCGAGCAATACGGTCCCCGGCAACAGGTCAGGGGCCGTCTCCAGCCAGTCGATCGCGGATAGCGGCTGTTCGGTTTGTGCGGCGGCTTGGCCGGTCAGTGCAAGCGCCAGCACGACGGCCCTAGTTGACATCCAGAATTACCGGTTCGCTGATTTCGCTTTGCGGGGCCGAGAAATCGGCGCCGAAGAATGGGCCAAGATACGCATAAGCCACCAAGCCGATGAAAAGCAGGCAAATTAGGTACAACAGGAATTTGATCAGACGGCCCATGGCTCAACGCTGCCTCAATTTTCGATTTTGGCCAAGTTATAACTGGCATTTTTCCCAAGATCACGTCATTCACAGGGAAATGAGCGAAATTAAGCATAACGTGGCGCCGGCCGGACAACGGCAGGTCTTTGACCTGCACAAAACGGTGGTTTTGGTCGGCATGATGGGCGCTGGCAAGACGGCCGTGGGGCGCGCTCTGGCCGCGCGCCTTGGTGTTCCATTCCTCGACAGTGACAGCGAGATCGAATCGGCTGCCAACATGACCATCCCCGAGATCTTTGAACGGGACGGCGAGCCGTTCTTTCGCACCAAAGAAAGCCAGGTCATCGGCCGTCTGCTGGACGAGAAAAAGGGTATCCTGTCGACCGGCGGTGGCGCTTTTCTGAGCGAAGAAAACCGGACGATGATCTCGGACCGCGGGGTTTCCGTATGGCTGTGCGCGGATCTGGATGTGTTGTGGAACCGGGTGCGCCACAAAGACACGCGACCCTTGCTGCGTACGCCTGATCCGTATGCAACGCTGCGTGACCTGTACGAGGCCCGCGTGCCGTTGTACGCACAGGCCGATCTGGTGGTGAATTCGGACGGCGACACCGCGATCGAGGATATGGTTGACCGGGTTTTGGAAAAGCTGATGACGCGCCCGGATGTATTGGAAGTCAAATAGATGCATCAGACAGTTAACGTTGATCTGGCCGAGCGGTCCTATGACGTGGAAATCGGGCCGGACCTGTTGGCTCAGGCCGGTGCGCGGATCAAACCCATGCTGCACCGTCCGCGTGTAGCGGTTCTGACCGATGAAACCGTGGCCGGTTTGCATATGGATGCTTTGCGCAGCGGCCTGGCGTCCGCCGGGGTGGAAATGACCGCATTGGCTCTGCCCGCAGGTGAGGCGACCAAAAGCTGGCCGCATTTCGAGCGCGCCGTCGAATGGCTGCTGGCCGAAAAGATCGAACGGCGCGATATCGTCGTAGCCTTCGGCGGTGGAGTAATCGGAGATCTGGGGGGCTTTGCCGCCGCAGTGCTGCGTCGCGGTGTGCGCTTTGTGCAGATCCCAACCTCGCTTCTGGCGCAGGTCGACAGTTCCGTGGGAGGCAAAACCGGTATCAATGCTCCGCAAGGCAAAAACCTGATCGGTGCGTTTCATCAACCTTCGTTGGTTCTGGCTGATACCTCAGTGCTTGGCACCCTGACGGCGCGTGATTTTCTGGCCGGATATGGTGAAGTCGTAAAATATGGCCTTCTGGGGGATGCCAATTTCTTCGAATGGTTGGAGCGCAACGGCCCCGCGCTGTCGGCCGGGGACATGGCGACCCGGGTTCAGGCGGTCACCCGTTCGGTTCAGATGAAGGCCGACATCGTGGCCCGCGACGAGACTGAACAAGGCGACCGGGCGCTGTTGAACCTCGGGCATACGTTCTGCCACGCGCTTGAGGCGGCGACGGGCTATTCCGACCGGCTGCTGCATGGCGAGGGTGTTGCCATTGGCTGTGCCCTGGCGTTCGAGCTGTCGGCCCGCATGGGGCTGTGTTCCCAGGAAGACCCGAGCCGCGTCCGCGCTCACCTGAAGGCGATGGGCATGAAGACCGATCTGTCTGATATTCCGGGTGATCTGCCGAGCGCCGAAGATCTGGTCGACCTTATGGCTCAGGACAAGAAGGTCGTTGACGGCCAGCTGCGTTTCATCCTGGCGCGTGGGATCGGGCAGGCCTTCGTCACGTCGGACGTGCCACGCGATGCCGTTCTGTCCGTTCTGCAGGATGCATTGGCAACGTGCTGATAAGCGGAGTCAGCGGCCCCGTATCACCATCAATTCGCCAATGTTTTCGCGGGTGATGTATCCGACCATCTGACCGGTCTTGGTGCAGACCGCCACGGCCGGTGCGCCACCATGGAGACCATCCAGAACGGCTTCGAGCCCACTGGTCAGGGCCACCCGGGGGATTTGCTCTTCCATGACCGAGGTCGCGGGTTCCGACCGGGGGTGATCGCCGGCTAGCGCGGCAAACAGCCGATTGCGGGTCACAAAGCCCAACAGCTGCCCGTCTGCGCCCAAAACCGGGAACTCGTGCTGAGTTGTCTGGATCACGGCCTGGGCCGCCGTTGCCAACGTGTCTTGGGGGGTAAGTGCGTGGAACTCGGTAATCATCGCGTCGCGAGCCAGCACGCGGCGCGCCACCGAGCGCATTGCTACATCCTGACTTTCGGCATTTGCCGCGATGAAGACGAAAACCGCGATCAGAACCAGGATCGGGTTACCGGTGCTGAGCCCCAGAAACCCGAACCCGACGGCCACGGCCTGGCCCGCAAAGGCGGCGGCCCGTGTGGCCCTGACCCTGTCCATCTTCAGGCAGAGCAGGGCGCGGAACACGCGGCCGCCGTCCATCGGAAACGCGGGGATCAGGTTGAACACCGCGAGGAACAGATTGACGTAGGCCAGCCGGCTCAGCAGGTCGACGCGGGTCGAGTCGATTTGCGCCAGCGTTTCAACCTGCATTCCCGCACCCAGAAGGACAAGTATGCCCCAGATGACGACGTTGACCGCTGGACCAGCCAATGCGACGGCAACTTCTTGCATCGGCTTTTCCGGCATCCTCTCCAGGCGGGCCAAGCCGCCGATGGGCAGCAGAGTGATGTCAGGAGTGCGAATGCCATACCTGCGGGCCATCAGCGCATGACCGAACTCATGGGCAACCACGCAGGCAAACAACGCCAGAACAAAAACGATGTTGTCGATGGCTGCTGGCCACCCACCGTCAGAGTAGGCGGCAAAGCCGACCCAGGCCAGCAGCAGGAAGAAGGTGACATGGACCCTCAGTTCCGATCCGAGCAATCGGCCGACGGCAAAGGACCATGTCATGACGTGCCTCGCTGGAGATTAGAACGGGATTTCGTCGTCGTCGATGCCGCCTGATGCCGGTGCCGGTGCGCTGGACTGTGCGGCGTAGGGCTCGGAGTATCCGCCGCTGTCCTGGCCTCCTCCGTAACCGCTGCTTTGGCCGCCACCGTATCCGCCGCCCTCATTGCGACTGTCCAACAGGGTCAGTTCACCGCGGTAAGGGCGCAGAACGACTTCGGTGGAATAGCGATCCTGTCCGGACTGATCCTGCCACTTGCGCGTTTCCAGTTGGCCTTCGATGTAGACCTTTGACCCTTTGCGCAAATACTGCTCGGCGATGCGGACGAGCGGTTCGGAAAAAATAGCGACTGTGTGCCACTCGGTCCGTTCGCGGCGTTCACCGGTATTGCGGTCTTTCCAGTTCTCCGAGGTCGCGATCCGTAGGTTGCAGACCTTGCCACCGTTCTGAAACGACCGCACTTCGGGATCGCGCCCGAGATTGCCGACCAGAATGACTTTGTTGACTGAACCTGCCATGGATTTCCCCGTTTTTTGACTAGCTTGATGGCGCCCGAATCTGACGCTGAGTTCACCTGAAACCCTATACGTCCTGCGCCCGGGTTGGAACACGGTTGATGCCCGGAATGCCACCCGGAAAATCAGTGTTTCCTTAACCAAGCTTTCATTTCTGCCTGAAATACCTATAATCCGAATGATTGCTGAACGAGCGGGATTGCTTGAATGCGTTGTCTGTTAAGTGGTTTTTCAATTGCATGCCTCGTTCTGGCGTCGACGCCGCTGAGCGCAGATGTGCTGTCGACCAAGAATCGCAAAGATATCTTTTTGAAGCAGGCCAAGATATTGGACACGCGGGCCGCCAGCCAGTATCGCGACTCTGAACGGCTGAAACCGAAGACGCCGGACGGCAGTTTCAAAAAGCGCTACTCCGGCAAGTACCGTGGTGAATACCTTGCCATGGCGCGCCAGGCAGCGCGCAAGCACAACGTCCCGGAAGAACTGTTCCTGCGTCTGGTTCAACAGGAAAGCGGTTGGAACCCTCACGCCAAGTCGCACAAGGGCGCTTTGGGCCTCGCGCAGCTGATGCCCCAAACCGCCAGGCTGCTGAACGTGAACCCGCATGACCCGAAGCAAAACCTTGAAGGCGGTGCGCGGTATCTTTCGTGGCAATACCGCAAATTCAAGTCCTGGCGCCTCGCGCTGGCAGCTTACAACGCCGGCCCGCAAGCGGTGGAAAAGCATGGGGGCGTGCCGCCCTATGCCGAGACGCAGAATTACGTCAAAGTCATCTGGGGCGGCTGATACAATAGCTGCTCAAAAAAACCGGCCCAAGGCCGGTTTTTCTTTGGGCGATCACTCAGCCGCTATTTTGATAACCGGCTCCATCTTCGCCAGTGTTTCGGTGGACAGATGACACTTGACCTGGTGTCCGTTAGCCAGCGTCTGGACCGGCGGAACCTCTTTTTCGCACAATCCGCCCGCAACCTCGGACTTCCACCGGCACCGGGTTTGGAACGGACATCCGGGCGGCGGGTTCATCGCCGAAGGAATATCGCCCTCAAGGACGATGTGTTTCTTTTCGACCGAAGTATCGGCGATTGGAACCGCGCTCAGCAGCGCCTCGGTATAGGGGTGATAGGGCGGCGAGAATACTTGATCGGTCGTGCCCAGTTCGACCACGTGGCCCAGATACATCACCATGACGCGGTCGCTGAGGTAGCGCACGATCGACAGGTCGTGGCTGATGAACAGCAGTGTCGTCTTGTGTTCGCGCTGGATCTCCATCAACAGATCGGTCACGGCTGCCTGCACCGACACATCCAATGCCGAGACCGGCTCGTCCGCGACGACGATCCGGGCGTCCCCGGCAAAGGCTCGGGCTATCCCGACGCGCTGTTTCTGGCCGCCTGACAGTTGGCGCGGCATACGGTCGGCAAACGCGCGCGGCAGCTTCACAAGGTCCAGCAACTCGAGCATCCGTTGCTTGCGTTCGGCCTCCGAGTTTCCGACGCCGAAGATTTCCAGCGCGCGGATGATCTGACGTCCGACCGTCATCGACGGGTTCAGCGTATCGAACGGATTTTGAAAGACCATCTGAACTTCGCCGACGGTCTTGGCATCCCGTTCTTCGATCGGCAGATGCTCGATATTGCGGTTGTCCAGCAGGATCTGTCCGTCGGTCGCCGTCTCCAATCCCATGAGGACCTTGGCAAACGTGGATTTGCCGCAGCCGGACTCGCCAACGATCGCCAGCGTTTCCGATTCATGTGCGTCGAAGCTGAGGGTTTCGTTGGCCTTGACCACCTTCTTCTCGCCCCCACCGAACAGAGCGTTTGCGGCCACCTCGTAGTATTTCTTGAGGTTATCCATCTTCAGAACGGTCTTGCCGATCGGCGCTTTTTCTTTTTGCTCTGCAACCGTGATGGGCGCATTCCAGTCGATTTCCTGGAACTTCAAGCAACGCGTATGGTGGCGGTCATTGCCGGGGACCGGGAACATCTGAATGTCCTGCGCGTCACAGCGCCCTTCCTCGAAATAGTCACATCGCGGGCCGAAATTGCAGCCGGGTGGGCGTTCGTGCGGCAACGGGAAGTTGCCGGGGATTGCAACCAGCGGGCGCGAATTCTTGTCCGCGCCGGGCAGGGGGATCGAGCGGAACAGCGCCTGAGTGTAGGGATGCTGCATCTCATCAAAGACATCGTGGATCGAGCCACGTTCGACCGCCTCGCCGGAATACATCACGCACAAGCGGTCACAGGTCTCTAGAACCAGGCCCAGATTGTGCGAAATGAACAGCATCGAGGTGCCGTATTTCTTGCCCAGATCCTTGACCAGTTCCACCACGGCGGCCTCGACCGTCACGTCCAGCGCGGTTGTCGGTTCGTCCAGGATCAGAAGGGACGGCTTGGACATCAGGGCCATCGCGATCACGATGCGCTGCTGCTGGCCACCGGACAGCTGATGCGGAAAGCTGTTCAGCATCCGCTCGGGGTCCGGCAGGCGCACATCCGTCACCACTTCCAGAGCACGGGCATAGGCCTCTTCTTTGCTGACCCCTTCGTGGATCATCGGCACTTCCATCAGCTGTTTGCCGATCTTCATCGCGGGGTTCAAAGAAGCCATCGGCTCTTGATAGATCATCGCGATCTCATTGCCGCGAATGTCCCGAAGTTCTTCCTTGCTCATCTCGCTAAGGTCACGGCCCTTGAATTTGATCGAGCCGCCAACGATCCGACCATTCTTGCCAAGGTCCTGCATGACACCCAAGGCGACCGTCGACTTGCCGCAGCCGGATTCACCGACCAGCCCGACAGCCTCGCCGGGCTGCACACTGACCGAAAAATCCATCACGGCCGGTATTTCCCGCAAGCGGGTAAAGAACGAAATCGAGAGCTTGTCGATTTCGAGGATCGGCCCGTCATAATCCGCCAGTTTGTTCATCTTGCTTGCTCCTCGCCAGCACTCGGGGGATCCCCTTCATCCGGCTAAAAATATCCTGGTGGGGGCCGGGGGCAGTCCCCCGGCCGCTTTCACATCAGTCCTTCAGGCTTTCTTCTCGCAGGCCATCCGCCAGCAGGTTCAATCCCAGAACCAGTGACAACAGCGCCAGTGCCGGCGGCAGTGCAGGGTGCAGGTAGATCGAGAGCAGCTTGCGTCCTTCGTTGATCGTGGACCCCCAATCCGGGCTTTCCGGCGGCAGGCCCAGTCCAAAGAACCCCAAGGTCCCCAAGAGGATGGTTGTGTAGCCGATGCGCAGGCAGAAATCGACGATCAGCGGCCCGCGGGCGTTGGGCAGGATTTCCCAAAGCATGATGTACCAGGGGCCTTCGCCGCGCGTCTGCGCCGCGGCCACGTAATCGCGTGTCTTGATGTCCATGGCCAAGCCGCGCACGATGCGGAACACCGTGGGCGAGTTGACGAAGACAACCGAAACGAACACGACCAGGATGCCGCCCGGAATGTCGAACAGATCCAGATAGGTCGGCAGACCCCAGATGCTGTAGTCGTCCGTGCGGATGACGTATCCCCCGGTCGAGATCAGCGACAGGTACAGCCAGATCGCGATACCCAAGACGCCGATCAGCAGCGGCGTACGGAATTTCGGCCGGGTGTAGTAGCGCGAATTCAGAAGGACACCGATGAAGAGGATCGGGAACACGAACAGGACTGCGGCCATATAGTTCGGCACGCCGGTCGCGACGATTTCCGGTGTGACCAGCAGGTAGAACAGCAGGATGACCGGGAACGCCAGGATCAGATTGGCGAGGAACGACAGAAACGTGTCCAGCCGCCCGCCATAATACCCGGCGGGCAAGCCCAGCGTGATCCCGACCATGAAGGCAAACATCGTGGCCAGCGGAGCAACCTGTACGACGATCCACGCACCCTTGACCATGCGGCTGAATACGTCGCGGGCAAGGTTGTCGCCGCCCAGCAGATACCAGGCGAACTCACCCTCCTCGGCATTGAGCAGGGGGGTGCCGGGCACCTTGTTCTTCATGCCGGAAACCTGGACCAACGGATCATGTGTCACGATAAGGTCCAAAGCCCCGAAGATGCCGGTGAAAACCCAGAACATGACCAGTCCAAAACCGATCATGCCGATCGGGCTGTCGAACAGCTTGCCGTACAGGCCAAGGCGCCGTTTGAAGGCAACGGACATCGCGAACAGAATGATCAGCGACAGCCAGACCGGCAAAAATTGCTGCGAGATCGCGCCGATAATCCCGGCCCCTGTGCCCAGGAATATTCCCAGCAGCAGGTAGGCGACCACCGTCGCGATGCTGGCCAGGAAAGAATACCACAGCGCGGATTGCGTCAGGTTCCTGAGGCCGCCGCCCGAACTGACGGTGCCATCCGCATTCACGCTGACTTGCGTCTCGGGCAGCAGAATGCTTGCCAGGATCCAGACAACGACGGATACGACCAGCGCAGCCAGGGCGATCATCATGATCGGGTTCAGAAAGGCGATAGAGCCAGTCCAGCTCAGATGTTCCATGGTCTATCCTCCCTTATGAAATGCGGATGCGCGGGTTGAGGTAGACATAGCCGATATCCGAGATCAGCTGCGTCACGAGCACCACGAAGACCGACACGACCGAGATCGCCAGCAGAAGCTGGATGTCGTTGTTCCCTGCGGCCTGCACCAGTGCCCAACCGAAACCCTTGTAGTTGAACAGGGTCTCGACGATCACGACGCCGTTCAGCAACCAAGGGAACTGCAGCATGATGACCGTGAAGGGCGCGATCAGCGCGTTGCGCAGGGCGTGCTTCAGAACGATATTCCCGAAGGACACACCTTTCAGGCGCGCGGTTCGAATGTATTGCGCGGTCATCACCTCGGTCATCGAGGCTCGGGTCATCCGTGCAATGTAGCCCATGCCGTAAAGGGCAATTGTCAGGACCGGCAGGAAGAAATTCTCGAAAGTCGGGTTCTCCATGGCCTGTGTGGCTGTGCCCTTGAACCATTTCAGACCCACGGTTGACGAGGTGAAGATGGCGATGAAGATCACGCCCGACACGTATTCCGGCGTGGCCGTCGTGATGATTGAAAACGTGGACAGGGACCGGTCCAACGCAGACCCCTCGCGCATGCCGGCCAGCACACCAACCAATAGGGCGGTCGGGATCATCAGAACCAGCACCCAGAACATCAGGTAGCCGGTGTTGCCCAGCCGCTTGCTGACGATCGTTCCGACCTCGTCCTTGAAGACGGTGGAATAGCCCCAGTCGCCCTGAAGAATGCCGCAATAGCGCGGTGTCGTTTCCGGAGTAGAGCCGGGACGGGTGCAACTTCCCACGAACTGACCATCCGGTAGCGTGTTTGTGAAACCGGGAACCACCCCCAGCCATTGACCGTATTTGACCAGCGTGGGCTGCATGTATCCGCGGTTCTCAAGCCAGGTGACGACCTGCTCATCGGACATACGCTGGTTGCCCTGCGTCTTGGCCAGTTTTTCCAGGTTTGGATAGAGGTTGGTCAGGAAGAAGACCACGAAGGTCAGGCAGAGTGCCGTCAACAGCATCACGCCCAATCGTCGAAGGATGAAGAGTCCCATTTTGGCCCCTGTTGTTCGGGTTCTCCGCAGATCAGTGGACCATTTTCTGGCCTCGGACGTCCGACCCCGCGTCGGTGTGTCTGCGGCTGGAAAGGGGCGCCCGCATTCGGGCGCCCCTTGAAAGGTTCAGGTCGGGATCAGGCCGCCCAACCCCATTTATAGTGATGGTGTTCGAACGACACATGCATGTCGGTTCCGACCAGACCGTCCTTCATGTGACGGTACAGCGACCGCCAATAGGGCTGGATGGTGACACCTTCTTCCTGGATCATTGCTTCGCCCTTGGCCACGATTTCGCGGCGCTTGTCGGCATCGGCAATGGCCAGAGCTTCGGTCAGCAGGGCATCAAACTCGGCATTGGACCAGCCGAACTCGTTCCAAGCCTCGCCAGTGCGGTATGCCAGTGCCCAGATCTGAACGCCCAGCGGACGGTGGTTCCAGTTGGTCGAGCTGTAGGGGTATTTCGCCCAGTCGTTCCAGAACGTGTTGCCCGGCAGAACCGTCCGCTTGACCTTGATGCCCGCGTCGCGCAGCTGGGCTGCCACGGCATCGGTGGTGTTGCGGCGCCAGTCATCGTCGATCGAGATCAGCTCGTGCTCGAAATCGGCCATACCGGCCTCTTCCATCAGCTTGCGCGCGCCTTCCGGGTCAACTTTCTGCGGCGGCAGTTCGTAGTAATCCGGGTGGATCGGACCGACGTGGTGGTTTTCCGCAGGCGAGCCGCGACCACCGTAGCCAAGCTCGAGGCAGACCGAGTTGTCCACGGCCATCTGCAGCGCCTGACGCACACGTTTGTCGGCATAGACCTTCTTGCCGTCCACTTCCGCAAGCTGGTTCGGGCGGATCACGATGGTGTTCATCGTGACAACCTCGGACTTCACGTAGCCCAGGCTGTCCATCACGTCGATGAATTCACCAACCGATTCATACAGCATGTCGACTTCGTCCGATTCCAGAGCCGCCAGCCATGCCGACGGATCGGTGCCGTAGTCGATGTACTCAATGCGATCCAGGGCCGGACGACCGAATACGGCTTCGCCCCACCAGGTGTGGTTTTCGTTGCGTACAAGCGCGGCTTTCACACCCACTTCCAGCTCTTCGATCAGGTAGGGGCCGGTGCCCACGTTGTTTGTCAGGTCCGTTTCGCTGAACGAGCTGTGGATGATCGCGGCCGGATAGTCTGCCATGCCCGGGATCAACGAGATGTCCGAGTTCGGCAGGTTCAGCTTGACGGTGTGCGAGTCCACAACCTCGATCGCGCCTTCTATTGCCTGGCCGGTATCTGCGTCGACCAGCGTGGCAAAACGGCCTGCCATCGAGTTCGTTTCCGAGCTCTTGTCGCACCAGCGCGCGATGTTGCGTGCCACGTCTTCGGCGGTGAAATCGTCACCGTTGTTCCACTTGACGCCCTGACGCACCTTCAGCGTGTAGACGGTCGCATCGTCGTTGACTTCCCAGCCCTCCAGCAGCATGCCGCGGAATGTGCCGTCCGAGTTGTACTCGACCAGGTATTCCAGCGTGCCTCGAGTGACGTTGGCGATCTGCGACCAGTCATAGGTGCGCGGATCCTTCAGCGCGCGAACTTCCTGCTGAACGCGCAGGGTGCCACCTTCTTTCTTGGCGTCTTCGCCCGCGGCCTTGGCGGGTGCGGTCAGGCCGACCATGCCGTATGCGGCCGCGGCAGTGACACCAAGGCTGGTCGTGCGCGTCAGAAACTCGCGGCGGCTCAGCTTGCCGTCCCGATATTCCTGGGCGTGCATTTCGGCGGCCCAGTGCATCGGGGCTCCGGTCAATGTCTTGGTTTTCATGGATGTCTCCCTGTGAGATTATTATGGGTATTTGTTGGTCCCCGTCGAAGCCAGACAGCGCCGAGCAAGGTCATTTTGGATGTAGTTTTTTGAATTCTGTGCATCCCCATGGGTTCATTCGGCACCAGATTCCAATTTAGGTCAATGTTCGAAATCGTCATCAAGTGCACAAAAACGACATTTGCAGAGAAACCTGAGCCGCGGTCGCCGGGGCTGCTATCGGCAAGTCTGATTCTGGAACTTGTGATTCCCTTTTCCGACGGGTTTTGGCTTAAAACCCCTTATGTGACTGAAAATAAATGACTTCGGACGAAGTTTTGGTGCGATGTCAGTGATTCACTCAGCCTTGGCTCGGATCGACGTTGTGCCATTGCTTCATCCGGGCACGGCACCACGTGCGCTGGCGTTTGGCGTACTGGCGTGTCGCAATCGTTGCTCTTTCGCGGGCGTCCGCCAAGGTCATTCGCCCCTCGATATGGGCCATCAATTCAGGTACTCCGATGGCCTTGCACGAGGGCAGGTTCGGGTCGTATCTGTCGCGCATCGCCGCAACTTCGTCCAAGGCACCCGCCTGCAACATCTGGTCAAAGCGCGAATTGATGCGCGTGATCAGCCAGTCTCGCTCGGGCGTCACGACGATCGGAAACGCTTGATCCAGGGGCAGCAGCGGTGGCGGCGTGTCGTCCTGCCAATCCGCCAGGGTCCGACCCGTGGCTTGCTCGACCTCCCAGGCCCGTTGCACACGGGCGCGGTTGCGCGTGTCGATCCGGTCCCGTGTCCTTGGATCAATCCCGGCCAGAAGCTCGGGCAGGGGGATCGCGTCCGCAGTCTTGCGCAACTCGGGCGGCGTTGCCGGGATGTCTGCCATACCTTCCGTCAGCGTCGAAAAGTAGAGACCTGTTCCGCCCACGATGATCGGACGCGGCGGCCCTGACAAAATAGCCCGCACCTCGCGCAGCCAGTGGCCGGCCGAATAGTCTTGATCAAAAGCGACATGGCCATAGAGAGCGTGTGGAGCCCGAGCTTCTTCGTCGATCGAGGGTCGGGCAGAAATGATGCGCCAGCAGTCATAAACCTGGCTGGCATCGGCATTGACGATGATCCCGCCCGCGTGTTCGGCAATCTCCAGCGCAAGGGCTGATTTGCCCGATGCGGTCGGCCCCATGATAAGGACCGGCAGATCGTCGGGAATGGGCGGCAGACTGTTCAGCAAATTGCGCGCTGTGTTTTCAGCCATGAGTGTTTGCCCTGTTCCTTGACCATCCGCATTGAACCCGCGGTGGTTTTGCTTCATTTTGCGCCGGAAAACAAACCCGTGCCAGCCCGGAGCGCAACATGAGCCTTTCTTCCACCAACACAACCGCCGAAACCCCAAAAACGACATACAAACGCGTCATGTTGAAAATCTCGGGCGAGGCGCTGATGGGGGATCAGGGATTCGGGCTGCATCCGCCGACTGTCCAGCGCATCGCGCAGGAGGTGAAGTCGGTGCATGATCTCGGGGTCGAGATCTGCATGGTCATCGGCGGAGGGAATATCTTTCGCGGCCTGTCCGGTTCGGCCCAAGGGATGGAACGGACCACGGCCGACTACATGGGCATGTTGGCGACCGTGATGAACGCGCTGGCCATGCAATCCGCGCTTGAGGGCCTGGGCGTCTTCACCCGGGTGATCTCGGCCATCCGCATGGATGAGGTGTGCGAGCCCTATATTCGCCGCCGCGCAGTGCGCCACTTGGAAAAGAAACGGGTGTGCATCTTTGCGGCTGGAACCGGCAACCCGTACTTCACCACAGATACCGCAGCGACGTTGCGTGCCAACGAAATGACCTGCGAGGCCATCTTCATGGGCAAGAACGGGGTCGACGGCGTCTACGACAAGGACCCCAAGGCACATTCGGACGCTGTCCGCTATGACTCGGTGACCTATGACGACGTTCTCGCCAAGCGTTTGAAGGTCATGGATGCTTCGGCTATCGCTCTGGCGCGCGACAACAATCTGCCGCTGATCGTATTCGGACTGGACGAGCCCGGCGGGTTCCGCGGAATTCTGGCAGGCGAGGGGACCTATACCAAGGTTCAAGGCTAGCCAAAGGCCCGACCCAACAGCCCACATTAGTTTGCCTGGCGCCCGACTCGGTTCGGACGTTAGGTAACGCAACGCCGTCCGGTCTGCTGAAAATGCTCGGTGTGACCGGTATGCGTGTCGCTTTTGCCCGCCGGAAAGTCTCTGGCGGCTGACCGAAAAAACGATCTTTCCCCGATCAAAAGCGCATTAAAATGAGAGGAGAGAGAATGTCCGACAATTCAGATGCCGACTACGAGGTCGGCCAGGACAATATCCAGATCATGGGGCTGGATATTCATAATCCGGTTTTTGCCGTGTCTGGCCTGACCATCATCGCCTTCGTCTTCTTTTCGTTGGTTTTCCGCGAGCAGGCTGCCGACTTCTTCGGCTGGTTGCGCCCCGCGCTGACCAACCAGTTCGACTGGGTTTTCATGCTTTCGGCCAACATCTTCGTTGTGTTTTCGTTGCTATTGATCGTGACGCCGCTGGGCAAGATCAGGTTGGGCGGCGACGATGCGAAACCGGACTACAGCTATGCGGGTTGGTTCTCGATGCTGTTCGCCGCTGGCATGGGGATCGGGCTTGTTTTCTGGGGCGTGGCCGAGCCGATCTCGCACTATGGCGCATCACTTGGCGGTGTCGCCGTGGGAGAGGACGGCCTGCGCACCGACTGGGCACCGTTGGGCGCCGGGCTGGAGGATCCCGACGCATCGCGGAAGCTGGCGATGGCAGCCACGATCTTTCATTGGGGCATGCACCCTTGGGCGATCTATGCGGTCGTTGCACTGGCGTTGGCATTCTTCAGCTTCAATCGCGGGCTGCCCCTGACGATGCGTTCGGTCTTTTACCCGCTGTTCGGCGAGGCCACTTGGGGTCCGCTGGGGCATGTCATCGATGTGCTTGCGGTCTTTGCGACCATCTTCGGCCTGGCGACCTCGCTCGGCCTAGGGGCGACACAGGCGCTGGCCGGTTTGAATTATCTGTTTGATGTTCCGGTGACGGACGGGATGAAAGTGCTGCTGATCGGCTTGATCACGGTCTTCGCCCTGATTTCGGTGATCGCCGGACTGGACAAAGGTGTCAAACGCCTGTCCGAGGCCAACATGGTGCTGGCGGCGCTGCTTTTGTTGCTGGTCCTGATCGTGGGGCCGACCATGGTGATCCTGACCGGGTTCTTCGACAGCATGATCGAATATGTCGTTGCGCTGCCGGGCCTGTCCAATTGGATCGGTCGCGAAGACACGAACTTCATGCAGGGCTGGACCACCTTCTACTGGGCTTGGTGGATCTCCTGGTCACCGTTCGTCGGCATGTTCATCGCACGTATCTCGCGCGGCCGAACGATCCGCGAGTTCGTGACCTGTGTCATCCTGATCCCGACGCTTGTCGGCGCCCTATGGATGAGCGTTTTCGGCGGAGCTGCTCTGGATCAGGTCATGTCCGGCAATGGGCAGGCTCTGTCCGATGCGGCGCTGGAACTGAAGATGTTCAAGATGTTCGAGGCTTTCCCGATGGCTGGACTGCTGTCGTTCGTCGGTATCGTTCTGGTGGTTGTGTTCTTCGTCACAAGCTCGGATTCGGGGTCGCTGGTGATCGACACCATCACGGCGGGCGGCAAGACCGACGCTCCGACGGCTCAGCGCGTATTTTGGTGCGTGCTGGAAGGGGCCATCGCGGTCGTACTGCTGCTGGGCGGTGGGCTCGGCGCATTGCAGGCCGCGGCCATTGCCACCGGCTTTCCCTTTGCGATCGTGCTGGTCTTGATGTGCGTGTCCATCTTCATCGGTCTGGTGAACGAACGCCGACGCAACTGAGCGTACCGCCACTGACAGTGGGCCCCGGTTACATCACCGGGGCCTTTCATTTATTTCGGACTGCCTTCGAAGAAGCCGACCGAATTGCCATCGGGATCGACCGCATAGAAGAACCGACCGGCCGGGATTTGGATCGGATCCGAGACAACCTGACCTCCGGCAACCTTGACCCTGGCCATGATCTCTTCAGCCGTGCCCTTTGCGGCCAGATGAAGGGTCGGGCCGGTACCATCTTTTGCTGGCTTTCCCGGATACAGATGCAAGGCAACGCCCGTTGCCGGGTCAGCGGGGCGGAACATGGCCATGGGGTTCGGGCCGGATGTGTCGACCGCAAGTTCTGCCCCTGTGGCGTGGGCATAGAATTCTACCGCCTTGTCCAAGTCGGAAACAGGCAGTTCGCTCCACACCAGAAAATCCTTTGGAAGATAACTCATCTGAAACCTCTCTTGTCTTGAGTGCCGTGAGTTTGGCATGTGCTGATGACAGAAGCTGGCATCAGACGCCCGGCTTGACCGCGCGGGGTTGGCCGGGCTAACTGACGGCGTTTGGTCCCGTCATCCTCGTGCGGGCGGCCGAACTGCCGCGGCGATACCCGTGGCTGGCTGGAAGACCTGCCATGTATCGGAGTTGTCCGGTGTCATGCGCGGGCGGAACTTCGGAACATTGGGCATGACAACAGAAGGATTGTGCGATGGGCACTCTGGATATTGACTTCGTTCGGGCGCAGTTTCCGGCTTTTTCCGAACCCAGCCTGAAAGGGCAGGCATTTTTTGAGAACGCGGGCGGCTCCTATACCTGCAAACCCGTTCTGGATCGGCTGACCCGCTTCTATACCCAGCGCAAGGTTCAGCCATATGCGCCCTACGAGGCCAGCCGTCTGGCGGGCGAAGAGATGGATGAGGCACGTGTCCGGATGGCGGCTCTGCTGGGCGTGGACACCGACGAACTCAGCTTTGGCCCTTCGACCACGCAGAACACCTACGTACTGGCGCAGGCCTTTCGGCAGTGGATGAAACCGGGTGAAGCGGTCGTGGTAACCAACCAGGACCATGAAGCCAACTCGGGGCCCTGGCGGCGCCTTGCCGAGGACGGCATCGAGGTTCGCGAATGGGAAATCGACCCGGAAACCGGTTCGTTGAATCCGTCCGATCTGGAAAATCTGCTGGACGAAAAGGTGCGGCTGGTTTGCTTTCCCCACTGTTCCAACGTGATCGCCGAGATCAACCCGGTCACCGAAATCACGGCGATCGCGCATGCGGCCGGGGCATTTGTCTGCGTGGATGGTGTGTCCTACGCACCGCACGGCTTCCCGAACGTGGGGGACCTTGGGCCGGATATCTACCTGTTCTCGTCCTACAAGACCTACGGACCGCATCAGGGCTGCATGGTGATCCGGCGCACGCTGGGCGAGCTGCTGCCCAATCAGGGGCATTTCTTCAACGGAGACGTGCTGTACAAGCGGTTCACACCGGCCGGCCCGGACCACGCTCAGATTGCCTCCAGCGCCGGCATGGCCGACTATGTCGAACAACTCTGCGACCACCACGGCGGCCCATCTTCGGGGGCTTCCGCGCGTGGTGCTTTTGTCCACGACCTGATGCGTGGGCACGAAGTTGAGCTTCTGCAGCCGGTTCTGGACGCGCTCAAGGATCGCAACGCGGTGCGCCTGATCGGCCCGTCCGATGCCGAACGCCGGGCTCCGACCGTGGCCTTGGCCGTCAACCGCGACGCGGAAAGCGTGGCGGCTGATCTGTCCAAACACGGCATCATGGCCGGCGGTGGTGATTTCTATGCGGTTCGCCCGCTGACCGCCATGGGTGTCGATCTGGGGCAAGGTGTTCTACGGGTAAGTTTCACCCACTACACCTCGCGAAACGAGATCGACCAATTGCTCGAAGCATTTGACCGGGTTTTGTGATCCGGTAACAGTTCCGCCCCGTAGACATATGAAAACGGGGCGGAAATGGACAAAGAGCAGTCACCAATCATTTTGTGGTTCCGGCGTGATCTGCGCCTGAGTGACCATCCGGCTTTGGCTGCGGCCGCGCAGCCAGGGCGACCTGTGATCCCTGTTTTCCTGCGCGATCAGCTGGTCGATGACTTGGGCGCGGCTCCGAAATGGCGGCTGGGCCTCGGCCTTGCCGCATTGTCTGACGGCCTCGAGCGCAAGGGCAGCAAGCTGATCCTGCGAAGCGGCCCGGCGCTGGCCGCGCTTGAAGACCTGATACGGGAAACGGGGGCAACTGATGTTTATTGGTCGCGGGCCTATGATCCCGAATCCATCGGACGTGACACTCAGATAAAGGCTGCGTTGTCTGCGCAAGGCGTAACCGCCAAGTCCTTTGCCGGGCATCTTTTGTTCGAGCCATGGACGGTCGCCACACAAGCGGGTCAGCCGTTTCGTGTTTTTACACCCATGTGGCGGGCTGTGCGCGGGAGAGAGGTCGACGCTCCCAAGCCGGCACCGTCGCGGATCGCGGCACCCCGATCATGGCCGCAGTCGGACGTGCTTGAGACCTGGAAACTTGGCGCGGATATGCGTCGTGGCGCGGCGGTCGTTCGGGCTCATGTCGAACCGGGCGAGGCCGCCGCATTTGCGCAGCTGGACGAATTCACCGAACGGCTCGACGCGTATCCAGCAAAACGCGACGATCTGGGCGATGACGGCACATCGGGACTGTCCGAGTACCTTTCGTTGGGCGAGATCAGCCCGGCAACCATCTGGCACCGGGTCCAGAGCGCAGGGTTTTCCGGTTCATCCGGGGCCGAGGGCTTCTTGCGCCAACTCGTCTGGCGCGAGTTCGCATATCACCTGATGTACCACACACCGCATCTACTGAGCGCGAACTGGAAGCCGGAATGGGATACGTTTCCGTGGAACACCGACGCCGACACCCCCGAGGTTCGAGCCTGGACAATGGCGCGAACGGGGATACCGGTGATAGATGCGGGCCTAAGGCAGATGTATGTCACCGGGCGGATGCACAACCGCGTCCGCATGATCGTCGCCAGCT
This sequence comes from Ruegeria sp. BHSC029, assembly GCF_059613085.1. Lineage (NCBI taxonomy): Bacteria > Pseudomonadati > Pseudomonadota > Alphaproteobacteria > Rhodobacterales > Roseobacteraceae > Ruegeria > Ruegeria sp. BHSC029. The sequence goes on from NZ_JBXWRU010000001.1 coordinate 307,710, forward strand.
ACCTGACCAAGCACCTGATGACGCACTGGAAGATCGGCATGGATTGGTTTGCGGACTGTCTGGTCGATTGGGATTCGGCAGCGAACGCCAAGGGGTGGCAGTGGGTTGCCGGGTCGGGGCCGGATGCCTCGCCGTTCTTTCGTATCTTCAACCCGCAGACCCAAGCCGAGAAATTTGACCCCACGGGCGCCTATGTCCGCCGGTGGCTGGCCGAAGGACAAAAGAACCCACCCGAGACGGCGCTTGCCTATTTCGATGCGGTGCCGGTGTCATGGGGACTGTCTCCGACGGATGCCTATCCTGATCCGGTCGTTGATCTGAAGGTTGGGCGACAGCGGGCGCTTGCCGCCTACGAAGGCCGAAAACACCAGTAAGGAATTGAAAACTTGCCAGAAACGGAATCCCGTCCTAGCCTGCTCCGACCACCGCACAGGGGAGAGCGGATGATCCTGACGACGACAGAGGGGCAGAAAAGCCTGCCCAGATATTTTTCGCAGGTCTTCAAGATGCTGCAGCGAATGGAGTCCGGACGGCTGGACATCGCGCTGCCGGACGGGCGCATTTTTCGCAACGAAGGCGCCAAGCCCGGACCTGTCGCCCGCGTTGATATTCACGACCCGGATGTATTCGCGCGGCTGATCCGTGAAGGCGAGCTCGGATTTTCCGACGCCTACCTTGAGGGTGGGTGGAGCACACCTGACCTGCGCGCCTTCATGGATCTTGTCCATCTGGGCACCGAGACGGTGTATGATGATTTCACTGGCAAGTTTTTGGTTCAGGCCTATGAGCGCCTGCGGTTCTGGCTGCACCGGAACAACCGAAAGCAGGCCAAAAAGAACATTTCGTACCACTACGATCTGGGCAATGATTTCTACAGCCTTTGGCTGGACGAGACGATGACCTACTCCAGCGCGCTGTTCGAAACCGGTCAGGAAAGTCTGGAAAAGGCTCAGACGGCCAAATATGCCAGCCTGGTGGACGAGATGGGAGCAAAGCCGGGCGACCACATCCTTGAAATTGGCTGCGGTTGGGGTGGCTTTGCTGAATACGCCGCTAAAGAAAGAGACCTGAGGGTCACAGGCCTGACCATCAGTCAAGAACAGTTGAAGTATGCGACGCAACGCATAGAAAAAGCTGGGCTTTCCGATAAGGTGACCTTCAAGCTGCAGGACTATCGCGACGAGCGTGGGCAGTATGACGGCATTGCGTCGATCGAGATGTTCGAGGCCGTTGGGCAAAAGTACTGGCCGGTCTATTTTCAAACGGTCCGCGACCGGCTGAAGCCCGGCGCACGGGCCACGCTTCAGATCATAACAGTGGCCGACCGCCGCTGGGACGTCTACAAGAACGGTGTTGACTTTATCCAGAAATACATCTTTCCGGGCGGCATGTTGCCGGCCCCGACGGTGCTGAGGCAGGAAATCCAGCAGGCCGGTCTGGATGTGGTCAAGTCGAAGGAGTTCGGCCCAAGCTATGACCTGACCCTGCGGCGCTGGTACGACACGTTCAACGACAAATGGGACCAGGTTGCTGCGATGGGCTTTGATGAGCGTTTTCGCCGCATGTGGAATTATTATTTGACCGCCTGCGGCGCAGCCTTTGACACGGGCAATTGCGATGTGACACAGATCACCGTAGCAAAACCCAACTAACACACGGAAATACCGGAATGCCGACAGCCTCACGTCTTGTTGCCGCGCTCAGTCTCATGGTGGTGGCTTTCCTTGTGTCCGGCATGATCATCGACAACGGCGAAGAGGGAAAGGACTACGGCTACTTTACCTATGTGAACCTGGTCCTTGGTTTTTTGTGTGGTTGGGTCATCATGGGCAAACGGGCCGGCCGCGGCTGGACTGCAGCCGTCAACAACGGCCTGACCGGAGTGGTTTCTTTGGTGTTTTGGAGCCTGTTCGTTCAGGGCACGTACGAGATGTTCCGGCTTGCGATGCGTCACCGCTATGACGGTCCATTCGAGGCGTTGCTGGCCATTTTCCAGATCGGTGTGGATTTCGGTAAGCAACTGATCTCGCCCGAGATCATCGCGACCTTGGCGATTGGTGCTCTGCTGTCCGGCCTGTTTACCGAAGGCGCCTCGCGGCGCTGGAACTGACGCCCTAGTCACGAGCCTACGATGACCAATCTGTTTTTCTACGGCACATTGCGGTATTTGCCGCTGCTTGAACTTGTTTTGGGTCGCTCGGGTCAGGATCTTGCGGCCGAGCCGGCGATGCTGCCGGACCATGCGGTTCACGCGGTGCAGGACCAAGCCTTTCCGATGATCCTTGAGGCGCCCGGCGCAGCGGCACGGGGTATCTTGGTGCAGAACCTAACTGCGCAAGACATCAAACGGTTGGCCTTCTACGAAGGTGGGTTCGACTATGACCTGCACGTCAAAGAGGTCGTCCTTGAAGGCGGATCGACCGTTTCCGCCCAAGTCTTCTTTCCCGCCCCCGGGTTATGGACGCCGGCCGATCCCTGGTCGTTGGAAAAGTGGGTGTCCGAGTGGGGTGCGATGACCCTTTTGGCTGCGGATGAGGTCATGGGATATTTCGGCAAGGTCTATGCCTCTCGGATCGCGCGCAGTTTTTCCGCCATTCGTACCCGGGCGTGGGCCAAGCTTGCGGCGCAGCAACGGAGAACCGGGGATGGTCGCAGTGTCAGCGATGATGTGATCGTGCACCGCCACACGCGCGCATACATCGATTATTTCGGGATGGAAGAAATCGAACTGCAGCACCGCCGATACGATGGGTCGATGGGGCCGGTTCTCAATAGGAATGGCTTGATGCAGGGTGCTGCGGTCGTGGTGCTGCCGTATGATCCCCTGCGAGATACGGTCCTTCTGGTTGAGCAGTTCCGAACCCCGGTATTCTTGATCGATGACCCCGAGCCTTGGATGTGGGAACCGGTCGCCGGCATGATCGACCCCGGAGAAACCCCTGAACAGGCGGCCCACCGGGAAGCCATGGAGGAGGCGCAGGTGTCGTTCTCGCGGCTCGAATATGCAGGTGGCGCCTATTCTTCGAGCGGATCTTCCACCGAATTCATCCACCTCTATGTTGGGATTGGAGACCTCACCGCCTCGATCAACAATGGTGGCTTGGCGACCGAGGGGGAGGACATTCGCAGCAGGATTCTGCCATATGCCGAATTCATGGATATGGTTGACCGGCATGTCTTCAAGGACCTTCCTCTATTGTCCCTGGCGCATTGGTTGGCACGCAACCGCGATCGGTTGCGGGGATGACTATCCCGCCTTGTGGTCGGCGCAGGGCACCTGTACATCTGCGAAAACGCCAATTTACAAGAGGGTGCCATGCGCATTGCACGAGACCTTGCTGACGCCGTAGGAAAAACTCCGTTGATCCGGCTGCGCCGTGTCAGCGAAGAAACCGGGTGCGAAATCCTTGGGAAGGCCGAGTTCATGAACCCCGGTCAGTCGGTCAAGGATCGCGCGGCGCTGTTCATCATTCGCGACGCCATTGCGCGCGGTGATCTCAAGCCCGGCGGGACGATTGTCGAGGGGACGGCGGGCAACACGGGCATCGGTCTGGCGCTGGTCGGCGCGTCGATGGGGTTCAAAACCGTGATCGTCATCCCGGAAACCCAATCCGAAGAGAAGAAGGACATGCTGCGCCTCGCCGGGGCTCAACTGGTTCAGGTTCCCGCTGCACCTTACCGGAATCCCAACAATTTTGTGCATTACTCTCGGCGACTGGCCGAGCAGTTGGCCAAGACCGAACCCAATGGTGCGATTTGGGCAAACCAGTTCGACAACGTCGCGAACCGTCAGGCACATGTCGAGACCACTGGCCCGGAAATCTGGGAGCAGACTGACGGCAAGGTCGATGGATTCATCTGCGCGGTCGGATCCGGCGGAACGCTGGCCGGTGTGGCCGAGGCTTTGCAGCCCAAGGGCGTCAAGATCGGTATCGCCGATCCGATGGGTGCCGGTCTCTATTCCTATTACACGACGGGTGAAATCGCGATGGAGGGTGGCTCGATCGCCGAAGGGATCGGCCAGGTCCGCATCACCAAAAACCTTGAAGGGTTCAAGCCCGACCACGCCTACCAGATTACGGACAACGAAGCGTTGCCCTATATCTTCGATCTTCTGCGCGAAGAGGGGTTGGTCATGGGTGGATCCACCGCAATCAACATTGCCGGCGCCGTGAGGCTGGCCAAGGAAATGGGTCCGGGTCACACCATCGTCACCGTGTTGTGCGACTATGGCACGCGCTACCAGTCGAAACTGTTCAACCCCGACTTCCTGCGTGAAAAAGAATTGCCGGTTCCAGAGTGGATGACCGAGGCCCCGCGCAGCATTCCGGGTGTTTTTGAGGACCTATGATGCTGCGGCGGTTTCTGGTTTTGCTGGCATTTGCGTTTGTGGTCGCATTTGGCGTCGCAGGCGGAGCCTCGGCGCAGCTGACCGACCGTCAGAGCGATTACTACCAGGGTTGGCTCAGCACCGCCGAGCGTGCCGAGAAGGTGATCGAAGCCAATCGGGCATCGAATGCTTCGATGGAGAAATTGCGCGCTGAAATAAGTGGTTATCGGGACGACTTCAATCGCGCCCGAAATGCGAACACGGATCGCATTCAAACGCTGGAAAGCCAGCTCAAGGCATTGGGGCCCAAACCCGATGACGGATCTTCGGAACCCGAAGACATCGCCAGCTTGCGAGAGAACCTCGAGCAGCAACTCAACAGCCTGAAGGTGCCGCGGATCATCTCGGAAGAGGCCTATAGCCGTGCCAACGGCCTGATCAGCGAAATCGACAAGATCATTCGTGAACGGCAGCGGAAAGAGTTTCTTGAGCGCGGGCCATCGCCGCTCAACCCGGCGCATTGGGCGCCTGCCTGGGCGGACGTAACCGAAGCTGGCCGTGCATTGATGAACGAGACGAAGGCCAACATGCGTTCGGCCCTTGTCCGCGAAAAGCTGAAAGAGAGCGGACTTGCCATCGGTATTCTGCTCGCGGTGGCCGCGATCCTGCTGCTGTTCGGGCGATCATGGTCGGAGAAAGCTGGGGATTATCTGCGGCGGTTCGGAGGCTCCGGGCGTGGCGTTTGGACTTTCGTCGTGTCGCTGTTCCGGATCATCCTGCCGTGGTTCGGGGTTGCCCTCATCGTTCAGGCGGTGGTCATGACCGGAGTGCCGGGGTTGCGCGGCACATTGCTGATCCAGGAAATTCCGTATTGGGCCGCGATCATCCTGTTTTACGACTGGATCGGCCGTCAGGTCTATTTGATGGGCGAAGAACGGGGTTTCAAAGTCCTGTCGGCAAATACGATCAAGGAACTGCGGGTTTATCTGGATCTGCTCGCGCTGATGCTGATCCTGCATGAACTGGGCCAATTGTTCGAACGGATCGAAAACACCTCTGAGGCTACTCGCGCCGTCGTCAGCTTCCCGGTGATACTCGTGACAGCCCTGTTGCTGCTGCGGATCCGCCAAATCCGCCGCCCCGAAGGTTCTGAGGACGAGTCTGAGCAGGGCCAGTCGACACGGGCGGCCGGGTTCAGTCAGCTGGTCGAGCTGCTCCGTCGGGCGCTGTTTTTCCTGGGCATCGCAAGCGTTGTCCTGGCTGCCATTGGCTATACCAATGCCGCCGAAGCGATCGTGTTCCCATCGGTCAAAACGCTGGTCCTGATAACGGCCATCGTCATCTTCCAGAGGTTCATCAGCTCGATCTATGGCTGGCTGACGGGGCAGGGCGACGCGGCCAGCGACTCGTTGTTCTCGGTGCTGGTCGGGTTCGTTCTGGCCATTCTGTCGTTGCCCATTCTGGCGCTGTATTGGGGCGCGCGCGACTCGGACCTGCGCGAGGCGTGGTCCCGGCTTCTGATGGGTTTTGACATCGGCGGCGTGACGATCTCGCCCAGCAACTTCCTGACTTTCGCGGCCGTATTTGCGATCGGTTACATGCTGACCAGACTACTGCAGAGCGGTTTGCGTAACTCGTTGCTTCCCAAAACCAGCATCGATCCGGGGGGGCAGAACGCGATCGTCGCAGGAACGGGCTATGTGGGAATTTTCCTTGCGGCGCTGGCAGCGATCATTGTCGCGGGTTTTGATCTGTCGTCACTGGCGATCGTCGCGGGTGCGTTGTCTGTAGGCATCGGTTTCGGATTGCAGACAATCGTGTCGAATTTCGTATCGGGCATCATCCTGTTGGTCGAACGGCCCATTGCCAAAGGGGACTGGATCGATGTCAACGGGATGATGGGCTATGTGCGCGACATCTCGGTGCGCTCGACACGGGTGGAAACCTTTGACCGGACCGATGTGATCGTTCCGAACTCGGACCTGATCAGCGGCGTGGTGACCAACTATACCCGCGGCAATACCATCGGACGTGTCATCGTTCCGGTTGGCGTCGCCTATGGGACCGACACCCGAAAGGTCGAGAAGATCCTGGGTGAAATCGCGAATGCGCATCCGATGGTTTTGGCCAACCCGGCACCCAACGTCGTGTTCCAGGGGTTTGGCGCGGACTCGCTGGATTTCGAAATCAGAGCCATCCTGCGTGACGTGAATTGGGTGCTTTCCGTAAAGTCGGACATGAACCACGAAATCAACCGGCGCTTTACCGAAGAAGGGATCGAGATTCCATTCGCACAGCGCGATCTCTGGCTGCGAAACCCCGAGGTTCTGGTGCAACCGGCCAACAAGGCAGCGAAGCCCGAACAGCCGGATCAACAGGAGCCTGTGAAAACCGACGACTCAAGCTCGGCGCCGATGGGCCTGACCGAGGCGGACATGGACACAGACAACGGCGAAGAGCTGTAGTCAGAGGACTACAGCAACATCTCGCCGGCTGGACGAGACCGAAGCGACCCCGCTCAATCGTTTGGGGCGGGGGCGCTTCAGGCAACTTGCGTATCCCTTGGATTTCCGCGCAATCGGCCCTTGCAAATCCCTGTTCGTTGGTCCAAATATCGCCGGCACGGAGAGGTGGCCGAGTGGTCGAAGGCGCACGCCTGGAAAGTGTGTAGGCGGGAAACCGTCTCCAGGGTTCGAATCCCTGTCTCTCCGCCACCAACCCTCGCGAAAGCGGTCTCCCGATCCGGCTCCGGCCGGATTTTTCCGTTGTTTTCGAGGGTTATGCGAGCCAAGCTGAACACCAGCCTCCATGCAAGGAAGCCATAAAGTGTTCTCTCGGGGCCCAAATTCTCCGGACCTAATGACTGCGCGGTTTTGGTGCTGAGATTTTAAGTGACTGTAAATAAGCGGAAAATTGTCGTTGCGGTGATGCTCCGTTTGAGTTGGTCACGCGGGTTTCAAACGGAACTATTTTCGAAACATTGGGTCTTATTGCGCACACGCAAGGTTCTCTAGTCATCGCAATCTTTTGGATAAGGCCCCTCAGCCTTCTCCTTACGGTGCACCCGAAACTATGCTCCGTCACTGGATAGCAAGGCCTCAAACTCCTCTCCTACTTGAAGGTTGCTCGGTTTCCATTCACTTTCTGAGGGCCAAATTTCTGCAGCTTCGGTCCAACGAAATCCCTCTTTCTCGACTGGCGCCATCTCGACGAGTGAGTGACTAGCCAGTTCGCGTATCCTCTCCACGTCTCCTGCGGTTGCTCGCCCACTTGCTATCACCCGTGATGAAAAGGTCACTTGGACCAGCTTCCATCGTTTGCCCATCCTTTTCGCGACGTCGAATTCGTTGCGGGAGATGAACGCGCGGCCAGCCGTGGCGTCTACAGCGGCTTTGATCTCCAGTCCTACAGTTCGGAAACCATCGTTGAGCTCTATGTCATAGCCAAAGCGATCGGATATGAGCGAAACATGTCGCGGATTGTGGCCATCGCGGCGCAAGGCAGACATTATCGCAAGTTCTCCGGCATCGCCTAGTAGCTTACGTAAATGTTCATCTGCTGCGCCATATACCTGTTGATGAGCCGTGACCAAAATCTCTTCTAAATCATCTCCTAGCCATGCGATCGCGTCAAAGTCACGTTGTGGGATCAATTCAGGTGCCAAACGACCGTTGCTTACAACTGCTCTGAGCCAACTCGGCGGTCGGTTTCGCAGGAGTAGCCGAGCAATGCCTTTAAGAGTGGTCAGATCAGCTTCTCGATCTAACATGGACAGACCGCTTGCCGTGATTACACACGATTCAACTCTCGCTAAACCTACGTCCAGAAGTAGATTGGCCGTTCCCGCAAGATCCAATGACGCGGCCATGTGTGTTGGTTTGTCCAGCGCCGCCACAACCCACGAATGAACGTCGGAGCAGTTCCTTACCCTAGCGCTAAAAGCCAAGAGAAAAACGGCATGACATCGGCCTCTGGTAGGTAGGTCACGCATTTCCAGCTGCGATATGAGCGGCAATTGCCTGATAGTCGTCGTCAAATGCTGGCGTGCCCCCTGAGCCTTCATCAGCTGACGGCAACGCAATTTGGACCAGTCCCGGATCGTCCATCAATAATGATAGTGCGCCTACTTTTTCCGCTAGCCTCCCATCTACTGAGTCGTCGATTGATCCTGCGCTTATTAGCAAAGTGAAACGTGTGACTACGTCCTGGGATAGCCCCAACCGATGGATGCGATCTTGGCTTTGGAGAAAATGCCCAGCGTTAAATGTTCTGTCCAAATAGACAGCATGATGGCACCAATGGTGAAGGCTAACGCCTTCACCACAGGCAGCGGGGTTCGCTAGGAGTACAGCGCAAGACGCGTCGTTCCGAAAGCGATCGAATTCACTTTCGCGAGTGATGACTCCAGGAGGAGCCATCTCGTCAGAGGGTACCCCGCCATGTACAATGGCTGGTTGATACTGACTCAAGAGGCGGGCGAGAGCCCTAAGGTTTTTTACGAAGCTGGACCAAATCAGTATTTTTTCGCCCTTTTCGGCCGCGTCTTTGACGATTGAGCAAACACGCTGGTACTTCCAGGGCTGTTCAAAGCTGCTGTAGCGAGCAAGCAAATCGGCCAACGGTTCATGGCCTTGAAGTTCCAACGGCGGATGCACAAACGCCGGATCATCACCTTCGTCCGAACCAGCGGTAAGCAACATTGGGTTAGTTGCGGCCTCCAGAAGATACATCACGATCCGCCCTAATCTTTGCATCTCGTGGCGCCCCCGGTCAGGAAGGGAAAATGTTGACCGATACTGGCCTAGCAGAGCGTCGTAAATCGCCGCTTGGATTGGCGGCATAGGTTCTCGTACCACTTCGAAACTGGTAGGGGGCAGATCCAACTCTGCTTTTGCCGTACGGACAAAATATCGTCTAATCGCGCTATTCGTTTCAATGAGCACGTGTTCATCACGTCCTTTGCGCTCGAAGTACGCGGCGTCGGGAAGCACCTGCCTATCTTGCCCCGGGAAAAGGAAACTTACTAGTGCAACCAAGTCGAAAGCACCTTGTGGTGCTGGGGTTCCGGTGAGTACGTCCCGACGACGAGCCGCGTAGGCTAGGTCAAGAACAGCTCTCCCGTGCACACCTGCTGCCCCGCGCTTGACCCGATGTGCTTCATCGAGGATCACTTGCGTCGGTTCAGCTGCCACGAAGGATCGGACGGTATCATAATCGCTCGCCGTACGATTGTAGTTGGATAGCAAGACCTCGGTATTTGCCGGTATGACCGTTCCTGCGCCAGCATGAATCAAGAGAAGCGGTGGCTTTTCAAAACAGGCAACAAGTTCCTCCTTCCATGCACCGAAGGCCGCGATCGGCCCAATTACGGCAAGGCGTCGGACGACACCACGAGCGCGCAGAACAGCATAGGCAGCTAGCGCGACAGTAGTCTTTCCTGCGCCCGGCACAGAAAAATCCGCACCATGAGGGAGGCTCACAAGCCTAAGTAGATTTCTTGTCTGGAAACGCCTGAGCTTCCGTTTGAACCCAGCTTGCGAGAGTTCGTTTTCTAGAGCATCAAGCGTCGCATCGTCTGCTGCTCCTCTTTCAACGACGCTTTCACGTGCGATGCGGTCTGACGCCATGGTACGGAGTTGGTCGGACAAAGTTGGGCCAGGCTGGACACGTTCACCAAAAACATCACGTAGTTCACGTAGGACGCTCAATTCCGAGAGGAAGACGTCCGCGTGAACGACTGTCCGAGAAGAAGATCCAGAGTCGATACCACGCGCCAAAGCCTCTTGAAGGCGCGCCCAAGCTCCTGGGTTCGCCTCTTCATCGCGCTCGATTATTACAGTAGGCCGGCCTTCGCGATACAGCTCAGCGGTGATCATTACAGTGTCTCTATTTGGTCGATGGCTGCCTTGACCTCAGCAATCTTGTCTTGGAACGCGTTCTCGTCCCACTCACTTTGAGATCTTGCCTTCGCTAGCGCGGCCCCGGCTCGGTTGATGTTTTCTTTTGCCAGGTCCAGCTTCTTAATTGGTGCGACAACTGCTTTCGCGTCCTTTACATTTTCACTCGCTTCTTTTGCAGCCGCATCGACCGCGCTCTTAACAGAAGTCAACAGCTGCTCAACTGCGACCTCCTCGCCAGTCGGCAAAGTAACTATTTCTTCAGGTTGTTGTGCAGCCAAAAAAGACAGAACAGGGTTGAGGTCTGGCGTATTTGATCCACTGCCTTCACCCAGAACATCATCCAACAAGTCAGACGAAGTATCATTGCCGCCATCAGAAGAACTGTTAAGAAGAGATTTCAAAAATAAATCATTAGAGAATTCTTCTCGCACAAATTCAACAGCGTCACTTCTCCGAAGATGCCTCAGATCGCGGTAATTTGTCCCCGCGAGTGTTCCAAGAAAATATACGCTACGAACGGATGCTGCTTCTTGCGGTGATTTGCCGCGAACATGGATTGCCAGTTCTCGAAAAGCGGAGTTGTTGCCGACAAAATCCGCATGAAATTTCTTCCCATTGGATAGTGCAACTAGCTGGTGAAGTTGCTGAAGTTTTTCATACTGCTCTTGAACTTCATCCTTTTCAAGGCGCATTCTTTTCGCAACTTTTTCCCAATTCTTGTTAGATGATTCAAATATCTCTTCTATTAGAAGGGCTTCATTTACCCACGAATATTCCTCCCGATAATCCTTTGAAACTTGTAGCTCTGTCTCAAGATCAATCAATTCGTCCTTTGTGGCGTCTACGGGCAGAACAAAGGCGCGGATGTAACGAGCATTTTCAACATGATTATCGAGCCAAAGCTTTCTTAACGCGGCCGCGCGGCGATTTCCATTTATAAGAATTCCCTCGGCCGTCACGACCGCAGGTTCTTGCTGACCTCGCTCTTTCAGATCCCCCTTAAGCTCTTCGAAACCGCCTTGGTCCGATAGGATTTTAAGTTGAATAGCTTGAGCCTGGTCTCCTAGTGGATCCTCAGTAAACAATGCTGTATTGCCGCTTTTGCGTATTTCGCGGTCCTGTTCGGCGCGTGTTCTATGATTCAGCGTTGAAAAACGCACCCATTCAATCGGCAAAGTTACGACGGGCAACTCCTTTTCCGGCCGAACCCATTGTGGCAAAAGCTGTTTACTAGCTTTTTGGGCTCGAAGGGCTAGAAAGCCCGCCCGCTCTTGGTCAATTACTGGGTTCAACGTGAATCACTCCTGTACATTGTTGATGCACCTGCGCCGTATCTGGTCGAGATAGTGGTCCGGGTTCCTCGCCCTCCCTTAAGGAAGCCAATATATCCAGTGAAGTGCGGGGCTTCCTGCTCGTCAATCCCAAAGGTCGACAAAAGAGCGACAGGGAACCGACGACTGCGCTCGCCCGACCAGTTCCAATTTGAGGTGTTGGGGTCTTCGAGATTGTTCCGTTCCGGCATCACCCATACACAAGGAGGCGGAATCATTCGCCCCCTTAGCTCAATGGCTTTCGTTATTTTGGGACATGGGCGAAGTGGGCTGCCACACATTGCATTGTGGAAAATAATTCCATCGATAGAGTCGCTATAGGCATCGGAGAAGAAGCGTTTTCGAAGGCGATTGACGCCCTTGGAGACGTGCTCACCTGGTTCATATTGTAGGCTGTCACACAGCCACCAAAGGTATGTTTCCTGAGCCCATTCCGGTGTTGACCAAGCAACGCTACTATGTGCTCCGTCAGGGCATCCCTTTTGAATAATTGCCACATTGCCGACGCCAGGAACTTGAAGACGGTACACCGTATCCTTTCCATACTCAGGCTTTTCAAACTCGCTGATGGCTCCGGAGGCTTTCATATATTTAAAAAGGTCAGTCAGAAACTCACGGCGATCCGCATTGCCAGCCGCTGTACTTCCTCGAATCCGTTGGATTGCAGCAGGTAGCGCGAGCTCGAAATCCTGAACAGTCAAACCATGTCTTTGTAGAAAAGCGTCGTCGCGCGCGATTGCTTTTACAGCCTCCGCGACGAGGTCGATAACCTCGTCGGGGGGGGCTCCTGGATGGTTGCAGGGGGTCGCGGTTTCGCCAGCCAAAGATTTTTCCTTCAAGTCAGGGGAATTGTTTTGCAATATCGGTTTGAAGTGATTTGGAAACGAGCGGAATACACGGGCTGTCCGTCTTATTTTTTGATCGGAGAAAGCTTTCAATTCGCTGCTTCAGTAGTTCTTGTTTCGTTTCACACTCCCACACCACCAGAATTTCCCATCCTCGGGCACGCAACTCCTCGATAGTGGATTTGTCGCGCTCTCGATTCCTTTGAATTTTTTTCTTCCAGTAATGGGCGTTGTTCTTGGGCTGGCGATTTCCGCGCTTACAGGTGTGCCCATGCCAAAAACAACCATGTACGAAGATCAGTTTTCGTCTTGGTCCGAATACCAAGTCAGGTTTGCCCGGCAGATCGGGGCGATGCAGGCGGTATCTATATCCGAGAGAATGAGCCAAGCGACGGACAATCATTTCTGGAGTCGTGTTTTTGTTTTTCACAGAGCGCATTATCCGCGATCGAAGGGGATCAACGCTAGTCATCAACGTTGCCTCTGCTCTCAGTCTCGACCGAAGCTGCTCCCCCCAACGCCTCGTAGCGTCGCTGTGCAAGCCACTGAAGCCTTTTGGCCTGCGTCAGCATCACTCGACGAAGTCCTCCTTGGACCTTACGCTCCGATATGACCTGAGCTAGCCGTGAGATGATTAGCGCTCGGCGTGCGATCCTGAAATCAGGGTGCGATCTGATCTTGTATACGTCATCCGACACGATCTTGCAGCGCCGCGATGGTGGGGCAATAACGTGGAGGCTAGGTGTCGGCGGGTCTTTCTCATTCAGAACAGCTTTGAAGGTGCTGTGCTTGATAGCTTGTTGATAGATGAGGTCTTCGAGGGCGTCGAGGTGCGCTTTGGCGTGCGCGTCGCCAGCGCCGGTGTCCTGAAACTCAGGTAACGGCCACACTTCAATTTCGTATACTTCGAAGGGATCGAGGACCGACATGGCGACAGCGTCAGTCCGTTGATTGGTCAAATGGCGACGAATTCGAGTGCTAATCTTTTCCTTCGTCTGACCGACATAGATCGGCTCGCCATCGTAGTCAAAGAACGCATAAACGCCCCACTTGAACTGACCAATGGGCCTATCACTCTCGGCTATGGGGTCATGGAATGGCTCTGCTATAAACGCCGCAAGATTCGCTCGCAGGTCCTCTGTCTCAAAGGGAGGGAAATTGGTATAGTCTTGGTTCCGATCTGTCATAAGCGGAACCTACTAACCTCACGCTACTAGAGCGAGTCTGTTTTTTATCAGAATTGGCTCGAAGATGCTTTCGGCTAGGTGTCTGACCACTGGCACTGCCACGCCGTCACCCGCGAGCTTATAGGCATCGTTGTAGCGAGAAGGCAAAACATAAGTGTCAGGCAGGCCCATAAGGGCAGCTGCCTCGCGCGGTGACAAAAGGCGAGAGCGAACCTTTTCTCCCTCAACCAACATGATCGTCTGACGACTTGAACCACCCGCTGGCGTTCGTAGGCATCCCGCGACCTCGTCAAATCTCACTTCCGCACGTTGGCGCTTAATCCCGGCCTCATCCGGGCGGGTTCGACGATAGATGGTTCCTACGACCTTGGTCTTCTGTTCCTTCGCCGCTTCAACTTTCTTCCGGTTGTGGTCAGTCATCATATCGAGAAGGTATTTGGTCTCTTCCTTCGTGTGCCACTTCACACCGGTTGGCTTCTCCTCGATCAAGCTGGACAGGTTAGTATTGCGCAACGGGGGCACAGGTAGGTTCCACCATATCCAACGCGCAGCGGCAGCCTTCGATAGCAAACGATGCCCTTCCACAAGCGCAGGAGGATGCCAAAGTGTCGATGGGTCGTTTTGTATGCGTTCATTTGGAATTCGAAGATCACCACGGACCCCGATCATGAAAAACCTCGGGCGTGATTGGGGAAGAAAATGAACAGCATCAACGACAACCGCTCCAAAGCGGTATCCAAGTCCTGAGAACGCAGCAGCCAAGGTCGCAAAATCACGACCGCCGTTGCTCGTGATCGCCCCGTAGACGTTCTCCAGGGCTATTATCTTTGGCCCGCGGCCTGACGCGTGCAGCTGTCTAACCAACTTCCAGAAGGGCTTGAACATACCGCTGCGTTTTCCGGCTAGTCCTTCACCTTTGCCCGCAAGCGACAGGTCTTGGCACGGGAATGAAGCCCACAGGAGGTCAGCCTTGCCGGGAATCTCATCTACGGTGACACTCGCAACATCCTTGAGCAGCAGTTCTTTGCCGCCGTGGTGGTTCGCGCGGTAACTTGCAGCTTTCTTGGCGTCGATGTCGTTGGCGAAAAGGCACTCCCAGCCTGCTTCAAGTCCGAAGCCTGCCATGCCTCCGCCAGCAAAAAAGTCATAATATGTGTGCTTCATGTCGCCCTCACCGCTACATGTAGTTTATCGCAGTGGATAGTATTTGTTTCAAGCCTAACAATGGCTCAACGTGATGAGCACGGTCTGCGATTTTGGACGCGTTGGCACTCCCAAACCCCTGGAAAGCATCTCGTCAGTCGAGCCAGCGTTACCTCTGGCTCCTGCCTGCGGTCCAAGATGCCTTCGATGGTGTCCCGTTCGAGTACGCGCCAGCAAGCTTTGATCGTGACGGCACAGCAGCGTGTCCGCCGGTCGTGGGATTTAGCATGGAGTTTCAGGCGCAGGCGGCCGAGGAACTAGCGTTGCAGGTAGACGGATCGGCTATCCTCGACATGATGGGGGCTACGCCGTCATGAGAGACCAGGCTCGGATGTGCAAACAAAATTCATACATGAAAAGAACCGTTGGTTTCCTACCTATTCGACAACGGGATAGAACGGCTTGCCCCAGTCTTCATTTGGGTTGTCCATCATGATGTCGAGGAACACAGGCATCAGAAACCCAAGGATTTCAGCGCCATCCCGAACCTGCTCCCGGTTAACGCCGCTGTTCCAGGTCGATCCTCCGTGGACTAGCTGATTTCGCAAGACGTACAACCGGTCGAATACGAAGCTCAGGACGCGTGCGGTGTCACCGGCCTGGAAGGACTGCGCGAAGGAGCGGGCCGAGGTCTTGAAACGATCCTCCCAATCCTCAAACCCCTCAATCCCGTTGTGGTATTGCCAGAAGGGATTGTACACATAGCGGTTTTCCATGAGCATCCGAACAGGGCCGGAAAACCGCTGCCACAGCGCCTTGTAGACGCGTTGGTCTCTATCAAGGGCGACCAGCCGACCGAAGTATTCGACGAAAGCAGCACGTTCTCCTGGGGCGACCGCCTGAAACTCCTGCTCGTCGGCGTAGGCCGCGTTGAACGCGATCCAAAGGAAAATGAAACGGGCATCATTATCCTCGCCGCACGCTTCGGCACGACCGATCCAACTGATGGCGCGATGAGTGCGCAGCCCCATGGTTTCGGGGAAGCCTTCGCGAATGGCGCGTTGTTTTGCTTTCAGGGCTGCATGATCAAGACCGTTTTTCATTTTTGATTCCCGTTCGACATCGTCATGGCAGAGCGTCAAAATCCGACCTCTGGTGGCCCGCAATCAATTCGCGCAAGCCTTGGGGCGCCAACACGTCCACCTTGTCGCCCCATTGATAGAGGTGCCATGCCATTTCCAGCCAGCCTGCTGCCTTGAACCTGACGATCAGGCTGCCATCGTCCTGAGGCTCGACAACTTGGGTTGGGTGGAAAAGGAATTCGGCGGCTCGCTCAGCGGCTTCCGGTGAGAAGCGCCACACGACTTCGCCGTATTGTTTGGGGTCTTGATAGACACCAAACGCCTGAGCGGCATAGGTCTCTAAGCAGAAACCCGAGGCGAGTTGAAAGCTCTCGTTCAAAACCTCCGCTTCATGTATCCGATCCATGCGGAAGTTCAGGATGTGTTCTCCACGCGCGGGTTGCCGTGCGACGAGATAGCTGCGGTGCCCCAGTAGCATGCCATGCGGCTCGATCACACGCGGCGCAGCACCCTGAGCGCCATAGCAGACGCGCAGCTTGAAGGGACCGCGCAGCGCTTCGATGACAGCATCCGTCACGGCAGGCATCAGTGTGACGGTAGGGCCTGGGCGCGTGACTTGTCCCAATCCAGCCAGCACTGCCTCTGCATCGGCTTCCGACCGAAGCGCGTCCCTCGGATTCAATCGTGCCAGCAACCCATCGCGGAGATCCTCCAATGCGCGTGAATGCCGTATTCGCCCTTCTTCGCGTGCGGTACGTGTCGCAATTTCTAGCGCCTCGATCGCCGTTTCCTGACGGGGCTGCAGTCGGTCTGGCAAGGGTGCGTCCATCCGCCAGTATCGCCGTCTTTCTGCATCGTCTGCGGTCGAAACGTTCACGAAAGTTGCTTCGAGAGCCTCAGTCATCCGTTGAGCGGTGCGATGCGACACATCGAACTCGGCGCAGATGTCCTCGAGGCTGACACCTCCCCGGCGGGACGCCGCCATTTGGGCAAGTCGGAGCAAATCCTGCGCTTTTGTAAAAGACATTTGATCTCCATGCCAGAAATTGACACCCTTAAACGGTATTGATGACCCTGCGGTCTGTCGAGGTGATTCCCTTGGAGATTGATTTGCATAGGTAATGGAGTAGCCATGAGGGATCTCGACGGTCGCATATTCTTGTCCGCAACGGATCTCATGCGCTTCACAGGCTGCGCACATGCGACCACCCTTGATCTGGCACATATGCGCGGAACGGGCCCGGAGCCGGGCGGCGACACCGAGGACGCAGCGCTGTTGCAAAAGCAGGGCGATGCGCATGAGTCGGCGCACCTTGCACATCTCAAGGAGGCCGGGCGCACGGTCATAGAAATCGAGCGCGGCAAACTTGGCGAAAACGCCGAAGCCACGCGCGCGGCGCTCGCCGCTGGTCCGAATGTGGTGTTTCAGGGCGCGTTTCTGTCGGGGAACTGGGGCGGCTGGTCCGACTTCCTGGAGCGTGTTGAGACCCCCTCAGCGCTCGGACCGTTCAGCTATGAGGTAGCCGACACCAAGCTGAAACGTCGGGCCGATCCCAAACATGTGCTTCAGCTGGTTCTTTATTCCGATCTGTTGGCGGAGATTCAGGGGGTGGTGCCCGAGTTTGCGCATGTCGAATTGGGCGACGGCACCCGCGCGACGCTGCGCCTGGCAGACTACTCTGCATATGCACGGATGGCGCGTGATCGGCTGGAAGCTTTCGTCGCCGATCCGCAGCCGACACGCCCGGTGCCATGTACTGATTGCGGTCTGTGCCGCTGGGCCGAACATTGCAACAGCGTCTGGCGCGCCGAGGACAGCTTGTTCAATGTTGCCAACATCAGTCGTGGTCAGGTGAAAAAACTGGAAGCGGCGGGCCTCCACACGTTGGAAAGTCTCTCAACGCTGGATCATCCAATCCGCGGCATGGCTGAAAACACGCAGGCCCGTTTGGTCACTCAAGCCCGCCTGCAGCAGGCCCGCAAAACCGGGGAGCCAGATTTCGAACTGCGGGCACCCGAGCCTGGCAAAGGCTTCGACCTCCTGCCGGAACCGCAGCCGGGCGACCTGTTCTATGACATCGAAGGCGATCCGCACTACGAGGGTGGCCTCGAATATCTGCACGGCATCTGGTTCGACGGGCAGTTCCAGGCGTTCTGGGCCCATGACCACGACGCAGAAGCGCGGGCATTGTCCGACTTGCTGGCCTTCTTTCGCGCGCGGATTTCGCAATACCCCACTGCGCGCATCTATCACTATGCGCCATATGAGATCACAGCGCTCAAACGCCTGACCACGAAATATGGGATCGGTGAGGCTTTCCTCGACCGGCTGCTAAGGGAATGCCGTTTCGTCGATTTGTTCGCCGTGGTACGCGGCGGGCTGATCGGATCGGAGCCGAATTATTCCATCAAATCGATGGAAGCATTTTACGACCGCAAGCGCGACGGCGAGGTCAAGACGGCGGGTGGCTCGGTCGTGGCCTATGAGCGCTGGCGCGAAACACAGGACCAGCAGATTCTGGACGAGATCGAGGATTACAACCGCGTCGACTGTATCTCGACCGAGGAATTGCGCGACTGGCTGGTTGGCATCCGGCCTTCTGGCCCTTGGCCAACACTTGCCCCTGACGCCGGAGATAAAGAGCTCGAAGAGGATGCCGATACGCAAGCATTGCGGAGCATGCTGGCAGAGTCCGGCTTGCCCGAGGCGCGGCAGGATTTGCTGTTCAACCTCGGCGTCTTTCACAGCCGTGAGATGAAGCCTGCGCAATGGGCTGTGTTCGATAGCGCTGCGAAGGACGAAGATGATCTGCTCGACGATCTCGATGCGCTTGGAGGGCTTGAGGCAGCGGGTCCTGTCGAACCCGTCAAGCGATCCTTCGCGCGCCGATATACCTATCCCGAACAAGAAACGAAATTGCGGAGTGGTAAGAAGGCGACGGTTCCAGTGTTTGGTAGCCCACCTACAACAGTCGGGATCGAGTCTATGGATCGCCGCGCCCGTCAGATCACCGTCAAAGCAGGCCCGGGCAAGGCCGACCTCTTGGCGGATCAACTGACGCTGCATCCGGACTGGCCGATCCAGACAGGTGTCATTGCCGGTGCTTTGCGTGATGTGATCGCCGATCAGTGCGGTGCGCGCCGGTACACGGCGGTGGATGACTTGCTGTCGCGTTCAGCGCCACGCCTCCGCTCCGGCCCAAGGGGTGATCTTCTGGGCGAGGCTGACCCCGTCGCGGGTACCATTGCCGAGGTGAATGACATGGATGGATCCGTCCTGCCGATCCAGGGACCACCCGGTACTGGCAAGACCTATGTGAGTGCACGCGCGATCCTGTCACTTGTCCGCCAAGGGTTCCGCGTTGGAGTCGCTTCGAATAGTCACGAGGCGATCCGCAATGTTCTGATGGGCTGTCTTCTCGCCCTCGAGGATGACGATCCCGACATCACGTTGGAAAACGCCGAACTGGCGCACAAGGTTGGCGGCGGTGAGGATGGGTATCCAGACGGTTTTTCCGGGATTACCCGCGCGCAGTCGAACGACGACCCAGCGCTGACCGATGCTCATGTCGTAGGCGGCACCGCGTGGTTCTTTTCGCGCGACGAAAATGTTCAGGCCTTTGATTGGCTTTTCGTCGACGAGGCCGGCCAGGTTGGACTTGCAAACATGGCTGCCATGGGCCGTGCCGCGCGAAACATCGTGCTTGTGGGCGACCCACGCCAGTTGCCGCAGGTCATTCAGGGAGCGCATCCCGAACCTGCGAACCTATCGTGCCTGGATTGGATGCTCGGTGAGCATGCGACGGTTCCACCCGAGCGGGGCATCTTCCTTCCCACATCCCGGCGCATGCACCCGGAGGTCTGTCGGTTTATCTCGGAACAGGTGTATGAAGGCCGACTGACCAGCCATTCTGATACAGCGCACCAATGCGTGACAGGCACGGAGCTCCCCGAAGCCGGAGCTTTCTGGGTACCTGTTCCGCATGAGGGCAATGCACAGATCGCACAGGAAGAAGTCGCCGCTATTGGCAAAACCGTTACTGAGCTCCTTGACGGCAGCTGGACGGAGAAGGACGGCAGCACGCGGCCGATGCGCGAGACGGACATCATTGTCGTCGCTCCGTACAACGCTCAGGTGAACGCTCTGCGGGATGCCCTTCCGTTGGGTGTTCGTGTCGGAACCGTGGACAAGTTTCAGGGGCAGGAGGCGCCGGTCTGCCTGGTTTCCATGACCGCATCTTCCGCCGAAGAAACCTCGCGCGGGATGGAGTTTCTGTTTTCTCTGAACCGCATCAACGTCGCGGTGTCACGCGCCAAGGGACTCGCATTGGTATTTGGAGCCCCGCGATTGCGTGAGGCGAAGTGCAATACTGTTGAGCAGATGCAGCTGGTGAATACACTGTGTGCTCTTCCTGTAGCGCTAGACTTTCAATTGGGTGTTGATCGGAGGTTTGACAGTGACTGAATTCAAGATACTACCACCAATTAGTGCAGTTTTAGACTTTCCAGCAGAGCTCCAAATACTTCGCGAAGCCTTAAAATTTTCGGAGCGTCTGTCGCTGCTCGGTCTAATCGCATTGTTGAACGCAGTCGCGCACGCTCAGACAGAGGTCTGAAACCATGGCCCACCACCCACCTGTCAATGAGCCGCCCACAGACCAAACAGACGGTACTTTGCTGACTCTCCAAAGATCCATGATCGAGACGCTGGCAGCAGATAAAATCCGCGGGTTTAGAGGAACCATCGGCGAAAATGGCGAGTACTTGGACGAGGTCTACAAAAGTAATGCAAGCCTGACCGCCAACGTCGCTTCGGACTATCGTGACCGCTTTTTGATCGAACTAATTCAAAACGCCTACGATGCTCATCCAATGCAGACTCGGGACGGTCGAATCGAGATAACGCTTGATTTGCGTTATGGGGCTGAGGGCACGATCTTCGTGGCGAACACTGGCCGGGCGTTCACCTCAGAGAATGTGAAGGACCTCTGCAACATCGGCCTTTCTCGGAAGCCGTTGGGCGAGTCGATCGGAAACAAGGGCCTTGGCTTTCGGAGTGTAGTACAGATCACAGACACGCCGAGGATCTATTCCCAGCAAACTGACGCTCCGAGACAAGATTCTTTTTCTGGTTTCTGTTTTAGGTTTGCCGGCGCGGCAGACTACCAGACGCTTATCGATGATCTGCGGCATCGTGAACTAGCGACACGAGACCTGCCAATTTTTCATATCCCAGTATGGCTGGATGAGCAAAACGAAGCAGTTCGCGCCTATGCTGGAGACAATTTTTCAACTCTCATAGAGCTACCGCTCCGCAATGTGGCTGCTCAGGGCGCAGTTAGGCGAGAAATCGAGGAACTGCGTACTCAGCAGGTTCCGATGCTCCTGTTTCTGGATCGCGTCCAATCATTGAATTTTCGGATTGTGGGCGCGGATGGCGAAACCGAAACAGAGTTTGTGTTCACTCGCTCAGAAGAAACAAAAGAGATTGCCGACATCACCATTTCCCGAGTGAATCTTGGAGCCGCGGGGACGTTACTCGTCGCACGCCGTGCCGTTGCAGAGCGTGTCATGAAGGAAGCCATCGCAGAGGCAATTTCGCAAAAGGAATTAAACGAGCATTGGGAAAGGTGGACTGGTCCTGGTGATATTGCGATTGCGGTCCGGCTCGATGCGCCGGTCGAAACATCGCGGCTTTACACATATCTGCCGATGGGTGAGCAGGCCGAAGCTCCTTTTCAAGGATACCTGCATGGCAGTTTCTTCCCTTCGTCGAACCGAAAACACCTGAACGCACGGAATCGGTTGAACGCGGTTTTATTGGAGGAAGCGACAGGCCTGGTATCCGAGGCGGTACATCAGATCGTCATGGACCCGGCTGGTATGCTCTCAAACTGGCTTTCAGATGATGAACGCTCCGCAGCTGTTGCAGACTTCATGTGCTGGGAGAAGGTTGGAAGTCTGGAGGCCGACGAAGATCTGGCGGAAGTTGTTGCGCTCAAAGTGGCAGAGGTCTTTGGATGTGAGGAATTTGACGACGCTCCCATTGTCCCGTGTTCGGAATCGGGGCCCGATGGCCTTGTCTTGACATGGAAGCCGCCGAAGTTCTCGCGCTTGTGGCCGGACAGCAGCGGTACGTTCTCTGCCAATAAGGCGGCGTACTTCGCGGCTGCTCTTGGTGTTTGGCCGATCTGGCACACGATAGCATCCCGGCACGATCGTTTGGACCACTATCTCTCAAACCATGCTGAAGGCTACGCTGGAGAGCCCGGTGGAGAAGAACGTGCGCGGCTTGTTGAAAGCGTGGCCAAAAGGCTCCACAAAAATAGCCGAACAGCCAAGGCCAGTTGGCAGGAGTATTTCTTACAGATTCCAGATTTCATGGGCAGTGATGGAAATCTCTTAGCGGGGCTTTCTGTGCTTATTGGAGACGACGGGCAACTTCACGCTGCCATGTCGCCACCACCCGAAGCAGAACGGAGTTCGCGGCCTTCGCGCAGGCGTCGCAAACTTGAGACTGCAATATTTTCTCCTCCCGACCCGCGCCGGTCAGAAACGGATGAAGACCTAGAAATCGATCCGCCAAAGAAACTTTCTGAGCGTTTCGGTTTCTTGTCGAGCGCTTATCCTTGGCATCGGGAACTGTCCGGGACACGTGCTTATCTCGAGAAGCACAAACTCGTGGAGGAGTTTGATCGCGAAGCAATACTCGCGCATCTTTCTCGAACACTGCGAAGTGAGCGTAACAAAGAAGTTCTGAAGGGCGGCTTGCGTTGGGCGTTTCATTTATGGCGGCAGCCCCGCGCAGCCAACCGATCTTTTCGATTGCAGCCTCAACACCGGTTTCGGGTGCCGACACTCGACGGTCGATACATCGAGGCGAGAGAAGCTGTGTTCTCGGAAGGATGGCCCAGCCGGACCTCGGGGGAGCTGCTTCAGAATTTCCTTGATGCCGCTCCGTCGAATATTCCCGACCTAGATGCTTTGTCCTCTCGCCGACTGGCAGCACCCGATCATCTAGCTTTTCGGAACAAGCAGATCGAGGATTGGGTGGAGTTTTTGACCGAACTCGGGGTTGAAAGTGGCATTAGGCTCGAGCGAAAATCATCGAAGAAAAACCGTTTTCGAGCAAACGAGATCAGTAGCTTTTCATTTGTTGAAGACTATGGGATGCCGCAAGCATTCGGCGAAGTTTGGCAGGAGAGCATCAGGTCTTCGGATCCGTCGCTCCTCAATCTTCCATCTACCACAGAATACGTGATCGATGGCGAAATTCACTGGCTGCCTGGGCAAGCTGACGTGGATTCCTTTTCTCCTGCGTGCAAGACACTGTACGCCCGACTGATCCTTGATTGGTTGGCGAAAACACCGGAGTTAGCGTGGGAGCTTGAAGTTCACCATCACTTTTCGCGTTGGGCGGATCGCCGAAACTGGCCCACGCCGCTTGCGGCGTTCCTACGCTCGTCGAACTGGTTGCCAGTAGAGGATTTCGGGCACTCTGACCTTGGCCAAGTGGCTGCTACGCCATCTGATGTCTGGTTGAACGATGCCGACGGCGAACGATTTCTGTCATACCTTCCGAGACCAGTTCGAGAGGTCAGGCGAATACTCGAGCGATCAGGGAATGACCTTTTCCAGAAATTACGGGAACGAACGGGTCTTCGCATTCTCGGCGACCCTGACACTTTGGCTGATCAGCTTGCTTTCCTCGCAGAGCACTTCAGTAGTGAGGGACTTGACGATCATTTCAGACCACGATTGCTTAACCTTTATTTTCGAACATGGAGGCAGTTCCTCGCGCTCGTAGAAGACGGCACGGAAGATCCGCGCGAAACCGTAGTTCCTGTGGAGATCTTAGTTCAAAAACAGAACAGTAGAGTATCTGTGAACATGTTTGACGAGGACGAAGATCAGGGCGAAATCGTATATATCTGCGACACCGAAAGGGAAAGCGATGCGGGTCTCCTAGCCGCCAGTGGGCAAGCATTCTTTCAATTGAAGGAGAGCGAGCCGGAACGAACTGGAGAGCTCTTCGAGGCGTTCTATGGTGCGCGTATTAGGCGCATGTCCCGTGTCGATTACACGCTTCGTGCTGATGGAAATTCTATCGATGACGCGAAGAAGACACCAATCCTCGAGGTTTGCCCTATCTTTCGGCCTATGCTGGCAGTCGCGATAGAAGCCCTCATCGGTACCGATGCGCAACGCCTTCCATCCGACCGTTCTGAACTACTGGCGAAACTTGAACGAATAAGTCTCGCAAAAGCATCTACGTTAGGCTTCGTTGTCGACGGTATCGGCATCTCGCCGGAGCAGATAGCCTCTCAGGCCTTTAGTCTGACTGCTGAAAATGGGCAGTCCGTTGTTTTAGTGGGGAGTGGTGAGGAGTGGAACTGGGAGCTCGTCGATCGGTGTATCCCTGCGATCTGTGAGGCTCTGGGACAGCGTGCTCTCGCTCCACATCTCAGGTTACTCCTAGCTCACATCAGCCGCGACGTTCCGCTTGCCGATCCGCAAGCATATCCCGGAATAGATGTCAGACGCATGGCCGAACTTCTGCAGCTTTCCGCCTCTTCGACGACGGCTGCAACTACTACGCTGAATGCTGGCCTTGAACGCCAGGCGCCTTGGATACGTGCCGTTCTCTACCATGTTGCGGGCCATTCTGTGGTCGATGCGTTTGATAGAGAGTTCGACCACACGTTTAAGGACGAAGGGCTGCTGCGGGCCACACTGACGAAATTGCTTCTGCAGACCTCCATCGATGTCGGCGAACTGTTGGTAGTCTGCCGCACTGCGTTGGGTCCGGGTGATTTTCGAGAAGGCCTTGGTTTTGATTTCGCTGAATTCAATAAGAGCCTAACTGCTGTTGGCTTGGAACCCGAGACATATCCCGAGCAACATGCCTGGTGTCTTGAGAATTTCTTACGGCAGCGTGAGATCGAAATCACTGAGTGCCTTATTTCGGCTTACGCAGAAAAGCTGAATTTGATGCAGCCCGCGGATGGCTACGCAGTGACCAGAGATGCTATTCGCACACTGAAACCAGATCCGGCTTGGCTTCTTCGGTTCAAAGAGCCTCCAAACTCGGAGATGGAAGTATTGGTGAACGCGTGGCTCGACCTTCAAGGTGCGCCGCCGCTGGGCGATCAGTTTACGACGCCTTCAACCCTGGTACAGGTCCGTGACCATAATCGGAAATTCCTTTCTGACTTCATTCGGAGAGCGCTGCCAATTCTTCGAGCTTGGTGCGCAAAATTCCAACCAGAGAGGCGCCCTGACGCTTTGATCGAGAAAGACGGAGTCGATGATCTCCGCAAACGACTGGATAGTATCGGCGTGTTGGATTTTCGCATGCTTGATGACACTTCGGCTGCAAAGTGGCTTCAGATCTTGGACCTTTGGCCTGTCGGTATGCACCATTCACTTGACCTCAACGAGCTTAAGCTGTCCGAGGATGATGTTAAGGACGAGAGCGTGAAGGCTCGGGAAGCGAAAGAAGAGCGCAAGCGCGAGGCGCGCCTAGTTGAATTCAATGGGAAACTGATTGATCCGACGGAGGTCGATCTTTTTGCTCTGTCAGATGAACTACAGCAGTCGCTTTCAGCGGAGGTGCTAGGCAGCGCTTTGAGCTCGTCTGCTGACTTGGAAAAGGTTCAGCACGATAACGATACGCCCAAGACTGGACGCGAACGAAACAGCGGAAAGAAAAAGGGGCGGCGACCTCGTGTCCCTGAGGAAAAGACTGAACTGATCGGTCGATTGGGCGAGATGATTGTATACCATTGGCTGAAGCGTATCCTAAACAAACAGGATATCGACTCCGCATGGGTTTCGGAGAACGGAGCCTTGATCACTGGTCGCGATGGGAACGATGGGCTCGGTTATGATTTTGAGGTCACTTACAGGAACCAGACCTGGCAGATTGAGGTCAAAGCCAGTGTGGATGACCCTCAGTCTTTTGAAATCGGGGAAACTGAAGTGAGGGCAGCGCGATTGGCTGCTCGTGCGCGCAGTGGCGTTCAATACAAGATCGCATATGTCAGTCATGTTGCAGAACCAGCCCAGACTAAAATAGAAATGCTTCCCAATCCCATGACCGACGAAGGCGCACATGTTCTTGAGCTTCGTGGTGAGGGAATAAGATACGGGTTTCAAAGAAAATAACTGCGTACCAACGGCACTTGGCCTTGGCCGATGTTCTTCGTAGGCCCAGAGAAGGTTGGATTTCAGTCCCGTCCCCTCCGCCATTCACCTTGAATACCCACAGTTTTTGCGCACCGCGCGGGATCGGCAGTGTTTTGGCCCGGACACCTTGGGCGAACATATGTTGTGCGCTGGGATCCGTACTGCCGGGCGGTGAGGCGGTGTACCGGGATTGTTACGTATCGGGGAACTGCACGGCCAGTTCTGTGCTTTTAGGGACGGCTTGGCAGGTCAGAACTTCACCGCGTGCGATGTCGTTCTGGTCGAGGGCCATGTGCGCCCGCATTTGAACCTGACCCTCTGCCCGAATTGCGCGGCATGCACCGCAGACGCCTGACTGGCAGCTGAAGGGCGGCGCCAGTCCCGCTGCAATGGCGGCCTCCAGGATCGTTTGCCCGGCCTCAATGGGCACATCGCGGGTTTTCCCATCCAGCGTCACCCTCGCTGTGGCCGCCATGCCGGATTGGTTCATGTCCTGAACTGGGTCGGCGCCGAAGCTTTCCATGTGGATGCGAGAATCGGGCACATCCAGCGCGTTCAGCGCTGCCCGGACGTCTGAGTTCATGCTGCCAGGGCCGCAAATCCAATACTGGACGTCCTGTGCGATGGGGGGTGACTCTTCGATTGCCGCCTTGATCGCATCCGTGTCAACGCGGCCGGTTCGCCAGGGGCTGAACCAGCTCAACAGCGATCGAGATGACAAGACATGGCGCAAGGTGAACCGGTATGGGTTGGCCTCGACAAGGGCGTCCAGCGTTTCCCGAAACAGAATCTCATTCTCGGACCGGTTGCCGTAGATTAGATGGGCGACGGAATGTGGCTCGTGGTCAAGCACGGCTCGGATCATCGCATAAAGCGGAGTCAACCCGCTGCCCGCGCCAAAAAAGTAGTGCGTGCGTCGTTCAGTTGCGTTGGGTTCCAGCGTGAAGCGGCCAAAGGGTGGCATCGCCTCGACCGCATCTCCGGCGCGCAGGGTGTCGCCGATCTGGTTCGACACCAATCCTTCGGAAACGCGTTTCACGGTGATCCGCAGCGCTTCGTCTGGCGGGTTTGAGATGGTGTAGCAGCGTCGCTGCTCTTTCCCGCTCAGGCCGAAGCGCAGTGTCAGATGTTGGCCGGGGGACCAGCGAAACAGCTCAGTCAGGGCTGGTGGTACGTCCAGCACGACGGTGGTTGCTTCGCCACCGATTTCAGGCCGGATTTCAGCCACGGACAAGGGGAAGAATTTGCGGGTCACGAGTGGTCCTTTCCCGAGCAAAAGACGGCCATCTTCAGTCAGCGATAATCCATGGTGGTGTGCAGGTCGCGGATCACCCATTTTCGGCCTTTGCGCGTCAGCGAAAAGCGGTCGGTTTGCGCCATCGTACCTGCGTGACCCTGCCAGTCGTACTTGACTGTGGTGACCGCTGTTGCCGTGGCGCTGCCCGGCTCTTCCGTGATCACGATCCGCGGGGGTGAGCGCTCTGTTTCCACATACCCCTGCAGCTCTGGGACAGGTTCAAAGCCGGGGTCGCCCTTTCGCTGGGCCCAATCGGCCACCGAATAGCTAAAGTGATCATCCGGCTGGCCCTGACCATATTTTACGGTGATCTTGTGGATCGCTTCGGGATCCCAGTCGCTCCACGCGATCTGAGAGTTGGGGACAGATAGCTGACGTTCGGCAACCGCCTTCGGGTCGCCGCCGGGCGCGGCGAGAGCCAGTCCGCCTGCCAGGGCGATCCCAACCAAGCTGGCAAGAATGCGAAGTCTCACAGGATGACCTTTGGGTTCTGGGCAGTTGGGCGCGGGATGATTGGTGCCGGCCCAGGGATGGCGTTTGGGGAGAGTGTTTTGGGCCTGGTCATGTCTCGGCCTCAACTTTCGTCATGAAGTCCATAACAACTTGCTGATGCTGCAAAACCGGGCCTTCTCCGACAGAGGCGGGGCCGACTTCAAACAACGGGCTTGCCAAGGATTTCTGTTGCTGTTCGCAGGCATAGACATCTTCGGCCGTGAAATCGCCCGATGCCATCGGGTCATCTTTGCCCAACGCATCGTCGCTTTTGTATTTCGGGCCACCGAAGTCACGCCAGAACGCATAAGATGACCATTGCTGCTGCGAGTACTCCCAAGCCGACGCGCTGGCCAATCGGGTGCGGTTTTCCACGCGTGTTCGGTCGGGCGCAAGCG
The DNA here is from genome assembly GCF_059613085.1 of Ruegeria sp. BHSC029. Taxonomy (NCBI): domain Bacteria; kingdom Pseudomonadati; phylum Pseudomonadota; class Alphaproteobacteria; order Rhodobacterales; family Roseobacteraceae; genus Ruegeria; species Ruegeria sp. BHSC029. The sequence goes on from NZ_JBXWRU010000001.1 coordinate 335,903, forward strand.
GCGTGATGATGAAGATGTTCCAGCTGTCTTCACTGCCTGCCAGGCCAATGCCCGGAAACAGCATCGGCACCCAGGCGCCAACATGCGGTTTCGGGATTACCCGCGGAGTGGGCAGGTTTTTCTCGAGCGCGCGGGCATAGTCTGACGCGGGCGGCTCCCAAAAATGATAGTGTGGACCTTTCCAGCCGTATTCGGCGCGACCGTGGTCATACATGTGAAGCGTGTTCGAATGCAGGTGGCTCAGGTGGAAGACGTCGATGTAGTTCTCAACCACGATCTTCCAGTTGGCGCGGATCTCATAGCTTTGGCGGGCTTCGCCGTATTCGACCAATTCTTCGGGCTTGTGCGGGCCCAGCAACGGATCCACGGGCCCGAACCACTCCGCAAGGCTCGGCGCCTGCGGGTTAGGGTGCACGAAGATCATCCCGCGCCAGAGATCGACGCTTGCGGGTTTCAACCCGAGGCAAGATTTGTCGATGCCGTCAGGATATTCGCGGTCTTCATCCGGGACCGAGATCAGGTTGCCTTCCAGATCGTAGGTCCAATCGTGATAGGGGCAGGTCAGTGCCTTCTGTGTTTTGCCCACTGCACGGATCAATTGGGTTCCGCGGTGACGGCAGATGTTGTGGAACGCCCGCAGCCGACGGTCGCGCCCCATTACGACGAAGATGTTGTGCAAACCTGCCTGGACCGAGATGTAATGTCCGGGCTCGGGTACATCCTCGGCAAACCCGGCATATCGCCAGGTGCGAGAGAAGATCAGTTCTTGCTCGCGGCCGTACCAGTCCTGCGCTGTATAGGCAGAGGCGGGAAGCCGGTGATACATTCGTGTCATGAAAACCTCTCAGACCAGTCAGGCCGGATAGTCGGCCGGTGCGATGTCGGCGGTAACCATCAGGCCGCCGAAGACCATCCAAAGAACAGTAACGGTCCAGAACAGGAGTGGATCGGTTTCGCGGTTGACGGTATTGATCAGGAAAGCTTGGCCGCTGCGGATCGACGGTATGGCCCACCAGAGGAATACCAGCCCCCAGGGCCATTGGAGCCCCAGCCATGTGGCCACCAAAAGAACGGGTAGGGCTGCGTAGTTGATCAGTCTGGGGAGATTGATCATGCGTCACTCTCCAAGCTTGCAAGCAACGCCAGCGCCGCCGCTTTCAGATCGTCGCGCCACTGAGCTGGCGGTGAAATCGGGACAAGCGCGTCGATGTTCTGAGCGCAAGCGGTTACTCCATGGGCGACGGCCCGAATGCGTTCGGGAGGTGCCGATGGATAGGCGCGGGCCAGATTGCCTTCGATGACGGCCAGAAAGTCGGCGTAGCTTTGGGTCAGTTTGGGGCCCAGGTCAGGAATGCGTTCTGCGGCCGTTGCCAAAGCCTGCCAAGCCAGCATCAGCCGGGGATCATGTCCGTGCCCGTCGTCAAACAGGGCATCAATCAGCTCAGATGGTTCACCCTGCGACCCGAAGTGAACCGAGACCGCCTCTGTAACTTCGGCAAAAGCGTTGATCACGTGGTCTGCCAATGCCGCCGTCATGTCATCCCGGTTTCCCAAGTAGTGGCGCAACAAGGGCCGTTTGACACCAGCCTCCGCCGCGATGCGTTCTTGTGTTGCGCCTTCCAATCCGAAACGGGCCACACAGGTCAGGTAGGCATCGAGTATTTCAGCGGATCGTTGGTCTTTGAGCGTAGGCCGGGGCATTGGGGTTCCTTTATTGTCATTTTTGACAAATAACTACAACGGATAAATTGTCAATAATGAAAATTAACAAAAGCAGGGTTGAGGGCAGGCCAAAATCAGCCTGTCCCTGCTCAGGATTTGGTATGATCGGATGGTCGTCTGTGTCGGGTCTCGTCAGATCATACGACCATTTCGCGCAACTGCGTCCGCGACGACGTTCTCCCACGCGGAGTAGACCCTCTCTGGAGAAAGAAGCGCCCTTAACTCATCGGATTCGTTTGCCATTCCCGCGCGGGCCGTCGGGTCATTGATCAGACGAATGGCGGCTTCTGCCAGTCCGGTGACGTCGCCGGTCGGCACCAGATAGCCATTTCGTCCGTGGCGGATGAATTCGGACGGACCATAGTCACAATCGAATGAGACGACCGGGATCCCGCTGACGACGGCTTCGGCGACAACATTGTGAAACCCTTCATACAGCGAAGACCCAACCACGATATCGGCGTCGTTGGCCCAGTCGCCGACCCGGGCCGTGTTGCCTGGCAAATGAACGCAGCCCTCAAGACCCAGAGACTTGCGCAATTGCTCGAGTGCGGGACGCTCGGGACCTTCACCGTAGATCGTCAGGGTGGTCCATGGGCACGCGGCATGGATCCTGGCCATGGTTTCCAGAAGAAGGTGAAAACCTTTCTGCGGCACCAGGCGACCGACCGAGACCAGGTGACGCGCTTTTTCGGAGTTCGACACCTGCGCGCGTGTGAAAGGCTCGATCGGGTTCGGTATGACCCGACCGCGACGGCGGAGCGGGCCGGGCAGATCCGCCAGACCTTTTTGCGTCAATGCAACGACAGCCTTCGACCTTCGGCCCAGAACGGATTGCAGTCGCGCCCATCCGGGGTGTGCGTCCTGTAGACGTGGGTTGTTCCGTTCCGAAATGATGACCGGCAGCTTGGAGTCCAGCGTGGCGATCAAGGTGATTACATTCACTTTGGTCAGAAACGAAATCACGACATCGGGTCGTAGTTCGCGAATGACGGAACGGACGTGCGTGATCCTATTGAACTGTCCGCGCCTGCCGGACAGCGCGCTGGTCCGCACTTTTTCGTTCATCGAAAAATAGGGACCGTTTTCCGGCATGCTGAACGCCGTTGCGTGAACCTCGCATCCGCGTTCTACGAAATGGTTCGACAACATGGCGATGACTTTTTCCGCACCACCCGGACCGAACCCTGCCTGCACAAAAAGCAGCTTTGAACCATTCAACGACACAGTCCCCCGCCGAAAATGGTAATTTACGCAGGGTAATTGAGCAAGCTTGAGATGATCATTGCCAGAAATGGACGCAAAAGCTGGCGACAATATCCGAAGTCCGGCCGATTGGATCGCAAAGCGTGTTGTCAGAGCAGCGGGTGTTCGAACCGGCTACTTGCTGTGGCCTGTCATGTCGTACAGGGCTGAAATTTGTTCGGCGCTTAGCTGGCGAGGGTTCAGTCCTCGGGTCAACAGGGCGAGTTTTGCGGTTTCCTCCAGTTCCTCCATTGCGAAACTGGCAGCCCAGATATCTTTGCCGGCAACCACAGGGCCGTGATTGGCCAGCAGAACCGCGCTGCGCTGTCCGGCTAGTCCCCGGACCGCATTTCCCATTTCAGGGTCGCCGGGCAGGAAGAATGGCAGCAATTTCACCCGGCCGACCCGCATGATTGAATACGGGGTCAATGGCGGCAGAACGTCCTCGGGGTTAACTTCGGGAAGCATGGACCAGGCCACCGAATGCGTCGAGTGGAGGTGGACCACAGCCCCGGTCTGCTGCCTTGTGTCGTAGAAGGCCGAGTGCAGTGGGACTTCCTTGGTCGGCAAGTCGCCATCAATGTGCTGAAACCTGGCATCCAGATGGCTGATCCGTGCCGGGTCGAGAAACCCCATCGAACTGCCGGTCGGCGTAACCAGGATCGTTCCGTCGGACAGCCGGGCCGAGATGTTGCCCGACGCGCCGCAGGTCAGTCCCCGGTCGAACATCGACTTTGCAAGCAGACAGATTTCTTCCCGCAGCTTCGCCGCCTCGCTCATTGTTGTTGCTCCATTCTGTTCAAGGCGTCCGCAAAGAAATCGGGGCCGCCGAAGTTGCCCGATTTCAGCGCCAGTGCAACGGACGGGGTGCCGGGCAGGAGTACCATGGGAACGCCGGCGGCCAAGCGGGGGCCGATCTGCAACTGTTGTGCGCGCAGGCCCTGGACAACCGCGCCCGAAGTCTCACCCCCTGCAATGACCATCCGGCGGAAGCCCGCGGTCCGCAGGCTGCGGGAGAGATCGGAGAACAGGTTTTCGATGGCTGCAGATGCCTTTTCCTTGCCGAAGGAATCCTGTGCCTGCCTCACGACTTGTGGATCGGCCGAAGAGTAGATCAGCGGCGGTTGTTTCTGCTCGAGCGCCCAGTTGACCAATTCTTCCACCGAGATCGAGCCGCTGACCGCGTCCCGCGCGGTGACCTCGCGGTGTGCGGCGATGTCCCGGTAGCGCGAGACTTGCTCTCGGGTGGCGCGACTGCAGGATCCTGACAGCACAATGCCGGGTCCGGACACGCCGTCCCACTGTGGGTGTCGCGGTTTGAAGCCAAAATTTGCCGGCAACCCAAGCGCGATCCCGGACCCGCCGCAAAGGAGCAGGGTATCGCGGGCAGCCTTGCCGATTTCCAGCAGGTCTGCGTCGCGGATCGCGTCGACAATCGTATGACCTTTGGCAGGCAGGGCAGACCGAATGGCTGCAGCCCCCTGCATGACCACCAAGGCGGCCACATGATGAATCGGACGGGCGGACTGAGCGGCCAGCAGACGCCGGAGATCAGGGTCGGTCATCGGAGTCAGTGGATGGTTCTGCATGCCGCTTTCACTCAGCAACTTGTCCTGCACGAACAGGTGCCCTTGGTAGACGCTGCGCCCATTTTCAGGAAACGCCGGGCAGACGATTGTGGTCGGAGCGTTCAGCCTTTCCGACAGCGCATCCAGAACCGGACCAATATTGCCCTTTGCGGTGCTGTCGAAGGTCGAACAGACCTTGAAGACGATTTGCTGCGCACCCTGGGACAGCAGCCAGTCACAGGCCGCCAGACTGTCGCGCACCGCCTCGTCAACCGGGGCCGTGCGTGACTTGAGCGCAACCACGGCCGCATCAAGATCCTGGTCCGCGTGGCCCTTTGGGATGCCAACAAACTGGCTGACGCGCATTCCGCCCTCAGCGAGGGTCAGGCCAATGTCGGATGCGCCGGTGAAATCATCGGCAATGACTCCGATCTTCATAGTTTGATCTCTCTGATTGGCCCCGTGTCCAAACGGTTGATGTGGTCGGCTGGTCCCGGGGCAAAAACGGACCGGACCAGCGGATCGTGGCCTGGGATGATCAGGCCAGGGGCAGACGCGAGGCTTTGCAGCTTGTCAAAGCCGTCCAGCATGTCCTGCAGGTCGACCACAATGGGAAATGGTTTTCGGGCCATGAAGTTCTCGTAGTAATGCGATGCGTCCGACGCCAATACCATCCAGCCGCTGGCGGTCCGGACCCGTACGCATTGCAGCCCGCGGGAGTGGCCGCCGATGCAGTGGACCGTGACACCGTCGACCAACTCGGCGTCGCCGTCGTGGAAAACCACTTTGCCGGAATAAAGCCGCTTGACCGCCTCGCAGATATGACCGGCCGAAAATGGCGCGCGCAGAGTGTCGTGGCACATGCAGGGACCCGTGGCAAAGGCCATCTCGGCCGACTGCATATGCAACGTGGCGTTTGGAAACAGGTGCAGACCCCCTGCGTGGTCATAGTGCAGGTGCGTGACGATCACTTGCTGAATGGCCTCTGGCGCGATCCCGAAAGGCAGCAAGGCTTCACGCGGATCCATGGCAATAGGCCGTCCGCGGCTCAGCCCTTCGTCGGTGTCATACCCGGTATCCACCAGAATGACCTGCGTGCCGCGCCTGAGCAGCCACAGGTAGTAGTCCATGGCATGAGGAGCCGCGTGATCGTCATCCAAAATGAAGCTGTCAGCGCGGGTGCGGGCATTTCTGTCCGCATATTTGATGGCATAGACTTCCCAGTCGTTCATCGCATGACCTCGGAGAACGTGTTGACCTGCTTTCGGACCACCATATCCGAAACCGCCAGATCGAATGTCTTGAAATGCGGACTGTCCAAGTGGATCCTGAACGCGTCTGCGTTCGCGTAGATCTCATACAGAAAAACGATGGCCGGATCGTCGCCTGCGCAGACGTCGAATTGCAGACACCCGGGTTCGTCGCTCAACGACGTGCGCGCGTTGTCCAGCATCAGAGGCAGGAAACGCTCGCGTGTCCCGGGCTTCAACTCAAAGGTTACGGTGACGGCATACATCAGGCGGGCGCTCCTTTCAGGCGGGCGAACAGGCGTTTGACCGGAGGCAATTGGCTGAGGATCAGCGCCAGGTTCAACACCAGCAGAATTGCTGCTCCGGGTCGAGAAACAAATACTGACAGATCACCATCCGACAGGAACAGTGACCGGCGGAATGTCTCGTCGAACAACCCGCCAAGGATGACGCCGATGACCAGTGGCGCAATCGGATATTTCATCAGGTTCATGAAATACGCCACCAAGCCGACCCCCAGCATCAGGTAAAGGTCATTGATGCCGCCACCCACACTGAATGAACCAATCGTGGTCAGAACCATCACGACGGGCAAGAAAACAGTTTGCGGGATTTTGAGAATCTTGATGAAGACCCGCGCGGTGAAAAGGCCCATCAGGAACATCGTCAACGATGCCAGCACCAGGATGGCCACGACCCGCAGGATAATTTCGGGGTCGATCGTTGGGCCGGGGATGACGTTGTTGATTTTGAACGCCCCCAGCAGCGCGGCCGCGGGTGGTGAGCCGGGGATGCCCAGCACCAACAGGGGGATCAGTGCGCCGCCGATACAGGCGTTGTTTGCTGTCTCTGAACACAAAAGCCCGTCCAGTGAACCTTTGCCGAAGTTCTTCCCATCCTTCGAAACGGTTTTGCCGACACCGTAGCTGACCCATCCGGCAACATCCTCGCCGACGCCCGGCAGGGCACCAACGCCGGTGCCGATCACGCCGGACCTGCCGATGGTGGGCAGGTGACGGCGGACCGTCGAGAGATTTGGCAGGATCGAGCCTTTCAGAGCCATGACCTTGCCGGCTTCGACATGGCGCAGGCCTTCGATGATCTGAGGGATCGCGAAGGCCCCCATGAGAACGGGCACCACCTGGAACCCGCTCAGCATGTAGGACCAGCCGAAAGTGTAGCGGGGTTCGGACAGCAAGGGGTCAAGTCCGACCATGGCCATGGCAAGCCCGATCAGACCGGATATCCACCCTTTGAGTACCAGGTCCTCGCTCATGAGCGTGCCAGACAGAAGGATACCGAACAGGGCCAGTAGCGCCTTTTCCGGGCTTGCGATGTTCTTTGAAACAAGCAGCAGTGCCCAGACGAAGATCAGGAGCGTGAGTGTGCCGATAATGGTCCCGATGAAACTGGCCGTCGTCGTCAAACCAAGCGCCTCACCTCCGCGTCCGGCCTTGGCGAGCGGGTGACCGTCCATTGCGGTGGCGGCGCTGGCGGCGGTGCCTGGGATGTTTAGCAGGATCGAGGGATAGGACCCGCCGTAAATCGCCCCCACATATGCGCCCAGCAGTGCGATCAAAGAGTAATCCAGCGGGATCTTGTTGCCGAAGAATCCGGTCAGAATGGTCACGGCAAGGGTCGCGGTCAGGCCGGGCAGGGCACCGAATGTTATGCCCAGAAAGACCGAAAAAACCAGATAGAGATAGGTCAGCGGATCGGCGACCAGCGCAGCGAAGGCATGGCCGAAACCCGCCAGCTGAGACAAGACGAACTCCATGGTCTTAGCCTTTCCAGATCGGGCGGAGCGTCACGTAATAGTGGTACTCGATTTGTTGAAACAGCAGGCCACCGCGCGCCGGAACATTCTGGCGAAACCCGAAGGCCATGGCGCAAACAAGAATAAACGGGGCCAGGACGGCAATGTAGGGAACAACCCGCAAAAGCCGCTCGGACCGGGCTTTGATCAAAACCGGGATCGTCAGGGCAACCCAAATGCCCAACGTGATCCAGTCGTCCGCATGTGCGTTCCAGTCGGCTTGAGCAGGGTAGAGCAACCAGGACGTGAACCCAGCCAGGCAAACGGCGCCGCAAGCGATCATCGCGCGCCGCGGGTGCCCACCGTAGTACCCAAATATGAGAGCGGTAATCAGAAGGCCGGAACACAGGATGAAATCGACGCGCGGGACCAGCCCGCCCACATAAGCCAGAAGGATCAGGCCAATGGTGGAAAACCGAAATGCTTCGTCAGGGTTCCAGCCGATGCCAGCCGCACCAAGGGCGTGCCGCGCCCCGCCGGACCGGACCGAGATCACGAACAGCGCGATCGAGAGGCACAACAGGCCCACAAAGATGAACAACGGAACAATGGCTGCTGAGTCGTACCATTGGGTACCGCTGACCCCCGCCTTGTTTTCACCCCACAGGGGGATGTCCATGGTCTTCCACAGAAAGAACACCGATGTCGCCCCCAAAACCAGCGACGCCCAGAAATCCCGTGCGCGCAGGACCAGAATGTCCTCAGCCTTTTCCAACTTTGCCCTCCCGTGCAAAAAAGGGGCGCGGAACCGCGCCCCCAAGATCGTTTGTCGCTTAGGGCTTCTCGATGCCCAGAGAGGCCGGATCGACGGTCGTCGCACCCAAATCTTGCAGTGTGTATGCAAAGGTGGATTCCAGCGTCGAGAACAGCTTCTGCGCCTCGGGTCCGTACTGTCCGCCGATGTCATAATTGTTTGCTGCGGCCCAATCGGCAACGGCCTGCGAGGCCATGGCTTTCTGGAATGCTTCGGCCAGTTTAGCCTTTACATCGTCGCTTGCCGAATTGTGGACCGCAAAGCCGATTGCCTGTTTCAGCGGCAAATATTGGTCGAGCCCGTCATAGATGCCAAAGGCCGAGGGAACGGTCATTCCCGCGATTTCCGCGTTTTCAGGTGTCAGCATCGCCAGAGGGCGCAACTGTCCGCCTTCGATCAGCGGGGCCTGTTCCGCCAACGAGGTCACGACCAGCGCAACTTCACCGGCGATGGCGGCCTCTTGCCCCGGAGCTGAGCCTTTGTAGGGGACGAATTTGAACTCGGCGCCCGAGCCCTTTTCGATGGCCAGCAGGTTCAGGTGGTGGATGGATCCCGCACCCGAGGCTGCCGCGGGGATGGTTCCTGGCGCGGCCTTCGCCGCGTCCACCAGCTCTTCAAGGCTGTTGTAGGCGCTGTCAGCGGGAACCGAGATCAAATCCGGCGAGCCGCCAACGATGAACGGATACCAGTAGTCGAACTTTTTGTCCCAGCCGCCCTGGACGGCGGCGGTCACGTTTGATTCGGAAAGTCCGACCAACGTATAGCCGTCATCAGGCTGGTTCATGACGTAGACCATTCCGTTTGAACCCGCCACGCCTCCGGTCTGGTTGATCACGTTGATCGATACCGGCAGGTGTTTCTCCATCTCGGCCATGATCATCCGGTTGATGGTGTCGGTACCGCCTCCGGCGCCCCAGACGACGGCGGTGGTAATGTCCCGGTACGGATATTCCTGTGCGCTGGCGAGCCCTGCGGCACCTGCCGTCAGTAGGGCGGCCGCAGCCAACCTTGCGATTTTCGACTTCATTTTTTCCTCCCAGATGCAGTGATGTGTTTATTGTTGCATTAAATTGCGTATACGTTACACAATGCGTTGTCAACGACCGGAATTGATTTAAGGTCGAACGCAAGAACACAGGAAAAGGACGCAGGGCGCAGATGGCCGAGAAACTAGAGATTGCAGTGTTCCACGGAGACGGGATCGGCCCGGAAATCATGGCTCCAACGCTAAGCATCCTTGCGCAGCTGTCTGAGCAGACCGAGGACTATACACTTGAGTTTCGGGAGGTCCCGGCCGGGGCAGCCCACTATGCGCAAACCGGAGAATCATTTCCGAAAGCGTCAATGGATGCGGCGCGGCAGGCAGATGCCATTCTACTGTCCGCGATGGGTTTGCCGGACGTTCGGTACCCGGATGGGACCGAGATTTCACCTCAGATCGACCTACGCAAGGCGCTGGGGCTGTTTGCCGGGGTGCGCCCTGTGCGGGTGAGAGCTGGGCAAGCAACACCGTTGGCCCTGCCGCCCGGCAAGGAAATTGACTTTGTTCTGATCCGCGAAAGTACTGAGGGGTTGTTTCACACCCAGGGGTGCGGAGAAGTGACCGAGGACGAGGCGCGCGAGACGCTGCTGATCACCCGAGAGGTCTGCGAAAAGCTGTTTCGGTTTACCTTCCAGTTGGCGCATGACCGAAAGGCATCCGGGCAGGGTCGGGGTCGTGTCACCTGTGTGGACAAGGCCAACGTCTTCCGTGCCTTTGCATTCTTTCGGGATCTGTTCGATGCCGAGGCTGAGCGTCACCCGGATTTGGTTGCGGATCATGCCTATGTGGATGCAACGGCCTTGTGGATGGTTCAGAAGCCTTGGGAATTTGATGTTCTTGTCACGGAAAACATGTTCGGAGACATCCTGTCTGACCTTGGGGCCGGTCTGATGGGAGGGCTGGGGCTGGCGCCCTCGGCTGACATTGGTCTGGATCATGCGGTGTTCCAGCCCTGTCACGGATCCGCCCCTGACATTGCCGGGGAAGGCATCGCCAATCCGTTTGCCATGTTCCAGTCGGCGGCGATGATGCTGGAATGGCTTGGGTTGCGGCATCAAAACCCCGCGTTGTCGCGCGATGGGCAACGGCTACACGCGGCAGTCGACAGCGTCGTATCCGAGGGCCGAATTCTGACCCGTGATCTTGGCGGAGAAGCCGACACGCTGGCCGCAGCGCGGGCGGTGGCGGACAGGGTGTTTTCGGCGTGAGCAGCCAGCAGTTCATTCGTGTCGCCTGTGTCGGCGCCGGCTATTTCAGCCAGTTCCACTATGGCAGCTGGCGCCGCATACCGCAGGCTCAACTGGTCGCCGCATGTGATCGCGATCTCGAGAAGGCGGCCGCCACTGGGTTGCCTGCCTATGATGATCTGCCGTCGATGCTGGCCCGGGAATCTCCCCAGCTGTTGGACATAATCCTGCCGCCTGAGGGTCATGCCGACGCAATTCGTGCCGCGCTGGACGCAGGTGTGAGTTGGATCCTGTGCCAAAAACCGTTTTGTCTATCTCTGGCAGAAGCAGAGGCTGTTCTGCAGGATGCTCGGGATGCCGGAGCCACCGTCGTTGTCCACGAGAATTTTCGCTTTCAGCCGTGGTATCGGGTGATGAAGGACGCCCTGACACGCGGGGATATCGGGACGCCGTTGCAGGCCACGTTCCGGCTGCGCCCGGGCGACGGGCAGGGGCCGCGCGCCTATCTTGATCGGCAACCCTATTTTCAGAAAATGCCGCGTTTTCTGATCCACGAAACGGCGGTGCATTGGGTCGATACGTTCCGGTTCTTGTTCGGCAATCCGATCTCGGTTTATGCCGATCTGCGGCGGATAAACCCGGTCATTGCCGGAGAGGACGCAGGCTATGTCATCTTTGAGTTCGAAAACGGCTTGAGGGCCGTATTCGATGGCAACCGGAACCTGGATCATGCCTCGGACAATCTGCGCCGCACCATGGGGGAGGCCCTGATCGAAGGCACCGGCGGAACGCTGACGATGGATGGTTTTGGCGCCGTTGGGCTGCGGGAATTCGGCAGCCAGAGCAGAGAGCAGTTGCTTGCACCCGATAAATGGGAGGGCTTTGGTGGCGATTGCGTGCACGCATTGCAGCAGCATGTCATATCCGGTCTTCTAAATGGAACGCATTTGGAAAATACTGGCCCGGACTATCTGGACGTTATCCGCATTGAACAGGCGATCTACAGATCTGATGCGGAGGGCAGGAAAATCGTTTTGGAGGCCGAATGAAAAACGAGACCGGCAAGGCTCTCTCGAATACTCAACGCGCGGTGCGGGACTTGCGGCGGATGATCCTGACCGGAGAGTTGGCCGCCGGCACCGACCATCTGGAAACCGAACTGGCCGAGCAGTTGGGGATGTCGCGCACGCCGGTTCGCGAAGCAGCGCTAATGTTGGAAAGCAAGGGCCTGCTGGAAATGCGGCCGCGCAAAGGGGTGCGGATCCTGCCGGTATCTCCGGATGACATGCGCGAGATCTATGACATTCTGACCGAGTTGGAGAGCCTTGCAGCCGAACGCGCGGCCCAGGCCGGATTTTCCGAGCAAGACCTTCAGCCGTTGGCGGACTCGATCGCCCAAATGGATCGCGCCATCGGTGACGAAGACCTGGAGGCATGGGCCAAGGCCGACGACCTGTTCCACCGCGAGCTTGTCCGATTGGGTGGCAACCGGCGGGTGGAAAGCATCGTGTCCATGATGAGCGACCAGGTCCGCAGGGCGCGGGCCTCGACCCTGTTCATCCGCCCGTTGCCGGTCAAGTCGAATGAGGATCACCGTGCGGTCTATACGGCAATCCGCGACGGCAAACCTGATGTGGCGCGCGACCGGCATCGCCAGCACCGGCTGCATGCCAAATCCGTCATCATCGACATCTTGGAAAAGCATCGGCTGAACAAGCTTTAGCCAGTCAGTTCGCTCAGCCCGCTGGCCGTAGATCTGCCGGCTGTGCAATCTGGACTTCCGGTCCCAACTGGGGATATGGCCAATAAAGCGGCGCGCGATGCGAAAGGACTTCCGGTGCAGATAACCCAGCAGATGGCAGGCGACAGCGTCTATTACATCAATCTGGACCGTGTGCCCGAGCGCCGAGCGTTCATGGAAGCGCAGTTTCTGAAGGCGGGCCTTGTGGGTGCGCATAGGATTAGCGCCACGGATGCCAGTCAGTCGGGCGCGTTGGAGCAAAACCGATATGTCGCGGGAACGGGAACGCGCTGGGGTCTGACGACCAGCGAAATCGCCTGTTTCGAAAGCCATAGATCGGTTTGGCAACGGATCGTCGATCGGAACCTTCCAGCCGCAGTCGTCTTTGAGGATGATGTGGAAATGTCCTCTGGCGCTGGCCGGGTGATCACCGAAGTGCTGAACCACCCGGAAGCCTATGATTGCGTCAAATTGGATTACTCGCCCCGGTCACTGCGCTTTGGGCCGGAGACCGGGATCGGAAATGTCCGCGTGCGCCCAATGTTGGAAATGGCGCCAAGTGCGGCGGCCTATGTTCTGTCACAGGCAGGCTGCCGCAAATTGTTGGCATGGTCGCAGAGATATTCTGACCATCTCGATGACTTTCTGTCCTTGCCGCGCAGGGATTGGAACATGTTTCAGTGCTTTCCGGCCGTGGGTGTCCAGATGATCTGGTCGGGACGGCAGGAGCAGATCGACGAACCGGTCAAAAGCAGCGAACGAACCCAAAGCGCAGCCACAAACAGCGGATTGGACAAGGGCCCTACGTGGTTTCGGCTGCGGCGCGAGCTTCAGTCGGCCGGCCGAAAACTGAAATGGAAGCTGGGCGGTCAGGAGCGGCTTGTCCAGCGCGGCGGCATGGTGGACTTCATTCCCTGTGCCGACGATCTGATCGTGCGCCCTTGGTCCTGAAGTCTTTGAGCCAGTGGTGAAAAACCAAGCGGTTCCAACCATCCGCGCCAGTCGCAAAGTGCATAAACGTTAACAAAACTCTCGATTTGATATAACCTCGCAGTGTTATTGCGCGATTTTTTGGGGTTTTGGTGTGGGTCAAACGATTTACGAGAAATACGGCGGGTTCAAAACCATCAGCCGGATCGTGATGACATTTTACGAAATGGCATTGGAATCGGACGAGATCGGAGGCTACTTCGAAGATATCGACATGCCACGGTTGATCGATCACCAAACCAAATTCGTTTCGTCTCTGGTGGGTGGTCCCGCGTCTTTCAGTGATGATCGGATCGAGGCCGTGCATCGGCACCTCAACATCAGCCATGACGATTTCGACGAGATGGCTACGCTGTTCGGTGAAGCCCTTTCAATTCATGGAATGACCGAAGATGACGTGCAGGTCGCGCTGGCTGCGATCGAAGGCAAAAGGGCGATCATCGTTGCCCGGGATGCGGCATGAGCATCCTGGCCATCAACGAGCATCTGCTGCGTGCCATCGGGGTCGGTATAGCGGTATTGCGGGCCTCGGACCTGACCTTCGTGTTCCACAATGGTCCATTCGCCGAATGGTTCGGCAAACCCGAGCCCGGCCAGACACTTTTGGATATATTGCCGGATCTCGACCAGCGCGAACTGGATGACGTCAAGCAATCGGGCCTGCGATACTCGGCCGAGCTGCAGATGAAGCCGAAACGCCGCACGCTGATCTTCGCGGTGACGATTTCCTTGGCCAACGGGATGGATGAGCAGGTTCTGGTTGTCGAGTGTCAGAACATCACGAAAATTCGTGAGCTGGAAAGCATGATCGACAGCTATTCGACCATGGTCGAGCGCAACACCCGGGAGTTGGAAAGAGAAAAGGAACGGGTCGAACGGCTTTTGCTGAACCTGATGCCGCGTGCGGTTTATGAGGAGTTCAAAACCTTCGGCGTAGTCACGCCTCAGCTGTATGATCAGGTTTCCGTGGTCATGCTGGATTTCGTCGGCTTTACGGATTTTGCGGCAAAAACAGACCCTACGGTCACTCTCAGCGAGTTGAATGACATCTTTACCGCCTTCGACCGGATCGTCGAACAGTTCGGGTGTGAACGGATCAAGACGATCGGGGACGCCTATCTTGCGGTCTCAGGCATGCCCGACGCCACGCCTGACCATGCCACGGCGGTTGCGCATTGTGCGGTCCGATTTCTGCGGTATCTGGAACGGCGCAACGAAAGTCATCCGCACAAATGGCAGGCTCGGATCGGGCTTGGAATGGGGCCCGCCGTTGGGTCCGTGGTAGGGATCCAGAAATACGTCTATGACGTTTTCGGACCGGCCGTGAATATAGCATCGCGGTTGCAGGTCTTTGCGAACCCCATGAACATCGTTGCCCCGGAAGAGATGAAATATGCCCTGATCGATGAATTCCAGGTCTCGGACCTGGGTCCGGTCGACATCAAGGGGATGGGCATGATGGATCTGATCAATGTCACCTCACGGCTGAACGCACCGCATGCCAGCCGGATGTTTTGACGATCATTCGTCGGGCGGCACCAGCCCCAACCCTCTGAGGTAAATGCCGATCCCGGATTCCAAAAGGTCTTCGGGCGGGAACGGCGAACTGGCCCCCGCATTGCGGGCATAAAGCTCGACTACACCATGGCTCATCGCCCAGATATGCGCGCTGAACATAGACGCCGGTGGTCGCTTTTCCGGCGGAATGTGTTCTGAAAGATCGGCCGCAGCCATTTCCAGAACCTCCTTTGCACGGTTGGCGGCCAGCGCCAGCTCGGGCGTCCGGTTGACCGAGATTCCGCTTTCGAACATCGAGATGTAATGGCCGGGATGCTTGCGCGCAAACGCCAGATATGCGCGCCCGGTCGCTTCGAAAGCGGCCAGCGCCGAGGGCTGCCCCTTGTCATAGGCATACTGCATGAGGTCCGCGAACATCTCGAACCCCTGACGGGCCGCCTCGGCGATCAGATCCTCGCGACCCTGATAGTGTCGGTAAACCGCGGCTGGGGTGACGCCGGCCCGTTTTGCGGCCTCAGACAATGTGAAGCCGGTCGGACCTTTTTCTTCGATCAGCGAGAGGGCGGCGTCGATCAGCGCCTGTTTCAGATTTCCATGGTGATAGCCGCGTTTGGTCATTCCGACGGCACCTGCCTGTGGTTGCGTGCTCTTTTACCAACCAGACATAATGCACGCGGCGCAGCAGGTCCAATCCCCGGGGCATGATCGGAGGGGCCACCGCTTGACCAAAGGCGCCCTAGACTACGCATCCCAGATTTCCGGTCCGCCACAAATCATCGGGTCGGGCTCTCCAACGGCTTCGGCGTCCTTTTCGTCATAGTCCAAGGTCGACAATACCGCCCGGATTGCCGCAAGCCGGGCGCGCTTCTTGTCGTCCGAACGGATGATCGTCCAAGGGCACAGATCGGAATGGGAGCGTGTCAGAGTTTCAGAAATCGACTGCGTGTATTCATCCCATTTGCCCAGACCGGCGATGTCTATAGGGCTCAGTTTCCATTGTTTCAGCGGGTCTTTCTCGCGCGCGAGAAACCGGCTGAGCTGTTCTGCGCGCCCGACGTTGAGCCAGAATTTGAACAGGTGAATGCCGTCATGAACAAGCCCGTTCTCCAGTGGCATGACCTGCCTGAAGAAGCGTTCCCGCTGGTCTGCGGTGCAAAATCCAAAGACGTTTTCGACGACCCCCCGGTTGTACCAGCTGCGATCGAAGAAAACGATCTCGCCAGCCGATGGCAGGTGCTGAATGTACCGCTGGAAGTACCATTGGCTGCGCTCGGCGTCGGAGGGCTTGCTGAGGGCGACATTGCGGGCGCCACGCGGGTTCAGGTTTTCCCGGAACCGCTTGATGGTACCGCCTTTGCCCGCTGCATCTCGACCCTCGAACACGATCGCGATGCGTCGTCCGGTTTCCTTGACCCATGCCTGCATCTTGACCAGTTCGATCTGCAGGGCCTCCATCTGATTGTCATAGTCCTTGCGCTTCATCCTCTCCTGATATGGGTAGCTGGGGTTGAGGATGTCGCCTTTTTCAGCGTCTTCGATGGCCTTTCGCACGCTCTCCGGAGCGTCGTTCCGAAAGTAGCTGTTGATTGCTCGGTCCGCTGCACGGGTCATGAGTTGCCTCGCCATAAAATCCAGTTTCTACTATGGATTACGGGCGGGGTTAACGCAAACCCGCTCGTTCGGCGGCACGTTCGATCGCAGCAGCAACTTCTGGAGCGGCCACCACTTGAGGCATGTGACCCATACCTTCAAGTTCGATCAGCTCAGCGCCGGGGATTTGTTCGATCAACCGCTCGGAATGCCAGCCCAGCCCAACTGTGGTGTCTGCCGTACCATGCACAATTTCGGTGGGCACCGAAATCTCGGGGTAGCGCGGTTGCAGCTCGGCAACTTCGTTCAGGAGGTTGGCCCGTTGTTTTGCGTTGGCATGCATCGACGACCGGCGGAGCGTCAGGGGCGGACCAAAGTGCTCGGCATAGCCTTCGGGTGCCGTCTGGGGGGCAAAGACCGTATCCAGGGCCTTGTTGACGTACCAGTCCGGAACGTAGGCGGTGATCAACGGCAGGACGAGAGCATTTCCCCAGGCGGTCGAGGTAATCCGGTTGAAGGAATCGAGCGGAGTTTCCCATGGCACCGCGGCCGGGGCGATCAGGACCAGAGCCGAGATGTTGTCAGGTCGCGTCACAGCCCAGGCCAGCGATACCGACCCGCCATAGCTTTGACCGGCTACGATGGGTTTGTCGGCCCCCAGCATCGCGGCAGCTTTCTGCAGGATTTCTGCCTGCTCAACGATGGTTTCGCCCTCCGCCGAGAAGCTCTGAGAGTAGCCCAGTCCCGGTCGGTCAAATACAATGACCCGAAAGGATTTTGCCAGCAACGGCGCCAGAGCAAACGTCATGTCCCGGGTATTGCCGCTGGACCCGTGGATCAGGACGACATCCGGGCCTTCGCCCATGACGACGGCATGTACAGCAACGCCGTCGACATCCAATACCTGACCCTCTGGCGGAAACGCGGCCTCGGCCCGGGCCTCATGGCGTGCGGCAAGCCAAGCCGTCAAGGCCGCAAAAAGGGCCGCAAACAGGCCCAAGTATATCAACGACTTAATGACCAATTTTCGCCATGTCGAAAGGAGTGGTCTGGTATATCTCGTTGATCCAGTTCCCATACAGCAGATGCGCATGGCTACGCCACCGGTTCTGAGGCGTGCGGGACGGGTCATCGTCGGGATAATAGTTGATCGGCACGTTGATCGGAGTGCCATTGGCCACGTCCCGGTCGTATTCCTGTTTCAGGGTGTCACTGTCATATTCGAAGTGATTGAAGATATACAGCGCCCGGTTCTGCCGATCTTCAACAAGACACGGACCGACCTCGTCGCTGCCCAGAAGGGTCACAAGCCCTTCGGTAGCGTCGATTTCATCCTGACGGACTTCGGTCCAGCGACTGACCGGGATCACGCAGTCATCCGAGAAGCCTCGCAGGAAAGGCGAGGCCGGTGACAGGTTCCGATGCCGGAAACACCCAAACGCCTTGGCGTCCAACATATACTTTTTGACGCCATGAAAGTGATAGATCATCGCCATTCCACCCCAGCATACGCCGAAGGTCGAATGCACATTGGTTCGGGTCCATTCGAACACCTCGGTCAGTTCGTCCCAATAGGTGACGTCTTGAAACTCCAGATGCTCGATGGGGGCGCCGGTGATGATCAGGCCGTCAAATTTCTGGTCCTTCACGTCCTGAAAAGGGCGGTAGAACTCTTCCATGTGTTCGGCCGCGGTGTTTTTGGTTTGATGCTCAGTCATGCGGATCAGGGACAACTCGATCTGCAGAGGCGTCGCGCCGATCAATCGGGCAAACTGGTTTTCGGTCTGGATTTTTTTCGGCATCAGGTTCAGCAACCCGATCTTCAGGGGCCGGATGTCCTGCCGTGCGGCCTGATCCTCGGCCATGACCATGACGCCCTCTTTCGTCAGAACGTCAAAGGCCGGGAGGTCGGACGGAATCTTGATAGGCATGAGGCGGTTTTTTCCAGTTTCTTCTGAAGCGTTCTAGTTAGGACGCCGCGGCGCGGGTCTCAAGTGTGCTCTCGATCAACTCATCGAAATCACGCGCATCCCGCACCTTTCCGATTGCGTCGGCGGTAACAGTGACCCCCCAATTCTCAGCCATGGATTGGTATCTGGGCTGACGGTGGGCCAGGGCGCGGGCATAGGTCCAGCGGATGAAGTCGTCGGGATTGACCTCTGCCTCGGCGCAGCCGTGCTGATCAAGGTATTCCTGCCAGGTGCGCGTCAGGAAATCGGCCTGATAAGACATCGGTTTGGGGGCCTTGTCGAACCGTCGGATCAGTTCGGCGGTGTGGTCGTCGTCGCCCTTTATCCAGACCATCAGGGTCTGGCGCGAGAGTTCCGACAAGACGTGGTCGGAAGGATTGTCAGGGTCCACCCATTCGCAGATTGACCCGCCGGTGTCACAGATGAAATGCGGGTACCCGTACAGACGCTGAGCGCGGTCAATGAAATATTCGGTGTCCAGCAGAGCGTGGATTTCGGCCTGCCGGAACTGCTCTTGTCTACGCCGATATTCCGGCATCGCCAGCCCACCCAGCGCCGGGTTTCCGGGCTTGCCCAGATAGGCGGCGACCGGCGTCAGGTTTTCGAACGAAATGTTGGAACCGATATAGATCGAGTCAGAGAGCAGCAGATCCCGCAGAAAGGGAACCTTCATTGCCTCAGCCTTGGCGTTGTCGGTGATGTATTCACCCATGTAACGCGTGCCAATTCGATAATCGATCGAGTAGTGGAACCAATCGCCCGAGTCGCGAAGGATGTTCGACACGTAAGTCTTGCCCAAGCCGGACATGCCGAAAAACAGCACCTTTTTGCGCGCCGCTTCGCGCCAGTCCTTCGCCGAGCTGTAGATCATGTGCAACCGTCCCTTGTTTTGTCCTAGCTAAATCGGCCCGGCGATGGCGTCAATCTCGGCCGCGGGTTCGGCTTAGGATCAATAACCCCAATGCAAGGATTGCAAAGCCGATGAAGGCATTCGGGGCAAGGGTTTCGTGCCGGACATAGGCGCCCAGCAGAATGGCGACCGGAGGGATGATCAGGGTGACCAGCAGCAGGTTGCCGCTGCCGGCAGCGGCCAGAACCCTGTAGTACAGCAGGTAGGCCCCAGCCGTAGCAACGAGTGCGTAATAAGCTACGGCGAGGCAAGTTGTCATAGGCAGGTCGAACGATGGCACACCGTCGACGACCAGCATTACCGGCAGCATGACGATGGTTGACCCGCTCAGCATTCCCGCCGCCGCAACCTGCGGCGCCAGGCCTGACAAGCGCAAACGGGCCCATACAGCCGCCAGCGCATAGGATACGGTCCCCGCCAGAATGGCCAGTTGAGCAGCGCTTTGCAGGCTGAACCCAAGGAAATTGTGCAATCCGATTGCGGTGGAAACTCCGCCAAAGCCAAGCGCAACACCCACGGCTCGGCGTTTGGTCAGTCGCTCGTCGGGAAAGAACGCAGCCGCAACCAGAACACCGAAGATTGCCGTGGCAGCGTTCAAGATCGAGGTCAGACCGGTGTCGACATACAATTGGCCCCAGGCCATCAGCGAGAAGGGCAATACGTTGTTCAACAGACCCATGACCAGAAAAGCGCCCCAAATACGCGGGTCCTTCGGTATCGTTTCTCGGCGGAGGAGAACGACGGCCCAAAGTGCAAGCGCGGCCCAGAAAACGCGATGAAACACGGCCGTCATCACAGGTATCGTGTCCAGTGCGACGCGGATCGCCAGGAAGGACGCGCCCCAGATCAGTCCAAGAAGAATGAGCTCGAACCAAGCAAGGGCGGAGAGGGATTTTTGTTGCGTCATGGCTATTTCTTGCATGTTTCTGTTTGCCTCAGGCGGAATACTTGCATTCGGCAATTCGGTAAGCGACCCGGATCATGCGAAAAACCCCGCCACAAGGGCGGGGTTTTCCAATTCTGTATGAGCGTATCCCTTAGTTCAGGGCGTAGGTCACCTGAATACCAACGCTCCACGCGCTGTTTCCAGAGAAGTTCGCCCGCGCCCCGGGGCCAGCACCGTCAGCGGTTGCGTCGCCCAGATCGGTATAGCGAACGCCGCCCGAAATCTTGGCGCGTTCCATCGAGTAGGTGCCGCCAAGGCCGATGCTCCAGAACCCGTCGGTCGGACCCAGGTTGGAAACGGGCTCATTGGTTGCCGATTCATAGCCAAGGGTCACTGCGCCCGAGAACTGTTCGGAGAACTGGTAGCCAAGACCCAGCGAATAGGTCCAGGTCGGATCGTCATAGTCCACCAGCGCGCTGGTCGGCGGATAGTTCGGGGGATCGTAAACCGTTTGCGGCCAGTCAACCCAGCGGATCGATCCGAACAGCAGTGTCCTGGGGGCAACGCCGGTCTGGAAGTCCAGGTTCACCGATTGCGGAGAAACGACCTCGCTGGAAGTGTCAAATGTCGCCACGGTTCCAGGCGGGATCGGCGGGATCGGGATTGGGTTCACCGACTCCGTTTGCGACAGGTCATGGGAAATTTTCGAGTTGTAGGTCAGCGCCACGCGCGCTGCGATCTCGGGCTTTTCCCAAGCCACACCTACGACGTAACCCAGCGCGGTATCCTTGTCGGCATTCACCTCGTAACCAGCCGCCGCCGGCACGGCAACGTCAGCGCTGAGCCGCTGAATACGCAGACCACCGATGGCGCTGAAGCCGCCGTCGAACTTGTAGCGCAACAGGGCAGTAATTGCCTCTGTGTCGGCTTTCGCGCGCAGAACGTCAGTGCGACCACCCGGGATCGGGTTCTGCGAGAGCGGGTAGTTCGAACCGTAGGCGATATCGGCACCGAACGGTTCGTCATAGATCAGCGCAAAGTCGAGTTGGTCGGTGAAGGCGTGCTTGTACGCGAGATGAGGCGAGAAGAAGTCGTTTGCAACGTTGCCCGAGTCCACGCCCAGCATCGTGCCGCTTACGCTTGGGTTGGTGTAGCCCAGGCGAAACTGTACGACGGAACCTTCCTCAAAGATAATGTTGATGCCTTGCCCACTACGGTCGATACCGCCGGCATGAGCGGCGGTCGCCCCTGCACAGAGCACGCACGCCTGTAACAGCGCTTTCTTCATGTATTCCTCCCTTTTCACTATCCGGCGCCACAGTATTGTCTTGTGAGTGTCAGTGGCGGTGTTTTCTGTGGCCATTATTCACGGGGAGTTTAAAAAAACGTCAACCACTGACCATACGTTAGTTTCTGCCAGTGACCGAACGTCAGTTTTTGTGTGTGGTTTTTGCCAGAGTGCCCGATCCCGCGCGGCCTTCGGACCAGACATTCAGGAATATGCCCGAGAAAATCACGACGGCGCCCAGCATGGTCCACTGATCCAGGGGTTCGTGATACAGCAGCATCCCAACAATGGCGATCGTCGGCAGGCGCGCGAAATCAAAGGGAATAACGACCGTGGCCGGAGCGATGGCAAGCGCGTTTGTAATGCAGAAATGGGCCAGCAGGCCGGCCAGCCCGACCAGCAACAACAGGGGCACGCTTTGAGCGGTTGGCAGGACGATCTGCCCGTCCGCTCCGGCAACAGCAAGACCCATTGCGGCCTGCATCGTAGTTAGCCAGAAAACGATGCATCCGATGCTGGCGAACCCTGTCAGTTTCTTCGTCGAAATCGTCGTAAGCGCAAAGAAAACAGCCGAGGAGGCCGCTGCAAGAACACCGGGCGTGAGCGGTGTGGCTCCGGGTCGGGCGACGATCAATATGCCTGCGAAACCTATGATTGCCGACATGACCCGCGTGGGTGTCAGGCGTTCGCCCAGCAGAAGCGGAGACAGGAGTACGACCCATATCGGTTGCGTAAATTCCAACGCAAAAACCTGCGCCAGCGGGATGACGCTGACAGCGTAGAACCACAGGTTTTGGCCCGCAAAATGCAACGAGTTTCGAACCGCGTGCAGACCCAGACGTTGTGTCGATACCTGGTGCCATTTGCCGGTTGCCGTCAAAACGGCCGAAACGACGATGACGCCGACAATGCTGCGGTACATCATGATTTCAAACGTGTCGTGCGTCAGGCTAAGCTCGCGCCCGGCAACGGCCATTGACGAGAAAGAAGCGATCGCACCGGTCATCCACAGCGCGGTTTTGGCAATCATCGATTTGCTATCGCGCATGTTTCGATCCTTGGGCTGAGCGTGCGTTTGGCCACCGAACCAAAACCGACGCCGGTTCACAACAATAAAAAAGCCGGGTCAGCGCCCGGCTTTTGGTGTCATTCCCATTCGATCGTGCCCGGAGGCTTGGAGGTGATGTCATAGGTGCAACGGTTGATGCCCTTGACCTCGTTGATGATCCGGGTGGCGGTTTCGCCCAGGAATTCGTGGGTGAACGGGTAGTAATCGGCCGTCATTCCATCAACCGAGGTCACCGCCCGCAGGGCGCAGGCATAGTCATAGGTGCGCCCGTCGCCCATCACGCCGACTGTGCGCACCGGAAGGATCGCGACGAAGGCCTGCCAGATCTCGTCATACAGGCCGTGCTTGCGGATCTGGTCGATATAGATCGCGTCGGCCTCGCGCAGGATTTCCAGCTTTTCGCGGGTGATCTCGCCCGGGCAGCGGATGGCCAGACCCGGTCCGGGGAAGGGGTGGCGGCCGATAAAGCTGGGCGGCAGGCCCAGTTCACGGCCCAGCGCGCGCACTTCGTCCTTGAACAGTTCACGCAGCGGCTCGACCAGTTTCAGGCCCATCTTTTCGGGCAGGCCGCCGACGTTGTGATGCGATTTGATCGTGACTGACGGGCCGCCGGAAAACGACACCGATTCAATGACATCGGGGTACAGCGTGCCCTGGGCCAGGAACTCGGCGCCCTCGATCGTGTCGGCGTGTTTCTGGAATACGTCGATGAACAGCTTGCCGATGATCTTGCGCTTGGTTTCGGGGTCCGAGACGCCGTCGAGCTCTCCCAGGAACAGCTCGCTTTCATCCGCGTGGATCAGTTGGATGTTGTAGTTGTCGCGGAACATCGAGACGACTTCCTGCGCCTCGTTCTTGCGCAGCAGGCCGTGATCGACGAAAACGCAGGTCAGCTGGTCGCCGATCGCCTCGTGGATCAGGATAGCGGCGACCGAGCTGTCGACACCGCCCGACAGACCGCAGATCACCTTCTTGTCGCCGACCTGTTCGCGGATCTTGCGGATCATCTCGTCGCGATAGGCGCCCATGGTCCAGTCACCCTTAAACCCGGCCAGCTTCACGAAATTCTCGTACAGTTTTGCGCCCTTGGGGGTGTGGTGCACCTCGGGGTGGAACTGAACGGCATAGAAATGGCGGTCGGTATCGGCGGTGATCGCGAAGGGCGCGTTGGGCGAGGTGCCGAACACCTCGAACCCTGGTGCGATTTGGCTGACATGGTCGCCGTGGCTCATCCAGACCTGTTCGTTGCCATCGGTGAACCAGCCCTCCAGCAGGTCGAGCTTGCCGCGCGGCGTCACAAATGCCCGTCCGAACTCGGCGGTGCCGTGGCCGCTTTCGACCTTGCCGCCCAGCTGGTGCATCATGACCTGCTGGCCATAGCAGATGCCCAGGATCGGAACGCCATACTCGAATATCTCTTGCGGGACGCGCGGTGATCCCTCGCGGGTCACGCTGTCCGGCCCGCCCGAAAAGATGATGGCGCGCGGGGCCATGTCACGCACGAAATCCGTCGTGACGTTCTGGTAGGGGTGGATTTCGCAATAGACGTTCAACTCGCGCAGGCGGCGGGCGATCAGCTGCGTTACCTGGCTGCCGAAGTCGATGATCAGAAGGCGGTCATGGGATGTCTCGGTCATACCCGGCCTTTAGGTCGGAAGCCTTGCATGTGCAAGCGCCTTGACGTCATTTGGCGGGAAAGAGTGACGCGGAGCGCATTGAATGACCGGAATTTCGCTCAGAAGGGCTGTGGCAACCGATGCGGAGCCCATCCGCCGATGTATCGAAGCGGCCTATGCCGCAGCGCGCCAGTCCATTCCCGACCTGCCGGATGTGACCGAGGGGGTCGAGGAGGACATTCGCGACCGGAACGTCGTTGTGGCTGTGGATGAAACATCCCTGCAGGGTGTCGTGTTTTTTGGTTTCGAAAAAGAAACCGCGATGATCTTTAATCTGGCCGTTTCACCGGATGCGCAAGGGCGGGGCATTGCTCGTCGGCTGCTCAATTTCGTCGCGACAGAGGCTCGCGAAAACGGGGTTCGGAACATGCGCCTGACAACCCACCGCCTGATGGCGGACACCCGCGCGATGTACCGTCATCTTGGGTGGCAGGAGACCGGGCACGAGGGAAGCAAGGTCTATTTCAGCAAGCCAACCTGACGCCCCGTAAGGCCTGTTGCTGGTTCTGGATAGCGCGGAATATGTCGCTTTTCCCCCTATTGCGCCGGAATCCACATCTGGTGAAGTCGCGGCATCTTGTAACAAGCAATCCAATCTAAACTTTCACACGGGATCATCGCATGACAGAGGCAAGCACCCGACGCAGAGCGCGTGGTGGCGGAGGCGCCGCCCGCCGGGCCGAGCGTACCGCGGTTCGGATCGAAACGGCGAAGTATATCGAACGCAACATTCCGAACTTCGAGATCCTCAATGACGAAGCGTTGGAGATCATCGAGGCCAATGCGGAAACCGTGCTGGAGGAGGTCGGCGTCAATTTCGTCGACAACCCTGCGGCGCTGGAACGATGGCGCGATGCCGGGGCCGACATCGATGGTGAGCGCGTTCGCATTCCGCGAGGTCTGGCCCGCGAACTGATCAAGACCGCGCCCAAGGAATTCACGCAGCACGCGCGCAACCCCGAAAAATCGGTGGTAATCGGCGGGCGCAACCTTGTGCTGGCGCCGGTCTACGGACCGCCTTTCGTGCGGGACGCACAGGGTGGCCGCCGCTATGCCACGATGGACGATTTCAACAAGTTCGTGAAACTGGCCTACATGTCCAAGTGGCTGCACCACTCGGGCGGCACGGTCTGCGAACCGACGGACGTTCCGGTGAACAAGCGGCACCTCGACATGCTGATGGCGCATATGACGCTGTCGGACAAACCCTTCATGGGGTCGGTAACCGATCCCAGCCGGGCGCAGGATTCGGTCGAGATGTGCGAAATCCTGTTCGGCAAGGAGTTCGTGCAGGAAAACACCGTGATGACCTCGCTCACCAACATCAACTCGCCGATGACGTTCGACGACGTGATGATGGGGTCGCTGGAAGTCTATGCGCGCAACAATCAGGCCTGCATCATCTCGCCCTTCATCGTGGGCGGTGCGATGGCCCCGGTTTCGGTTGCTGGTACTCTGACGCAGGTGCTGGCCGAGGTGCTGGCCGGCATCGCCTACAGCCAGATCATCCGCCCGGGTGCACCGGCCATTTTTGGCGCATTCGTGTCGTCGATCGACATGAACTCTGGTGCACCGACTTTCGGCACGCCCGAAGCCGCGCACATCACCTATGGCGCCGGTCAGTTGGCGCGCCGTTTGGGTGTTCCATACCGCTCGGCCGGGTCGTTCTGCGGGTCCAAGCTTCCGGACGCGCAGGCGGCTTACGAGACTGCGAATTCGCTGAACATGGGTCTGCTGTCAGGCGTCAACTTCATGCTGCACGCCTGTGGCTGGCTCGAAGGCGGTCTGGTTGCGGATTTCGAAAAATTCGTCATGGATGCCGATCAGTTGGGAGCGCTTCATGCGTTGGCCAAAGGGGTGGCCTATGATGAAAACGCGCAGGCCATGGACGCGATTCGTGAGGTGGGGCCGGGTGGTCACTATCTTGGTTGTGCGCACACCCAGGCCAATTTCCAAAGCGCCTTCTGGAAAACCGACCTGCTGGACTACAAGCCCTTTGAAACATGGGAAGAAGAGGGTGCACGGGACACACGCATGCTTGCCTCGGCCCGGGTCGAGCACCTGCTGGCCAACTACCAGCAACCGCAACTCGACCCGGAAAAACTGGCGGCGCTAACCGCCTATGTCGAGGAAAAGAAAGCGTCCATGCCCGACGCCTTCACTTGACGACATGAAGTTCCGGGGCGCGGCTGGCTTGATGCAGTCGCGCCTCACCAATCAGAGCGATCAGTAGGTCCAGGTGGCGCACCAGCGAATACGCGGCGTCGCCCGAGCGTCTTTGGTCGTCGACGCTCCGCTCCATCTCCAACAGTCGCATCAAGGCCGCTCCGGTTCCCGGTAGCGCGCCATAGCCGAACAGGCGCTGCAAGTGGCGGTCACGGTCGTATTCCTGTGCTCCGACCTTGGCTGCCCGAGACAGCAGCCGCGGGCGGCGGAGGGCGGTGATCATAGTCATCAGGTCCTGCATTTCGGCGTTCCTCTGTTCAATTTTGCCTGCAGCAATGTGGCACAACCCAAGCGGGTGTTGCCGTGATTGGGCTCGCGCCGAACGATGGTTTCACGACTGTTTATCTTTTAGAATCAATTCTGGTCAGAGCCGTTGGAGGTTAACGAACGAGTAACGAAAGCAACTCTAGGTAGATTTGGTTAACACTTTATCCGACGGCGGACAGTGGCAGTTTGATTGTCGACGAGGGCGAATAACAATGGAAAACAGCACCGCATTCACCGTTCCAGCTTGGGTTCCCGAAGGGGCGCAGCGATACCTGGCCCATACCGAGGCGGGACGGTCGATCCGGGATCTGGCGCGGTCGGCCGGGTGTCACGCGTCAACCATTCTGCGACAGATCCGAAGGATCGAAATGCGCCGCGACGATCCCTTGGTGGATAAAGCACTGCAGTCACTTGCCGAAACACACTTTCCCGGTGCGGGGAATGAAGTCGCCTCTGGTCCCTTGTTTAGCGTCGGCGATGATCCTCATCGCATTCCCAATGCCGAAGACGAGGCGTTCGAGCGCGAGGCTTTGCGGGTGCTGCGGCGCCTTTGCGAAACGGGTGCGGTTCTGGCCGTGGCCGAGGACATGGAAAAGGCGGTCGTTGTCCGCGACAGCGGCGAGGGCGGTACAACTCGGACCGCCGTTGTTGATTGCAAGACCGCTCAGGCTCTGGCTCTGAAGGACTGGATCGTTTGTGACAATGCGGGGCGTGTGTCGCGTTACCGGATCACGCAAATGGGCCGAACCGCATTAAGCCAGTTGATTGCCGATGCCGAAAACCGCGCGCGGACACAGACTGAATATGGCATGGCCGAGGCACCGGCGAAGTTCAAAACGCGCAGTCAAGCCGACGAGAAGCGTCCACGGCGCATCCGTTATTGCGCAGCGGAGAGCCCCCTGATTGCCTTGTCGCGCCGGCGCGACCGGGATGGAAAGCCGTTTCTGGACGAAAGCCTGGTGCGCGCCGGAGAGCGACTGCGCGAGGATTTCGAGCTGGCCCAGATCGGACCGCGGGTCACGCAGAACTGGGACCGGTTCCTTACCGCTGGCGGTCGTGCGGGTTTCGAAGGCGATGCTCAGGTTGCGCGCGGGTCGTCCGAGGCGCGTGATCGCGTGGCTCGGGCCTTGTCGGATCTGGGTCCGGGTTTGAGCGACGTTGCGCTGCGGTGTTGTTGCTATCTGGAAGGCCTGGAACTGGCCGAGAAACGGATGGGCTGGTCAGCACGTTCTGGGAAGATCGTGCTGCGCATTGCGTTGCAGCGCCTCAAGCGCCATTACGAGAAGCAAGCAGAGTGTGACAGATTGATCGGTTGATCCAACTTGAGTCCGATTGGCCGGAGTTGCGGAAAACGCAACAGGTGATAATCAAGGGTTATGAATTTTACCCTCAGACAGCTGCAATACTTCCGCGCCGTGGCCGAGCAGCGCAACTTTGGCCGGGCCGCTCAGGTGTGTCATGTGTCTCAACCGGCACTATCGGTGCAGATACGGGCTTTGGAAGACATCATGGGCGGGCCGCTATTTGAAAGGCGCGCCCGAGATGTTCTGCTGACACCGTTGGGGCGCGACGCGCTTGAGCACGCACGGCGCATTTTGGGCGCGGCCGAACGGTTGGATCGGTTTGCGCGTGACAACTCCACCGGGCATCGCAGCCTGTCGGTCGGCTTGATCCCGACGGTCGCACCGTATCTGCTGCCGGGTGTCTTGGCTGGTCTGCGGTCGGCGGATGTGTCCCTGCGCGTACAGGTACGCGAGGCACGCACCGAGCGGTTGCTGTCGATGCTGAAAGCGGGCGAGATCGACGCCGCCGTGCTGGCCCTGCCGGTGGGCGCGCGCGGCCTGGATGAGTTGCCCCTGTTCGAGGACCGTTTTCTGCTGGCTGGCAGCGAGACGCGCCTGAACAGCCTGACCGTCAGCCCCGACGCTCTGCGTCCGATCGACCTGAACGCGGCCCAACTGATGCTGCTGGAAGACGGGCACTGCCTGACGGATCAGGCACTTGAGGTGTGCGGGCAGGACCGGACCAGCGCCCATATCAACATGGGCGCGTCGTCTTTGGCCACGCTGTCGCGGTTGGTGGCGGAGGGGTTCGGCCTGACCTTGATTCCGGAATTGGCGGCGCGTTCCGAGGCCGATGCCGTGCCGGGGCTGAAACTGCTGCGGTTCGGCGCCCCGGAGCCCGCGCGGCAGATCGGCCTTGTGCGGCGCGATTCGTCGGATGGGGCGGTGTGGTTCGATCAACTGGCCCAGGTGATCCGGCAGGTCGGCGAAAACATCGTTTCAGAAACTCGGAACTGAAAAGGGCCCGCGCGCGGCGAGCCCTTCGAGTGGAGGCGGGTTGACGGCTCAGGCCATTTCGGGCTGTTGCGCTTCTTCCAAGTGCTTCATCAGGTTTTCGGGCGACGAAACGCCATAGGGGTCCTCGGGGCAGTTGTCCATCAGGCCGGGCTCTTCGAACCACGCCTCGACCACACCGTCGTTGATGATGGCTGCATAGCGCCACGAGCGCATACCAAATCCCAGATTGGACTTGTCGACCAGCATACCCATCTTGCGAGTGAACTCACCCGACCCGTCGGGGATGACCTTGACGTTCTTCAGCCCTTGATCCTGCGCCCATTTGTTCATGACAAAGCTGTCATTGACCGACATGCAGTAGATCTCGTCGACGCCCTTGGCCTTGAACGCCTCGTAGTTGTCCTCGAACCCCGGCAGTTGGTAGGTCGAGCAGGTGGGCGTGAATGCACCGGGCAGCGAGAACAGGATGACCCGCTTGCCTGCGAAGTAGTCGGTCGTGGTCTTGTCTTCCCAGCGGAACGGGTTGGGCCCTTCGATCGAGTCGTCGCGCACGCGGGTGTGGAATGTCACGTCGGGCAGCTTGGCGCCGGTTTTCATGGGGCATCTCCTGTGATTCACATTTGTTCGGCCCGTGGGTTAAAACGATTCCAAACCGGCTTCAACACGGGATGTGCTGCGTTTGCGAATATCCTCTTATCTATAGAAATCATGTAGAAATTTGCGTTGATCTCCTAGAAAATCGCCCTCCTATTTTGCATCTGCGAAACGCTGACGCATGGCTGCTATGCACGGCTGGCGTAATACATCCGACCGGTTTATGTTATTCACCAACCAAATTGACCCAAAGTCAGGAAACCGGCCCCGTGCGCGATCTGAAAATCCCTGAACAACGTCACCCGGAAAAGGCGCATAAGCCCGACAATGCGCAGCCGAAAAAGCCCAACTGGATCCGGGTGAAAGCGCCCGGCGGCAAAGGCTATGCCGACACGCGCCGGATCATGCGCGACAACAACCTGGTCACCGTCTGCGAAGAGGCCGGCTGCCCGAATGTGGGCGAATGCTGGAGCCAGGGCCACGCGACCATGATGATCATGGGCGAGATCTGCACCCGCGGCTGCACCTTCTGCAACATCGCCACCGGTCGCCCCGATGCGTTGGATGCGTTCGAACCGGGCCGGGTGGCCCATGCGGTGGAAAAGCTGGGCCTGAACCATGTCGTCATCACCTCGGTCGACCGTGACGACCTGGCTGATGGCGGGGCCGAGCATTTCGCTCAGACTATCCGCGCGGTGCGTCACCGCTCGCCCAAGACCACGATCGAGATTCTGACCCCGGATTTCCTGAAATGCGATCCGTCGGTTCTGGAAACCGTGGTCGCGGCCAAGCCGGACGTGTTCAACCACAATCTTGAAACCGTGCCGGGCCTGTACCCCGAGGTGCGCCCGGGCGCGCGCTATTTCCACTCGCTGCGTCTGCTGCAGAGGGTCAAGGAACTGGACCCGTCGATCTTCACCAAGTCGGGTATCATGGTCGG
The DNA here is from genome assembly GCF_059613085.1 of Ruegeria sp. BHSC029. NCBI lineage: Bacteria > Pseudomonadati > Pseudomonadota > Alphaproteobacteria > Rhodobacterales > Roseobacteraceae > Ruegeria > Ruegeria sp. BHSC029. The sequence goes on from NZ_JBXWRU010000001.1 coordinate 366,452, forward strand.
ACTGGGCGAGAACGAACAGCAGGTGCGCCAGGTCATGGACGACATGCGCGCCGCCGATATCGATTTCCTGACCATCGGCCAGTATCTGCAGCCCACGCCGAAACACCATCGCGTGGACCGCTTTGTCACGCCCGAAGAGTTCGCGGCCTATGAAAAAGCCGCCTATGGCAAAGGGTTCCTGATGGTTTCGGCCACGCCGCTGACCCGCTCGTCGTACCATGCGGGCGATGATTTCGCGCGCCTGCGAGCAGCGCGACAGAAAAAGCTGGGGCAGGCGTGACGCCCGAACGGCTCGCGCAACTGACTGCGCTGCGCCACGCTTTGCACCAACGCCCCGAGGTTTCGGGTGAAGAGGCTGAAACGGCGGCATTCATAGCCGAGCAATTGCGCGGTGTGACCGGCCGGGTTCTGACCGGGATCGGTGGGTACGGGGTCGCGGCCGTGTTCGACTCGGGCCAGCCGGGGCCCACCGTGGGCATTCGCTGTGAACTGGACGCGCTGCCGATTCTGGAGATGCCGGGCAAACCCTGGTACTCGCAGGTTCCGGGCAAGGGCCATCTGTGCGGGCATGACGGCCATATGGCCATGGTTCTGGGCGTCGCGCAGGACCTGGCGCAAACGCCCGTAACACGCGGTCGGGTCGTGCTGATCTTCCAGCCCGCCGAAGAGACCGGACAGGGCGCGCGCGACTTTCGGAACGACCCGCAATACGCTGAAATGCAGCCGGATTTCCTGTTCTCCCTGCATAACCTGCCGGGGCTGGACCTGGGAGCGGTCGAGCTGTGCTCTGGCCCGGCCAATTGCGCCTCGCGCGGGATGCGGGTGCGGCTGACGGGCAAGACCTCGCACGCGGCGGCTCCGCAGGACGGCCTGTCGCCGGCCTCGGCCATGGCGCAGTTGATGCCGGCCCTGACCGCCTTGGGGCCGGGCGGAGAGCTGACCGAGGATTACGCACTGACCACCGTCACCCACGCCCAACTGGGGGCCCCGACATTCGGGGTGGCGCCCGGCGAGGCCGAGATATGGGTCACGCTGCGCACCGTCTCGGACGTGCGCATGGCGCAACTGGTCGATCGGGCCGAGGCGCTGGTCCGCAATGCCGCCGCCGACGAGGGTCTGGGTGTCGAGATCACCTATGACGACGTTTTTGACGCCTGCGTCAACCACCCGGAGGCCGTGCAGATCCTGGCTCATGCCTGCGCCCAGGCCGGGGTGCAACCTCGCCTGACCACCGGGCCGCAACGGTTCTCGGAGGATTTCGGGCAGTTCGCCAAAGGGTCGAAAACGGCCATGTTCTGGCTGGGGTCCGGGGCTGACCATCCGCAACTGCACAACCCCGACTATGATTTCCCCGATGCGCTGATCCCTGTCGGCGCGGGTATCTTTCTTGCGGCAATCCGTCAGGTTCTGGACGCGCCGGTCACGGTCTGAGCTTGCGCGGCTGGCTGGTTGCCCATTCGGGCCACCAGCCCATGTATTCAACACCGGCAATCACCAGACACAGCACGATCAGGCCCAGCACCAGCTTGACCCGCTGGTCCGAGGGCGGATTGCGCGCCCATCGGGACATTCGCAGAAGGTGGCGCAGGATCATGGGGCCTCGAATCCGCGGCGGGATCAGTCGTCGGTAAAGCGGACCTTGCCGATGAAGGGCAGGTTGCGGTTGCGTTGGGCATAGTCGATGCCATAGCCCACGACGAATTCGTCCGGGATTTCAAAGCCGATCCAATCGGCGCGGAAATCGACCTCGCGGCGGCTGGGTTTGTCCAGCAAGGCAATCGACTTGAGCCGTTTCGGCTGGCGGCTGCGCAGCAGGTTGGTGACGTGGTTCAGCGTGTGCCCCGTGTCGACGATATCTTCGACCACCAGTACGTCGCGCCCTTCAATTGCGCCGCGCAAGTCCTTGAGAATGCGAACTTCCCGGCTGCTTTCCATTGAATCGCCATACGAGGACGCCTCGAGGAAGTCGACCTCGATCGGAAGGTCCAGTTCGCGCACCAGATCGGCGATGAAGACGAAGCTGCCGCGCAGCAGGCCTACGACCACCAGCTTGTCGGTATCGCCGAATTCGCGGGTGATTTCGCGGCACAATTCCTCGATCCGCGCCGCGATGGCCTTGGCCGAGATCATCTCATCTATCACATATGCGCGCTGGCTCATGGCTGCCCCCTTGATCTTTGGCGCGCAACATACGACATGACGCGCCATTGTCACGTTTCAAATGCCCAGGTTGCCATGCCCACTCATTCGGAAACCCGCCACCTCCCATACAGCGCGCAGCAGATGTATGATCTGGTTGCGGAAGTGGCGAAATACCCGGAGTTTCTGCCCTGGTGCGCGGCCGCGCGGATCCGGCGGACCTATGCGGCGGGCGAGGCGCAGGTGATGGAGGCCGATCTGGTGATCTCGTTCAAAGTGTTCCGCGAACGGTTCGGCAGCCGGGTGACGCTGTACCCCGAGCAGAAGAAGATCGACACCGAATACCTGGACGGTCCATTCAAATACATGAAATCCGACTGGCATTTCGAAGACGCCCCCGAGGGCGGCTGCAACGTATCCTTCCACGTGGATTTCGAGTTCAAGAACGCCGTGTTGCAGGGCATCATCGGCGTGGTCTTCAACGAGGCGATGCACCGGATCGTGCGCGCCTTCGAGCAGCGCGCGGTCAGCCTCTACGGCTGAGGGTTTACCCGGCGCGGGTGCACGTTAGACTGCGCCGCATGACTGAATTCACACGCACTCTTTCCGAATTCGCCGCAGGGCCGATCAAGACAACCGCGCAGGCGCGGATCGTCACGTCTCTGTCCGCGCTCGACTGGCTGGCGGTCGGGCGCGCAGGGGTCAATGAGCCGGTCTCGCGCATCCTGCGAAGGATGGTGCTGGACGAAGGCGGGGCCAGACAGGCCACCCTGTTCGGCGGCGGGGCCGCGCCAATGCGCGCTGCGGCTTTGGTCAACGGCACGGTGTCGCATGCGCTGGACTATGACGACACGCATTTCGCCCATATCGGCCACCCCTCGGTGGCGGTGTTTCCGGCCGCGTTGGCCGTGGCCGAGTGGCAGGACCAGCCCATCGTCGATTTGCTCGAGGCGGCATTGGTGGGGATGGAACTGTCCGTCCGTGTCGGCCTGTGGCTGGGGCGGGGACACTATCAGGTGGGGTTCCACCAGACCGCAACGGCTGGCGCGTTCGGAGCGGCCGTGGCGGCCGCCCGCCTGCTGGGATGCGATCCGGCGGCCATGCGCCGGGTTCTGGGGCTGACCGCGACCCGGGCGGCGGGCCTCAAGGCGCAGTTTGGCACCATGGGCAAGCCCTACAATGCGGGGCAGGCGGCTTCGGTCGGGGTCGAGGCCGCGCTGCTGGTGCAGCGGGGGTTCGTTCCCAATCCCGACGCCCTGACCGGGCCGTTCGGGTTTGGCGCGACGCATCACGGTGCCGATGACACAGCCACAGCGCTGTCGGGGCTTGGGGATGAGTGGCTGTTCGAAAGCGTCAGCCACAAGTTCCACGCTTGCTGCCACGGGCTGCACGCCGCGCTCGAGGCGGCGCGGGATCTGGACATCGCCGAACCCGAGGTGGCCGAGATCAAAATCCGCACCCATCCGCGTTGGATGAGCGTCTGCAATCAGACCGCTCCGACAACCGGGCTGGGCGCCAAGTTTTCCTATCGGACGGTGATCGCCATGCAGGCGCTGGGATACGAAACGGCCCTGCCTGAAAGCTACACGGACAAGGTCTGCGCCGATCCGCGCCTGCAATCGCTGCGCGACCGGATCACGGTCGAAGCGGACGAAACGCTGTCCGAGACCGAGGCCCGCGTGGCGCTGCTGCGGCGGGACGGAGTACGGCGCGAGGCGACCCACGATTTGGCCGCACCGATAGCCTTGTCCGACCGCGAGGATCGCGTGCGCGGCAAGGCCGCCAAGCTGATCGGCGCGGACGAGGCCGATGCGATCTGGTCGATGCTGCGCACCGGCGGGCGCGCAGCGGATCTGGCAAAACGACTGGTTGATTAGACCACGCGCCAGTGAAGCGGGAAGCCGGGGTCGAACACGGTGACCGGGCCATCGCGTGTTTCGATCTTGTCGGGGTAGCTGACCGGTTCGCCCTTCTGCAGGGTGATGGTCTGATCGTTGACGGGCAGCCGATAGAACCTTGGCCCGTTGACCGAGGTGAACCCTTCCAGCTTGTCCAGCGCACCCGCGCGGTCAAAGACCTCGGCCACCAGCGACATGGTGTTGGTCGCGGTGAAACATCCCGCGCAGCCGCAGGCCATTTCCTTGTTGGCATCCGTATGCGGGGCGCTGTCAGTCCCCAGAAAGAACCGTTCGTCGCCCGAAGTCGCGGCGTCAACCAGTGCCGTGCGGTGCTCTTCGCGTTTGGCAACGGGCAGGCAGTAGTAGTGAGGCTTGATCCCGCCCACGAGGATGTGGTTGCGGTTGATGATCAGGTGATGTGCGGTGATCGTTGCGCCCAGGTCAGTTTCGTTCGCGCGCACATACTCCACGCCGTCGACGGTGGTGATATGCTCCATCACCACGCGCAGGCCCGGCGTGGCCTTGCGGATCGGGTCCAGAACGCGGTCGATGAACACCGCCTCGCGGTCGAAGATGTCGATCTCGGCATCGGTGACCTCGCCGTGCACGCAGAGCGGCAGGCCGATCTCGGCCATCCGGTCCAACACGGGGCGCACCTTGTCGAAATCCCGCACGCCCGAGGCCGAGTTGGTCGTGGCCCCCGCCGGGTACAGCTTGACCGCCTTGACCAGACCGCTTGCGTGGGCCGCGGCCATGTCGTCGGGGTCGGTATCCTCGGTCAGGTACAGGGTCATCAACGGCTCAAAGCTCATGCCTTCGGGCAGGGCGGCCAGGATACGGTCGCGATAGGACGCGGCCTGAGCGCCGGTTACCACCGGGGGCACAAGGTTGGGCATGATGATGGCCCGCGCGAAATGGCGGGCGGTTTCGGGCAGGACGGCCTGCAGCATGGCGCCATCGCGCAGATGCAGGTGCCAGTCATCGGGGCGGCGGAGCGTCAGAGTATCGGTCATGGCGCCGGGCTAGCACAGGCAGGCCGCACGTGAAAGTGACAACAAACCTTGCCAGGCGACCAGATTGCCGCAAGTCCCGGAAAGATCACGGTCTTGACGCGCAGCGGCAGCCATGACCTGTTGTGCCAAGGGAGATTGAGACACATGAGCCAGCCAAATTCCATCGACGCCGTTCAGAAGATGCTGGGCGAACAGGGCTATGTCTGCGGTCGCGCCCTGGCCACCGTGGTGTTCCTGTCGCTGAGACTGGGCCGGCCGCTGTTTCTGGAAGGTGAAGCGGGCGTCGGAAAGACCGAGATCGCCAAGGCCCTGGCCTCTGGACTTGGCCGCCGCCTGATCCGGCTGCAATGCTATGAGGGGCTCGATGCGTCCTCGGCCGTCTATGAATGGAACTTTCCCGCGCAGATGGTGGCCATCCGCACCGCCGAGGCGGTCGGCGGGTCCGACCGGAAGGGTCTGCAGGAGGAACTGTTCAGTGGCGACTATCTGATCCGCCGCCCATTGCTCGAGGCGATGGAGCCCGACCCGGCTGGCCCGCCGGTGCTGCTGATCGACGAGTTGGACCGCACCGACGAACCGTTCGAGGCCTTCCTGCTGGAGGCACTGAGCGATTTCCAGGTGACAATCCCCGAGATCGGCACGATCAAGGCGCCCGAACCGCCCATCGTCATCGTCACGTCGAACCGCACGCGCGAGGTACATGACGCGCTCAAGCGCCGCTGCCTGTACCACTGGGTCGACTACCCCGATTTCGACCGCGAGCTGGAGATCCTGCACGCCCGCGCGCCCGAGGCCGCCGAGGCGCTGAGCCGTGAAGTGGTGGCCTTTGTCCAGCATCTGCGCACCGAGGACCTGTTCAAGAAACCCGGCGTGGCCGAAACCATCGACTGGGCGAAATGCCTGCTGGCGCTGGACGTGATCAACCTCAGCCCCGAGGTGATCGGCGACACGTTGGGCGCGATCCTGAAATACCAGGACGACATCCAGAAACTGCAGGGCTCTGAGGCCAAGCGCATTCTGGATCAGGCCAAAGCCACGCTCGAACCGGTCTGATGTCGTCGCGGCGCCAAAACACTCCGGGGGCCTAGCGATGGCCGAACAGCTTCCGCTGGATATCCCGGCCGATCCGAAACTGGCGCAGAACATCACCCATTTCGCGCGCGCCTTGCGCAAGGCCGGGCTGCCGATCGGCCCCGGCCGCGTGGTCGATGCCATCCGCGCGGTGCAGGCGGCGGGCTTTACCCACAAGCAGGATTTCTATTGGACCCTGCACGCCTGTTTCGTGAACCGGCCCGAGCATCGCACCGTGTTTGCCCAGATCTTCCGCCTGTACTGGCGCGACCCGCGGTATCTTGAGCACATGATGTCGATGATGCTGCCGGCCATTCGTGGCGTTCAGGAGGAACGCATGGCCGAAGCGGGCGAAAAACGCGCGGCCGAGGCCCTGCTGGATGGTGTCGAACGGGACGAGCCCAAGGGCGTCGAGCAAGATGGCGAAAGCGAAATCGAGATTGACGCCACGCAGACCGCCTCGTCCGAGGAACGGCTGCGGTCGCTGGATTTCGAACAGATGAGCACCGCGGAAACCGCGCAGGCCAAGCGGATTCTGGCGCGGCTGAAATTGCCTGTGGACCCGATCGCCTCGCGCCGGGGGCAGGCCAGCCATCTGGGCCAGCGGATCGACCGGGCGCGCACCTTGCGCGCGGCCATGCGTCAGGGCGGCGAGATGCACCAGATCGCACTGGTCAAACCGAAACCGCGCTGGCCCAACTTGATCGCGCTGTGTGACATCTCGGGGTCGATGAGCCAGTACAGCCGGATCATCCTGCACTTTCTGCACACGGTCTCGAACGCCAAGGGGGCTGGCTGGGCCAAGGTGCATGCGTTCACCTTCGGCACGCGGCTGACGAACATCACGCGGCACCTGCATCAGCGCGACGTCGATGCGGCGCTGGCCGCCGCCGGGGCCGAGGCGCAGGATTGGGAGGGCGGCACGCGCATCGGCGAATGCCTGCACCAGTTCAACCGCGACTGGTCGCGCCGGGTGATGGGGCAGGGGGCCGTCGTGCTGCTGATCACCGACGGGCTGGAGCGGGGTGACCCTGATCTGCTGGAAAAAGAGATCGAACGCCTGCACTTGTCAGCCCGGCGGCTGATCTGGCTGAACCCGCTGCTGCGCTGGGACGGGTTCGCGCCAAAGGCGCAGGGCGTCGCCACCATGCTGCCGCATGTGGACAGCTTCCGTGCCGGTCATTCGATTGCATCGCTTGAGGATCTGGCCGCCGTGATTTCACGACCCGACGACCAGGGAGAGAAAGCGCGGTTGTTGGCCGCGCTTTCAGGCTAACGTTACTGCAGTTGCTTTTCGTTGCACTCGCGCGCCATTTCCATGGCCTTGTAGGTGCCGGTCAGATCGACGGTGAAGCCAAAGGACTTCTCGGGAAACACCGCCATGACCCTTTGCTTGGCCAGGTCGTCGGCGAATTGCGGGTCGTCCGACAGGACATAGCCGCCCGAATACCCCTTGGTGATGTTGCCCTTCATGCCGGTCGCCTCGCCGACATACAGGTTGTCGCCCAACAGGATCGCGACGGCCTCCTTGTCTCCGCGCTTGATGTCGGTTTCCGCCTTGGTAAACACACCGACATATCCAACGCTGCGGTCTTCGGTCAGACCCATCTGCACCACGTTCTCGGCATCATCGACCGCTTCGATCAGGCATGACTTTTTGTCCTTGTCGACAAAGACCTTCCAGCCCTCGACCTCTCCGTAGCGTTCGAAAGTGTCGGCCCAGGCGCTGCCTGCAATCAATGCCGCTGCGCCGATGGTTAGTGTAAATATCTGTTTCAAGACATTGTCTCCTTTACGAAATCTCTTGCGTCAATTCGGCCGCAAGTCGGGCCTGACCGCAGGCTAGTCGGCGTCCGAAAAACAATCAAATGTTTGATTGTCTGGCGCGGACTTCGGCCGAAACCTGCCTTCTGCGTCACATGACGAACCAAGTTGGCAAGGTCGGTGTCCGAGATAATCCACCCGAGAACGCGCTCCTTGCTTTTCATCGCGTCAATCCTGCTTATGTTGATGCGAACCACCGCGGGAGGGTCCGATGGGCAGATTTGACAACAGTCCGGAAACGGCATTGGCGTGGTTTCGCGAGGGTCGCCGCGCGGTTCTGGCGACGGTCGTCGAAACCTGGGGCAGCGCACCCCGGAGGGTGGGGGCCCAGTTGGTCATCAGCGGCGACGGCCGGATCGAAGGCTCGGTCTCGGGTGGCTGTGTCGAAGGCGCGGTGATCGTCGAGGCGCTTGAGGCCATCGAAGAAGGCGAAGCGCGCCTGTTGGAATTCGGGGTCAGCGACGAGGATGCCTTTGCCGTCGGGCTGGCCTGCGGCGGCACGATCCGGGTTCTGGTCGAGCCGGTGGGCGCGGTCCTGCCCGAACCGATCCTGGCCGAACTGGTGGCGGCGCGGGCGCGGCGCGAGCCCGTGGCCTATGAGGTCAATGTCGAAACTGGCCACCGCGCGCTGCGGCGCAACGCCTATGCGGACCGGCTGCGCATGGATCGTTCAGGGTTCGAAGAAGACGGTCAGACCTTCGTGGCCGTGCACAACCCGCCCTTGCGGCTGATCGTGGTGGGCGCGGTGCATATCGCGCAGGCGCTGGTGCCGATGGCGCGGATTGCGGGCTATGACCCGATCATCATCGACCCGCGCGAGGCGTTTGCGTCCAAATCCCGCTTTCCCGGTGAAAAGTTGCTGACCGACTGGCCGGACGAGGCCGTGGCCAGCATCGGACTGGATGCGCGTACGGCGGTGGTTCTGCTGACCCACGACCCCAAGCTGGATGATCCGGCCCTGCAGGCCGCGCTGAACTCGGACGTGTTCTATATCGGCGCGCTGGGGTCGTCGCGCACCCATGCGAAACGGGTGCAGCGGATGACCGAGGCGGGCTTCTCGGCAACGCAGTTGCGGCGCATCCACGGGCCGATCGGTTTGGATATCGGTGCGGCCGGACCCGCCGAGATTGCCGTTGCGATCATCGCGCAGATGACGGCGGTGCTGCGGGGCAAGGCATGAAATTCGGCCCTGTACCGGTTGTGGACGCGAAGGGCGCGATCCTTGCGCATTCGGTCATGGCTGGCACGAAAAAGCTGCGCAAGGGAATGATGCTGGACGACACGCATGTTGCCCTTTTGGCCGAGGCGGGCGTGTCCGAGATGGTCGTCGCGCGGCTGGAGCCCGGCGACTGTCACGAGGACGAGGCCGCGCGCCATTTGGCCGCGGCACTGGCCCCGGATCCGAAAGGGGCCAACTTGCGCGTGACCGAGCCGTTCACGGGGCGCGTCAACCTGATTGCCAATCAGGCGGGCGTAGCCGTTCTGGATGTTGAGGCTCTGCTGGCGTTCAATCAGGTCAACCCGATGATCACGGTGGCCACCGTTCCGCAGCATCAGCAGATGGGCGCGGGCGGCATGGTCGCCACGATCAAGGTCATTTCCTACGCTGTGCCGCTGGCGGACGTTCAGCGCGCGGCCGAGCTGGCAAAAGGGGCCATTCGCCTGGCAGCGCCGAAGTTTGGCAGCGCCGGGTTGGTGGTGACCGACATCCCAGGCGGGCCGCCGAACGACAAGGGCATCGCCGCGATGCGCGGCCGGGTCGAGGCCCTGGGTCTGAGCCTGGACGACGTGCAGATCGTTCCGCACGCGGTCGACGCTCTGGCGCAGGCAGTGTCTCAGATGAACACCGATATCGTGATGATCCTGACCGGCTCGGCCACATCCGATATCGAGGACGTGGCCCCGCAGGCCGTTCGGCGCGCGGGTGGGCAGGTGGACCGCTTTGGCATGCCGGTTGATCCGGGCAACCTGTTGTTTCTCGGGGTTTTGGGCAAGCGGCCGGTCATCGGTTTGCCGGGATGCGCACGTTCGCCCGCGTTGAATGGGGCCGACTGGGTGCTGTCTCGGGTCGCCTGCGGCATCCCGACCACGGGAGCCGATATCGCGGCGATGGGCGTCGGTGGTCTGCTCAAGGAAATCCCGACCCGTCCGCAACCTCGGGCCAAACGCAAAGTGACGTAACGGCAGTTTCGCCCCGTTGGCGACCTGCAATACATGTTGGCAGTTTGCTCCTAAGGGACGGGTTGGAAACGGCCAAGTTTTTTGTTCTCAAACGACTTTTCCCGTGTTTAACTCGGGCCAAGGATAAATACGAAAATGGGAGGAACTTATGACACAGGTCTCAATGACCGTGAACGGAAAGACCGTGAGCGGTGACGTCGAAGGCCGGACGCTGCTGTCCAGCTTTCTGCGCGATCACCTGTCCCTGACCGGTACCCATGTGGGCTGTGACACGGCCCAATGCGGCGCCTGCGTGGTTCATGTGAACGGCGAGGCGGTGAAGTCCTGCAACATGCTGGCGCTCGAGGCGGACGGGGCCGATGTCGGCACCATCGAGGGGCAGGCCAACCCGGACGGCTCCTTAAATGTGATCCAGCAGGCGTTCCAGGATCATCATGGCCTGCAATGCGGTTTCTGCACGCCCGGCATGGTGATGTCGGCGGCGGCTCTGCTGAAGGAGAACCCGCGCCCGACCGAGGCCGAAATCCGCAAATACCTGGAAGGCAACCTGTGCCGCTGCACCGGGTACCACAACATCGTCAAGGCGATCATGGCCGCGTCCGGCCAAGACGTCAGCCACATCGCCGCCGAGTGATGCCGCTGCGGGCGTGACTGAGAACGCCCGTGGGATGACTGGGATGCACGCAAGCATCCGTTTATGGGAGGAGAACAAGCTATGCCCAAAGACAGTGGCATCGGAGCCAGTTCCAAGCGCCGCGAGGACGTGCGCTTTTTGACCGGAGCGGGCAATTACACCGACGACATCAACGTACGTGGTCAGGCCTATGTGTATTTCCTGCGATCCGACATCGCGCATGGCCGGATCAAAAGCATCGACACGTCCGCCGCCGAGTCCATGCCCGGCGTGGTCCGGGTGTTTACCGGCAAGGATTTCGAAGGCGTGGGCGGCATGCCCTGCGGCTGGGAGGTGACCGACAAGCACGGCGCGCCCATGCAGGAACCGCCGCACCCGATCCTGGCGCAAGGCAAAGTGCGCCATGTGGGCGACCCGATCGCTGCCGTCGTGGCCGACAGTCTTGAGCAGGCCCGTGACGCGGCCGAGGCGATCGACGTGGATATCGAGGAACTGCCCGCGGTTCTGGACATGAAAGCCGCCGCCGAAGAGGGCGCGCCGCTGGTCCATGACGATCTGAAAAACAACATCTGCTATGACTGGCAGTTGGGCGAGGCCGACGACGCCAAGGTGAACGAGGTGTTCGCCAATGCGGCGCATGTCACCACCTTGGAACTGGTGAACAACCGTCTGGTCGCCAACCCGATGGAACCGCGCGTGGCCGTGGCGGAATACAGCCGGGGCACGGATGAATACACGCTCTATACCACGTCGCAGAACCCGCATGTGATCCGGCTGTTGATGTGCGCCTTCGTGCTGGGCCTGCCCGAGCACAAGGTCCGCGTCGTGGCGCCGGATGTGGGTGGGGGTTTCGGCACCAAGATCTTCCACTACGCAGAAGAGGCGTTCTGTACCTTCGCCGCCAAGGCCTGCAACCGTCCGGTCAAGTGGACGGCCAGCCGGTCCGAGGCGTTCATGTCGGATGCACAGGGCCGCGACCATGTCAGCAAGATCGAACTGGCGCTGGATGCCGACAACAATTTCGTCGGGCTGCGGACAAACACTTTTGCCAACCTTGGGGCGTATCTGTCGACATTTTCCAGCTCGGTACCCACTTGGCTGCACGGGACGCTGATGGCGGGCAACTACAAGACGCCGGTCATTCAGGTGAACGTGCGGGCGATGTTCACCAACACCGTGCCGGTGGATGCCTATCGCGGCGCAGGCCGCCCCGAGGCGACCTATCAGCTGGAGCGCGTGATCGACAAGGCCGCGCGCGAGCTGGGCGTTGACCCGGTGGCGCTGCGTCGGCAGAACTTCATCACGCAGTTCCCCTATGACACGCCGGTGGCGCTGACCTATGACACCGGCGACTACAACGGCACTATGGACAAGCTTGAGCAGGCCGCCGATTTCGCGGGCTTCCCGGCGCGTCGCGCCGAAAGCGAGGCGCGTGGCAAGCTGCGCGGCCTGGGCGTGAACTGCTATATCGAGGCCTGCGGCATCGCGCCCTCGAACATCGTGGGGATGCTGGGGGCGCGTGCGGGTCTCTATGACGCGGCGACCGTGCGGGTGAATGCCACCGGCTCGATCAGCGTCATGGTGGGTGCGCATAGCCACGGGCAGGGGCACGAAACGGCCTTTCCGCAGGTCGTGGCCGACATGATCGGCATCGACGAGTCGATGGTCGAGATCGTGCACGGCGACACCTCGAAAATCCCGTTCGGCATGGGCACCTATGGTTCGCGCTCTCTGGCGGTCTGTGGCTCGGCCATGGTCAAAGCGACCGAAAAGGTGATCGACAAGGCCAAGAAGATCGCGGCGCATCTGCTGGAGGCGTCCGAGGCCGATATCGAGCTGAAGGATGGCCAGTTCACCGTGGCCGGCACCGACAAGTCGGTGGCCTGGGGAGATGTGACCCTTACGGCCTATGTGCCGCACAATTTCCCGCTGGAGGTCGAGCCGGGCCTGGAGGAGACCGCGTTCTATGATCCGGCCAACTTTACCTTCCCGGCCGGCGCCTATGCCTGCGAAGTCGAGGTTGACCCCGAGACCGGGCAAGTGACCATCGAACGGTTCACCGCAGCGGATGATTTCGGCAACATCATCAACCCGATGATCGTTGACGGCCAGGTGCATGGCGGCATCGGACAGGGGATCGGTCAGGCCTTGCTGGAGAACTGCGTCTATGACGAAAACGGCCAGCTGCTGAGCGCGTCCTTCATGGACTATGCCATGCCGCGGGCCGATGACGTGCCGTTCTATACCGTCGATCATTCCAGCCAGACGCCATGCACGCACAACCCGCTGGGTGTGAAGGGCTGCGGCGAGGCCGGGGCGATTGGATCGCCGCCTGCGGTGGTCAATGCCGTGATCGATGCGCTGCAATCGGGCGGCAAGGCGGTGGACCACATCGATATGCCGGTCAGCCCGTCGCGTGTTTGGGCGGCGATGAACAGCTGAGTGGAGAGGTTGGTGTGCGAGGGGCCAGCCCCTCGCGCTTCCTGGTCAATCAAATGCCAGATGAAGGGCGGTTCCGCGCCTTTCGGAAAGGAAAAGCGAAATGTACAACTTCGAGTTCAAGAACCCCTCGACCATTGCTGATGCGGTTGCCGCGTTGGCGGGAGAGGATGCACAGGCGTTGGGGGGCGGTCAGACCCTGATCCCGACGATGAAGCAAAGACTGGCCTCACCCGCGACGCTGGTGAGCCTGGGTGCCATTCCCGAGTTGAAGGGCGTCTGCATCGAAGATGATGGGTCGATTTCGATTGGAGCGGCGACCACGCATGCCACGGTAGCAGCAGAAGTTGCGGGCAAGTATCCCGCGCTGGCTGATCTGGCGGGGCATATCGGTGATCCTGCCGTTCGCAACAGAGGCACGATAGGCGGGTCACTGGCCAACAACGATCCGGCGGCCTGCTACCCTGCAGCTGCATTGGGGTCAGGCGCGACCATTCGAACGAATGCGCGCGAAATCGCCGCGGATGACTTCTTTCAGGGCATGTTCACGACAGCGCTGGACGAGGGCGAGCTGATCACGACGGTCCGGTTCCCGGTACCGCAGGCAGCGAGTTACCAGAAGTTTCTGCAGCCTGCCTCGCGCTTTGCGCTGGTGGGTGTTTTCCTTGCCCGCTTCGCGGACGGGGTGCGCGTTGCCGTGACCGGAGCCAGCGAAGACGGCGTGTTCCGTTGGAGCGAAGCCGAGCAGGCGCTGAGCAAGGAATTCCGGCCCGACGCCCTAATGGATCTTCGGGTCAACCCGATGAACATGATCGGAGATTTGCACGGCAGCAAAGACTACCGCGCACACTTGGTGGGTGTCATGACCCGGCGGGCGGTTCAGGCCTGCATGTGACGCGGTCGCAGTGACTGCTTTGGGCCCTGGACGTGTTCCGGGGCCTATTTCTTTTTCGCGACACGCGGAAGCCTTTTGGGCTGCCAGTAGGCTCCGGCATCCTCGCGCGCTTTCTGATAGTCCTGAACCCGGTGATAAGCCGCGTCGCCCTTGACTGCGAAAAGGTGGCCCAGAAGAACTTCGAGAACGGCCATCGCTCCGGAGAAGCTGGAGAACTGATGCTGTGATCGGGTGCTGACGGTCAAGGTCACGTCCGCCTCGACCCCCGGAGCAATGACATCGCTGTCGGCCAGCAGAACAACACGCATACCCTTTTCCCGGGCAAACCGGATGGCAAGTATCGTGTCGGCCGAATAGGGATGAACGGTGATCGCGAACAGGCAGTCGGTTTCGCCCGCGCTCAGAAGATCGTCGATGGCCGATCCCATATGCCTTGGGATCAACTGCATTCCCGGGTGGGCCATACGTCCGGCGTAGTGGAAGTAATATGCCAAGGCATAGCTTGCGCGGGTTGCGGTGACCAAGCACTGGGAAGCATCGGACATCAGGGTGACTGCGGATCTGACCTTGCCCGGATCCAGCTGGCGCAACGAACGTGACACCACGTTCACTTCGTTGCGGGCATAACTGGCCTGTGCCGACGCAAAGGCATCGCCGGCATTCAACTGGGTCAGCCAATCCCGGCTGAGGCGGTCTTCGCTGTCTGTCACAAGATCCCTGCGGAAAGGGCGGCGAAAGGCTTCGAAGCCATCAAAACCAAGATGCTGCGCCAGCCGAACGATCACGTTTGTGCTGACGCCGATCTTTTCGGCAGACACGCGGATGGAGTCGATTCCGAAATCGCCCGGATGGTCGATGATGTATTTTGTTGCGGCCTGCAATTGGGCCGGCAAATGGTCGATCTCTCGGCGCAGCCGATCCATCAGGTGGTGGGTTGAGGGTGTCATGATGGGAGAAAAACAAATGTTATGATTATTACAAGAGAAAAACATCCTCACACGAGCTAAGCACGCAAGAAACCGATAGGATGATTCAATGTCTGACACACAGGCTTCGTCGCTTCCGTATGTTTTGGTCGCACCGAACGGTGCGCGACGCAGTCATGCGGATCACCCCGCCTTGCCGGTTTCGACCGGTGAGATTGTGGAGACGGCCATTGCCTGCCACGCGGCCGGGGCAAACGGGTTGCACCTGCATGTCAGGGATGGGCAGGGCGCGCAATCTCTGGATGCAGGGCGCTATCGGGAGGCTATGGCCGAGCTTGCCCGAACCGTGCCAACGATGGATGTTCAGATCACGACCGAGGCCGCCGGTATCTACGACGTTTCTGCGCAGTTGGAGTGCCTGCAGCAGGTGGCCCCGAAATGGGCCTCGATCTCGGTTCGAGAAATTGCGCGCGCGCCCGATCTGGCCCCGCGGGTTTACGGGCTATGCGCGGAACAAGGGACTCGGGTGCAGCATATCCTCTACGATTCGACGGATGCGGATCTGTTGGAGCGATGGCAGTCGGATGGGATCGTGCGGCGCGAGCAGGAAGACCGCTTGCTGGTGCTGGGACGCTATGCCACCGGGCAGGAATCCCAACCGGCGGACCTCGAGGCCTTTCCCGCTGCTCGTACGCCTTGGATGGTTTGTGCTTTCGGGCGTCTGGAACACGCCTGTCTGGCGGCTGCGGCCGCTCGTGGCGGCGATGTCAGGGTCGGTTTTGAGAACAGCCTGACGAACTCGGATGGAACCCGATGGACGGACAACGCGACCTCGGTCGCGGCGTTGATCGCTTTGCTGAAAGGACAATGATGTGAGCCATGTTTTTCCGCGCCACACCACGGCGGAATTGCCGGTCGCTGTCGGCGGTGATGGGTGTTATTTGATCGACGCGCAGGGCAAACGGTATCTCGACTGTGGGGATGCGGCCGTGTCGTGCCTGGGACATTCAAACCCGGCAGTGATCCACGCGGTGCAGGAGCAGGTTCAGAAGATCGCTTTTGCCCATACTGGTTTCATGACCTCGGAACCGGCCGAAGCCCTGGCGGATCTGCTGATCCAGCACGCGCCCGGATCGTTGGACCGGGTCTATTTCGTGTCCGGCGGTTCCGAGGCGACCGAGGCCGCGATCAAGTTGGCGCGCCAGTACTTCCTTGAAATCGGGCAACCCGAGCGGTCTCGGGTTATCGCACGGCGGCAGAGCTATCATGGCAATACGCTGGGCGCGCTTTCAGCGGGCGGAAATGCATGGCGACGGGCTCAATTCGCACCAATGCTGATCGAGATGAGCCATATCGCGCCCTGCTACGAATACGCCGAAAAGCCCGAAGGCGAGAGCAGCTATGACTATGGCCAACGCGTGGCGAATGAGCTTGAGGTGGAGATCCTGCGGCTGGGCCCCGAGACCGTGATGGCGTTTATGGCGGAACCGGTGGTCGGGGCCACGTTGGGCGCCGTCCCCGCGGTCGAGGGGTATTACAAGCGGATCCGCGAAATCTGTGATCAATACGGCGTGTTGTTGATCCTCGACGAGGTCATGTGCGGCATGGGCCGAACCGGCCATCTGTTTGCCTGCGACCACGATGGGGTGGCGCCGGATATTCTTTGCATCGCCAAGGGCTTGGGGGCTGGATATCAACCCATCGGTGCCACGCTGTGCACCGATCGGATTTATGACGCCATCCGAAATGGCTCGGGTTTCTTCCAGCACGGCCATACCTATGTCGGACACCCGGTGGCCACGGCTGCAGCCCTGGCTGTTGTGACAGAGCTTACCTCGCGCGATTTGCCGGCCCGTGCCCGCGACATGGGTGACAAACTGCAAGCCAAACTCGAGGCGGCCTTTGGCCAGCATCCCAATGTCGGGGACATCCGTGGTCGCGGCCTGTTCCGAGGCATCGAACTGGTGGCTGACAGAGATACGCGGGAACCGTTTGACCCGGCCCGGGGGGTGGCGGCCAAGATCAAGAAAGCCGCCGTCGAAGCGGGTTTGATCTGCTATCCGATGTCCGGAACACGCGACGGCAGGAGAGGCGACCATGTGCTTCTGGCCCCGCCATTCATCATCGAAGAGCCGCAGTTGGACGAACTGGTGGACAAGTTGTCGGTTGCGATTTCCAAAGCAATCTGACACGCCGCCCTGACTTTGACCCACAAAAAAAGCTCCCTCGAACGAGGGAGCTTTGGTCACTCGGATCCATGTGCCGTCACTTCTGGGGAAGCGGTCCGATCATCATGATCATCTGGCGGCCTTCCATCTTCGGCATGTTTTCGATCTTGCCGATTTCCTTGACGTCTTCCGCCACGCGCTCAAGCAGTTCACGTCCAAGGTTCTGGTGCGCCATTTCCCGGCCGCGGAAGCGCAGGGTCACTTTGACCTTGTCGCCATTCTCGAGAAACTTGAAAACGTTCCGCATCTTGACGTCGTAATCATGCGTATCGGTGTTGGGCCGGAACTTGACCTCTTTCACCTCGATGATCTTCTGTTTCTTGCGGGCTTCGCTTTCGCGTTTCTGCTGCTCGTACTTGAACTTGCCAAAGTCCATGATCTTGCAGACCGGCGGATTCGCGTTGGGCGAGATCTCGACCAGATCAAGACCGGCATCGGCTGCCATCTGCATGGCCTTGGCGGGATGAACCACCCCGACATTCTCACCTTCGGCGCCGATCAGGCGAATTTCGGGGGCACGGATCTTTTCATTGACGCGCGGGCCGGTATCACGTTGTGGCGGCGCGTTGTGAGGTCTGCGGGCTATGGGTTCATTCCTTTGACAATTGCCGATTTCCGAGCCGGGAACTTAAACTGAGACGAAGGTTCTTTCAAGCGCCATATAGGTGCTATGACACGAAATTCGCACGTGTCGACGCGGTGCTCGGGCCGGCGGAACGGGCGTTCGCCGGCCCGGATCTCGGCTCAGCCGACAAAGGCTTTTTCGATCACGAATTCCTTGGGGTCCGAGTTCGCGCCTTCGCGCAAGCCGAACTCTTCGAGAATGGCCTTGATGTCGTGGTTGAAGGCCAGGCTGCCGCAGACCATCGCTCGATCGGTCTCGGGCTTGATGCCGCCTTCGATGCCCAGGTCCTTGAAGACGGTTCCGTCCTTCAGCAGGTCGGTGATCCGGCCCATCTTGGGGCTCTGTTCGCGGGTGGTGGTCGGGTAATAGCGGATCTTGTCGGCGAAACCTTCGCCGATCAGTTCGGCCAGCAACTCGTCCTTGCGGATGTTCTCGATCAGCTGGCGGCCATATTCCAGTTCCGCCACTTCGCGGCAGGTGTGGGTGATGATGACCTCGTCGTAGTCCTCATAGGTCTGAGGCTCGCGCAGCAGCGAGGCAAAGGGGGCAAACCCGGTTCCGGTGGCAAAGAACCACAGGCGCTTGCCCGGCAGCAGTGCATCATGCACCAGCGTACCCACAGGTTTGGGCCGCAGAATGATCTGATCGCCGGGCTGGATGTGCTGCAGTTTCGAGGTCAGCGGGCCGTCCTGCACCTTGATCGAATAGAATTCCAGTTCCTCGTCCCACGACGGCGACGCGATCGAATAGGCGCGCAGCAACGGTTTTCCGTTGTCGCCCAAAAGGCCGATCATAACGAATTCGCCCGAGCGGAAGCGCAGCGATTGCGGACGCGTGACCTTGAACGAAAACAGGCGGTCGGTCCAGTGTTTCACTTCCAGAACGGTCTGGGCGTCCGGCAGGACGGGGGCCTTCACGGCGGTTGCTTCGGTCACGGGCTTCATCTCTGTCATCGTTTCACTACCGGTCTGGTAAACCGGCATCTCCGTTTAAGCTTTGATCCAGGTCAGGAAAAGGGGGCAGATTGCCCCGATCGTAGCGTCAGCCGCGCAGGCGGGCCTGATAATCGTTGTCCTGCCAGTTGGCGCGGGCCAGCCAATGGTCCTCGGGCTGGCGGGCGGCAAGGTCCGCGTCAATCTCGACTTCATCGAAGCCGCTGCGCCGGGCCATCGCGTATTGGTCGGCCAACACATGTCCCTTCGCGCGCAGACGGCCATCATAGCCCTTCAGGCGCAGTGCACGGGCAATGGTAAAGCCTCGGCCATCGGCAAAGGACGGAAAGTCGACGCGCACCATGCGCGTGTTTCCAAGCCGTTCGAACAATTCGTCGGGGTCCGTATCCGAGGTGACGTCCAGTGCGATAACATCGTTTGCGGCATCCTCAAGGGTGACAAAGCCGTCGGTCCAGTCATCAGGGGCAAAGCCCTGGTCATTCACGATCACGTTCATGTTTTCTCTCCGCTGCGTACCATTTTGCCGTCGACGAAATGGATGCCGCATTCTTCCTTATTCTGATCGCGCCAGCGCCCGGCGCGGGGATCTTCGCCATCCTTCACCGGCGAGGTGCAGGGCGCACAGCCGATCGAGGGATAGCCCTTTGCCACCAACGGATGCCGGGGCAGGCGGTTTTCTTCCATGTAGGCGCGCACGTCCTGAGGCGCCCAATGCGCCAGAGGATTCACCTTGATCCGGCCGGTGCCGTCCTCGACCTCGAAGAACTCGAGCGTGGCGCGGGTGCCGGATTGGAACCGCTTGCGCCCAGTAATCCAGCCGTCATAGCCCGCCAAGGCCCGCTGCAAGGGGAAGGTCTTGCGCAAGTTGCAGCAGGCATCCATGTCGCGCAGCCGCAGCGCGCCATAGGGGTCTTCGCGCTGAACATCCTCGTCATCCGCGCGGATGATCTGGACGTTCTTCAAACCCAGACGCTCGCTGACCTCGTGCTGGTATTCCAGCGTCTCGGTAAACAGCATCATCGTGTCGATGAACAGGACCGGCGTGGCCTTGTCGACCACGGCAGCCATGTGCAGCAACACCACCGACTCGGCACCGAAGCTGGAAACCAGCGCCAGGTTGCCCGCCTCCTCAAGCGCACCATGCATGACGTCATGTGCGCTGTGGTGGCGGAACCGGGCGTTCAGCGCCTCGACCTTTTCGGTCAGTTCGCGTCGTTCCCGGCCCAGTTCCGTCTGGATCAGGTCAAGCGGCATTGGCCCGCGCCTCGGGGTAGAGGGCCGCCTTGAATGGCGCCATTCCAACACGGCGGTAGGTTTCCAAAAAGGTCTCCTCGGCGCTTGTGCGCTGTTCCAGATAGGTTTCCACGATACGTTCGACCGCGGGCACGATCTCGTCATAGGCAAAGCCCGGACCGGTGCGGTCGCCGATGGCGGCCGTTTCGGTGGCGTCTCCGCCCAGCGTGATCTGGTAGTTCTCGACGCCCGCGCGATCCAGGCCCAGGATGCCGATGTGACCCACGTGGTGATGCCCGCAGGCGTTGATGCAGCCCGAGATCTTGATCTTCAGATGGCCGATGTCGTGCTCCAGCTTCAGCTCGTCGAACCGGGTCGCGATCTGCTGCGCCACCGGGATCGAGCGGGCCGTCGCCAGCGCGCAATAGTCCATGCCGGGGCAGGCGATGATGTCGCTGATCAGACCGATATTCGCGGTGGCCAGACCGTGCTCTTTCAGCTTGGAATGGATCGCGGGCAGGTCCGATTTGTGGACATGCGGCAGGATCACGTTCTGCTCGTGGCTGATGCGCAGCTCGTCATAGGAATATTGCTCGGCCAGATCGGCCATCACGCGCATCTGCTCGGCGGTTGCATCACCCGGCGTCTGGCCGTGCTTCTTGATCGAGATCGTGACGATCGCGTGATCCGCCTGCTTGTGCGGCGCGATGTTGGTGTCGATCCACGAGCGGAACACCGGGTCGTTCGAATAGGCGCTCTCGAACGCCGCGACCGAGCCTTTGCGGAAGGCGGGCGGGGCGAAATGCGCCTTAATCTGATCCAGCAGCGCCATGTCGGCACCCTTGAACTGCGGGCGGACCTGCAGGAAGCGCTCGTTCACCTTGGAGCGGATCGCGTCGATGCCATGCTCATGCACGGTGATCTTGATGCGGGCCTTGTATTTGTTGTCGCGGCGGCCAATCTGGTTCCACACGGAAACTGTGGCCTCCAGATAAGCCAGCAGGTCGTCAAAGGCGACGAAATCACACAGCTCCTTGCCGATCATCGGCGTGCGGCCCAGACCGCCACCCACCAAGACGCGGGCGCCCAAAACGCCGTCGCGCTCGATCAGTTGCAGGCCGATGTCATGGGCCTTGATCACGGCGCGGTCATGCTCGGACCCGGTGATGGCGATCTTGAACTTGCGCGGCATGAACTGGAATTCCGGGTGGTCGGTGGACCACTGGCGCAGCAGCTCGGCATAGGGGCGCGGGTCGGCGATTTCATCCGCTGCGGCACCGGCGAAATGGTCGGCGGTCACGTTGCGGATGGTGTTGCCGCTGGTCTGGATCGCGTGCAGGCCGACCTCGGCCAGCGCGTCCAGCATGTCGGGCACGTCGCGCAGCTTGGGCCAGTTGTACTGGATGTTCTGGCGCGTGGTGAAATGGCCGTAGCCCTTGTCCCACTTCTCGGCCAGTAGGGCCAGCTGCCGCATCTGGGCGCTGTTTAGCGTGCCATAGGGGATGGCCACCCGCAGCATGTAGGCGTGCAATTGCAGATACAGGCCGTTCATCAGGCGCAGGGGCTTGAACTCGTCCTCGGTCAGCGAGCCGTCGATGCGGCGTTCGACCTGGGCGCGGAACTGTGCGTTGCGCTCGGCCAGGAATGCTCTGTCAAACTCGGAGTAGCGGTACATCTTTGGCTGTCCTTTGTTGCAGCCCCGGATCCGGGGCCTTTTTACGGGGAGAGAGGGGCCTGAGGTCAGACCCGGGGCTGCGGGGAAGATTCCTGTTTGCCGTGGGCATAGTTGGACGGACCAGTCCGGCGGAAGTCTTCCCGAAAATGGGTGGGTTCAGGACCGTTTTCGCCTGCAACGACATCGGCGAGATAGGCACCTACGATCTTGTCGACTTGCTTCTGTGCATCCAGAAGACGCAGCTGAGCGTGCGCTTCGTCGGTGATCAGCTCGGCCTCGCGCAGATCGCGCGACCAACGGTCATCGGCGGTCAGATAGATCACGTCGCCTTCCAGCAGGTCATTTGCGGTAACGACTTTGGGGGTAAAAGCGCGGGCCATCAGGCAAGCTCCTTGTTGAATTCGGTGACGGCTTTGGCCGCGTCGCGCGGGGCCAGGCCATAGAATGTGAGTGCAGGACCGTCGAGGCCGGCAGCGGCGAGGACTGCAGGCAGTTGATCCAGCGTCGTGGCGACAACGCGCTGATCAGGTCGCGAGGCATTTTCGACCAACGTGACCGGCGTGGTGCGATCGGCGCCGTGCATGATCAAGCGTCCTTGAATGAAGCGGGCGGATTTCTTGCCCATGTAGATGGCTGCAACCGACCCCGAACGGGCCAGCGCAGCCCAGTCGTGATCGGCAAAGCCCTCCATGTCGTGCCCGGTCAGAAACCGGACCGAAGAGTTTCGGCCGCGTCGGGTCAGGCTTTGGCCAATTCCGGCCACCGCCGCCGAGGCAGCCGTAATGCCCGGAACGATCGTCCACGGGATACCCGCAGCGTCCAGTGCATCGATCTCTTCGTCCAGCCGGCCAAAGAGGGTCGCGTCACCGGATTTGAGGCGAACGACCCGTTGTCCCTTGAGCGCGTAGTCAACCAGCAATGCGTTGATGTCATCCTGCTTCCAGGACGGACCAAAGCCGGCCTTGCCCACGTCGACCAGCCGGGCGTTCTGGCCGGCCAGTTGCAAAACCTCTGGGCTGATCAGGCGATCATGCAAAACAACCTCGGCCCGCTGGAATGCGGACAGGGCCTTGAGAGTCAGCAATTCAGGATCACCGGGTCCCGCGCCGACGAAGTCGACCTGTCCCGTTTGTCCTTTTGTCTGCGTGGCCTTCATTGGGTAGCCCTGGCTGTTGTTTGACTTGGCCCTCAATATAGGAAATATTCCCGACCAGATGCCATATTGCCGAATAAATAAGGACAAGCGTTCTGAATTGCGCGGCAGGCGGAACAAGGGTTTTCATTCGGAAGGAAAATTGGAATGTCGGTTCGAATAGACGACACGGATCGGAAAATTCTGGCCGAGCTGCAGCGAGACGCCAGTCAATCGCTGGACGAAATCGCGGCCAAAGTGGGCAGTTCAAAGACACCCGTTTGGAATCGGATCCGCAAGATGAAAGGGGGCGGAATCATCGGTCAGCAGACCGTTCTGCTGGACGCAGAGGCGCTGGGTTTCGAAGCGACGTTCTTTGTTCTGATCCGAACCTCCGAGCATGAGGCGGATTGGCAACGCAAGTTCCTGCAGGCCCTGCGTGATCGTCCCGAAGTTCAAGAGGCGCACCGCCTGGCTGGCGACATCGACTACATTCTGAAGGTTCGGGTCAGGAACGCACGGGCCTACGATGCGTTTTATCAGGCGCTGATCTCGGAAGTGCGCGTGCACAACGTCACGGCGCTGTTGTCGATGGAAGAAATCAAGTCGACCACCATGCTGCCCCTGAACGCCCTGGCAGACACCTGATCGGCGCTCAGGCTTGGGCCATAAGTCGGGTCAGCCCGTGGAAGTGGTAGGTGTTCGCATATTCCGGAGATTCGGCCAGCCGCAGGCCCGGACAGCGGTCAAAAAGAACCGGCAGAGCGATCCGCATTTCCAGCCGGGCCAGCGGAGCGCCGACGCAGAAATGCAAACCACCGCCAAAGCTCGTGTTGGCCTGAATGCTGCGGGTCGGGTCGAATTTGTCCGGGTCGGTCCAGACGTCCGGGTCACGGTTGGCGGCCCCAAGCATCAACGCCACCTGATCGCCGCGGGCAAACTGATGGCCAAAAACCTCGACGTCCTCATAGGCATAGCGCGTGAACATATGCAGCGGCGGGTCGAAGCGCAGGATCTCCTCGACCGTCGTATCGATTGTGTCCAGGCCCAGGGCATCAGGGCTGGTTCCGGACTCCAAAAGCGTTTTGACGCCGTTGCCCAGCGAATGAACGGTCGCCTCATGGCCGGCGTTCAACAAAAGGATGCAGGTTGCGATCAATTCGTCTCGAGACAGTTTCTCACCGTCTTCCTCTGCCGTGATCAAACGGGTGATCAGGTCGTCTTTCGGTTCGGATCGGCGGTGAGAGACGTAGTCGTTCAGAAATGCGGAGAACTCGGCGGAGGCCTGTGCTGCCTGATCTTCGGTCTCACGGGTGCGGCTGGCCTGATACATGGCGACCATGGCGTGGGACCACTGCAACAACTGCGGTGCCATGCTCTCGGGCACACCCAGCAGCCGGCAGATCGTGATCACCGGAACCTGCGTGCAATAGGCATCCAGAAGGTCGAATGGAGCATCGGGGAATGCGTCGATCAGGTCGTGACACAGCCTTTCGATGTCCGGTGCAAGCGCCCCGATAGCCCGCGAGGTAAAGGCGCGCAGAACCAGAGCGCGAAGGCGGGTATGGCGCGGAGGTTCGGCTTCGAGCAGCGAATGCGCTTCGACCGTCAGCCACGGCGCAAGGTGATCGGGGCCTTTTGTGGCCATCTCTGGCGGTACTTCGCGTCCGAAACGCCGATCGCGCAAAAGCGCCTGGACCGCCGCGTGAGACATCGCCGCGGGTATGTCGTAGTCCTGCCAGTGTACCAGGTCACCCTGATCGCGCGCAGCCCGGTAGAAAGGGTAGGGGTTTTGAACAAATTCGGGCTCGGTCGGAGATTGGTCAACGGTCTTCATGCGGCGCAGACTTGCCATGCGGCGCTTTGAATGCAAGACCCTGTTTCATGCAAAGAGTTTGGGTCACGATTGGTTTCCTGTTCGCAGTCGCGCTGTTGTCGGCGGCCGTCTGGTCTTATGGGTACCGGCAGGCACTCTCTCAGCTTAGCGAGAAAGCCGAAGCCGATCTGGAGTTGGCGTCGGATCGTCTGAGCACGCAGTTGCAGGTCTATCAGGAACTTGCAGTGTTGATGGCCGAGCATCCCGCATTGCGGGCGTTGGACACCAGCGACCGGCGGCGGGCGGCGCAGGCGCTTCTGCTGGAGGTCGCGGACAAGACCTCGGCTGTGGATGTGCTTTATGCGGACAAGACCGGGCGCGTTCTGGCCGCTGCGCGGGATGTGGTGAATGGTAACATGGCTGACCAGCCCGCGTTTCAACGCGCGCTACACGGCGCTCTCGGCAGTTCTCACGGGGTTTTGCGCGACACAGGAAACCGCATCTATTCCTATGCGGCGCCTGCGTTTTCAGAAGATGGTCAGGTAACCGGAGCCCTGATGGTCATCGCGGATGTCGAAGACGTTGAAAGCACGTGGCGCGGCAGTACCGAGGCGGTGTTCTTCGTGGATCGTGCTGGCTCGGTCTTCATTTCCAACCGGTCCGAACTGCTGTTCTGGCAACGTCCGCCGGGACAGATCGGCTTGCAGCCGGCTGATGGCAAGCCGGGCGCGTTTTCGTCTACACGCATGGGCCCGCATGAACTATGGTCGATCGGCTGGAGCCCGTACCTGCCGGATCGCGCCCTGCACCTGACCCGCGATCTGCCGGTGATCGGAATGACTGGCGAAGTCTTGATGGATGTGACGCCGGCACGACGGCTGGCCGGACTGCAGGCTGCCGCGGTCGCGGCGATCTGCCTAGCCTTTGGCGCGTTGCTGTTTTTGGCGACCGAGCGGAGGCGTACGTTGGCCGAAGCCAATGCGGTGCTGGAGAGCCGGGTGGCCCAGCGGACCCGCGCGTTGACGGCCGCCAACGTGGCTCTGCGCCGCGAGGTGGCCGAGCGGCAAGAGGCCGAAGCGGCGTTGAAACGCGCGCAGGACGATCTGGTTCAGGCCGGCAAGCTGAGCGCTCTGGGGAAAATGTCGGCGGGCATCAGCCACGAATTGAATCAGCCGCTGATGGCGATCCGGCAATACGCCGACAATGGCACGGCCTTTCTGGCGCAGGGCAAGCCCGAAAAGGCCCGCGAAAACCTGGGGCGAATCTCGGACATGGCTGCCCGTATGGCACGCATTATCAAGAACTTGCGCGCTTTTGCCCGCAATGAGAGCGAGCCGATGGGCAAGGTCGATCTGGTTCAGGTGCTCAATACGGCCGTCGAACTGACCGACGGCCGGTTGCGCTCGGACGGGGTCAAGTTGATCTGGCAACCGCCCAATGTACCTGTCTTTGCCTGGGGCGGTGAGGTGCGGCTGGTGCAGGTCTTCGTCAATCTGATTACCAATGCCGCCGACGCGATGACCGGCCGCGAAACCCGAAGCCTGACGATCACGCTGACCCGTGGCGAGCGGTTGATGGTCGCGGTGCGCGATACCGGCCCGGGCATTCAGGATCCCGATCGCGTTTTTGAGCCGTTCTACACGACCAAAACCGTTGGTTCATCCGAGGGAATGGGCCTTGGCCTTTCGATCTCATACGGTCTGGTCCAGAGTTTCGGAGGAGAGATACGCGGCGCGAACATGCCCGACGGAGCAGAATTCACCGTCGAGTTGGAACCTTTTGAAAAGGAAGCCGCGGCATGATCCGAACGGTTCTATTGGTCGATGACGACGCTGCCGTGCGTGAGGCACTGGCCCAGACTCTGGAGCTTGCGGACTATTCCGTAATTCCCGCTGGATCGTTTGTGGCTGCCAAAGACCATATCCGGGACGATTTCCCAGGTGTGATTGTCTCGGATATTCGGATGCCGGGACGGGATGGGTTTCATCTTCTGTCCTATGCCCGCGAGGTCGACTCGGAGTTGCCGGTCGTTCTGCTGACCGGCGAAGGCGACATACCGATGGCGGTGCAGGCTATGGGGCAGGGCGCGTTCGACTTTCTTGAGAAGCCCTGCGCCGCCGCCGATCTGCTTGCGGTTCTGAGCCGTGCATTTGCCGCGCGCAGTCAGGTATTGGACCACCGGGCAGCCAAGCGCGAACTGGAGAAGGGCGATCCTGCGGCCCGCTTGTTGTTCGGTTTGTCACCGCAGGCTGATGCATTGCGGAACAGGGTGCGCAGCGTTGCCCCAACTCAGGCCGAAGTTCTGGTCACCGGACCGCCCGGCAGCGGTATTTCGAAAGTCGCGGAAGTCATCCATTTGATGTCACCCCGCGCGCAGGGGCCGTTCGTCAAGCGCCCGGCGTCAGGTCTGGGAGCGGATGCCCTGCAGGCGATATGCAAGGATGCGGCAGCCGGATCGTTGTTTCTGGATGAAGTCTCGGCCATGCCCGAATCGACGCAATATGCGGCCCTGGAGATGATCGAAAACGGGCCCGGGGTCCGCATCATCGCCGGAACAACCGCGGATCTGGCCGAGATGGCGGCCGAGGGTCGGTTCAACGCAGACTTGTTCTATCGGTTGGACGTGATGCGGGTGCGCGTACCGTCTTTGGCCGAACGCCCCGAGGACATCCCGGTGATCTTTCGCCACTACGTCGCCCAGGCGGCCGAGCAGGCCGGGATCGCGGTACCTGATGTCTCGTCCGAACACTTGGCGTCATTGATGGCACGGGACTGGCCCGGCAACGCGCGTTCACTGATGTCAGCTGCGATGCGTTTTGTTCTGGGGATGCCCGAGGATGTTGCCGCCGCGGCCGATCTTGGGCTGAACGAACAGATGGCGCGCGTTGAGCGTTCGTTGCTGATTGCGGCCTTGGGTCGTCACAACGGAAGGGCGTCGGATGCGGCCAAGTCCCTGAAACTGCCGCGCAAGACGTTCTACGACAAATTGGCCCGCTACGGCATACGCCCTGAAGACTATCGGCGCTGACGCGGAACGATTCGCCCGATGATTCGATGTATGTGCGGTTTTTCGCACACTCGCGAATTTGGGTGTGCGGTTTCCCGCACAAATGTCTGCGATAACAAAATACTCATTGCGGATGTTCTATTTAAGCCAATGAAAAGTAATTAGAAAATCTGTCTTCTGCCAGTCGTTTTCGAATTGTTGAACGGTGACCGTCGATTCGTTTCACTCTTGCGCATCCGGCATCCCTATGGATGTCAAAGGAAGTTTCTTTGGAAGTCTGGGAGGAAAAGACAGATGAAATTCCTGGCAACAGCCGCCACCGCGCTTGCGCTTTCGGTTACCGCAACAGCGGGCTTCGCTGCCTGCGACGATGGCGAGATCGTCGTCAAGTTCGCGCATGTGACGAACACCGACAAACACCCCAAGGGCATCGCCGCATCGCTGCTCGAGCAGCGCGTGAATGACGAGATGAACGGCGTCATGTGCATGGAGGTCTATCCGAACTCGACCTTGTACAACGACGACAAGGTTCTCGAGGCGATGCTGCAGGGCGACGTGCAACTGGCCGCCCCGTCGCTGTCGAAGTTCGAGAAGTTCACCAAGCAGTTCCGTCTGTTCGACCTGCCGTTCATGTTCAAGAACATCGACGCGGTTGATGCGTTCCAAGCCTCGGCGGATGGCCAGGCAATGAAAGACAGCATGCAGCGCCGCGGCCTGCAGGGTCTGGCGTTCTGGCACAACGGCATGAAGCAGATGTCGGCCAACAAGCCGCTGATCGATCCTTCGGACGCCAACGGCCTGAAATTCCGCGTTCAGTCTTCGGACGTGCTGGTTGCGCAGATGGAAGCCATCGGCGGTAGCCCTCAGAAAATGGCCTTCTCGGAGGTCTATGGTGCTCTGCAGCAGGGCGTTGTGGACGGTCAGGAGAACACCTGGTCGAACATCTACGGCAAGAAGTTCTTCGAAGTTCAGGATGGCATCACCGAAACCAACCACGGCATCATCGACTATCTGGTCGTGACTTCGGTCGACTGGCTGGACAGCCTCGATCCGGAAGTGCGCGAGCAGTTCCTGACGATCCTGGCCGAGGTGACCGAAGAGCGCAACAAAGAGGCGTTTGCGGTCAACGAAAAGGCTAAGCAGGCCATCATCGACGCAGGCGGAACGATCCGCGAGCTGACACCCGAGCAGCGTCAGGCCTGGGTCGACGCGATGAAGCCGGTTTGGGACAAGTTCTCCGGTGACGTCGGTCAGGACAAGATCGACGCAGCTCAGGCGATCAACGCCGGGTTCTGATCCGACACGCAGGTGTGCTCCGACGGTCGCAAGCCCGCCGGAGCACATACCAGGTGGGCCCAATCGCGCCCGCCACCTCGATAAATCAACAAAAATGGGGACAGAAAGATGTCTGGTGCGAAAACCGGCCCCGGTGGGCTGGTCGACCGAATCGAAGAAACCCTGATCGCGTTGCTTCTTGGCCTGATGACGGCCGTGACCTTTGCCAACGTGATCGCGCGTTTCGTCTTCAACTCCAACATCCTTTGGGCGCTAGAGCTGACCGTATTCACGTTCGGATGGCTGGTATTGCTGGGGGCGTCCTACGCCGTCAAGAAACACGCGCATCTGGGTGTGGATGCCATCCTGAATATGCTGCCTCCGGCACCGCGCAGGGTATTGGCACTGATCGCGGTGGGGTGCTGCCTCGTATTCTCGCTGCTGCTGCTGAAGGGGTCCTACGACTACTGGGCGGTTTTTGCCGACCTGCCTCCGACCTCTGGACGCTGGTTCCCCACGGGCTTTGATTTCGACGCTCGTAGTCAGAGCTTCTACGAGGTGGACGACATCCCCATGGTCGCGCCGCTACGGTTCCTCGAAGACCTCATCAACTATGGCGAGTACTACGAGAAGCTGCCCAAGGTCGTGCCGTATTTCGTCCTGCCGCTGTCGATGCTGCTGCTAGTGATCCGCTTTGCCCAGGCCGGGCTGCAGATCCTGCGCGGTGAGGCCGACCGTATTGTCGCAAGCCACGAGGTTGAGGACGAGATCGAAGAAGTCCGGGCCCTTCAGGGAGAACACGACTGATGGATGTAGTACTACTTTTTGCCATGGTCGTGGGCCTGCTGCTGATCGGCGTTCCGATCGCAGTTGCCCTAGGGCTGAGCTCGACCCTGTTTCTTCTGATCTACTCGGACAGCTCGCTGGCTTCGGTTGCCGGGACCCTGTTCGAGGCGTTCGAGGGCCACTTTACCCTGCTGGCCATCCCGTTCTTCATCCTCGCATCGTCCTTCATGACGACCGGAGGGGTGGCGCGCCGGATCATTCGGTTCTCGATCGCCTGCGTTGGTCACCTGCCTGGCGGTCTGGCAATTGCGGGCGTGTTCGCATGTATGCTGTTCGCCGCGCTGTCAGGATCGTCCCCGGCCACCGTTGTTGCGATCGGTTCGATCGTGATCGCCGGTATGCGTCAGGTCGGCTATTCCAAGGAATTCGCAGCTGGCGTCATCTGTAACGCCGGTACGCTGGGTATCCTGATCCCGCCGTCGATCGTTATGGTTGTCTACGCGGCCGCGGTCGAAGTCTCGGTCGGCAGGATGTTCCTTGCCGGTGTCATTCCGGGACTCATGGCCGGGTTCATGCTGATGGTCACAATCTATGTGATGGCCAAGGTCAAGAACCTGCCGAAAGGTGATTGGAAAGGCTGGGGCGAGATATTTGCGTCGGCACGCGAGGCCGGTTGGGGTCTGTTCCTGATCGTCATCATCCTTGGCGGCATCTATGGCGGTATCTTCACACCGACCGAAGCAGCGGCGGTCGCGGCTGTATACGCCTTCTTCATTGCCAGCTTCGTCTACAAGGACATGGGGCCACTCAGCACCCAGGATGGTGAGCAAAACCTCTCGCTTGTGAAAAAGCCGCTGGCGCTGATCACGGCCTTTTTCCACCCCGACACCAAACATACGCTGTTTGAGGCCGGCAAGCTGACGGTCACCCTGCTTTTCGTCATCGCCAACGCGCTGATCCTCAAGCATGTTCTGACCGATGAGCAGGTGCCGCAACACATTGCCGGCGCAATGCTGTCGGCGGGTCTGGGGCCGATCACTTTCCTGATCGTGGTCAACGTAATCCTTCTGATCGGCGGTCAGTTCATGGAGCCCTCGGGCCTGCTGGTCATCGTGGCGCCGCTGGTGTTTCCGATTGCCATCGAACTGGGCATCGACCCGATCCATCTGGGCATCATCATGGTGGTGAACATGGAAATCGGGATGATCACGCCTCCGGTCGGTCTGAACCTGTTCGTTACGTCGGGCGTCGCGGGAATGCCGATGATGGCCGTCGTGCGCGCAGCACTGCCGTTCCTGGCCGTTCTGTTCGTCTTCCTGATCATGATCACGTACATCCCGTGGCTGTCGACGGTGTTGCCAAACACCTTCATGGGCCCCGAGATCATTACGAACTAGACCGTCGCAATCGATCCGAACCGGGCAACCGGTTCGGGTCACTTTTTGCGCGGTCGGCCGGCATCTGCCAGGCCGCCTCGCTGAATGGCCGGGCTTGAACTCACCATCGGTTCTTCCCACATAGTGAACGAGGACGACCTCCCCACCATGGGTGATCATTCGGGACGACCCGAAGTTGATAGAGGTGTCCCCGATGTCCTGGATCTTTCTTCTTTTTGCCGGTTTGCTGGAAATCGTCTGGGCAGTTGCCATGAAGCAGTCTGCTGGATTCACGCGGCTCTGGCCGACCGTTGTCATGGGAGGCGCAATGGTCGGTTCGTTCGGTTTGCTGGCCCTGGCCATGCGCTCCTTGCCACTGGGAACCGCCTACGTGCTATGGACGGGTATTGGCGCGGTCGGTGCGTTCCTGGTTGGTGTGATGTTTTTGGGCGAGGCACTGACCCCGCTGCGTGTCATCGCAGCGACACTGATCGTGTCCGGCATGGTCGCAATGAAACTTGCGTGACCGGCCCGTTGTTGACGCAGGCACCCGCGGTGGGCAGGCTGGAACCACCCTGATCACCGCAACCAACGAGTGCCGAAACATGCTGACCGATGATGACAAGCGCCTGATGCGCGTTGCCTACCAAGAAGCCAAAGCCGGTTTCGATGAGGGCGGTTGCCCGATCGGATCTGTACTGGCTCGGAACGGCACGATCATCTCGCAGGGCCGAAACCGAAGGGTTCAGCAGGGGGATCCGATCGCCCATGGCGAGATGGATGCGCTGCGCAAGGCAGGCCGGCAGAAGACGTACCGAGATACCGTTCTGTATACCACCCTGTCTCCGTGCATGATGTGCGCCGGAACGATCGTTCAGTTCGGCATCCCACGCGTGGTCATCGGTGACACGGAAAACTTCGGCGGCAACGAAGACTTCCTGCGCGATCATGGGGTCGAGGTTGTTTTGGCCGAAGACCCGGACTGCATTGCCCTGATGTGCAGGTTCGTGACCGAACAGCCTGAGCTTTGGGCCGAGGACATCGCGGACTGAGTGTGCGTGGACCGGTCAGGCCTGTTCCAGCGCTGAAATGATGCCCGAGAAATCGCGTGCCTTCAGGCTTGCACCGCCGACCAGCGCGCCGTCCACGTTTGACACTCCGAAAATCTCCGCCGCGTTGTCCGGCTTGACCGAACCGCCATAGAGCAAACGAACCGACCGGCCGACACCTTCGCCAAATCGCCGTTCAAGTCTGGCGCGAATGAAATCGTGGACTTCTCCGATTTCTTCCAAGGTGGGAACCTTGCCGGTGCCGATGGCCCAGATCGGTTCATAAGCCACGACGAGGTTCTCTCCGGTAGCAAGATCCGGGATCGATCCGGACAACTGTCCGCCAATGATATCGAGCGTATTGGCCGCTTCGCGCTGTTCAAGGCTTTCGCCGACGCAGATGATTGCGGTCAGGCCCGCGTTCATGGCTGCCCGGGCCTTGGCGCGGATATCGTCGTCTTTCTCGCCGTGGTCTTCTCGCCGTTCCGAATGCCCGACGATTACGCTGGTCGCGCCGGCGTCTTTCAGCATCTCGGCGCTCAGATCACCCGTATGGGCGCCCGAAACTTCGGCGTGGCAATCCTGTCCGCCGATGGCGACGCCCGAGCCTTGCACGGCTTGTGCGGCTCGGTGGATCAAAGTTGCCGGAGGGCAGATCAGAATATCGACTGTCGGAGAAGGGTGCGTCGCAGTCAGTGTGTCCAACTCGTAAAGAGCAGCCCCGGTTCCGTTCATTTTCCAGTTTCCGGCTGCCAGTCTGCGTCGCATAGCGGGGTCTCCGTGATCTTTCGTGCGTTTCTATCCAGTTAGCACCCGGATCAAGGTCTGACAATTGCGCTTGGGTGGCTGCGCGCGGGCGAGTCGCGCGACGGATCGATCTGGGTGGACTCAACCAGACGGTGCAGGCGGCAGTTCACCCGCCCACAAACGTTGCAGGCTTTAGGTGACTCAGCGCTGTTCGGCCAGGTTTTCGTCGAACTTGATCGACTCGCCGCAGCCACAGGCATCGACGACATTGGGATTCTTGAACTTGAACCCGGATTCCAGCAGCGAGACCTCGTAGTCGATCTCGGTTCCGAACAGAAACATCTGAGCCATCGGAGCGATCATGACCCGCGCCCCATCCTGTTCGACCACTTCGTCATGCGGATCCGGCTGATCGACATACTCCATGGTATACTCCATACCGGCGCAGCCACCTTTCTTGACGCCAATCCGCAGACCGGCATGGCCACCCGACGTCATCAGGCGGAGGATCTGCTCTGCAGCTTTGGGCGTCATCGTCACGGCCTGTTTGCCGGGAATGCCGAACATCGTCGTCTCCATTTTCGCGCGTTAAACCTAATCTAAGGCCGCAAGGGCCCGGGCTCAAGAGAGCGCGGAGCCCCAAGTTTGCTCATCGCCAGTTTTGACCGTACCGTACGGGCAGTGGGCAGGGTTTGCCGATGAGATCGAATTGACAGCAGAACAAGGTGGGTTTCGATGATGTTGCGGATTTCAAATAAGATTGGCTTGTGCCGGCAGGTTGCGTTTCTGGCTCTTCTGGTGGCCGGCAGTGCCGTTCATGCAGCGGGCGATCACAAGCGGCACCCGGTGAATTGCTCGACCGCCGAAGGTGACCTGCGTGCAATTGCGGCGGAAAAGAAACATGCCGAGGATCAGCAGGCGGAAAGTGTGGTCGCGATCACGCCAGCCGGGGCGCTGCTTGGATTGATCTCTGGAACAGAACAGAAACGGTTGCAGATGCTGTCGGGTGACTATGTCAAGAAACTGGACGACCGCGCCGCCGAGATCAAAGCGCAGTGCAACGTGAAGTAAGTGCACCTCAGCGAGTAAAATAGGGCCGCTCTCGGGCAAGAACGGCCCAGTATTGCAGAGCCTCGGCAGGGGGGGCGGTAGACGCTCCAACGTGGTCGCCATTGACTGCTGGAGCGATATTTGAGTTGCCGAGTTTCTGTGACGGGTCCGACTGCGAAGCCCGCGTTGTAGTTGTTGCGCATCAACGTAACGGTTCGACGACCGATCCGTGACAACTGGGTTTCAGGTTTGTGACGTTTCCCGCGCGCTCAGCGCGGCAGGCGCTTACATAAAGCCAAGTTCCAGCCTGGCTTCGTCGGACATCATCTCCATGCCCCAGGGTGGTTCCCAGGTCAGTTCGACATCCACCTCCTTGACCCCGGCAACGGGCTCGATGGCCTCGACGATCCAGCCGGGCATGTCACCGGCTACCGGGCAGCCCGGAGCGGTCAGGGTCATGATGACTTTGACTGCGTTGTCGCTGCTGATGTCGATCGTGTAGATCAGTCCAAGGTCATAGATATTGACCGGAATTTCAGGGTCATAGACAGTCCTGCAGGCCTCGACCACGGATTCGTACAGAGGGTGCTCAACGGTCGAAGGCGCAATCAGGGGCGTGCCTTCAAGCTGTTCGCTGGGGTGGGTCATGAATGCCTCGGGTTGTTACCTGAGCAATTATATAGGGAAAGCTGAAGGCAGCGTCCAGAGGGGGTAGGGCGCCCCGCTACAGGGCGCCGCACCGGTCAGTCGTTGATATCATGGTCAAACGTCCTGACTTGCCCATGTGGCAGCGCGAACATGCGCCGCAGAACTAGCCATGCGATCAACGACAAGGTGGCGAAGATCAAAAGCAGGACGGGCAGGTTCGGGGCCAAGCCGGGGATGACCAGAAGGATTCCGGTGATAGCCGCGCCGATAGCGAAGCCAAGGAAGATGAAACCTGGCAAGGCCACTTCCAGAATGCCCAGCGCCAGTGCGGCTGCCAGCCATACCCACCACGTCAGCCAGAACGGATCTGCCATCATTTGCCTCCCTTGAGCATTTTGAAGGCGTCGCCAAACGCTTCGAGCGCATTTGCGGGCACAACAATCGTCTGGCTGCCTCCGCCTTTACCCATCGCATTCAATGCCTCAACTTGTTTCAGCGCAACCTGATACTGGGCGGCTTCGATCCCGTTGTCCTGGATGGCCTTTGCGACGACGCCGGTTGCATAGGCTTCCGCGTCCGCCTGAACGCGACGCGCCTTGGCGGCTTGTTCCGCCGCATACAGCTCGGCGTCGGCCTGCAGTTCGACCGCGCGTTTCTGGCCCTCGGCCTCGGTTACCTGAGCGCGCCGGGCGCGTTCGGCATTCAACTGCTGAAGCATGGCGTCGCGGGTCGCCTGATCCAGGTTTACGTCCAGAATTTCGGCGCGGGTTACCTCGATCCCCCAGTCGTCAACTGCGGTTTCGACGCTTTCTTGAATGCGTTCAATCAGTTGCGCGCGATTAGACTGAACTTCGTCCAGGTCCATTTTGCCGATTTCGGCCCGCACGATACCAGCAACGGTCGTTGCGATGGCGCCGTCGACGTCCCGAATGCGGTAGACGGTCTTTTCAGGCTCGAGGATACGGTAGAAGACCGAAGTATCGATCTGCACCAACACGTTGTCCTTGGTGATTGCGTCCTGCGTCGCATTGGGCAGCTGACGTTCCAGGATGGATATCTTGTGGCGGGCAACGTCCAGAAAAGGAACGATAAAGTTGATCCCGGGCCCCAGCACAGAATGCAGGCGTCCGAACCGTTCGACCACATATTTCTCGGATTGTGGAACGATCTTGATACCCTTGAGGATGATGACGACAACCAAGGCCGCCCCAAGCAGGTAGATGATGTTCGATGATAGCAGTCCGATGATCTGGTCTTCGGTCATTTCTGTCCTCATTTTTTGTGTACGATGGTATACATTTGGGGATTGAAGGGCTGAATTTCAACTCAGCTATGAAATGAACCGAACAGGATATCCATGCAAGGTAATTGGGACAAAGCACCGAGATTTCGGGTTGTCACTGCTTTGCATCCGCCGTTGATTGCGCTATCGGGGCGAAATGAAACTGATTATCGACACCGACCCCGGCATCGACGATGCCATGGCGATCGCCTACGCCGCCGCCGCTCCGGAAATTGACCTGATCGGCCTGACTACGGTCTTTGGCAATACGCATGTCCAGCAGTCCAGCCGGAACGCGCGGTTTCTGGCTCACAAGCTGGGGTTGGACATACCTGTGGCGCAGGGCGCAGCGTTTCCATGGGAAGCTGACGCACACACGCCCTCTAAGCACGTGCATGGGGATGAGGGTTTTGGCGATGTGGTCGATGTGCCCGAGATCGGCGCGAACCACGACCTGATCGCAGCCGAGTTCCTGGTCGAGATGGCCCGGCGGCACGAGAAGGACCTGACGGTGTGTGCGGTTGGGCCGCTGACCAACATTGCCGATGCGATGCGTCTGGATCCGGATTTTTCTCAGAACATCGGCCAATTGGTCATCATGGGCGGTGCAGTCTTCTGTCCAGGCAACATCACCGAACACGCCGAGGCTAACATCTATCACGATGCGAGAGCTGCAGATGAGGTGTTCGCCCAGTCCGCTCCGACGGTTCTGGTAGGGCTGGATGTGACCTTGAAAACGCTCTATCGCGCGGCTGATTTTGAGGAACTGGCGCGACGCGCTCCTGAAATCGGTGGATTTCTGAACGATATCTCTCAGTTCTATCTGAATTTCTACCGCGATGTTGCCGGGTTGGACGGCTGCGGTCTTCATGACTCGACGGCCGTCATCGCCTGTTCGCACCGTGCGATGTTCGAAACTCAAAAAACAGGTTTGAAGGTAGTAACCGAGGGGCCCGAGGTTGGGGCAACCCGGCCGGACCCGTCTCGCCCACCATTGCAGGTGTGCTGTGACGTCGTTGGTCAGCAGGTGGTGGACCTGTTCACGCAAAGGGTTGCCAGCTTGCCCTGACGGGTTGCATTGCGCGCTCCGATCGGGCAAAGCCTGCCCGGTTCAGCGACCCGAGGCGATGACATGACCCAGCGTTTCTCATTCGAATTGAAGGCCACCGACGGCAAGGCCCGCACCGGCGTGATCCACACGCCGCGGGGCGAGGTGCGCACGCCGGCCTTCATGCCCGTGGGCACCGCCGCGACGGTCAAGGCGATGATGCCCGAAAGCGTGCGGGCGACCGGAGCCGACATCCTGCTGGGCAACACCTATCACCTGATGCTGCGGCCCACGGCCGAACGGATCGACCGCCTGGGCGGGCTGCACAAATTCATGAACTGGGACCGCCCGATCCTGACCGACTCGGGCGGGTTTCAAGTGATGTCCCTGGCGGGCCTGCGCAAGCTGACCGAGAAGGGCGTGACCTTCAAATCGCACATCGACGGGTCCAAACACGAGCTGACACCCGAGCGGTCGATGGAGATCCAGCGCCTGCTGGGGTCGGATATCGTAATGTGTTTCGACGAATGCCCCGCCTTGCCTGCCGATCGCGACCGGATCGCCGAGTCGATGCGCCTGTCGATGCGATGGGCCGAACGGTCCCGCGAGGCCTTTGGCGATCGGCCCGGCCATGCGCTGTTCGGGATCATGCAGGGCGGGTTGGAGCGCGACCTACGCGAGGAAAGCGCCGAGGCGCTGAAGGCCATCGGGTTCGAGGGATATGCCGTTGGTGGCCTCGCGGTGGGCGAGGGGCAGGAGGCCATGTTCGACTGTCTGGACTATGCGCCTGATTTCCTGCCGACCGATAAGCCGCGCTATCTGATGGGCGTGGGCAAGCCCGACGACATCGTGGGCGCCGTGGCGCGCGGGATCGACATGATGGATTGCGTGCTGCCGTCGCGCTCGGGACGGACGGGGCAGGTGTTCACCCGCCGCGGGGTCGTGAACATCAAGAACGCCCGCCACGCCGACGATCCGCGTCCGCTGGACGAACAGTGCACGTGCCCAGCCTGCTCGAATTACTCGCGCGCCTACCTGCACCATGTATTCCGGGCCAACGAAATGATTTCGGGCATGCTGCTGACCTGGCACAATCTGCATTATTTCCAAGAGATCATGCAGGGTATGCGGGACGCCATCGCCGCCGGTGCATTCGAGGTCTGGCAGGCCGAGTTCCATGCGCAGCGGGCGCTGGGTGATATCGAGCCCCTGTAGCCTGTCTGTTCCGGTGACAATCGCGGGGTTTTCCGGTATTCTGAACCAACTTTGCTCAAAGTTGTTTTTTTGACCCGGAGATCTTTTGATGTTCCGCTTTTTCCTCGGCGCAGTCATTTTTTGCGCATTCCCTGCCATTGCAGACGTCTGGACCTTTGAAACCCCATCCGAAAACATTCAGTGTTCGGTGGGCGAAAGCGCGGAGTCCTCGGATATTCGGTGCACGATCATAGAAAAGCACGGGCCTCCGGCGTTACCGCGCCCCGCAGATTGTCAATCTGACTGGGGCCATGACTTTCAGATGTTCGACACCGGTCCCGTGAAAATGCTGTGCCAGACGCTGAATCGGAACCGGGACGGGTTTGAGCGCGCGGAATACGGCGTCACCGGTCGGTTCGGAGGATTGACCTGCAGCTCGTCCAAGAAGGGTCTGGAATGCCGCAACCTGGATGGCCACGGGTTTTTTCTGTCACGGGCGGTGCAGCGGGTGTTCTAACCCGAAACCGCGAAGTGAATAGGGATGTCGCACTCATTTCGGTGGATATGTTGTCGCGATGCCTTGCAGTCGGGGAAACCTCGGGCCATTCTGATTTGTACAGGTAAGGCGACGAGGTTGAAATGGGGCGGTCCGCGCCCCACCTTTATCGTCCGAGAAAGGAGATGGCCGACGGCTGCCTGAAACAGGGGTCAGTGCCATCTTGCCAATGATAAGGATAGAGCATGCAAGAGCCTCTTAATTCCTCATACCCCGTTCTGCCGCTGCGCGACATTGTCGTGTTTCCGCACATGATCGTCCCGCTGTTCGTGGGGCGTGAAAAGTCGGTGCGCGCGCTGGAAGAGGTGATGCAGGATGACAAGCAAATTCTGCTGTCCAGTCAAGTTGATCCTTCCGTCGACGACCCGACCCAGGACGGTATCTACCGCAGCGGCGTTCTGGCAAATGTCCTGCAGTTGCTCAAATTGCCCGATGGCACTGTCAAAGTGCTGGTCGAAGGGCAGGCACGCGTCAAGATTTCGGAGTTCATTGAGAATGAAGAATTCTTTGAGGCCCGCGCCGAATACCTGACCGAAATTCCCGGCGACGTAACGACGACGCAGGCGCTTTTGCGTACCGTCGCCGATGAGTTCGAGCGGTACGCCAAAGTTCGCAAGAACATCCCGGAAGAAGCCCTGACCGCTGTCAGTGAGACAACCGATCCGGCGAAACTGGCCGATTTGGTTTCGGGTCACCTTGGCATCGAGGTCGAACAGAAGCAGGACCTGCTGGAAACGCTCAGCATCAGCGAGCGTCTGGAAAAGGTCTACGGCCTGATGCAGGGCGAAATGTCGGTTCTTCAGGTCGAGAAGAAGATCAAGACCCGCGTCAAGTCGCAGATGGAGAAGACCCAGCGCGAATACTATCTGAATGAGCAGATGAAGGCCATTCAGAAGGAGCTGGGCGATGGCGAGGACGGCGCGAACGAGATCGCCGAGCTGGAAGCCAAGATCGCCGAGACCAAGCTTTCGAAAGAAGCCCGCGAAAAGGCGGAAGGCGAGCTGAAAAAGCTCAAGAACATGTCGCCGATGTCGGCCGAAGCGACCGTGGTGCGCAACTATCTGGATTGGATCCTGTCGCTGCCTTGGGGCACCAAGTCTCGGGTCAAGAAAGACCTTGGCCGGGCGCAGCAGATCCTCGATGCCGATCACTATGGCCTCGAAAAGGTCAAGGAGCGGATCGTCGAGTATCTGGCGGTTCAGCAGCGCTCGAAGAAGTTGAAAGGCCCGATCATGTGCCTTGTCGGCCCTCCGGGCGTGGGCAAGACCTCGCTTGGGAAGTCGGTCGCCAAGGCCACGGGGCGCGAGTTCATCCGCATCTCGTTGGGTGGGGTGCGCGATGAATCCGAGATCCGCGGTCACCGCCGGACCTATATCGGCTCGATGCCCGGCAAGATCATCCAGGCGCTGAAAAAGGCGAAAACCACGAACCCGCTGATCTTGCTCGATGAAATCGACAAGATGGGGCAGGATTTCCGTGGTGATCCGGCTTCGGCCATGCTCGAGGTGCTGGACCCGGAACAGAACAGCACGTTCATGGACCACTATCTTGAGGTCGAATACGACCTGTCGAACGTGATGTTCCTGACCACGTCCAACAGCTACAACATGCCTGGGCCGCTTCTGGACCGGATGGAGATCATTCCGCTGGCCGGCTACACCGAGGACGAAAAGCGCGAGATCGCAAAGCAGCACCTGATCTCGAAGCAGGTGAAGAACCACGGGCTGAAAGCCAAAGAGTTCGAGCTGACCGATGAGGCGCTGACCGCGATCATTCGCACCTATACCCGCGAGGCCGGTGTGCGGAATCTTGAGCGCGAGATTGCCAAGGTGGCGCGCAAATCGTTGACCCGGATCATCAAGAACGAGACCGACCGGGTTGTCGTGACGGCTGAGAACCTGCACGAGTTCCTGGGTGTACCCAAGTTCCGTTACGGTTTGGCTGAACAGGATGATCAGGTCGGCGTTGTGACCGGTCTGGCCTGGACCTCGGTCGGTGGCGACCTGCTGCATATCGAGGCGTTGAAGCTGCCAGGCAAGGGTCGGATGAAGACCACAGGCAAGCTGGGCGATGTGATGAAGGAATCCATCGACGCGGCTTCGTCCTATGTGCGGTCGATTTCGCCTCAGATCGGGGTCAAACCGCCGCAGTTCGACAAGATCGACATCCATGTGCACGTGCCTGACGGCGCGACTCCCAAGGATGGACCCAGCGCCGGCCTGGCGATGGTGACTTCGATCGTGTCGGTTCTGACCGGTATCCCGGTCCGCAAGGACATCGCCATGACGGGCGAAGTTTCGCTGCGTGGCAACGCCATGCCGATCGGCGGGTTGAAGGAGAAACTGCTCGCAGCTTTGCGGGGTGGCATCAAGACGGTGCTTATTCCGGAAGAAAACGAGAAGGATCTGGCCGACATCCCCGACAACGTGAAGGAAGGGCTGGAGATCATCCCGGTCAAGCACGTGTCCGAAGTTCTGGAGCGCGCACTGGTGCGCAAACCTGAGCCGATCGAATGGGACGAGGCCGCCGAAGAAGCCGCGGCCGCAGCGGCCAAGGCTTCGGATAACAGTGGACCTTCAGCCACGGCGCACTGATCTGAAAACAACGAGAAGGGCGGGGAATAATCCCCGCTCTTTCTGATTCAAAGCCCGATTACAGGTTTTGATGGGTCCAGAACTTCTTCCTCGTCTATGTAGCGCTGGAATTTCTCAGGGGGCAGGGCGGACCGGACTGCGATCCAAAAAATGGTCGATGACAGCAGGGTGCACAACAAGATGTCCCACCCGAACGGGATCAGGTGCAGCGCACCGTCTCCGAATTGACCAAGAAACGAGATCAACCCCAGTCCAGCCAGATAGGGCGCGAGCCACAAGGCCTGTTTGAGATCCATCTGTTCCAGGCGTCCCCGAAACCGCGCCAAAAGCAGGAGCAGTCCGATCAGAAGGGTGATGCCCAGGCGCCAGACCGTATCCCAGCCGCTCCAGTAGACGATCAGAGTTGCAATCGCAAAGGCCAGCATTCCGACAAAACCAACCGCTGGAACGCGGATCGAGCGGGGCCTGTCTGGCAATAGGCTGCGCAGGCATACAACGGCGATGGGGCCGACGGCGAAGGACAGGACGATCGCTGCCCCGTTCAGGGCGATCACCGTCTCAAAGGGAATGGTCAAAAGGAAAAGAGTGCCAATCAGGAAGTTGAGCACCAGCGCCCAGATGGGCACGCCAAATGCCGACAGGTGTTGGATGCGCGCGGGCAGAAACCCGTTCTGCGACAGGGCCATCGCGATCCGAGCGTTCGAGCCGGTGGCCACGAGGGCGTTTCCGAACGGTCCGATCACCGAGC
This sequence comes from Ruegeria sp. BHSC029, assembly GCF_059613085.1. Taxonomy (NCBI): domain Bacteria; kingdom Pseudomonadati; phylum Pseudomonadota; class Alphaproteobacteria; order Rhodobacterales; family Roseobacteraceae; genus Ruegeria; species Ruegeria sp. BHSC029. The sequence goes on from NZ_JBXWRU010000001.1 coordinate 408,494, forward strand.
CGACGTTTAGGATGCTGATGAACCACAATATCCCAACGGACATTATGACCCCGTCCAAAGGGCCTTCTCCGGCAAAACTCAGCTTGGCCCAGCCCTGCGCCAGCATCTGAGGGTCGAGCGAGCCGATGAAAGCGATCTGCAGGCCCAGATAGATCGCCGCACACATGATGATCGACAATACAAGCGCCGCCGGAATGTCGAATTTCGGGTTTCGTACCTCGCCTGCCATGTCGACCACATGCCTGAACCCGATGAACGAGAAGATTACACCACCGGTCGAAACGGCGGCCATTATTCCCTTGAGCCCATACGGTGCGAACCCCTCGGGCTGCGTGAAGTTCTCGGCATTGAAACGTGAAAGGATCAGCACCACGGACAACAGGATTGGAATGGCCACTTTTGCGCTTGTTATCATTGTGTTGACCCGCGCAAAGAACTTTACGCCAAGCATGTTGATCAGGACGAAGAACACCATGAATGCCAAGGCCACAGCCTGTCCGGGCGCGGTCAGGTCACCAGATGGCGCATGCAGCCAGCGTGCATAGGGTGCGAGGTAGGACAGCATTGCCTCGACCTCGATCGGAGCGGTCGTGTTGTACCCGATCCAGGCAGTCCAACCCATCGTCATGGCGACGATATTGCCGTGCGAAAACTGCGGAACCCGAGCGATCCCTCCGGGGATCGGCAACATGGCAGAGATTTCGGCGAATGTGATGGCCAGAATGAACATTGCGACGGCCCCGATGACCCAGGACAAAACGGCCGCGGGGCCTGCGTGCTGAACGGCCAGAAGCGGCCCGAACAGCCATCCTGAGCCAATGATTCCTCCGACAGATATGAATGTCAGACCCACCAAGCCGATGTCGCGCTTTAGTTCGGCCATGCATGTCCCTGATTGCCATGCCGGTGCTGCACCGGCCCGAACTCAAGGATAGACGCCGAGTCTCATCCGTTTCAAGCGTTGAAAAAGAGAGGGAATGGTGGGTGATAAGAGATTTGAACTCCTGACATCTTCGATGTGAACGAAGCGCTCTACCACTGAGCTAATCACCCGTAGGGCGGCGTATTACAGTGCTTTTTATCCGGCTGCAAGAGGGGAGATGGCTGGAGTTCTAAACCTCTTCAGGCATGAGGATATCCTGCGCCAAGCTGTGAAATCGACACGGTCATTCTGAGGCGTCGGCTCGTGTTGCAGGTAGTCGTTCCTACGAAAATGCCCCGGAAATCCGGGGCCTTGTCCATTCGAGAATCGCGCCGTTTCTAGAGGATGAAGTCGTCCGCTGTCAGGTCAAGGAGGCCATTCAAGCGGATGACCATCTCGGGCGATTTGTCCCCGTCGGTGTCGATGAAGACCAGGGTCCTGTCCGAAGCCGTTCCGCGAGAATCGATCTGCTTGTAGTAGATCTCACCTTCATCCGCAGTCGAGAACGGCGTCGTTCCGTTGAAGGTGAAAGCATCATCGCCATCCAGAACCGTGCTGGCGTCAATTCCGCTGAGGTCAATCTTGTCCACGCCGACTTCGAAATCGGTGATGACATCCGCCGAGCCTGCGGATTTTGAGCTGTCCTTTATCGTGTTGAACACGAAGGTATCGGCATCCTCGCCACCGGTCAGGAAGTCTTTTCCGGTTCCTCCGGCCAAGATATCTTGACCGGTGCCGCCCAGCAGTTTGTCGGATCCTGTTCCGCCTGTCAGAGTGTCATTTCCTTGACCGCCTTCCAGTGTGTCCCTTCCTTCCAGGCCGTTGAGTGTGTCGTTTCCATCATTACCCTGCAGGATGTTGGCTTTTTTGGACCCGGTTATCTGGTCAGCTTGAGCGGTCCCGGAAACGTTTTCGATGCGTTGCAAAGTGTCAACGCCGTACCCGGTGTCCTGCGCCTCGATATTCGACAGATCAACAGTGGCAGCCCCGGTGCCGAGGAAGCGAATCCAGTCGCTGCCACCACCTCCGTCCAGAACATCGTTTCCGTCCGCGTCCTGCGCGAGGATGTTGTCCTTGCCGCCGCCGCCAAGAACCGTATCGGCACCAGTGTCACCAGACAACGTATCGTGGCCACCGCCGCCGCTGAGTGTATCTTCACCCTCGGCGCCGTAGATGGTGTCGGAACCACCGCGACCCTGCAGGACGTTGCCAACCTCGTTTCCGAGGATGGCGTCCCCACCGTTGCCGCCAATCGCGTTCTCGATGACGACAGAATTGGCGATTGTAAAACCGCCGCGAACACCTTCGGCGGATGATACTGCACCTCCGGCGTCCTCCCCCTTGAGGTCGGCGTCGTTCAGGTTGATCGTCACTGAACGCCCGACACCGGCGGCCGAAAGTGTGTCGATTCCGCCAGTATCCCAAATTGAGGTCCAGGCCGTTCCGACCTTGTTCGATCCTTTGATCTTGTACACGTCGTTTTCGGTGTTGTGCTGCTGGGTGCCGTAGATCGCCTGCAGTGCTGCGATGTCCAACGCCATTGGCGAGGCAGTGCCGCCGATATCGTAGTAGTGCAGGGGAAACATTTCGGGGTAACCCGAATTGTAGGACATAATCGTGTAGACGCCCTGATTTTGTCCGTCCGTCCCGAAGTCGTCAAAGGGTTGGGTAACCCCGGGAAAGATCGAGGAAGAACCGCCGTCATCATGGGGGTGAGCTAACCCCATGCCATGTAGAATTTCATGCAGTACCGTCGCGAAGCCTTCACCGCCCTTACGCAAAGCAGCCTTGCTCCACAAAACGGTATCGTACGCAAACAGGCCAAATAGCGCATCCAAACCGAGTGAGCCGGACAGCAGAGGCGTATCGCCCGGCACTTGGTGAAACCCGATCGAACCTCCCAGGGTGTCTTGGCTCACCAAGCCATAAGTCAGGTTCACCTGGTTGATGGTGCCATTGGGCGCGAGAAAGTTTGTCTCGGTGAACTCAATGGGGATGATCGTTTCGATCAGGTCGAATGCTGCCCGAATTGCCGCCTTCATGTACTTTGCAAACGGTTGATCCCCAAGGGTGCCGTCATCAAACGAATATGTAAGCGTTCCAGCCGGGCCTCCGATATTGGTGCTGAGATCCCAGGATGTCCCCCAGATCAATCCGTCTACGTACGGAAGCCCGGTCGGGTTGGCGCCCGGATTGGTTGTATTGGCAATCGACATAGAAAATTATCGCCTTCTTTGGTGTTCAACTGGTTTCAGTATTTTTGGGGCCTCTAGCAGCCCCCTGTTTGCTGCGCGCGATCATGGTGGAGGGTATCGGAAAGTACCATGGAGGAATTCCCGGCCTCTGAATTCTTTCAGGGACTCTTCTCTCGTGGACGTGCCAGAAAGTAAATAGTTCCCAGATGGTTGTGGCTCGATTGGGTCATGACTTCGGCAAAACCGTGTCGTCAAGTAAACGTCGGGGCAGTGGATAAGTCGGGTCTACACAGCGAGTGGGCTTTCCCCTTCGGTTCGAGCAAGGCTCCTGCGGACAAACCAAAAAGCAATCTTTCAATTCGACAGCCTATGCGGGAGCGCAGTCTGGCAACCGCAATTGAGCACGCTGGCCGGTGGAAAGTCCGGCGAGTGCCGGTTCACGCAACGGTGCGCGCCGGCACTATCCCAAAGGAGCAAGCCAAAGGCACTCGGGAACAAATTTTCCGGTTCGTGCAAAAAACTTGAAAACGCCGCTTGACGATGCCCGGGCGTGGCCATAATACACCCCAACGTTCAGCAATGAACGGGCAGCGGGCGGTTGTAGCTCAGTTGGTTAGAGTACCGGCCTGTCACGCCGGGGGTCGCGGGTTCGAGCCCCGTCAACCGCGCCATCGCTGCCAGCCTTTGATCCGGGCAAACGGATCGACATAGACCCTAATGCGCGGTTGTAGCTCAGTTGGTTAGAGTACCGGCCTGTCACGCCGGGGGTCGCGGGTTCGAGCCCCGTCAACCGCGCCACTTCTCCTCAAAAGTCGTTGCGTTCCCTGTGGACACAGGGTTGCTTTTCTGGACAATCGGTCCCGGCAGTTAGCACGCAGTCGGGGTTTTCGATGGTCAGCTTGAACCGCGTCGTCATGGTTCGGGAAAGCAAGAAATGGATACGTAGTCTGGGGCCCGAGGCGCTGGACTGCGCCGAAATTTCGGGAAAATGGGGAACGCAGTTCGGATTCCGCAGCCATACCCAGATCTGGCATCGTAAACACGATATCTGCAAAGGCCCGCTGATGGATGAGCGCGCGGAGGTTCGGCAATTCGATCTGATACTCGCCAACCAGGTCTGGGAACATCTTGACCGGCCCTATGAAGCCACTCTGAACGTGCTGGAAATGCTGCGGCCGGGAGGGTGGTTCTGGTTGGCCGTGCCGTTCTTCATCCCTTTCCATGCCGCTCCGCACGACTGTTCGCGTTGGTCGGCGCGGGGATTGCGCAACTTGCTGACCGAATGCGGATTTGATCCGGGAAGTATACAGGCCGCGCAATGGGGCAACCGTCAGGCGGCTTTGCGGAACCTCGAGCAGGTGTGGCCGCCCGTCTATGACCCTGAAACCGACAGTCTGGAAAACGACCCGGATTTTCCGATCTGTGCCTGGGCCATGGCGCGAAAGCCCGAAGACGGGTGAACCAAGTGGAGAAAATCTACTCGTTCACACTTTGTTCTAACTTTTCGGTTGGAGACTCAGCGTCGCTCGCCTATCTCTAGGACACTTGTGTGTTGGGGGCCTGAATGGCTGAGCTGAAGAATATCGAGGTGCGCGGCGCGCGCGAGCACAACCTGAAAAACATTGACGTGGACATTCCGCGCGATCAGCTGGTTGTCATCACGGGTCTGTCCGGGTCAGGAAAGTCGTCGCTGGCATTCGATACGATCTATGCCGAGGGTCAGCGCCGCTATGTCGAAAGCCTTTCGGCCTATGCGCGCCAGTTTCTGGACATGATGGAAAAGCCCGATGTGGATCACATTAGCGGCCTGTCCCCGGCGATCTCGATCGAGCAGAAGACCACGTCGAAAAACCCACGCTCGACCGTGGGAACGGTGACCGAGATCTATGACTATCTGCGCCTGCTGTTCGCGCGCGCAGGCACGCCCTACAGCCCTGCCACCGGTTTGCCGATCGAAGCCCAGCAGGTTCAGGACATGGTCGATCGGATCATGGCGATGGAGGAGGGCACCCGAGGCTATCTGCTGGCGCCCATCGTTCGCGACCGCAAGGGTGAGTACAAGAAAGAGTTTCTGGAACTGCGCAAGCAGGGGTTCCAGCGCGTCAAGGTCGATGGCCAGTTCTACGAACTGGACGAGCCGCCGACGCTGGACAAGAAGTTCCGCCATGACATCGACGTGGTTGTTGACCGGATCGTCGTGCGCGAGGGGATGGAGACCCGCCTGGCCGACAGCCTGCGCACCGCGCTGGACCTGGCCGATGGCATCGCGATACTGGAGACCGCCCCGCGCGAGGGAGAGCCCGAGCGCATCACGTTTTCCGAGAACTTTGCCTGTCCGGTCAGTGGGTTCACCATCCCCGAGATCGAACCGCGCCTGTTTTCCTTCAACGCGCCCTTTGGGGCTTGCCCGGATTGCGACGGGCTGGGGGTCGAGCTGTTTTTCGATGAACGGCTTGTGGTGCCCGATCAGACCTTGAAACTGTATGACGGCGCACTGGCCCCATGGCGCAAGGGCAAGTCGCCCTATTTCCTGCAAACGATCGAGGCGATTGCGCGCCACTACGAGTTCGACAAGAACACGCCGTGGAAGGACCTTCCGGCGCATGTGCAGCAGGTGTTTCTGCATGGCTCGGGCGATGATGAAATCCAGTTCCGCTATGACGAAGGCGGACGGGTCTATCAGGTGACCCGCAGCTTTGAAGGCGTTATCCCGAACATGGAGCGCCGCTATCGCGAAACCGACAGCGCGTGGATCCGCGAGGAATTCGAACGGTATCAGAACAACCGTCCCTGCCACACTTGCGAGGGCTATCGCCTGCGCCCCGAGGCGTTGGCCGTCAAGATTGCAGGGCTGCATGTCGGTCAGGTGGTCGAAATGTCGATCAAAGAAGCTCTGGCCTGGGTCGAGGACGCGCCGAACCATCTGAGCGCCCAGAAAAACGAGATTGCCCGCGCGATTCTGAAAGAGATCCGTGAGCGGTTGGGGTTTCTGAATAACGTTGGTTTGGAATACCTTACGCTGTCTCGTTCAAGTGGTACCCTGTCAGGCGGCGAAAGCCAGCGCATCCGGCTGGCCAGCCAGATCGGCTCGGGCTTGACCGGGGTGCTTTACGTGCTGGACGAACCCTCGATCGGGTTGCATCAGCGTGACAATGACCGCCTTTTGGGCACGCTGAAGAACCTGCGCGATCAGGGCAACACCGTGATCGTCGTCGAGCACGACGAGGAGGCCATCCGCGAAGCCGATTATGTGTTCGACATCGGCCCCGGTGCCGGCGTGCATGGCGGGCAGGTGGTCAGCCACGGCACGCCCGAGCAGATCGCGGCCGATGCGGCCTCGATTACAGGGCAGTATCTGTCGGGGGGTCGGGAAATTCCGGTGCCCGCCGAGCGGCGCAAGGGGAACAAGAAAAAGGTAACGGTTGTAAAGGCTTCGGGCAACAACCTCAAAGACGTGACGGCCGAGTTTCCGCTGGGCAAGTTCGTCTGCGTGACCGGGGTGTCGGGCGGCGGCAAGTCGACCCTGACGATCGAGACGCTGTTCAAGACCGCCTCGATGCGTCTGAATGGTGCGCGTCAGACGCCTGCGCCCTGCGAAACGATCAAGGGGCTGGAACATCTGGACAAGGTGATCGACATCGACCAGCGGCCCATCGGGCGCACGCCACGGTCGAACCCGGCCACATATACCGGCGCCTTCACCCCGATCCGCGACTGGTTCGCCGGTCTGCCCGAGGCGAAGGCGCGGGGCTACAAGCCCGGGCGGTTCAGTTTCAACGTCAAGGGCGGGCGCTGCGAGGCCTGTCAGGGCGACGGAGTCATCAAGATCGAGATGCATTTCCTGCCCGACGTCTATGTCACCTGCGAGACCTGCAAGGGCGCGCGTTACAACCGCGAGACGCTCGAGATCAAGTTCAAGGGCAAGTCCATCGCCGACGTGCTGGATATGACGGTCGAAGACGCGCAGGAGTTCTTCAAGGCCGTACCCTCGATCCGCGACAAGATGGATGCGCTGGCACGCGTGGGGCTGGGCTACATCAAGGTCGGCCAGCAGGCCACGACCCTGTCGGGCGGCGAGGCGCAGCGAGTCAAGCTTTCGAAAGAGCTGGCAAAACGTTCGACGGGCCGGACCCTGTACATTCTGGACGAGCCCACAACCGGCCTGCATTTCGAAGATGTGCGCAAGCTGTTGGAAGTGCTGCATGAACTGGTCGATCAGGGCAATACTGTCGTCGTGATCGAACACAATCTGGACGTGGTGAAAACCGCCGACTGGATCATCGACATCGGCCCTGAGGGTGGCGATGGCGGCGGCGAGATCGTTGCCGTGGGCGCCCCGGAAGAGGTCGCCGAATGCGAGCGCAGCCACACCGGGCGATACCTCAAGCCGATGCTGAACCCCGAGCGCGTGGCGGCCGAATAGGGCGCCTGCGCGTCAGTACAGAATATCCGCCACCGCGCCGATAAGGTTCAGCACTTTGCGCGTATCGGGGTCGATTCTGTAGACGTAGTCGCCCGCGCGAACGTAGTTGCCGCCACGTTTCAGGCCATAGCGGTACGGATCGTCGATCCAGACATAGTCGCGATCAATCCGGTCTCCGACTTTGTACCAGTTCTTGGCCTGACCGGGCGGGACGCAGGGCACGGCCTTCTTGGCCAACCCGGGCGGGCAATTGGCAACGGATTTTGCGCCCTTCTGCGGGGCCACACGTTCGACCGAGAACGTGTCCTTGGTCTTTCCTTTGCCTTTGCCGTTGTCAGCCAGTGTCGCGACCGGGGTCAGTGACAGGCCGGCAAGCAGTGCAATATGCATAAGTGTCTTCATGGGCGGTTCCCCTCGGTTTGTCGCGCCGTCATGCCGCGTTTCCCGATATTTTGGAATGACCGCCCGAAGTGCAAGTCCTGGGCGGCGAAATGCCGCCCAAGCTCAGCTGCGGCCGCGCTTTTCGAACCGGGGCAGCATGGCCGAGAAATCCATTCCCTTGCCGTCTTCGGCTTCGACGAACTGTTCGTAAAGCGCAGTGGCGATCTGGCCCATCGGCGTGTCGGCGTCGGCGCTTTCGGCGGCCTGCTGGCTGAGCCGCAGGTCCTTGAGCATCAGCTCGGCAGCGAAACCGGGCTTGTAGCCGTTGTCCGCAGGTGACTGCGGCCCGACACCGGGGGCGGGGCAATAGGCGTTCATGCTCCAGCTGTAGCCCGACGAGGTGCTGACCACGTCGAACATCTTCTGCCGGTCCAGACCCAGCTTGTCGGCCAAGGCAAAGGCCTCGCAAGTGGCGATCATGGTGACACCCAGGATCATGTTGTTGCAGATCTTGGCGGCCTGACCGGCGCCCGCCGCGCCGCAATGCACCGCCTTCTGGCCCATGATGTCGAACAGCGGGGCCGCCTTGGCAAAGGCCGTGTCCGAGCCGCCGGCCATGAAGGTCAGCGTGCCCGCGGCCGCGCCACCGATTCCGCCCGAAACCGGCGCGTCCACGGCCAGAAGCCCGGACTGTTCGGCTTGCTCCGCTACGGCGCGGGTGCTGTCCACATCGACGGTCGAACAGTCGATGAACACCGCGCCTTTCTCCATGTGCGGAATGATCTGATCGGCCACCGCGCGCAGAATGTCGCCATTGGGCAGCATGGTGATGACCGCCTCGGCGCCGCGGACCGCATCAGTGGCCGTTTCGGCCTTGGTCACGCCCTCGACCGACACGCCCGCGGTGTCGAACCCGGTCACGTCGTGACCGGCCTTGGCCAGATTGGCCGCCATCGGCGCGCCCATGTTGCCCAGGCCAATGAATCCGATCTTCATGTTTCACTCCTCCTCGAATGTCAGCGTGTCCGCGCCCAGCGGCATCAGCATCCGTGATACCGCCGTGGCCGGCACGTTCATGTCCGCAAACTGCCATTTCGGGTTGCGGTCCTTGTCGATGATCTGCGCCCGGATGCCCTCGAGAAAATCGCCGTGCTCCATCGATCGGAAGGTAAAGCGGTATTCCAGCTCCAGCGCCTTGCGCATGGTCAGGGCGGGGCCGCACAGGCGGTGCAGCATCTCGATCGTGCAGGCCATGGACAGCGGCGAATTGCGGCCCATCGCCTCAAGCGCTCCGCGGGTGAATTCGGTGTCGCCATTGCGCAGGTCGGTCAGCACGTCGCCCAGGGTTTCCCCACCGAAGAAACGGTCGATGTCGTCCTGCGGCAAGGTGCGGTCCGGGGCAGGGGCGGCGTGTTCGGCCAGCAGGTCGGCTTGGCCCGAGGCCTCGAGCATCTCGATCATATCGGGCCATTGCTCCTGCGGGATGAAGTGGTCGGCGAACCCGGCATAGATCGCGTCGCCCGGACCCATGCGCGCGCCGGTGACGCCCAGATATTCGCCCAGCCGCCCCGGCGCCAGCGCCAGCAGCAGCGACCCACCCACATCCGGCACCAGCCCGATCGAACATTCGGGCATCGCGATCTTCGAGCTTTCGCCGACGATCCGGTGCGTCCCGTGACAGCCGATGCCCACGCCGCCGCCCATGGTAAAGCCCTGCAGGAAGCTGACCACCGGCTTGGGATACTCGAAGATCAACGCGTTCAGGCGGTATTCATCGCGCCAGAACTTCTGCCCATAGACATAGTCGCCCTTGGTGCCCGTTGCGTACAACTCGGCGATGTCTCCGCCCGCGCAAAAGGCCTTTTCGCCCTCGGCATCAAGGATGACCAGATCGACCTCGTCATCCTCGCGCCAGTTACGCAGGGCGGCGTCGATGGCCATGCACATCTCATAGCTCAGCGCATTCACGGCCTTGGGCCGGGTCAGGGTGATCCGGCCGGCGCGGCCCGTGGTGCGGATGTCGATATCGGACATGGAAACCTCAGCGATGGGCGAGCAGTTGGCGGGCGACGATCACGCGCATTATCTCGTTCGTGCCTTCCAGAATTTGATGCACCCGCAGATCGCGCACAAGCTTTTCGATGCCGTAATCGGCCAGATAGCCGTAGCCGCCGTGCAGCTGCAGGCACTGATCGACCACTTTCGATCCGGTCTCGGTCACGAATTTCTTGGCCATCGCGCAGAATTTGGTGGCGTCGGGCGCGCCCTGATCCAGCTTCCATGCGGCCTGTCGCAGGAAGGTGCGGGCCGCTTGCAGTTCAATCTCCATGTCCGCAAGCCGGAACTGCAGGGCCTGGAACTGATCGATTGTCTGACCGAAGGCCTTGCGTTCGGACATGTATTGCAGCGTCATGTCCTGCCCCGCCTGCGCCGCGCCCAGCGAGCATGAGGCGATGTTCAGGCGCCCGCCGTCCAGGCCCATCATCGCGTATTTGAACCCGTCGCCCTCGGTCCCGACAAGGTTCTCGGCCGGGATCTTGCAGTCGTCGAACTGGACCTGCGCGGTGGGCTGGCTTTTCCAGCCCATCTTCTGTTCCAGCGCGCCAAAGCTGAGGCCTGTTGTGCCGTCCTCGACATAGACGGTCGAGATTCCCTTGGGCCCGTCGCCGCCTGTGCGCACCATGCAGACATAGGCGTCGGAATAGCCGCCGCCCGAGATGAAGGCCTTGGTGCCGTTCAGCGTATAGCCCTCGTTGGTGCGCTCGGCCCGCGTCTTGAGCGCGGCCGCGTCCGAGCCCGAGCCCGGTTCGGTCAGACAATAGCTGAGCACCGTGTTCAGGCTGAGAACGTCGGGCATGATACGCGATTTCAATTCGTCGCTGGCAAAGCTGTCCAGCATCTTGGCGCACATGTTGTGGATCGACAAAAAGGCCGCGACCGAGGGGCAGGCCATCGACAGCGCCTCGAACACCAGCGTGGCGTCCAGACGGGTCAAGCCCGAGCCGCCGCTTTCCTCGGACACATACAGCCCGCCGAAGCCCAGCTCGCCGACCTTGGGCCACAGATCCTTGGGGATGGTGCCCTCGGCCTCCCACTGGCGGGCGAAAGGTGCGATCTGTTCTTGCCCGAACGCGTAGGCCATATCGAAAATGGCCGTCTGTTCCTCGGTCAGCGCGAAATCCATGGCCGGTCTCCCCCTTGTGGCGACGTGAATTGAACGACTGTTTATTTATTGCGCAATCCTTACAGAAATTTTTCACGCGGAGCAAACCCCGTGATGCACATGCGCCGGATTTGGGCGATTGCCAAAAGGCGGTTATGCTGAGCCATTCGTTTTATTGATTGATCGGAGTTGTGGATGTCGAATTACAAGATGGCCGTGGTTGCGATACACGGAATGGGCAGCCAGTCGGTCGGACCGAACCAGCCGTCCTCGGTGCCGACGTTTTCGAGCGACTTGCACGATCGGGTGGGGCGGCAGTTGGGGCAGGACATGAGCAAAGTTGCCTGGCACGAGGTGATCTGGGCGCAAATCCTGCAGGGCCGGCAGATGGACTATCTGAACAGCATAAGCCCCTATACGGGCTATGACCGAACGCGCCGTTTCGTTGTGTGTAACCTGTCTGACGCGGCATCCTATCGCCCGACCCCCGACGGCAGCGACAAAACCTATGCCGCGATCCATGAACGAGTTGCGCAGGTGATACGCATCGTCCGGTTTCAGATCGGCGAGCGCGCGCCCATCCTGATCGTCGCTCATTCCTTGGGTGGGCACATTATGTCGAACTACATCTATGACCTTCAGCGCCATCTGCGCCACGGTGGATTGCCGCAGCATGGCGTTCCGGTGGATGACATGCAGACAGTAGTCGGGATGGTCACGTTTGGCTGCAACATCCCGATCTTTCTGTTCGCCTATCCCGAACAGGACATCACGCCGATCCAACGCCCCAACCAGGAATTGCCACTGACCCTGCAATTCCATAACTGGTGGCAGAACTATTATGACAAGCACGACGTTCTTGGCTTTCCCCTTGGACCGATCGCGCCCAGCTATGGGCAGCTTGTCGGGACGGGTGAGATCACCGATCAGGCTATTCGGGTCGGGAATATCTTCACCGGATGGAATCCGTTTTCGCACAATGGGTATTGGAAAGCCCGCAGCCTGTACGAGCCCGTGGCCGACCGGATCAGGCAGATCCTGAATGCGGTATGAGAGTCACAGATCAGCGTGGAATTCGTCAATCAGGTGTCGGACCACGGCCTGGCCTGGATCGTCGCCATTGGCCAGCGCTTCGGCGTGAACGCGACGCTGCCGCGTGGCCGAGGTGCCGCTCTCGGCAATCTGACGCAAACGGGCCAACTCGGCCATGGTGCCCAATGCTTCGGCATCTTCGGCCAGCATGCCCATCAACTCGCCCATCAGGTCGGGCATCGGTTTGATCGAGCGGTCTCCGAAGTCGATCAGACCTTCGCCCACGCCGTAGCGCTGCGCGCGCCAACGGTTTTCGCCGATCAGGAACCGATCATATTGCCGCCATCGCAGGTTGCGGTCTTTCAGACGGCAGAGCATTCGGGTCAGTGCCTGCACCATGGCCGCCAGCGACAGCGCATGTTCCATGCGAGGCTGCGCATCCATGATCCGCGTCTCGAGCGTCGGATAGCTGTGCGACGGTCGAAGGTCCCACCAGATCTTCGAGGTATCCTCGATTACGCCCAATTCGACCAGGACACCGGTGGTGCGCTCGTATTCGGACCAGCTGCCAAAAACAGGGGGCAGGCCGGTGCGGGGCAGGTTGTCGAACACCGTCAGGCGATACGAGGACAGCCCGGTATCCTGTCCGTTCCAGAAGGGTGATGAGGTTGAAAGCGCCAGGAGGTGGGGCAGAAAATAACACAGTTGCGGCAGGATATCGGCGCGCTGCGCGGGATCGTCCACGCCGACATGCACATGCATCCCGCAGATCAGCATGCGCCGGGCGACACCCCCCAGCGCGTGTTGCAGGTTGTCATACCGCTCTTTTCGCGTGTGGTGCTGGTCTTTCCAATCCGCAAACGGGTGGCAGGATACAGCGATGGGCGACAGGTTGTGCTCGGCGGCGCGCTTGGCGACACAGGACCGCAGCCGCCTGAGGTCCTCACGTGCGGACTTGACCGTCGTGTGCGGGCGGGTTCCAACCTCGATCTGGCATTGCAGGAATTCCGGGCTGACCTGACCCTCAAAATCCGCCTGGCAGGCCTGCATCAATGCCTCGGGCGCCTGCGCCAGTTGCAAGCTGTCGCGATCGACAAGCAGGTATTCCTCTTCGATGCCGATCGTGAAATCCTGCTGCATGTGCGGGCCTCCCGTTCCCTTTTGGGATCAGTGAATACGGAATCTGCTCTTTTGCCAAGGCTTTGGCGCCATCGACCTTGCGCTGACCCGTGCGCCAACGGTAAGCACCGCAGAAGCCAAACAGATAATCGGAGCCGTGTGTCGTGAAACCAAGGAAATACCCGAAGCTCAATGCATTCTTGGACAGGTTCGGCACACGGTTGATCGACAAGGCCCCCGAGCGGGATGAGCGGGCACGGCTTGAAGCATTCGAGCGGGCAGGCGGCCTGACGCGACCGGCCTATGCCCTGTCACCCGGGATGGAAAGGTTCGATATTGCCGAACTGGTCTCAGAATATACGGTCCATGCCGAAGCACTGGCTGCTTTGAAGGATCCTGAGCGGAACCAGACCGGCTACCGGATCGGCAACGGGTACTACGACAGTCCGGACGCCGACGCTCTGTACTTGATGATCCGACGGTTCAAGCCGAAACGCGTCGTCGAGGTCGGATGTGGAAACTCCACCCGAGTGACCCGGCAAGCTGTTCTAGACGGCGGCTTGGAAACGCGGATCACGGCGATCGACCCGTATCCGCGCGCAGACATCGCGCATGTTGTTGATCAATTCGAACAGAAACGACTGGAAGAGGTCGACGCATCCGTGTTCGATCAGCTCGAGGCCGGAGACGTTCTGTTCATCGACTCGAGCCATGTCGTGCGCATGAGCAATGACGTAGCGCATCTGTTCTGCCGCATCATTCCGAACCTGAAACCGGGCGTCGTGATCCATGTCCACGATGTTTTTTTGCCCTATGAATACCCCAAGCGGTTTTTCTATGACTGCCCGGGTTGGGGCGAGCAGTACATGCTGCACGCTTTGCTGCAATCTGGTTCTTTTTCAATGCTTTGGCCCGGTTTTTACCTTCAGCAGGCGCGCCCCGATGCCGTCGAAGCGTTGCCTTTTCTGACTGAAGGCCGCGCGCAGAGTATTTGGGTTCAGAAGCGGTAAAGCAGATTTTTTCGTGATCCGCTTTTTGAAAGCGCGCGTACCCCTTTCCATATCACGCTGGAGAGGAGACTAAACATGTTCCGTCGTACATTCATGGGTGCCGCAGCCGCCGTCGCACTCGCACTGCCGATGAAAGCCCAAGCCGCAGACATCGTGGACACCGCAGTTTCGGCCGGGTCGTTCAACACGCTGGTTGCCGCTGTTCAGGCCGCCGGTCTGGTGGACACGCTGAAGGGCAAAGGCCCCTTCACGGTGTTCGCGCCCACCGATGAAGCGTTCGCCGCTCTGCCCGAGGGCACTGTCGAGACGCTGCTGATGCCCGAAAACAAGGATCAGTTGGTCGCCATCCTGACCTATCACGTTGTGCCGGCTAAAGTGATGTCGGGTGACATCGCTGGTAAGCGGGCCAAGGTTCTGACCGTTCAGGGCGAACGTCTGAGCGTCAATGCCAAGAACGGCGTCAAGGTCGACGGAGCGAATGTCGTTCAGGCCGACATCAAGGCAAGCAACGGCGTCATCCACGTCGTCGACACTGTTCTGATCCCCGAGTAATCAAGACACTCGCCACAAAATCAAAGCCCCGGTCGATCGGCCGGGGCTTTGTCGTTTCAAAGCAGTCTGACTTTTGTTCCGATTTGGACCAGAGGATACAGTTCCTCGACATGCTGGTTGTACAACCCGATACACCCGGATGAACTTTGGCGTCCGATCTTTCGGGTGTCATGTGTGCCATGCACCAGGTAAGCCGGCCAGGACAGGTACATTGCGCGGGTTCCAAGTGGGTTGCCTGGATCTCCACCTTCCATGCGGACCGGCAGGTTGGGATCGCGCTCGCGCATCGATGCGGTCGGCGTCCAGCTGGGGTTTTCCGCTTTGCGCACGACTTCGGTGTAGCCGCGTTTGGTCAGCTCTTCGCTCATGGGAACCGAGCTGGGGTACAGCTTGTAGGTACCGTCAGGACCCCAGTAATGCACCGCCCGGCTGGTGATGTCTGCCAGCAAGCAGCCCACGCCCAGTTCATCGAAGTGATCCTGCCAGTCCTGCTTGGAAAAGGACGATACGTTGCGGCGAACGGGAAGCTGAGTGCTGATCGCCTCCTCGCTTTGAGGGAAGGCGTCCTGGCTCTGCGCCCGCAACAAGGTCGGCGACGCCAATACGGATGCTACCCCCAAAAGGGCCGAGCGGCGGGAAATTCTGGTTGTCACGATGGCCTCCTGGCGACTGACTGCTCGAATTTTCGGCCAATTTATGCCGGGCAGAGAGGTGAAGCCAGAGGTCGGTGCTGAAATTCTCGTGAACGCAGTCCGGCTTGCGCAGTTTTTTGCCAAGCAGAAGCTGCACAAGGTGACGGTTGGCGGACTGGGTTTGCCTGCGGGCAAAAAGGCCGCCCCAATTTTGGGCGGCCTTTGATCTTTAAGTCAGGGTGTTAGTCCATCGCTTTGAAGTTGAACTCGCCACCTTCCTTGATGCCCGATGGCCAGCGCGACGTCACGGTCTTGGTGCGAGTGTAGAACTTGAAGCTGTCGGGGCCGTGCTGGTTCAGGTCTCCGAACATGGATTTCTTCCAGCCGCCGAAGGTGTGATAGGCCAGCGGTACCGGGATCGGGACGTTGATACCAACCATGCCGATATTGACCCGGCTGGCGAAATCACGGGCGGTGTCGCCGTCGCGGGTGAAGATCGCGGTGCCGTTGCCGTATTCATGGTCCATCGCCAGCTTAAGCGCCTCTTCGTAGGATCCGGCGCGGACGGTGGACAGAACGGGGCCGAAGATCTCCTGCTTGTAGATGTCCATGTCGGGGGTGACATGGTCGAACAGGTGGGGGCCGACAAAGAAACCGTCTTCATAGCCCTGCAGTTTGAAATCGCGGTTGTCGACCACCAGCTTCGCGCCCTGTTCCACGCCCGAGTTAATCAGGCCCAAGATGCGTTCCTTGGCGGCGGCGGTCACGACTGGCCCCATGTCGACGTCGTCGCCGGCGGTATAGGGACCGACTTTAAGCTTCTCGATGCGCGGCACCAGCTTCTCGATCAGCGCGTCAGCGGTTTCCTCGCCCACCGGAACGGCCACCGAAACGGCCATGCAGCGTTCACCGGCGGCGCCGAAACCGGCGCCCACCAGTGCGTCGGCGGCCTGATCCAGATCGGCGTCGGGCATGACGATCATGTGGTTCTTGGCCCCGCCAAAACACTGGGCGCGTTTGCCGTTCGCCGTGGCGCGCGAATAGATGTACTGCGCGATGGGGGTCGAGCCGACGAAGGACACACCCTGAATGATCTCGCTGTCCAGCAGGGTGTCCACGGCTTCCTTGTCGCCGTTGACGACTTGGAACACACCTTTGGGCAGACCGGCTTCAACGAACAGTTCGGCCAGCATCAGCGGTACCGATGGGTCACGTTCCGAGGGCTTCAGCAACACCGCGTTGCCGCAGGCCAGTGCAGGGCCGACATGCCACAAGGGCATCATGGCCGGGAAGTTGAACGGCATGATGGCGGCGACAACGCCCAGCGGCTGGCGCATGGAATACATGTCGATGCCGGGGCCGGCGCTGTCGGTGAATTCACCCTTCAGCATCTGCGGGGCGCCGATGCAGTATTCGATCACCTCGAGCCCGCGCTGCAGGTCGCCTTTGGCGTCGGGCAGGGTCTTGCCGTGCTCGCGGCTCAGCGCTTCGGCCAGCTTTTCCATGTCGCGATGCATCAGGTGGACCATCTGCATCATCACGCGGGCGCGCTTTTGCGGGTTGGTCGCGCCCCATGCGGGCTGGGCTGCAGCGGCGTGTTCGATTGCTGCCGTCGTCTCGGCAGCGCTGGCCATCGGGCATTTGTACTGAACCTCGCCCGTGGCGGGGTTGTAGACGTCGTCAAATCGACCGGATGTCCCGGGCGTGTATTCGCCGTTGATGAAATGGGTCAGGTCTTGCATCGCAAACTCCTCCGCTGAATTTGCGCGCAGCATAGGCTTGCATAAATCTCATGAACAGAGGCAATATCCCAAAAGAGTTTTGCAAAAATGCAGGGGTGGGGATGGATCCGAACTGGGATGACATGCGCGTATTCCTGGCGGTTGCGCGCGAGGAAAGCCTGTCTTCGGCCGGGCGGTTATTAAAGATCGACCCGGCGACAGTGGGGCGGCGGGTTTCCCGGTTGGAAGCAGCACTGAAAGCGCCGCTTTTCACGAAGTCACCGCAGGGCTACGTACTGACCTCCGCCGGAGAGCGACTGTTCGAGCACGCTCAAGGCGCTGAGGAGGCGATGCGCGCAGCGGCTGGCGCGATGGAAGGCGCGACCAAGTCGCTGAGTGGTCAAATCCGGATCGGTGCTCCGGACGGAAGCGCCAACTATCTGCTGCCACAAGTCTGCGCCAAAATCAGCGACTCGAATCCCGACCTGGACATACAGATCCTGGCCTTGCCGCGGATCATCAACCTGTCGCGCCGCGAGGCGGATATGGCCATCACCGTCAGCGCCCCGACGGCCGGCAAGCTGCTGGTGCAAAAGATCAGCGACTACAAGCTGCATATGGTGGCAACAGCCGGCTATCTTTCGCGGCATGGACCCATTCGCTCGGTCGGTGAGCTGAAGGGTCACCGCATGATCGGTTATATCCCGGACATGATCTTCGACCGCGAGCTCGATTATCTCAACGATCTGGGTATTGATCGTGTCCCACTTGCATCGAACTCGGTCTCGGTGCAGTTGCGGCAAGCCTCGCTGGGTACCGGGGTGTGTATCGCGCATGACTTCACGTTGCCATTCCATCCTCAGCTGAAAAAAATTCTGACGGATCAAGTCAGTCTGACGCGCAGCTTTCACCTGGTTCGCCATCAGGGTGATCAACGCAACGAACGGTTGAACCGATTTGCAGAAGCGCTCAGCCGGGGAATTCGCGACGAAGTTGCGCGGCTGGAAGCCGAAGCCCAAGCTTGACAGGGTGATCTAATCGGGCAACGCTTTGGAAAACGGGAAAATTATTTCGGAGGTATTGCCCATGCTTGTACAGGCCATTCTGAAGTCCAAGTCGACGGACGGGGTTGTGACGGTGGCGCCTTCGATGACCGTGTCCGACGCGGCAAAGATTCTGGCCGATAAGCGCATTGGTACGGTGATCGTATCGGAGGACGATGGCGAAACCGCAGCCGGCATCCTCTCGGAACGCGATATCGTGCGGGAATTGGCCGCCAGTGGCAGCGGGTGCCTGACACAGCCGGTCAGCGCCTACATGACTAAGAAACTGGTGACCGCCACCCAACAGGACAAGGTACAGGACGTTCTCGCTCGCATGACCGAAGGTCGGTTCCGCCACATGCCGATTGTCGAAGATGGCAAACTGATTGGGATCGTCACTCTGGGCGACGTCGTAAAAGCGCAATTGTCCGAACTGGCCATGGAAAAAGATGCCCTGCAGGGCATGATCATGGGGCACTAGCCCCATCTGACGACATTGCGGCCTCTTGCAGCTGCGGAAAACTTGTGTTTGCTTGCGCAGAAATTTTATTGCTCAGGAGGGCGCGATGCGGGTTGGATTATATCCGGGAACCTTTGACCCCATCACCATGGGTCATATAGATATCATCCGCCGGGCAGCCATGCTGGTCGACAAGCTGGTGATTGGCGTCGCGATCAACCGCGACAAGGGTCCGTTGTTCTCGCTCGAAGAGCGGGTGGCCATGATTGAGGCGGAATGCGCCTACCTGACCGAACAGACCGGCACTGAAATTGTTGCGCATCCGTTCGAAAACCTGCTGATAGACTGCGCTCGGGACGTAGGGGCGCAGATCATCGTACGCGGCCTGCGTGCTGTTGCCGATTTCGAATATGAATTTCAGATGGTTGGGATGAACCGGGCGCTCGACGATTCGATCGAGACCGTGTTCCTGATGGCCGAAGCTCGACACCAGGCGATCGCCTCGAAGCTGGTCAAGGAAATCGCCCGGCTGGGTGGGGACGTGTCGAAATTCGTCACGCCCCAGGTCAATATCGCGCTGAAAGAGCGGTTAGGCTAGGGCGCCCATCGCGGCAGCGGTGTCCAGCATCCGGTTCGAGAAACCCCACTCATTGTCGTACCAGGCCAGAACGCGAACCAGCGTGCCGTCGGTCACTTTGGTTTCGGCCAGCGACACGGTCGAGCTGTGGGAATCGTGGTTGAAATCGATCGAGATCAACGGGCGGGTTTCCGCGGCCAGAACGGTCGGGATCTTGGCCGCTGCCTCGGTGAACAGGGCGTTGACCTCGTCTTCGGTGGTGGGGCGCGATACCTCGACCACCAGATCGACGACCGAGACGTTGGGGGTGGGAACCCGGATCGCTTGACCGGTCAGCTTGCCCTGCAGTTGCGGCAGAACCAGCCCCACAGCCGAGGCGGCGCCAGTGGTGGTCGGGATCATCGACAGGGCAGCCGCGCGCGACAAGTACGGGTCCTTGCCGGCGGTGTCATGCACCGGCTGGCTGGCGGTATAGGCGTGCACCGTGGTCATGTTGCCGTGCACGATACCCAGGCCAGCATCCAGCGCGGCAGCGACCGGCGACAGGCAGTTGGTGGTGCAGGATGCGTTGGAAACCACCGTGTCGGCGGCGGTCAGTTCGTGGTCGTTCACGCCGAACACCACGGTTTTAACCTCGCCATCCCCGCGCGCCGGCGCCGAGATCAGAACCTTTTTCGCGCCGTTCTTGAAATGGCGAGATGCAGCTTCGCGCGTGCGGAACACGCCGGTGCATTCCAGAACCACGTCGACGTCCGACCAATCAAGCGCCTCGGGGTCGCGCTCGCTGGTCAACCGGATCGGGCCGGCGCCTACGTCCAGCCCGGCCTCGGTCAGGGTGACCGGCTTGGTGTAGCGGCCATGCACGCTGTCGAACTCAAACAGATGCGCATTCATTTCCGGCTTGGCGAGGTCGTTGATCGCGACGATCTGCACATCCGTACGACCGCTTTCCATCAGGCCGCGCAGGACACCGCGCCCGATCCGTCCAAATCCGTTGATTGCAAGTTTGAGTGTCATGTCGCGCTCCGTCTGAATGGCCGCTAAGCCGCGATTGAAATCAGTTAGCGCTAACAAAGGCAGTCAGGCGAAAATGTCAAGCAAAACCTCTGTCAGCGCCAGAACGCGACCCAGTCGAGAAAGTCGTAGAACTTCTTGCCGAGGAACAGGAGGTGCTCGGTTCCAAACAGCGCGAAATCCAGCATCAGACCACCAAGGATGAGGACTCCCAGCCAGATCGCGATTTGGTTTGTCATTGCTGCTCCGAACAAAAAAGCCCGCCCAGATAACCTGAGCGGGCGACGCGGTTCAAGCGGTCTTGATGAGATCAGTTAAGCCGTCCCATGGCGACGGCCACATCGGCCATGCGTACTGAGAAGCCCCATTCGTTGTCGTACCACGCCAGCACGCGAACCATACGGCCGTCCACGACGCGGGTCTGGTCGGGCGCGAAAATCGAGCTTTCCTCGGTGTGGTTGAAATCGGTCGACACCAGGGGGGCGGGTTCATAGCCCAGGACGCGCTGCATCGGCCCCTTGGCGGCCTCGGCGACGATGGCGTTGACTTCGTCGACGGTCACTTCGCGCGCGGCGCGGAAGGTCAGGTCGACGGCGGACACGTTCGGCGTGGGCACGCGAATGGCCGAACCGTCCAGGCGCCCCTTGAGGTTCGGCAGAACCTCGCCCAGCGCCTTGGCGGCACCGGTGCTGGTGGGGATCATCGACATGGCGGCGGCGCGGGCGCGGTACAGGTCGCTGTGGCGGCGGTCCAGCGTGGGCTGGTCGCCGGTATAGGCGTGGATCGTGGTCATGATGCCGTTTTCGATGCCGATGCCTTCGTCCAGAACCTTGGCAAGCGGGGCAAGGCAATTCGTGGTGCACGAGCCATTCGACACCATCCTGTCGTTGGCGGTCAGGCTGTTGTGGTTGACGCCGAACACGATCGTTTTGTCCACGTTCTTGCCCGGAGCCGACAGCAGAACCTTTTGAGCGCCACGTTCAAGGTGTGTTTTCGCCTTCAGCCCGTCGTTGAACTTGCCGGTGCATTCCAGAACGACGTCACAGCCTTCCCAGTCCAGCTCGTTCATGTCGTAGGTCGAGAACATCTGCATCGGCCCGCGACCCAGGTCCATCGTGTTGCCGCTGATCGAGACATCGCGTGGAAAGCGGCCGTGGATGCTGTCGTATTTCAGCAGATGCGCCGAGGTTTCAAGCGGTCCCGTGGCGTTGACCTTGATCACTTCGATATCGTTGCGGCCTGACGCGGCGATGTGCGACAGGGTACAGCGGCCGATGCGGCCAAAACCATTGATGCCGACCTTGATGGTCATGTGACGTCTCCAAATCCGCTTGTGTTCCGGGCGATATAGCGATGATCGGTCCATCTAAAAAGATGGAAAATACCATATTTGCAATGTGTTAGCGCAAACTTGGTGTGGTTGCGCTAACGCTTGCGCTAGCTGTCGGATCGGTTAGGGTCCAAAGTGCGACGGATGAACGGAAAGGATGCGGCATGAGCGGTTTGCTGGCCCTGTTGGACGATGTGGCGGGAATCGCCAAAGTGGCGGCGGCCTCGGTCGACGATGTGGCGGCGGCGGCCGGCAAGGCGGGGGCCAAGACAGCGGGCGTGATCATCGACGACGCGGCCGTCACGCCGAAATACGTCCAAGGGTTTGCTCCAGCGCGCGAGTTGCCGATCATCTGGCGCATCGCGCGCGGGTCGATGTTCAACAAGGTCATTCTGCTGCTGCCTGTGGCGCTGTTGCTGGCGAACTTCGCGCCGTGGCTGATAACGCCCTTGCTGATGATCGGCGGCTCATACCTGTGTTTCGAGGGCGCCGAGAAGATTTTTCACGTGCTGTTCCCGCATGGCAGCCACGTGATCGAAGAGGACATGAACGTCCGTGATCCGGGTCATCTGGAGGAGCAGAAGATCAAAGGGGCGATCAAGACCGATTTCATCCTGTCGGCCGAGATCATGACCATCGCTCTTTCTGCCATCGAGGCGCCGAATGTCTGGATGCAGGCGGCGACGCTGGCGGTTGTGGGGATCGGTGTCACGGTTGCCGTCTATGGCTCGGTCGCGTTGATCGTAAAAATGGACGATGTCGGTCTTTATCTGGCAAAGAACGCGCCGACACCGATTGGCCGCGGGCTGGGTCGCGGGCTGGTCAAGGCGATGCCAAAGGTCATGAAGACCCTGTCAGTCGTGGGCACGGCGGCGATGCTGTGGGTCGGCGGCTCGATCATGATCCATGGCCTCGAGGTGCTGGGCTTTGGCTGGCTCGGCCACCACATCCACGATTGGGCTTATGCGGCCGGTCATGCCGTGTCCGATCAATGGGCCGGCGCGGTGGAGTGGATCAGCAAGGCTGCGATGGACGGCGTGTTCGGGCTGGCCTGGGGGTTCGTCCTGATCCCGTTGGCGACCAAGGTCATCGCGCCGCTGTGGCCCAAAAAGGCAGAGCAGACAGCGGACCATTGAGGTCCAAAAGAAAAGGGCGGCACGATGGCCGCCCTTTGATTGCTCAGATCGGCTGGATCAGCCCAGCAATTCCTTGACCTTGGCAACCGTCGCCTCGGCGGTGATGCCGAAATGCTTGTACAGTTCGCCTGCGGGAGCGGACGCGCCAAAGCCCGACATGCCGATGAAACCGGCCTTGGCCTCGCGGCCACGCTCGCCCAGCAGCCAGCGGTCCCAGCCGCCGGCACGGACGGCGGCCTCAATGCCGACGCGGACGGGGCCGGCGGGCAGGACCTTCTTGCGATAGGCTTCGTCCTGCTCGGCGAACAGCTCCATGCAGGGCATCGAAACGACGCGGGTGCCGATCCCTTCGGCCTCGAGCATCGCTTTGGCTTCCATGGCCAGCGACACCTCGGACCCGGTGGCGATCAGGATCGCCTGACGCTTGCCCTCGGCCTCGGCCAGAACATAGGCGCCCTGGGCGGTCAGGTTCTTGGCCTTGTGCTGGGTGCGCACGGTCGGCACGCCCTGGCGGGTCAGCGACAGAACCGAAGGGCTGTCCTTGAAGGTCAGCGCCAGTTCCCAGGCCTCGGCGGTCTCGACGGTGTCGGCGGGGCGGAACACATAGGTGTTCGGCGTCGCGCGCGAGATCGCCAGATGCTCGACCGGTTGGTGCGTCGGGCCGTCTTCGCCCAAACCGATCGAGTCATGGGTCATCACGAAAACGCTGGGGATCTTCATCAGAGCGGCCAGACGCATCGACGGACGCGCATAGTCGGTGAAGGCCATGAAGGTGCCGCCATAGGGGCGGATGCCGCCATGCAGCGCCATGCCGTTCATCGCCGCGGCCATGCCGTGTTCACGGATGCCGTAGTGGATATAGCGGCCCTTGCGGTTTTCCGGCAAGAACACGCCCATATCGGCTGATTTGGTGTTGTTCGACCCGGTCAGGTCCGCCGATCCGCCGACCGTCTCGGTCATGATCGGGTTCACGACGTTCAGCACCTTTTCCGACGAGGCGCGGGTGGCCAGCTTGGGTTGATCCTCGGAAACCTGCTTTTTGAAGGCACGGATGGCGCCAGCCAGCTTCTTCGGCGCCTCGAACGCGTAGGCGCGGTTGAACTCGGCCTGCTTGCGCTCGGACAGTTGGGCAAAACGTTCTTCCCACGCCTTCCGTTCCATTGCGCCACGCGCGCCGATTGCTTCCCACGCGGATTTCACCTCGGTCGGAATTTCGAACGGTCCGTGCGGCCAGCCATATGCATCCTTGGCGGCCTGCAGCTGTTCGGCATCCGTCAATGCGCCGTGACCTTTCGAGGTATCCTGCGCGGCATGCCCCAGCGCGATGTGGCTTTCGCAGGCGATCATGGTCGGTTTCTTCGACGCTTTTGCCTGCACAATCGCCGCATCGATGGCCTTGGGGTCGTGGCCGTCAATCTCGATCACATGCCAGCCCGAAGCGGCGAACCGGCGCACCTGATCAGTACGGTCGGCAATGTCCACGGTGCCGTCGATGGTGATGTTGTTGTTGTCCCAGAACACGATCAGCTTGCTGAGCTCGTGCCGACCGGCCAGGGTGATGGCCTCCTGGCTGACACCTTCCATCAGGCAGCCGTCACCGGCGATCACATAGGTGTAGTGGTCGACAACCTTTTTGCCGTAATGGGCCCGCTGGATTTCTTCGGCCATCGCAAAACCGACGGCGTTGGCAATTCCTTGCCCAAGAGGACCGGTGGTGGTTTCAACACCATCAATCATGAAGTTTTCCGGGTGGCCGGCGGTCTTCGCGCCCAGTTGGCGGAAGTTCTTGATCTCGTCCAGAGTAACTGCGCTGTAGCCCGTCAGGTAGAGCAGGGAATAGATCAGCATCGAGCCATGGCCGGCCGACAGGATGAACCGGTCGCGGTCGGGCCAGTTTGGGGCCGAGGCGTCGAATTTCAGGTGTTTTTCAAACAACACGGTCGCGACGTCGGCCATGCCCATCGGCATTCCGGAATGGCCGGAATTGGCGGCGGCGACAGCATCAAGGGTCAGGGTGCGAATGGCCGCAGCCTTCGCCCAGTGTTCAGGGTTGGCATTGCGCAGCGCAGTCAGGTCCACGGGTGTTGTTCCTTTGGATTACGGCAGATTGCGGGCTGAATACCATCCACCCCCCAAAGTGCAAGCGGAACCCGGCGCGGCGCATTGCCATCGCTTCAAGAGTGTTGCTCAAGCCTTTGAAAGCAAAGAGTGGGTATTTTGGCGAACATTCCGTTAGACTAAGTACCGGTACGAGCCGTATTGATTCGGCCATCGGAAAAACAGAACGAACCTTGGTAAAGAGGTGACAGGGGCAATGAGCCAGATCGAAGACTTACAGCGACGCATCATGGCCGCGATGGATCGGATTGGCACCGGGATCGAGGCGTTGCAATCGGCGGGTCCGGTCTCGGGCAGCGAAGATGGACAATTGCGCGCCGCTCTGGACGAGGAAAAGCTGGCTAATGCGCAATTGGAAGAGCGCCTGAAGTCTCTGAGGGAGCGGCATGATCAGGAAATCGACGCATTGCGCGCCCAGTTGGGCGAGTCCAATGCGAAATTGGCCACCGTCGAGGCCGCGCGTGCCGAACTGTCCGAAGCCAAGGCTGCGCTGGAAAATCAGGACGAAGTTGCAGCGCTGAAGGCCGAGATCTCCGAATTGCGGCGGCAGCTGGAGGATTCAGAGCGTATCCCCGAATTGAATGCCGAACTGGAAATGCTGCGGGCCGAACGCGCCAGCCACGGCGCAGCCATGTCGCGGCTTGATGACGACCTGCAGCGCTTGCGCAAGGCAAATGATCAATTGCGCGAAGCGGTCGACGAGTTGCGCAAGGCTGCCGAGGGCGGCGTTCCCGATGCCGAGCTTTTGAACAAGGCAACCGTGGCCGAGTTGGAGGCCACCCGGGCCGCCCGCGCCACTGACGCGGCCGAAGCTCATGCGGTTCTGGCGCGGCTTGAGCCTTTGCTGACCCACGCCAACCTGGCCGAAGGAGAGGTAGAGTAATGCCCGAGGTTACAATTCATATTGGCGGGCGCGGATTTGAGGTTTCCTGCCAGGACGGCGAGGAACCGTTTCTGCACGCAGCCGCGAAGATGCTGGACGATGAGGCCCAGGTGATGGCCGACCAGATTGGCCGTATGCCCGAGTCGCGGATGCTGTTGATGGCGGGGCTAATGCTGGCCGACAAGGCGGCGGCCACCGAGGATCGCATCAAGACACTCGAGGCGAAGCTGGCCGAAGTTGAAGGCGAATTGGAGCGTATGCGCAGTGCGCCCGCGCCCGAGCCGGAACGGATCGAAGTGGCCGTTGTTCCGCCGTCGGTTACCGACACACTTGCAGAGATGGCGGCACGCGCCGAGGCGCTGGCCTCGGTGATCGAAGAGAAGAACGCGAGATGACACATTTGCGGAGTTTGTGCCTGGCGGCGTTGGTCGGGGCGGTCTCGGGTCCGGCATTGGCACAGATTGACATCCTATCTGTGACCTTCACCTGCGAAAATGGCGTTGAGCTGCCCGTGACATACTTCAACCCCTCCGACGGTGAAGGGGCTGCGGCGATGATCGTCGATGGTCAGTTGATTGCGTTGCGCCAAGTCCAGAGCGGCTCGGGTATCCGTTACGAGTCGGTGAACGGGCAGGGGACGTATACCCTAAGGTCGAAAGGCTGGAACGCGATGGTCAGTTTCGCGGCGGCCGGAGCCACCGACGAAACCGATATTTTGAAAGACTGTGTCAGCCGCTGAGCGGCTGATCAGGCGTTTGCCTCGCGGATTTTGTCGGCGGCTTCCTTGTTGTAGGCGACACCGTTTTCATCGAACAGCGTGTCCAACTCTCCTGACAGGGTCATTTCCGTGATGATATCACAACCACCCACAAATTCGCCTTTGACGTAGAGTTGAGGCACAGTCGGCCAGTCCGAATAGTCCTTGATGCCTTGACGGATTTCCTCGTCCGCCAGAACGTTCACGTCGGTGTATTCGACACCCATATAGTTCAGAACACCGGCCACCCGAGATGAAAATCCGCACTGCGGCATTTCTTTGGTGCCCTTCATGTACAGCACCACATCGTTGCTTTTGACGGTTTCGTCGATCTGGGTCTTAACGTCGGTCATTTCGCGTTTCCTTGTTTACGTTCGTCCGTCTATCGGGCGGTCATTTCGATCGGCGGCTGCGCCACCAGTTTCTTGGTTCAGTACGCTGGTTCATCGCATGAACCGCGTCGATTACATTGACTTTTGTCACACCGTCGGCTTCCCACGGTCTGCGTTTCAAAGCGTTTGGGTCGGGGCGCATATCCGACAATCATCTTGTTCTGTTCCGTTTCAGATAGGCTTCGAGCAGAGCCTCGGCAACTACCAGCCCGCCGACACATATTCCGATCCAGACAACCCAACCGATCATGTCACGTGACCGAATTGTCGGATGCCATCGGAATGCACAAGGCAGCGCGTGCCATCACCAGAGTGAGCATGGCACTGGCCGCCGTCAGCCTCATCACTCGGGTACTTTCGTGGTCAACGCCAGCGCGTGCAGCTCGCCATCCGGGCCGTCCATCTTGCCCTTCAGCGCCGCATAGACCGCGCGCTGCTGCTGGACCCTGTTCTTCCCGCGAAAGCTTTCGTCCACGACCATGGCGGACATGTGTACGCCATCGGTGCCGCCGACCTGAATTTCCGCATTCGGAAAGGCTTCGCGCAGCAGATGTTCGATTTCGTGGGCGCTCATTGGCATTTAAGATACTCCTGAAGGTCTTTTCAAAGATGTAGAGCGATGCCGAAGCCCGCGCAAGGGTGCGCAGCGCCCTTGAAAAAGTCAGATCCCGCGCTGATCGAACAGCGCAGGATCCGAGTATGGTTCAGCGTCGTCGTGCTCAGGCGACAGCTTCGGCAAAACTGCTACGATACATCGCTGAGAGTTCACTCAGAGGAGTTTCGGACGCTCCGATCCGCACGGTTTCTCCGGTAAAGCGCCCGACCGAAACCAGCGGCACGCCAGCCTGGCCCGCCGCAATCATCAGCGCTTCGGCCTGATCGAAGTTGCAGGCCACCAGGTAACGGCCCTGATCCTCACCGAACAGGAACTCGGTCGGGGCGTCATCAAGATGCACACCCACGCCCGCGGCTTCGGCCAGTTCGAAGGCAGCCAGTGCAAGGCCGCCATCGCTCAGGTCAGTACAGGCCTTGATCATCTCGCGATTGGCCCGGATGAAGTCGCCGTTGCGCTTTTCCGCATCCAGATCCACATGCGGGGCGTCGCCGTCTTCGCGGTTGAAGACCTCGGCCAGCAGGGCGGATTGGCCCAGATGCCCCTTGGTTTCGCCGATCACCAGCGCAACGTGGCCTTCGCGCACCTCGGTGCCGATGATTTCGTCGGCGTGCTGCAAAAGGCCGACGGCACCGATGGTCGGTGTGGGCAGGATCGCCTGACCGTCGGTTTCGTTGTAGAGCGACACGTTGCCCGAGACGATCGGCATATCCAGCGCGGCCACGGCGGCGCCGATGCCTTGGATGGCACCGACGAACTGGCCCATGATCTCGGGCTTTTCGGGGTTGCCGAAATTCAGGTTGTCAGTGGTGGCCAGCGGTTTGGCCCCAACGGCGGTCAGGTTGCGATAGGCTTCGGCCACGGCCTGCTTGCCGCCTTCCTCGGGGTTGGCGCGCACGTATCGCGGGGTCACGTCCGAAGTGAAGGCCAGCACCTTGTCGGTGCCATGCACGCGCACCATGCCTGCACCAACGCCAGGCGTACGCGCCGTGTCAGCCATCACCATGGTGTCGTATTGCTCATAGACCCAGTGCTTGCTTGCGTAGTTAGGCGACGAGATCAGCGCACGCAGTCCGTCGATCGGGTCGATCTGCGGTACCTCGCCCAGATCTTCGGCCGCCGAGGTGGGGACCCAGGGGCGGTCGTATTCCGGTGCCGTTGAGGCCAGTTTTGACAGCGGCAGGTCGGCCTTGATTTCGCCGTTGTGCATGATCAGGAAACGGTCTTCGGCGATGGTTTCACCGACGATTGCGAAATCCAGATCCCATTTCTCGAACACGGCGCGGGCTTCGGCCTCAAGCTCGGGCTTCAGCACCATCAGCATGCGTTCCTGGGACTCGGACAGCATCATCTCGTAGGCGGTCATGTTTTCTTCGCGCTGGGGCACGTTTTCCAGGTCCAGCCGGACACCCAACCCGCCCTTGTCGCCCATCTCAACGGCCGAGCAGGTCAGGCCCGCTGCGCCCATGTCCTGAATCGAGATCACGGCGCCGGTCTGCATCAGTTCCAGCGTCGCCTCCATCAGGCGTTTTTCGGTGAAGGGGTCACCGACCTGCACGGTTGGACGCTTTTCCTCGATCGTATCGTCGAATTCGGCCGAGGCCATGGTGGCACCGCCCACGCCGTCGCGGCCGGTTTTGGCGCCCAGATAGACAACGGGCATGCCCACGCCCGACGCGGCCGAGTAAAAGATCTTGTCGGCATCAGCCAGCCCGGCGGCAAAGGCGTTCACCAGGCAGTTGCCGTTGTAGGCCGGGTGGAAGCGCACCTCGCCGCCCACGGTCGGCACGCCGAAACAGTTGCCGTAGCCACCGATGCCTTCGACCACGCCGTTGACCAACTGGCGGGTCTTGGGGTGTTCGGGTTCGCCGAACGATAGCGCGTTCATTGCCGCGATGGGGCGCGCACCCATGGTGAACACGTCGCGCAGGATACCGCCCACGCCGGTTGCCGCGCCTTGATAGGGTTCGATGTATGAGGGGTGGTTGTGGCTTTCCATCTTGAAGACCACGGCCTGCCCGTCGCCGATATCGACCACGCCGGCGTTTTCACCCGGGCCGCAGATCACCTGAGGGCCCGAGGTGGGCAGCGTGCGCAGCCATTTCTTCGAGGATTTGTAGGAACAGTGCTCGTTCCACATGGCCGAGAAGATGCCGAGCTCGGTAAAGGTCGGCTCGCGCCCGATAATCTCGAGGATCATGTCGTATTCTTCGGGTTTCAACCCGTGTGCGGCAATCAGATCCGGTGTGATGGCGGGCTCTTGCATCGTGTGTCCTGTTTCCAAGGTGGCCGGGATTGCGGGCCTTTTAGGGCAACCGGGCGATTTGGGAAAGGGTCAAGAGCGCGCAGCGAACAGGAACCGGCCTTTTGCTGGCAGTATGCGGCGGTCTGCGACCGGGAAAATGCCCGTCGCATCGCCGGTTTGATGGGGACAGCAGCGCGTGCGCCGCTGTCCCGCTGCCCTTATTGAGGCGGCTCTTCTTTCTTGTTCACGGCGTCGGCCGCGGCCGCGCCGATCGCCGCTTTCTGTTGTTCAGTCAGGTTTTCGGCCTCTTCCAACCCGGGGATGGCAACGCGTACCTCGCGGCGGGCAAAGTCGATCCCGTTCTCCTTGAAGGCGGCCTTGACCCGGTTGAAGATCTCCTTGCGCAGGGTGAACTGCTTGCCGGGCTTGGCCATGAACTTGCCGCGGATGATCATGCCGACATCGTCAAAGTCGAACACGCCCTGCGATTTGAAGGGCTGCAGGAAGCCATCCTTGTGGAGCGGGTCCTCCATCATCTCGGCGCCGATCTTCTTGAAGATCTTCTTGACCTTGTTCGGGTCGGTATCGAAGGGCACGGTGAACTTCAGCTTCATGATGACCCAGTCGCGGCTGTAGTTGGTCAGCTTCTGAATCTCACCGTAAGGGATGGTATGCACCGGACCGCGATGGTGGCGCAGCTGCATGGAGCGGATCGAAATCTTCTCTACCGTGCCGGTGGTGCCACCCACATCGACATATTCGCCGACGCGGAAGGCGTCGTCGATCAGGAAGAAGATGCCGCCCACGATGTCCGAGACCAGTTTCTGCGCACCAAAGCCGATGGCCAGACCCAGGATACCGGCACCAGCCAGAAGCGGCGTGATGTCCAAGCCCAGAGCGCCCAACGCCAGCAAGGCGAAGATCACTGCGATGGCCACCTGAGCAGTCACGCGCAGCAAAGGCAGAACCGTGGCCAGGCGCGAGCCGCCGACACCGCCGCCTTCGCCGGCTTCCTCATCGGGGCTCTGCTCCGAAGCTGTTTGCTCTTTGGCAAGCCGGCGGTTGATCCAGAGCGAGACCACCTCGTTCAGGATGTAGCCGATTGCGATGATGATGAAGAACTGAACCAGTTTGCTGCCGGTTTCCGAGTCCCCGCCCGCAATATCCTGCAGGTCCAGATTCCAGGCATCTGCAATCATCAGAATGACCAGAATGCCGGCCAGAACCCGTCCGATGCGGATGTAGCTGCGTTTGGTCGATTTGTAGGCACGTTCCGCGATCGGACCATCGCCCATCATCGGCGGCAGCAGGTGCCGGGTCAGCCCTCGGATCAGCGTGTCGAGCGCCGGTGCGATCAGCAGCCAGAACATCGTGACGAAATGCGCGCCTTCGGCCAGAAGGGCAAACACGGCCGGATTGCGCTGAGCGGCGAGGAACTCGACCAAAAGCCACGTACCCGCTGACACGGCGATCGCAAAATACGGATAGTAGCGGGCGACTTCTTCGTCGAAATGGGTGCGATCCGGATCGGAACCACGCATCATCTCGGTCAGACCGTTGCGGGCCGTCCATGCAATGACGCCGACATAGATATGGATGGCGGTGTTCAGCCAGAAACCAAGGCGCGATTCACCCGGCATCACGCCATTCATCGCATTGAAATCCAAGATGAACAGGGTGAACCCGATCAGCAGGAACAGGCCGATCAGGTTCCGATGCAGGTATTTTGCCCATTTGTCATTCACGTTGACCAGTCGCAGGTTGCTCTGCTTCGGGGCGAGAATGAAACGGGAAATCGCGGCTCCCAGGCGGGGGAACCAGATCAGGAAGAACACGAACGGTGCGGCCTGGGCAATCTGTTGTTCGTCCAGCAACCGACGCCCGACGAAGACCAGCGTGTAATAAAAGACAAGCAGCCCCAGAAACTCCACGCAGAAGCGCTTGAACAGAAAAACTACGGCGCCTTTTAGGTTGGTCGAGGCATCCCCATCGACGACTTTGATCCACCTGCGTGTCCAAAGGCCAACCGCCGTTTCTGCGGCATACCCGATTGCAAGCGCCAGGAAGGTGAACCCGAACAGGGTTGCCAGACCGCTTGCGCCAAACTTGTTTCCGAAATTGCTGAAAGCTTCGACCTGGGCCGAAACCAGTAGCGGAACCTTGCGGATCACATCCAGCCAAGACGCAGCCATGTCGCCCGCCGAGGATGAGATCGTTTGCAGCAGCCCCTTACGGGAAGTCTGCGTTTCAGTCTGTTTCGCCGCGACCGCATCAAGCCGTTCCAGCAAAATGGCCCGGACCTGATCGTCAGACATTCGCGCCACCAGATCGTCGACCTGTTCAGGGGTCAGATCTTCTGGGATGGTGACATGGGTGGTAGTGGATTCGCTGGTGCTCTGGGCCATGCTTGGCCGGGCCAGGAACGTGACGGATACCAACGCCATCAAAAACAGGCGGAGTAGGCTGGTCATAAACTTTGTCCTCGAACACGAAATATTATGGTTTTTCGCGATCATAGGCCCGTTGGCAAAATAATTCCAAACGATTTGGCACCGCGCGCCGGGGTGCAGGCCAAAAAAAAGGCCGAGCACTAAGCTCGGCCGTAGTCCAACAGGGAGGTATGAAGATGATGAGCGTTTCAGCATCATCGCCTTCGAGTGCTCATTTAGGGATCACTCTGTGAACGATCAAGGTTTTTTGGGCGCATTGAGGGCATGTCCGCTATGCTGCGAGTGCATAGCTACAGTTTTCCCAGATGTTTCAGCTGCTTGCGATGCGCAATGATTTCATCCTGAACAAAATCTCGGAACGCTGCGACCCGTTTTGAGTGCCTCAGTTCTTCAGGATAGGCCAAATATACCGGCACATTCGCCGTCTCGATGTCGGACAGGATCGGGACCAGGTCAGGG
The DNA here is from genome assembly GCF_059613085.1 of Ruegeria sp. BHSC029. Classification (NCBI taxonomy): domain Bacteria; kingdom Pseudomonadati; phylum Pseudomonadota; class Alphaproteobacteria; order Rhodobacterales; family Roseobacteraceae; genus Ruegeria; species Ruegeria sp. BHSC029. The sequence continues at coordinate 441,121 of NZ_JBXWRU010000001.1, forward strand.
AAATCCTCGGTCACGTAGTCGGGCAGGACGCCAATTCCGAGGTCATTGAGGACACCCTGCAGAACACCAAAGTAATTGTTCACCGTCAGCAGTGAGCTGGGTTCGTAGGTCATAAGGTGACTGACCATCGACGCGCCAACGCCAACCTGGGGTGCGGAAGGGGTCTGACAGATCAGGCGGTGTTTCGAAATATCCTCCAGCGTCTGGGGCGCGCCTCCGTGCGAATCCAGATAGTTCTTGGTCGCGTACAACATCATTCGAACGGTCATCAGACGCTTGCGGACAAGATCGGCCTGACTGGGTTCCTTCATCCGGATAGCGACATCCGCTTCGCGCATCGGAAGATCCAGCACGCGTTCTTCGAGCATCAGGTCAATATTCAGGTCCGGATACTGCTCATACAGCTTGGGCAGGCGCGGCGCCAGCCACAGGGTCCCGAAGCCAAAAGTCGTGGTGACCCGCAGGACTCCAAAGACCTCATCCTCGCTGTCGCGGATTCGCGCCGCAGCAGCGTCCAGACGCTTGGACATGGCCGTTGTTGCATCGAACAGAAGCTCGCCCTGTTCCGTTAGAATCAGACCGCGGGCGTGGCGATGGAACAGTGTGGCACCCAGCGATTCCTCAAGTGCGCGAACCTGACGGCTGACGGCGGATTGGGACAGATTCAGCTTGTCTCCGGCATGCGTCAGGCTGCCGGCGTCAGCTACCGCGTGAAATATTCTGAGCTTGTCCCAATTCATGGTCGCAACTTTCGTTATCCTTTGGCAGCCCTATATGAAAGAGGTAACAAATTCCATATTCAAACGGGGAAATCGTTACAGAACAGGGGGAATTTTGTATACAGGTCAGAAATAGTGACCTAAAATGACGTCAAATGCAGCACACTATTCCGACGTGGGGAGGCGTCTGATGAGTCAGCCAAAGATTTCGCTCAATGACCGTTTCGATCTGACCAAAAGCCCGGTGCTTTTGAATGGTACGCAGGCGCTTGTTCGTCTGATGATGATGCAGAAGGCACGCGATACCGCCGCCGGTCTAAACACTGCCGGTCTGGTCACCGGATACCGGGGGTCTCCACTGGGTGCGGTCGATCTTCAAATGTCGCGCGCCGAAAAGCAATTGGCCGAGTGCGATGTGACCTTTCAATACGGTCTGAACGAGGACCTGGCCGCCACAGCCCTGTGGGGCAGCCAGCAGGCGGGTCTGCGCGGCGATGGAAAGTATGACGGCGTGTTCGGCCTGTGGTACGGCAAGGGGCCGGGTGTGGACCGGTCGGGCGACGTCATGCGTCACGCAAACATGGCCGGAACCGCCAAGCATGGTGGCGTTCTGATGGCGATGGGCGACGACCACACCGGCGAAAGCTCGACCGTGCTGCACCAGTCGGAATGGTCGATGGTCGACATGTACATGCCGGTCGTCAGCCCGGCCGGGGTGCAGGAAATCCTTGATTATGGAATCTACGGCTTTGCGCTCAGCCGGTTTGCAGGGGTCTGGGTTGGCCTCAAGACGATGAAGGACACGATCGAGGTGACCTCGGTCGTGGATGGCCGGCCCGACCGGATGCAACTGGTGACGCCGGAATTCGACATGCCCGAGGGCGGGCTGAACATCCGGCTGGGCGACACGCCGCACCTGCAAGAGGCGCGGATCATCGACTACAAGCGGTTCGCAGCCGAAGTGTTTTCACACGCCAACCGGATGGACCGGCGGGTCTGGGGCAAGCCGGGCGCCAAGATCGGCATTGCCGCTGCGGGCAAGAACTGGCTGGACCTGGTCCACGCCATGTCGCTGCTGAACATCGACGAGGCCGAGGCCGAACGGCTTGGGATCACCACCTACAAGATCGGCCAGACCTTCCCGTTGGACATGAAGGGGTTCCATGATTGGGCCGAGGGGCTGGACCTGATCATCATCGTCGAAGAAAAGCGCAAGCTGATCGAAGTGCAGGTCAAAGAGGCGATCTTTGACGACCGTCGCGGACGTCGCGTGTACGGCTGGTACAAGGGCGGGGCAGGCACGCTGCACCGCGAAGAGCTGTTCCCGACCCGCGGCGCGCTTGATCCGATCATGATCGCCGAAAAGCTGGGCGAGATCTTCATCGAAGAAGGCCGCGAAACCGAGGGTATCCGCGCCGGACTGGCCAGCCTGCAAGAGGCGCGCCGCAACGACAACGCGCAGGAGATCGCGACGCGGCTGCCGTATTTCTGCTCGGGCTGTCCGCACAATAGCTCGACCAAAGTGCCGGAGGGCAGCCGGGCCTATGCCGGGATCGGCTGTCACTACATGGTGCAGTGGATGGATCGGAACACGACCGGCTTTACCCAGATGGGCGGCGAGGGCGCCAACTGGATCGGTGAGGCGCCGTTCTCGACCACGAAACACGTGTTCCAGAACCTGGGCGACGGCACCTACAACCACTCGGGCGTTCAGGCGATCCGGGCGGCGCTGGCGGCCGGGACCAACATCACCTTCAAGATCCTGTTCAACGACGCGGTCGCCATGACCGGCGGGCAGGAGAACGAGGGCCATCTGACCGCCGAGCGCATCGTGCGCGAGGTCAAGGCCATGGGCGCCCAGCATGTGGCCGTCGTCTATGACGAAAAGGAAGACGTGAACTTCAAGGCGCTGCCCGGCGACGTGGAAACCCACGAACGGGCCGAGCTGATGGCGGTTCAGAACAAGTACCGCGAGATCGAAGGCGTGTCGGTCATCGTCTACGTCCAGACCTGCGCCGCCGAGAAACGCCGCCGCCGCAAGCGCGGTACCTTCCCGGACCCGGACAAGCGCGTGTTCATCAACTCGGATGTCTGTGAAGGCTGTGGCGATTGCGGGGTGCAGTCGAACTGTGTCTCGATCGTGCCCAAGGAAACCGAACTGGGCCGCAAGCGGGCGATCGACCAGTCCAGCTGCAACAAGGATTTCTCGTGCCTCAACGGGTTCTGCCCGTCCTTCGTCACGCTGGAAGGCGCCAAGATCCGCAAGGAAGCCACCACCGAGATCGACATCCCCCATCTGCCGCAACCGGTTCTGCCGCGGATCGACGGCACGCACAACGTGGTCATCACCGGCGTCGGCGGCACCGGCGTCGTGACCATCGGGGCGGTTCTGGCGCAGGCCGCGCAGATCGACGGCAAGGGCGCGGGCATGATGGAAATGGCCGGGCTGGCGCAGAAGGGGGGCGCGGTGCATATCCACTGTCGCCTGGCCAACAAGCCCGAAGATATCAGCGCCATTCGCGTGGCCACCGGCGAGGCGCATGCGCTGATCGGCGGTGACCTCGTGGTGTCGGCCGGGGCCAAGACGCTGGGCCTGACGCGCACTGGTCAGACCGGCGCGGTGGTCAACAGCCACGAGATCATCACCGGCGATTTCACCCGCAACACCGAGTTCCACATTCCGGTCGACCGGCTGGAACTGGCGCTGGAGGCGCGGCTGAAGGACGGTCTGGCCCTGTTCGACGCGACCGAGTTGGCACGCGCGGTGATGGGCGATTCGATCTATTCCAACATGATGGTGTTCGGTGCGGCGTGGCAGCGCGGGCTGCTACCGGTGAGCCACGAGGCGATCATGACCGCAATCGAGCTGAACGGCGCGGCGGTCGAGCGCAACAAGCGCGCCTTCGAGGTCGGCCGCTGGGCGGTTTTGCACCCCGAGGAAGTGGCGCGCATCGTGACCCCCACGGTGACCGAATTGCCCAAGACGCCCGAGCAGGCCATCGCCTTCCGGGCCGATCATCTGGTTGCCTATCAGGGCAAACGGCTGTCCAAACGCTATCTCAAGCTGGTCGAGTCGATCGAAGACCCGAAGGTCCGGGATGCAGTCGCGCGTGGGTATCACAAGCTGTTGTCCTACAAGGACGAATACGAGGTGGCCCGCCTGCTGCTGGACAGCCGCGACAAGGCCGCCGCCGAATTCGACGGCGACATCAAGATGACCTTCCACCTTGCTCCGCCGATCCTGGGGGGCAAAGGGCCGGACGGACGTCCGCGCAAGCGGCAATTCGGCGAATGGCTGCTGGGGCCGATGAAGGTTCTGGCCAAGCTGAAGGGGCTACGTGGCACGCCGCTGGACATCTTCCGCTATACCGCCGAGCGCCGAATGGAACGGGCCTTGATCCGTCAGTATGAGGCGGACATGAAAGAGGTTCTGCCCAAGCTGGATGACAACACCCGCGATGCGATTGTCGCGCTGGCGCGGTTGCCGCTGGACATCCGCGGTTTCGGTCCGGTATTGGCCGCCAACGAAGCCAAGGCCGCCAAGCGGCGCGAGGAACTTCTGGCCGTGATCCGGCAGGGAGGAAGCGAGACGCGGGCCGCGGCCGAGTAACGTCATATCGGTGTCATGGAGGCGCGGTAGGGTTCCCGTCCGCGCCGTCCGATGACGGCCACACCGGAGACCCGTGATGAAATCACGTCGCCAAGTCGCTCGGGACATTTCCTACGCCCATTCTGCTGAAACGCGGGGTGGGCGCATGGTCATCAAACTGATGGAGAACACGACCGGTCGGCTGCGTCTGATCCGGCGCGCGGATGGTTACGAGCGCGAGGTCGCCAATGGCCGTGATTTCTGGTCGGTCATGGTCGAACGCTACGGGCTGAGCCTGAACGTGGTGGGCGGGGCGTTGTCAAACATCCCCAAGGACGGCCCGCTGATCCTGATCGCCAACCACCCCTACGGGATTCTTGATGGGCTGATGATGGGGCATGTGCTGTCCCAAACCCGCGGAGATTTCCGGATTCTGGCCAATCATGTGTTTCACAAGGCTGAGGATCTGAACCGGATCATCCTGCCGATCTCTTTCGATCAGACGAAAGAGGCGATGCGGCTGAACCTGCAGACCCGAAAAACCGCCCTGGATTATCTGGGGCAGGGTGGGGCAATCGGGATTTTTCCCGGTGGTACGGTCAGCACGGCGGCCCGACCCTTCGCGCATCCGATGGACCCGGGCTGGCGCGGCTTCACCGCGCGGATGGTGGCCAAGTCAAACGCCACCGTGGTGCCTTTGTTCTTTGATGGTCACACCTCACGCCTGTTCCAGATCGCCAGCCATCTGCATGTGACGCTGCGCATGGGTTTGCTGATCAAAGAGTTCAAAAAGCGCGTCGATACCCCGGTTGATGTGGTCGTGGGGCAGCCCATCGGCCGCGACGTTCTGGACCCATTGGCCGGCGATACGCGCAAGATGATGGATTTCTTGCGCAAAGCCACGTATGAGCTGTCTCCGAAGCCGCTGAAGTCGTATGACTATGGCTATGAATTCGAGGAACGGCATCGCGCCTGAAGGGGCAAATGGCAGTAGGCATCTTTGATTCCGGATTGGGCGGGCTGACCGTCCTGAACGCCGCGCAGACACGTCTGCCGGAGGTGGATTTCCTGTATTACGCGGACAGCGCGCACGCGCCGTATGGCGTGCGCGACGCCGAGGATATCTACAACCTGACCCGAAACGCGGTGCAGGACCTGTGGTCGCGCGGCTGCGATCTGGTGATTCTGGCCTGCAACACAGCCAGCGCCGCGGCGCTTCGGCGGATGCAGGAAGAGGGCGTGCCGCAGGGCAAGCGCGTGCTGGGTGTGTTCGTGCCGCTGATCGAGGCGCTGACCGAGCGCCAGTGGGGCGACAACAGCCCCCCGCGCGAAGTGGCGGTCAAACATGTGGCTCTGTTTGCCACGCCGGCAACCGTGGCAAGCCGCGCGTTTCAGCGTGAACTGGCGTTCCGCGCCATCGGCGTCGATGTTGAGGCGCAGGCCTGCGGTGGCGTGGTCGATGCCATCGAGGACGGTGACATGATCCTGGCCGAAGCCCTTGTGCGGAGCCATGTGGACGCGTTGAAGCGCAAGATGCCGCAACCGCAGGCTGCGATCTTGGGCTGCACCCATTACCCCTTGATGGCCGAAGCCTTTCAGGCGGCGTTGGGACCGGACGTGCAAGTGTTCAGCCAAGGCGACCTGGTGGCCGAAAGCCTTGCGGATTATCTCCAGCGGCATCCGGATATGCTGGGCGGGGGTGAGGCGGGTTACCTGACCACAGGCAATCCGCAGAAGGTCAGTGACCGGGCAACGCAATTTCTCCGACGACAGATCACCTTCAAGGCCGCCTGACTTAGGTCAAGGACCGGCCCCTGTCATGAATTTATTCGGTACCTGTCATGTCGGCGGGTGCCAGACGTGTCACATAAATCTACGAGGTCTGACATGACCCACAAAATCGCAATCCTGGGCGCTTCGGGCTATACCGGTGCCGAACTGGTACGGCTGATCGCCGAGCACCCGAACATGGAAATCACCGCCCTGGCGGCCGAGCGCAAGGCCGGGCAGACCATGGCCGAGGTGTTTCCGCATCTGCGCCATCTGGATTTGCCGCGTCTGTGCAAGATTGAGCAGATTGACTTTGGCCAGATCGACCTGTGCTTTTGCGCGCTGCCGCACAAGACCAGCCAGGAGGTCATCCGGGATTTGCCCTCCGACCTCAAAATCGTTGATTTGTCGGCGGATTTCCGGCTGGCCGACCCCGATGAATACGAGAAATGGTACGGCAATCCGCATGCCGCACTCACGCATCAGGATGAGGCCGTCTACGGACTGACTGAGTTCTACCGTGAGGATATCCGCGCTGCGCGGCTGGTGGCAGGCACCGGGTGCAATGCTGCCACGGGGCAGTACGTGCTGCGGCCGTTGATCGCGGCCGGTGTTATCGACCTGGATGACATCATTCTTGATCTGAAATGCGCTGTCTCCGGGGCGGGGCGTGCGCTGAAAGAGAACCTTCTGCACGCCGAACTGAGCGAGGGCACCAACGCTTATGCCGTCGGCGGTACCCACCGGCATCTGGGCGAGTTCGATCAGGAGTTCTCGAAACTGGCGGGCCGCGCGGTTCACATCCAGTTTACGCCGCACCTGATCCCCGCGAACCGGGGCATTCTGGCGACCTCGTATGTGAAGGGTGATCCGCAGAGCGTTTATGAAACGCTGTGTGCAGCCTATTCAGACGAGCCTTTCATTCAGATGCTGCCCTTTGGCGACACACCTTCGACCCACCATGTGCGCGGATCGAACTTCTGCCACATCGGCGTCGTTGCTGACAGGATCGAACGGCGTGCCATCGTGATTGCGGCGCTGGATAACCTGACAAAAGGTAGCAGTGGGCAGGCCTTGCAGAACGCAAACCTGATGTTAGGTGAACCCGAAACGACCGGGCTTATGATGGCCCCACTGTTCCCATGAGGGCGAGATGAAGACGCTGAAGAAACGTCGTCGTGTACAGATCATTCTGTTGGCTTTTGTGGCTTTGGCCCTGGCGACGGGCTTGATCGGTTATGCCATGCGAGACGGGATCAACTATTTCCGCTCGCCCAGCCAGGTAATCGCCGAACCGCCGGCGCCGAACGAGGTGTTCCGCATCGGTGGCTTGGTCGAAGAAGGCTCGATCGTACGAGGGCAGGGTGAAACCGTACGGTTCACCGTCACCGACGGGGGTGAGAGTGTGAAGGTGGCCTTCACCGGTGTCTTGCCTGATCTGTTTTCCGAGGGTCAGGGGATGGTCGGCACCGGAAGCTACGTTGATGGTGTGTTCCAAGCCACTGAAATTCTGGCAAAACACGACGAGACCTATATGCCGAAAGAGGTCATCGATGCCTTGAAGGAGCAGGGCGTCTACGAAGAGCCGGCAGACAGTTGAGACAGGACAGCCTTCGGTAGGTTGCCTGAATGAGTGTTCTAGGGCGTTGCGCGATTTGGTCGTGCAGCGCCCTTCTTCGTTTCATGGATTTAAGGATTTCACCTGACCGTGTGCCGCATAGGTACACAGAGGTGCAGCATGCAGTCGGTTCAGCAGATTGCCAACGAGATCGTAACCCGCGAGGGCGGCTTCGTCGATGATCCGGACGACCCCGGAGGGGCCACGAAATACGGTGTCACAATCCACACGATGCGAAGATTGGGCCTTGACCTGACGCGTGACGGCACGGTCGATCGCCGCGACGTAATGGCGCTTGGCCGGGATCAGGCCGTCGCGATTTTCATCACGCATTACTTTCAAAAGCCCGGTCTGGCACGGGTGCCCCACGTGCTGCAGCCGACGCTGTTCGATATGTACGTGAATGCGGGCGGACAGGCGGTGCGCATCCTGCAGCGTCTTTTGGTGCAGATGGGATTTTCGCTCGCCGTGGATGGCGTTTTGGGGCCGCGAACGGCTGGGGCGTGCGATCAGGCCGCAAAACCCGATCCGGTGGTGTTGCGCGACGCGTATGGGGTGGCACGAAGGAACTACTATTTCCGGCTGGCTGACCGACGTCCGGCCTTGCGCAAATACGTGCGCAGCCGCAACGGTGTGAAAGGGGGGTGGATCCGCCGGGCCGAGGAGTTTCTATCTCCGCCCTATCACCTGAGCATGGCCGAGTTTCAGCAAAGGATAGCCGCATGGGACTGATCGCAGGTGTTTTTGATCTTCTGTTCGGAGGTGGGCGCAACGTGGTGCGCGAAACTGCCGAGGTTTTCCGCGAGAACTCGGAGGCCGGTGCGGAACGCGCTGTTGCGCTGCGCGGACAGGCGATGAACCAGTTCGGCGCGGAATTCGAAGCTCCCCGCAAAGGCGGGTTTGACCGTTTCATGGACGGTTTGAATCGGTTGCCAAGGCCTGCATTGGCGCTGGGGACATTGGGTCTGTTCGTGGCCGCGATGGTCGATCCATTGTGGTTTGCGGCGCGGATGCAGGGAATTGCGCTGGTGCCCGAGCCGCTGTGGTGGCTACTGGGCGTCATCGTGTCGTTCTATTTCGGAGCGCGGCACCAAGCGAAGGTTCAGGACCTTCAGCGTGACATCTCAGTTACGATGATGCGGGCGCCACAGGTCATGGCCAACTTGCAAGCTATTCACGAGATGCGAGCGGAAAGTCCGGGGGCTGCCGATCCGGGGCCGGATGCCGAACTGACGGCCCAGGTGATCATCCCCGATCACAACCCGGCGCTTGAGGACTGGCGGCGTCTGCAGCGCGCCTGACCCGCGACACTATGTGCGCCTGATTGCGGCGAAAGTGATTGGCGCTTGCCCGGGCGCGGGATTATACCCGTGCCCATGATTACCGAGCTTGGACATTTCGCCCTTATCCTGGCCTTCATGGTGGCCATAGTTCAGACAGTCGTGCCATTGATTGGCGCCGCAAAACGCTGGCCGTCATGGATGCTGTTCTCGGAGCCCGCGGCTATTGCGCAATGTCTTCTGACAGGATTTGCCTTCGCTGCGCTGGTGTGGGCCTTTGCGACCTCGGATTTCTCGCTGCGGATCGTGGTGGAGAACAGCCATTCCCTGAAACCGATGCTGTATAAGATCAGCGGAACCTGGGGAAACCACGAAGGCTCGATGCTGTTGTGGGTATTGATCGTGGCGCTTTTTGGCGCGACGGCCGCGCTTTTTGGCCAGGGTTTGCCACCCACGCTCAAGGCCCGTGTCTTGGCGATGCAGGCCGCAATCGGGGTGGCGTTCTACGCCTTCATCCTGTTTACGTCGAACCCGTTTGACAGGCTTCCTGTGGCGCCGTTTGACGGCCGCGATCTGAACCCCTTGCTGCAGGACCCCGGCTTGGCTTTCCATCCGCCGTTTCTGTACCTTGGATATGTGGGCCTTAGCATGGCATTCAGCTTTGCCGTCGCTGCCCTAATCGAGGGGCGGGTGGACGCGGCTTGGGGTCGTTGGGTTCGACCGTGGACCCTGGCAGCCTGGATATTCCTGACCATCGGCATCGCTTTGGGGTCTTGGTGGGCCTACTACGAATTGGGTTGGGGCGGATTCTGGTTCTGGGATCCAGTGGAAAACGCGTCTTTCATGCCGTGGCTCTTGGCCGCCGCCCTGTTGCACTCGGCCATCGTGGTCGAAAAGCGCGAAGCCTTGAAAAGCTGGACCATTCTGCTGGCGATCATTGCGTTTGGCTTTTCTCTGATCGGCACCTTCATCGTGCGCTCGGGCCTGCTGACGTCGGTTCATGCCTTCGCAAACGACCCTGAGCGTGGTGTATTCATCCTGTTCATTCTGGTGGCGTTCATCGGCGGAGCGCTGATCCTGTTCGCCGCCAGGGCGCAGGCGATGGAGGCCAAGGGGCTGTTTGGAATGGTCAGCCGTGAAAGCGCATTGGTGCTGAACAATATCCTGCTCGCCGTCAGCAGTTTTGTCGTGTTCTTCGGGACCCTGTGGCCGATGGTGGCCGAGATGATGTTCGACCGAAAGCTTTCGGTCGGGGCACCGTTCTTCAACGCGGCCTTTACGCCGTTCATGGTGGTGCTGGGCATTGCATTGCCGCTGGGCTCGATGCTGCCGTGGAAGCGCGGCAGGCTGGGCCGCGTCGCATGGCAGCTGCGCTATGCCTTTGTTCTGGCCGTTTCGCTGGCCGTACTGGTTTGGGTGCTGCAGACGGGCCGCAGCGCGCTCGGGCCGGTTGGTTTGTTCCTTGGCGCATGGATCACCTTCGGCGCCGCGGTCGATCTGTGGAGCCGCACAGGCCGCACCGGCGGCTTCCGGCGTCTGATGCGTCTGCCGGGTGCGGATTGGGGCAAGGCGATCGCCCATACCGGTCTGGGGGTCACGATCTTTGCGATTGCCGGCCTGACCGCCTGGGAGGTCGAGGACATCCGTGTTGCGCGTATCGGGGAAACCTTCGACGTGGGCGGTTTCTCGTTCACTTTGGACGGCGTGCGCGAAGTTGAGGGACCGAACTATTTCTCCACCATGGCCGATGTGCAGGTTCAAAAAGATGGTCGAGAGATAGCTACGTTGAACCCGGAAAAACGGACCTATCCGGTGGCCGCCATGCCCACGACCGAGGCTGCGATTGACTACCGTTTTCTGCGTGATGTCTACGTGGTCATCGGGGATCAGCAGGACGATGGCGGCTGGGTCATGCGTACTTACATCAAACCTCTTGCGAATTGGATTTGGGGAGGCTGCATTCTGATGGCTCTGGGCGGATTGTTCAGCTTGTCCGACCGCCGCTTCCGGGTGGCCGCAGGCGCGCGCAAGGCCCCGGTAAGCGGGGTACCTGCGGAATGAAACGTCTGATCGTTTTGTTGTTGTTTCTGGCATCGCCGCTGATGGCGGTCCAGCCGGATGAAGTCCTGGAGGATCCGGCGCTCGAAGCCCGAGCACGAGACATCAGTACGGGCCTGCGTTGTCTGGTCTGTCGAAACGAAAGCATCGACGAAAGCAACGCGGAACTGGCCCGTGACCTGCGCATTTTGCTGCGCGAACGGCTGGTCGCGGGCGACACCGATGAAGAAGCGGTTGCCTATATCGTCGACCGCTACGGAGAATACGTGCTGCTCAAACCCACGACCACGGGGGCGAACCTTCTGTTGTGGCTGGCAGGGCCGGCCATGCTGTTGATTGCGGCGGGTCTGGGGTGGAACTTCCTGCGCGGTCGTGCGCGGGTTGAGGAGACCTCCGCCGTGGACGGATTGAGTGACGACGAGAAAGAGCGCCTGCGCCGGATTCTTGAAGACTGACGTGCGGTTTGCCTTTCCCTTGCGCGGCATTTGGGTCAGGGTTCGGGAAATTCTGCGCATGTGAGGACTTCATGGAATACGAAACGGTGCTTTTGGACATCACGGACGGTCTGGCTGTGGTCACGCTGAACCGGCCGGACAAGATGAACGCGCTTACGACGAAAATGCGCGCCGAGATTACCCATGCGATGAAAAAAGCCGCTCATGACGCGCGCGCAATCGTCCTGACGGGCGCGGGTCCGGCGTTTTGCTCCGGCCAGGATCTGGGCGATGCGTCCAGCACCGGCAAGATCGATCTGGAACGCGCGCTGCGCGACGAATATGAACCGATGCTGGAAGCTGTTCATGATTGTCCGGTGCCGACAATCGCGGCCGTGAACGGTCCCGCGGCGGGGGCAGGGGCAAACCTGGCGCTGTGTGCCGATGTGGTCATTGCGACCGAAAGCGCCTATTTCCTGCAGGCCTTTGCCCGGATCGGTCTTTTGCCGGACGCCGGCGGGACGTGGTTCATGCCGCGCCAGATGGGTCTGGCCAAAGCCATGGGTGCGGCCCTGTTCGCCGACAAGATTTCTGCGCGTCAGGCTGATCAATGGGGCATGATCTACGAGGCGGTTGCCGACGATGAATTCGCTGCGCATTGGCGCAAGCGCGCCGAGTACTTGGCCAAAGGGCCGACTGCGGGCTTTGCCGCGATCAAAAAGGCGATGAGAGGCACATACGAAAACACCTTGCCGCAACAACTGGCGACCGAGGCGCACCTGCAGGGAGAATGTGGGCGCACCCGCGACTTCGCCGAAGGCGTGGTGGCGTTTTTGGAAAAACGCGCCCCCCGGTTCGAGGGGCGCTGACCATCAGGCCCGGCGGCGGCGGCGCGCGCGCCGTTCGGGCATCGCCTCGTCGCCGGTTCCGTCGCTGGCCGACGAGAAAGGCCCCAATATCGCGGTGATTTGCTCGAGCGATGGGCGGGCGCCACGGGGTTCAGTGTCCAGTGCCTTGCGCATCTCACGCAGGTGCGCTGGCATCGTTCCGCAGCAACCACCGATGATGGTCGCACCTGAATCCCGCGCCATGGCGGCGTAACGGCCCATCAGTTCGGGTGTGCCGTCATAGTGGATGTGGCCATCGACATATTTGGGAATACCCGCATTGCCCTTGGAGATCAGGGGGCGTTCGGTTCCCTGAGCCACAAAACCAAGAACCGTGCGCAGGATATCAGACGCGCCGGTGCCGCAGTTGGCGCCAAAGGCGATCGGCGGGTTGGGCAGGGTTTCGACAAGCTGTGCCAGGTCGGCCGAGGTCACGCCCATCATGGTGCGCCCGGCGGTGTCAAAACTCATGGTACCGCACCAAGGCATGTCGGCCAGGGCAAAGGCCTCGGCCGCGGCGCGGAATTCCTCCGGCGCGCTGATCGTTTCTACCCACAGCACGTCGACGCCGCCTTCTTTCAGCGCCTCGGCCTGTTCGTGGAACATCTCGACCGCCTCGGCATGGGTCAGGCTGCCCACAGGTTCCAGGATTTCACCGGTCGGACCGACCGAGCCCGCAACCACCACCGGGCGTCCGGCGGCATCCGCCACCTCGCGCGCCAGTTCGGCGCCGATGCGGTTCAACTCGGCCACGCGGGTGTGGGCGTCGTGCAGCTTCAGACGTGCAGCCGTTCCGCCGAATGTATTGGTCAGGAACAGGTCACTGCCCGCATTCACCGACCCCTGATAAAGAGCGCGGATCTTGTCGGGTTGGTCGGTGTTCCACAGCTCGGGCGCGTCACCCGATTGCAGTCCCATGTTGAACAGGTTCGTTCCGGTGGCGCCATCGGCAAGAATGGCGTCCTTCGTTTCCAGCAATCTGGTCAGCGCGTTGGTCATTGGAGATGTCCGGAGTTGTGGCCCCAAAGGCCAAAAATTTAGACGCCCCGTGTCGCATGACCGGGACGTCAAATCAAATTCATAATACTCATGAAGATCATGAGGTGGGCGGCATGCCTCAGTTGGCTTCGCTCATCACCTGAGCTTTGGCCTCGGGCAGCAGTTCCGCCATCTTGGCGCGGATTTCCTCGGGGCTGGACAGATCGCCCAGATCGGCGGCGACCTTGCGCACAACGTCCTCGTGGCCGGCCTCTTCGAAATCGGCGATCACGACGGATTTTGCATACTCGGCGGCCTCGTCGCCGCTTTTGCCCATTTTTTCCGCAGCCCACAGGCCCAGCAGCTTGTTGCAACGGGCTTGCGCCTTGAACTGCATTTCTTCGTCATGGGCGAATTTTGCTTCAAAGGCGTTTTCGCGTTCGTCGAACGTGGTCATGGGTGTTGGGCCTCTTCAAGTAAAAGTGTGTTTCCTGATGATATGACCATACGCGCTGCCGGGTGCAAGGTATTTGCGCTGCGTCAAAGCCTCTCGGATGCATGAACTTGCGGGAAAGGGGGGCTTGCACTATGAGAGCGCCAACGCGATGGGACTCATTCCCTCGCCCCAGCCTGGAAAGGTCGCACATGGCGCGTCGCAAGAAGATTTACGAAGGCAAGGCCAAGATCCTGTACGAAGGCCCGGAACCGGGTACGATCGTGCAGTATTTCAAAGATGACGCCACCGCGTTCAACGCGGAAAAGAAAGACGTGATCGACGGCAAGGGTGTTCTGAACAACCGCCTGAGCGAATTCTTCATGACCGGTCTGAACCAGATCGGCGTGCCGACCCATTTCATCCGCCGCCTGAACATGCGCGAACAGCTGGTTCGCAGCTGCGAGATCATCCCGCTTGAGGTGATCGTCCGCAACTATGCCGCCGGGTCGCTGTCGAAACGGCTGGGCATTGCCGAGGGCACGCAACTGCCGCGCCCGATCGTGGAATACTGCTACAAGGACGACTCGCTGGGTGATCCACTGGTGACCGAAGAGCACATCGCCGCGTTCGGCTGGGCCAGCCAGCAGGACATGGACGACATCCTCAGCCTGGCGCTGCGGGTGAACGACTTCATGAGCGGCGTGATGCTGGCTGTGGGTATCCGTCTGGTCGACTTCAAGATCGAAATCGGTCGTGTCTACGAGGGTGACTTCCAGCGCCTGATCGTCGCTGATGAGATCAGCCCAGACAGCTGCCGCCTGTGGGATATCGAGACAGGACAAAAGCTGGACAAGGACGTGTTCCGCCGCGATCTGGGCAGCCTGACCGACGCCTATTCCGAGGTCGCCCGTCGCCTGGGCGTTCTGCCGAAAAGCAACGTGAGCAAGCCCACCCTGATCAACTGATCGCGCCGACTGGCAGGGCCTAACAAGGATGCGCTGCTCCTATTCGGGGCGGCGCATTTTTCATTGCGGGTTTGACAGGTCAGGCCCCTGTCACGCATCTTCGGGTTGACCGACCAACCCGGTCCGCTAACCAAGGTGGCACACTGAATGAGCGCGTTGTTCGATCAAGCGGTTTTCCTGAAGTTTCTGGCGGCCGTGCTGGCCATATTCAACCCGCTCTACAACATCCCGATCTTCCTGAGCATGACGCGCGACTGCACACCTGCCGAACGGCGCAGGGTAGCGATGATCGTGATGGCTTCGGTGACGGTGATCGCACTGATCTCGGTCGCTATAGGTGAAGAGGTGTTGGCTGTCTTCGGGATCGACGTTCCTTCGTTTCGCGTGGCCGGCGGGCTGATTATCTTCGGGATCGGCATGTCGATGCTGAACGCGCAAGACCGGGCGCCGGGCGATCAGGCGGCCGTGGTCGATGGTCACGCGCGCAAGTTGAACTTTGCCGTTGTTCCGCTGGCGATCCCGTTGACGATTGGCCCGGGCACGATTGCCGTGACGATCGTGTTCTCGCATCAACTGTCGGATGGGGCCGAACTTGTGACCCTTGGCTCGGCGATCCTGATCGCCTGTTTCATAGTCGGGCTCGGCCTGTTGTTTGCTGACAGCATCTCGCGTCTTGTGGGTGAGACGATGATCAATGTGCTGACCCGGATCATGGCGATCCTGCTGGTTGCCGTGGCCGTCGAAATGGTTCTGACCGGCATCTTCAACGCGGTTGATGAACATTATCCCGGGCTGACGGGCAGCCCAGGCAATTGAATTCCTCAAGATGAAGCGCCTGCGGTCATTCGACCGCATCACAAAGGCTTGTTCTGCGCGGTCAGTCGCGCTATCCCCCGCGCAACGGAACAGGCCCCGGCGCGGCGGGCCACAGGTGGAGTTGCGACGATGAAGGCACGGGTGCACGTAATGCTCAAGAACGGGGTTCTGGACCCTCAAGGCGAGGCTGTGCGCCACGCATTGGGCGCACTGGGGTTCGACAAGGTGCAGGGCGTCCGGCAGGGCAAGGTGATTGACCTGGAACTGGCCGATGGCGCGACCAAGGCCGATGTGGCCGAAATGTGCGAGAAGCTGTTGGCCAACACGGTCATCGAGCGTTACGAGATCGAACTGGTCTGAATTCTCTGACCGTCATCCCCAAGGAGGGTTTCCCATGCGCGCAGCGGTTGTCGTTTTTCCGGGGTCCAACTGTGACCGGGATCTTGCCGTCGCCTTTGAGCAGGCCGGATTTCAGGTCGACATGGTCTGGCACAAGGATGCCCAACTCCCGCAGGGCGTGGACATCGTGGGCGTGCCGGGCGGGTTTTCTTACGGCGATTACCTGCGCTGCGGTGCGATCGCCGCGCAGTCTCCGATCTGCAAGGCGGTGGTCGAGCACACCGAACGGGGCGGCTATGCCATCGGCATCTGCAACGGGTTCCAGATCCTGACCGAGACCGGCATCCTGCCGGGCGCGCTGCTCCGCAATGCCGGCTTGAAATACATCTGTCGAACAGTTGGGCTGAAGGTTGCGACCAGCGACAGCGCCTTTACTCAGGGCTACAACGCCGGTGACGTGATTCAGATTCCGATCGCGCATCACGATGGCAACTACTTCGCTGATGACGAAACCATTGCCCGCCTGCGTGACGAGGATCGGATCGCCTTCAGCTATACCGACAACCCTAACGGCTCGCGCGGGGATATTGCCGGGATCCTGTCGCACAACCGGCGCGTGCTGGGCATGATGCCCCACCCCGAGCGGGCGGCGGACGAGGCCCATGGCGGTACCGACGGAGTGGCGCTCTTCCGCGCATTGTCGGGTGTACTGACACCTGCGTGACTTGAGGTCGTGGGCGCGGAAGCGTAGCTTCGGTTCATGAGATCCGACGCGCAATCAGGCTGGACAAATCTATTTGGCCGCGGTGCCCCTTTGGGGTGGCGCTTGCGGCTGGCCGTGTTCGTGTTGCTGGTTGCTGCTGCGGCGACGGTCTGGGTCACCAACAGCCTGCTGACCAATCGGTTCACGGAATCGACCCGAAACAGGGCTGAACTGCGTCTGGCGCTCTATTCCGGCAACCTGCTGAGCGAATTGCGTCGAAACGCCATCGTTCCACAATTGCTGGCCCGGGACCCGACTTTGATTTCGGCCTTGCAGTCAGCCGATTTTTCCCTGTCGACGCAGCGGCTTCTGTCCTTTGTTGAAGAAATCGGGGCTGCGTCGCTGATGCTGCTGGATCGGGATGGTCGGGTCGTTGCCGCAACAGACCGCAATCGACTGGGCGAGTCCCATCGAAGTGACCCGTATTTCGTGAATGCCGTCAGATCGAACGCGACGATCTTTTCCGAGATTGCGCGCGAGACCGGCAGTTATGGCTTTCTCTATTCCCGCAGGATTGAGGCCGGGTCGGAAATTCTGGGCGTGATCGTGGTCGAGGTTGATCTGCGCAAGTTCGAGAACGCCTGGGCCGGGATCTCGGACGCGGTCATGGTGACCGATAGCACCGGAACGATCATTCTGTCGACCGAACCCCAGTGGCGCGGCCTGAACGAGACTGAGGCTTTGTTACGGCAGCATCCGCAGGGTGCCATCCAGCGCGCAATTCGGGCGACTACCGATTGGACGGCCTTGCCGCCGGATGCCTATGTCGCGGGCGAGGCCGTGATGCGCATGGAGACCCGCATCCCGTTCCGCGGTTGGAAGATGACTTCGTTCACGACCTATTCCTCGATCCGCGAAAAGGTGAACAGCGTGCTGGCGCTCGAGATCATGGGGTTTGCGATTCTTCTTGCGCTGACCTTCTATGCACTGAGCCGCAGGGCCACGTTCCGCATGGCGCTGTTCCAACGCGAGTCGGCGGAGCTTCGCGCATTGAACGCAAGGCTGCAGCGCGAAATCGCCGAACGCGAACGGGTTGAAAAGACGCTGGAAGTGGCGGAACAGACGCTGGCCCAAAGCTCGAAGCTGGCAGCCTTGGGCGAGATGTCGGCGGCCGTCAGTCACGAGTTGAACCAGCCGTTGGCGGCGATGAAGACCTATCTGGCGGGCGCGCGGCTACTGCTGCGCCGAAACCGCCCCGAAGAGGCGCTGGCCAGCTTTGGTCGGATCGACGGTCTGATCGAGCGGATGGGCGCGATCACGCGGCAGCTCAAGTCTTATGCCCGAAAGGGCGCGGACGCGTTTTCACCCGTAAATCTTGGGGAGGCGTTGGCCTCATCCCTGTCGATGATGGAACCGCAGCTGCGCCAGAGGCAGGTCAAGATCACCCAGATCCTGCCCGAAGAGCCGGTGATCGTGATGGGAGATCGGATGAGGATCGAACAGGTTATGGTCAACCTGTTGCGAAACGCGCTCGACGCCACCAAATCTGTTGCAGAGCCTGAGGTCGAGATCATTCTGGCCGCAGGCGAGACCGCCGTGCTGGCGGTGCGCGACAATGGCCACGGGATCGAGGATATCGAGAACCTGTTCGAGCCGTTCTACACCACCAAGCGACCCGGAGATGGGGTCGGCTTGGGTCTTGCCATCTCGTCCGGGATCGTGAACGACCATGGCGGACGGCTGACTGCGCGCAACGGCCAGAACGGCGGCGCGGTATTCGAGATGCAACTGCCCATTTTGGGACATGACGGCCTTGAGGCCGCAGAATAACGAGGACGTACCTATGGCACAGGCCATGAAAATTGCCATCGTGGATGATGAACAGGACATGCGCCAGTCGATCAGCCAATGGTTGGCGCTGTCCGGCTATGACACCGAAACCTTTGCAAGCGCCGAGGATGCGCTCAAGGTTCTGGGGCCGGATTACCCGGGGATCGTGATCTCGGACATCAAGATGCCCGGCATGGATGGTATTCAGCTTTTGAAAAAGCTGATGGGTGCCGACAGCACCTTGCCGGTGATCATGATTACCGGTCACGGCGACGTGCCGATGGCGGTCGAGGCGATGCGGGTGGGGGCGTTCGACTTTCTGGAAAAGCCGTTCAACCCCGACCGGATGTCGGAACTGGCCAAACGCGCCAGCAACGCTCGGCGTCTGACGCTGGACAACCGCGCCCTGCGGCGCGAGCTGTCGGGCGGCACGCAGATCATGAACAAGCTGATCGGCGCCAGCCCGGTGATGGAGCGCCTGCGTGAAGATATTCTCGACCTGGGCCAGGCCGACGGGCATGTGCTGATCGACGGCGAAACCGGCACCGGCAAGACCTTGGTGGCGCACGCCTTGCATGCAGTGGGCAGCCGGGCGGGCAAGAAATTCGTTCTGGTCTCGTGTGCCGCGCTGGAAGAAGAGGCGCTGGCCAAGCGGCTGTTCGGCCCGATGATGCCCGAGGACACGCAACTGCCCGCAATCGAGGAAGCCCGCGGCGGCACTCTGGTGCTGGAGGATATCGAGGCGCTGAGCGACACGCTGCAGGCGCGGTTGCTGAGCGTCATGAACGAGCAGGGAACGCCGGCCGAGACCCGGATCGTTGCGATCTCAAACCTGCAGGAAGCGGGCAAGACCAGCGAGGACGTGCTGCGGCCCGATCTGTTCTATCGTCTGGCGGCGCTGCGCATCACCATGCCGCCGCTGCGGCAGCGCGGCGAGGATATCCTGACCCTGTTCACCCGGCTGAGCGAGCAGTTTGCCGAGGAATATGGCTGTGAGGCACCGCAAGTCAGCGCCCAGGAGGCCGCGCAGCTGCTGCAGGCCCCATGGCCGGGCAATGTGCGCCAGTTGATCAACATCGCCGAACGCGCGGTTCTGCAGTCGCGGCGCGGCTCGGGCACCATCGCGTCGCTGTTGATGTCCGATCACGAAGAGATGCAGCCGGTGATGACCACCGAGGGCAAGCCGCTGAAGGAATACGTTGAGGCGTTCGAACGGATGCTGATCGACAACACCATGCGGCGCCACAAGGGGTCCATCGCCTCGGTGATGGAGGAACTTTGCCTGCCGCGCCGGACTTTGAATGAAAAAATGGCCAAGTACGGGTTGCAACGGGCGGACTATCTGTAGGCGAGAGGCCAGTCCCTTTTTGGCCTTTTGGCCAAAGTACACCAGGGAAATTTGAAGCCGGAGGAAGCCCGACCTGTCCGTAGATCGGGCTCCTTTGCAGTTTGCCCATTGTGTTTTCCACAGGACTGCTTTTATTGTACCGGGACGGGTCGGGCGCATTTTTGTGCCTGAATGCCCCGAATCATTGAGTTTCGCTGCTTTGCTGCAGGTGGTGACCTTTCCCGCCCGGCCAAGCAGACCGATTGTGCCTCGTTCCGGGGCAGTAGAGTACCTGAGCCCGAATTTCGGGCGAAAGGAATAATGGGCAGGCAGCGGCGTGTTCGCGCCTGTCGGAGAAGAACCGCGATGACGCGCGCGCTACGATTGAGTATACGGGCAGGGGGCCACAGCGCCGATCCCTGCCGCGCGCCGTCCGTAATCGCCCAGACAAGACACCACCCCAGATGCGCCTGTCCGCCTGGACAGGTTAGGACAACGCGTTTGGCGCGGTGCACCAAGGACACATGGCAAAGAAAATGCTTATCGATGCCACCCACGCGGAGGAGACCCGCGTCGTGGTGGTGGACGGAAACAAGGTCGAGGAGTTCGATTTTGAATCCGAAAACAAACGCCAGCTTGCTGGCAACATCTACCTGGCAAAAGTAACGCGCGTCGAACCTTCGCTGCAGGCGGCCTTTGTTGACTACGGCGGGAACCGGCATGGCTTCCTTGCGTTCTCGGAAATCCATCCGGACTACTACCAGATTCCGGTCGCGGACCGCGAAGCCCTGATGGAGGAAGAGCGCGCCTACGCTGAGGCAATGAAGGCGCGGGACGAGGCCGAAGAATCCAAGCCCAAGAAGCGCCGCTCGCGGTCGCGCTCGAAGGCGGCAGAGGTCAAGACGGACGATCCGGTCGAAACGCTGGACGTATCCGCCGAACCGACGGGCATGGAAACCATCGACCTGCTTGAGGAAGAGGCCGCTGATCAGGATGTGCCCGAAGGCACGTCTCCGATGGAGACGGTCGCTGAAACTCCGGTCGAAGAGCCGAGTGAAGACGCGAGTGACGAACCGGCGGACGAAAAGGCCGAAGTCGAAGCTGACGCCGCACCCGCTGAACCGGTCGAAACAGACGAGCCGTACGCGGATGCAGCGGACGACGCTGACGCCGAAGCTGATGAGGCCAAGCCGGATGCGGCTGCCAAGGATGACACGATCGAGTCGGTTGCGGATGATGATGACAGCGAGGATATCCGTCCTCCGCGCAAACCACGCCCGCGCCGCTACAAGATTCAGGAAGTCATCAAAGTGCGCCAGGTTCTGTTGGTGCAGGTCGTCAAGGAAGAACGTGGCAACAAGGGTGCCGCGCTGACCACTTACCTGTCGCTGGCCGGCCGGTATTGTGTGTTGATGCCGAACACCGCACGCGGGGGCGGCATCAGCCGCAAGATCACCAACGCCGCGGACCGCAAGAAGCTCAAGGAAATCGCATCCGAGATCGACGTGCCTACGGGCGCCGGTCTGATCATCCGTACAGCCGGCGCCAAGCGTACCAAGTCCGAGATCAAGCGCGACTACGAATACCTGCAGCGCCTGTGGGAGCAGATCCGCGAACTGACGCTCAAATCGATCGCTCCTGCAAAGATCTACGAGGAAGGCGACCTGATCAAACGGTCGATCCGTGATCTTTACAATCGGGACATCGACGAGGTTCTGGTCGAAGGCGAAGGTGGCTACCGCATCGCCAAAGACTTTATGAAGATGATCATGCCGTCGCACGCCAAGAACGTGAAGCGGTACGAGGACCAACTGCCGCTGTTCGCGCGCTATCAGGTGGAAAGCTATCTGGCGGGGATGTTCAACCCGACGGTCCAGCTGAAATCGGGCGGGTATATCGTGATCGGCGTGACCGAGGCGTTGGTTGCCATCGACGTGAACTCGGGCCGCGCAACCAAAGAAGGCTCGATCGAGGAAACTGCGCTGAAGACCAACCTTGAGGCCGCCGAGGAAGTTGCACGCCAGCTGCGCCTGCGCGACCTGGCCGGTCTGATCGTCATCGACTTCATCGACATGGACGAGCGCAAGAACAACCTGGCGGTCGAAAAGCGCCTGAAGGACAAGCTGAAGACCGATCGGGCCCGTATTCAGGTCGGACGGATCTCGGGCTTTGGCCTGCTGGAGATGAGCCGCCAGCGCCTGCGCCCAGGAATGCTTGAGGCAACCACACAGCCTTGCCCGTCCTGCCATGGCACCGGTCTGATCCGCTCGGACGACAACATGGCTCTGTCGATCCTGCGTCAGATTGAAGAGGAAGGCACACGCCGCCGCTCGCGCGAGGTGCTGGTGCGGTGTCCGGTCAGCATTGCGAACTTCCTGATGAACCAGAAGCGCGAGCATATCGCGCAGATCGAAGCCCGCTATGGCCTGTCGGTTCGGATCGAAGGCGACATTCATCTGGTCAGCCCTGACTTCTCGATGGAAAAGTTCAAGACGGCCAGCCGGATCGTTCCCGAAGCGTCTGCGCCGGTGGTGTCCGCGACGGCATCGCTGATGGATCTGGTGGATTCCGAGGACGAGGTTGAAGACAGCGCCGTCGAGCCGGAACTGGCGGAAGAGGAAGCTAAGCCGAAGCGCAAGCGCCGCCGGCGTCGCCGCAAGAAGAACGGCGGTAACGGCGAGCAGGCCGAGGCAGCCACTTCTGACGAAGCTGCGGAAGACAAGGCGAGCACCGAGGCGCAACCTGAGGAATCGGGGACGGAAAAGACCGCAGAGTCTGAATCCGCTACGGCTGAGGCCGCAGAAGCTGGCGCCGAAAACGTGACCGAGGGTGAAGCGGAACAGGCCGAAGAAAAATCGGCCAAGCCCAAAAAACGTCGGGCACCGCGCCGCAAGAAGACGGCCGAAGTCGAAGAGGCGCCCGCGCCGGAACCCGAGGTGGCCGAAGAAGCGGTTCAGGCGGCCGCAGAAACGCCTGCTGATGAGGCTGCGGGTGCTGAGGACAATGCCCCCGAAGCGCAAGCCGAGGAGCCGGTCGAAGAGAGTGAGCCCGAGGTAGCGGCAGAAGTCGAAACGCCAGATGCCGAGCCCGTGGCGGAAGCGCCGGAAGCGGCAACAGAAGAAAAAGCCGAGGACGCCGCAGAGCCGGTGCTTGAGACGGTGGCGGAAGAACCCGAGCCGTCTCCGGCCAAGCCCAAACGGCGCGGTTGGTGGTCACTGGGCCAATAAGACAAAAAAAGGCGGACAGTATTGTCCGCCTTTTTTCTTTCAGGTCCCGCCGTTTTTCCGAATGAGATAAACGTGGTGATCCGCAGCTTCTTCCATCCCGATCAGCTCGTGCCCGGACTCCGAGCAGAAATGAGGTACATCGACGATTGCGGCCGGATCGTCGGCAAGGACCCGGAGAAGGGAGCCCGCAGGCATGGCCTTGAGCCGTTTGCGGGCTTTCAGGACGGGCAGGGGGCACAGCAGGCCCAATGCATCCAGTGTTTCGGCTTCTTGTGTCATGGCTCTCAGATATTTGCATGGCGCACAGCTGTCCAGCCGGCAACCACGAGGATGTGACCGAATGGCCCCGTGACGCGCCCCACTGGATATCCTATGTGCAGTGGCATGTTCGGAATCGATATCATCGACGCGGGGCTGCTGCCCGCCATGTTCATCGCGCTGGTCGGCGGGTTGATCAGTTTTCTGTCGCCCTGCGTGTTGCCGATCGTGCCGCCTTATCTGGCCTACATGAGCGGCGTGACCATTCACGAGATGCAGGATCAGGCGCAGGCTAGACGCAAGGCGACTCTGTCAGCGCTGTTCTTCGTTCTTGGACTGTCGACGGTGTTCCTGCTGCTGGGCTTCACGGCCTCGGCCTTCGGCGCATTCGTGCTGCAGAACCAGGAACTGTTCGCCAAGGCCTCGGGTCTGGTGGTGATCGTGTTCGGCCTGCATTTCCTGAACGTGTTCCGAATTCCGATCCTGGACCGCGAAGCGCGGCTCGAAACCGGGGACTCCGGCGGCTCGGTCTTCGGGGCTTACATCCTGGGGTTGGCTTTCGCATTCGGCTGGACCCCTTGCATCGGCCCCCAGCTTGGCGCGATTCTGTCGCTGGCCGCGTCCGAGGCCTCGGTGGCGCGGGGCACGCTGTTGCTGGGCGTCTACGCGGCGGGTCTGGGCATACCGTTCCTGCTGGCTGCGATGTTCCTGAACCGTTCAATGGCGGTGATGAACAAGCTGAAACCGCATATGGGAACGATCGAAAAAGTCATGGGTGGCTTGTTGCTGGTCGTCGGCATCATGCTGGTGACGGGTCTGTTCACCGAGTTCAGCTGGTGGCTGCTTGAGACGTTCCCGGCATTGGCCACTCTGGGCTGACGCGGCGCCCGGTCGCGATGATCGGGCCTTACCTTGGCCACATCGCTGCGCTAACCTGCCCGCAACAAGGGCAAAGGCATGAGCAGTCAGGTTCCGCAATCTGGGGTACAACGACGCCGGGTGTTCTATATCCCCGGCTATGATCCGATCCATCCCCGCCGCTATCGCGAACTCTATCGGAAAGAGGGGCGCGCGCAGTCAGCGATTTCCGGGTATCGGTTGGAGGTCTCGGCCAAGACGGGCGATGGCCCCTATGGCTGGCACGTCCGGTCGGAGCAGGACGGGGCCGAAGTAGATACGGATGTCGAGGTTCTAGTCTGGTCCGACATCGTGCGCGACAGCATGGACAGCTCGATCCCGGCGACCTACTGGCAACTGCTGTGCACGGCCTCGATCTACATCTCGACTGGCACGCTGTGGCGGCTGATGCGGCTGCGCAAAGGACCGGTGATCGCCGCACTCTATCCGGTGGCGATGTTGCTGGGGCAGTTGGCGCTGGCGGGATTGGTCTTCTACGGTGTGGCAATGTTGTCCGAGTCCGCGATGCATTGGTTGGTTGAAGCTGTGGAAGGACCCGCGCTGTTCGGTCCCTATTTTGCGGCGCAGATGTATCTCAGCCTGGCTATTGGCGTGTTGGCGGGCTGGTGGGTCTTGCGCTGGTTCCGAAAGATCGACAACCGCCTGTTCGCCTATTACCTGATGCACGACTATGCCTATTCTGCGCGGCTGCGGGGAGAAACGCCGCCCGAGTTGCAGGCTCGGCTGGACGAATTCCGTGCCACTATTGCGGCAGTGCTACGGTCGCCCGTCGATGAGGTTCTGGTGGTGGGCCACAGTTCCGGCGCCCATCTGGGGGTTTCGGTTCTGGCCGACCTGCTGCGGCGGGGCGAG
Source organism: Ruegeria sp. BHSC029 (assembly GCF_059613085.1). Classification (NCBI taxonomy): domain Bacteria; kingdom Pseudomonadati; phylum Pseudomonadota; class Alphaproteobacteria; order Rhodobacterales; family Roseobacteraceae; genus Ruegeria; species Ruegeria sp. BHSC029. Next base: position 466,125 of record NZ_JBXWRU010000001.1, read on the forward strand.
GTGCCACCGGATGGCCCGGTCCTGTCGTTCCTGACATTGGGGCAGGTGGTGCCGATGGTGTCATTCCTGCCGCGGGCCGGCCGGTTGCGGTCCGACCTGCAATTTCTGTCGCAGACCGAGCAGTTGACATGGGTCGATGTCTCGGCACCCGGGGATGGCTGCGCCTTTGCCCTATGTGATCCGGTTGCGGTCAGCGGGGTTGCCGGGCCGGGCAAGCGGTGGCCGCTGGTTCTGTCAGCCGCTTTTACGCAAACCCTGTCGCCCGAACGTTGGGCCGCGTTGCGCTGGCGGTTCTTCCGTTTGCATTTCCAGTATCTTTGCGCGTTCGACCGGCCTAGCGACTATGACTATTTCCGCATCACGGCCGGCCCGCTGACACTGGGCGCTCGGTTCGCCGGCCGGGCGCCGTCGAAATCGCGGATCGAGCGGGCGGTGTCCAAGTACCGGACGGTGCGCGCATGACCCCGCCCAAGCCGCCCGCCAGACCGGACAAGGTATCTCTGTGGCAATACCTGCGCCTGTTCCGGCGTGACATCCTGTCGGCCCAGCCGCAACGCCTGTACCGCGCCTGGATGGCCGAGTTCCGCACCCCGTTCTTCCGGTCCTACCTGATCAACCAGCCCGAGCTGATCGACCGGGTTCTGAAACACCGTCCTCAGGATTTCCCGAAATCCGGCCGGATCAGCGAAGGCCTGCGGCCCCTGCTAGGCCAATCGGTATTCCTGACCAACGGCGCGACCTGGGAGCGCCAACGCCGCATCATCGATCCGGCCTTCGAGGGCGGGCGGCTGAAACAGACCTTTCCCGCGATGCTGGCCTCGGCCGAGGCTTGCGCCGATCGCCTGCGCGACAGGACGGGCGTGCCGGTCGAGATCGAAGAGGTCACCAGCCATGCCGCCGCCGACGTGATCTTTCGCACCTTGTTCTCGGTGCCTATCGAGCACGAAATCGCCGCACAGGTGTTCGAGAAATTCCGCGCCTATCAGCGGCAGCAACCTCTGCTGAACCTTGCGGCTTTCGTGCCGCTGCCCGGCTGGGTGCCTCGGTTCCACCCGCGCAAGACCCGCCGTGCGGCGGCTGAAATCCGCGCCTTGATCGCCCGCATGACCCGCGAGCGGGCCGCGCAGATCGCCGCCGGCGCCGCGCCCGACGATCTGGCCACCAAGATCATGACCACGTCCGACCCCCTGACCGGGCAGTGTTTCGATACCGATGAGATGATCGATCAGGTGGCCATCTTCTTTCTGGCCGGGCACGAGACCAGCGCCTCGGCCCTGGCATGGACGCTGTACCTGATGGCCGCCTATCCTGACTGGCAGGACCGCGTGGCCGAGGAAGCCCGCGCGCAGGATGAAATCAGTTTTGCCAGCATGTCCCGCCTCAAGCTCAGCCGGGATGTGTTCCGCGAGGCGCTGCGCCTCTATCCCCCGGTGCCGATGATGGTGCGCGAGGCCACATGCCCCGAACGTTTCCGCGACCGCGACGTGCCCAAGGGCGCTCAGATCGTGCTCAGCCCGTGGCACCTGCACCGACATGAACGGTTGTGGGAGGACCCCGACAGCTTTGACCCGTCCCGCTGGGCGACCGAAAACGGCAAAGCCTGCCAGCGGGCGGCCTTCATCCCGTTTTCGGCCGGGCCGCGCGTCTGTACCGGGGCGGGGTTTGCGATGGTCGAGGGGCCGTTGATCCTGTCGACCCTGCTGCGCCGATACCGGTTCGAACCTGTCGAGGGCCGCTCCCCGGTCCCGGTGGCGCATCTGACGGTCCGGTCCCGCGACGGAATCTGGCTGCGCGTGGTTGAGCGCTAACAAACTATCATCGCCCCGCGCCATGCTGTATGCGGTTGGAAAAGCGGAATCATTACTGAACGGGAAAGTGTTATGTCCAAGGCTGAACAGCGCGAACAGATGATCAACGGTGCGGGTTTTATCGCGGCTTTGGATCAGAGCGGCGGCTCGACGCCCAAGGCGCTGGCGTTGTACGGGGTGCAGCCGTCCGACTATGGCTCGGACGAGGAAATGTTTGCCGAGATCCAGAAGATGCGCGCCCGGATCATCCTGGCCGATGACTTCACCCGCGACAAGGTGATCGGCGCGATCCTGTTCGAACGCACGCTGAGCGAGGAAATCGACGGTCGCAAGGTGGCCGATTACCTGTGGTCGGTCAAAGGCATCGTGCCGTTCCTCAAGATCGACAAGGGGCTGGAGGACACCGCCAACGGCGTGCAGCTGATGAAGCCCATCCCGGGCCTGGCCGAGACGCTGGCCAAGGCCGAAGGTGTGTTCGGCACCAAGGAACGCTCGGTCATCCACGAGGCCAATGCCGAGGGCATTGCCGCCGTGGTGAAACAGCAATTCGACGTGGCCCGCGAGGTGATCGCCGCCGGCATGGTTCCGATCATCGAGCCCGAGGTGAACATCAAGTCGGACACCAAGGCCGAAGCGGAAGAGATCCTGAAAGCCGAAATCCTCAAGAACCTCGACGAGTTGGACGAGGGGCAGGACGTCATGCTGAAGCTGACTCTGCCCAGCAAGGCCAATCTGTATGACGAGGCCGCCGACCATCCGCGTGTTCTGCGGGTTGTGGCGCTGTCGGGCGGTTATTCGACCGACGAGGCCTGTGACCTGCTGGCGCAGAACGGCAAGATGATCGCCTCTTTCTCTCGCGCGCTGACCGAGGGGCTGTCGAAACAGCAGTCGGATGCCGAGTTCAACGCGGTCCTTGGCAGCAATATCGACAAGATCTACCGCGCCTCGGTCTGAGGTCAGACCGGTTTGATGAACAAGCGGCGCATCTGCGCCGCTTTTTCGCGCATGGCGCAGCCTGTGGCGTGGTCATTCACCAGCCCCATCGCCTGCATGAAGGCAAATACCGTGGTGGGGCCGACAAATTTCCACCCGCGCTTTTTCAGGTCCTTGGACATGGCGACCGACTCGGGCGAAGTCGAGGCCGTCTGCGGCGCAGGAGGGGTCTCGGGCTCGAACCTCCAGACATAGGCCGCCAGCGAGCCGGTTTCGGCCACCAGCTCCTGTGCGCGGCGGGCGTTGTTGATCACCGCCTCGATCTTGCCGCGATGGCGGATGATACCGGCATCTTGCAGCAGTCGTTCAACGTCTGCATCAGAAAAACCGGCCATCACGTTGAAATCAAAACCGGAAAAGGCTTTGCGGAAATTCTCGCGCTTGGCCAGAATGGTGCGCCAGCTGAGGCCTGACTGAAAACTTTCAAGGCACAGTTTCTCGAATAGGCGCTGATCGTCACCGACCGGATAACCCCATTCATTGTCGTGATAGCCAAAAAACTCCGGCGAGGCCTGACACCAGCCGCATCGCGGTTGACCATCCGGCCCGATCACGAGTTCGCGCATCGAATGTACCCCTTTTGTTCATAGCCAACCTAGACACCGACGGGGATCAGATCAAGGGCTGCGATAGGGTGACCGGTACCAGTTCAGAACAAAGACACGAATGGCCGACGCCAATCCAGTCTCGGGGTCGCGCGCGACATCAATTTCCGAGGCCAAGACATTGATCGGCAAGCCTTTTGCCTTGGCGATGTCTCGGAACGCCTGCCAGAACTCATCCTCGAGCGAAACCGAGGTTCTATGTCCCTTGAGGGTCAGCGAGCGTTTGACGGGCGGGCCGCTCATTCATCCAGCTCGTGATTGTCCAGATCGCGGCGGGCTTTTTCCGTACGAGCCTTGTCCAGCTGTTTGTCTGCCTTGCTGCGCCCGAACGCCGCCGCGTTCCGGTCGGCGCGGGCCTTTTTCTCGGCCCGCGCCTTTTCCTTGCGATACCGGTTCAGATTGACCGGCTTGCCCATCAGTCCTTGGGCCCGATCATCTGCTCGGGGCGCACGACGGCGTCAAAGGTTGCCTCGTCGACGAAGCCCAGCTTGATGGCCTCTTCCTTCAGCGTGGTGCCGTTCTTGTGCGCAGTCTTGGCGACCGTGGTGGCGTTGTCATAGCCGATGGTCGGGGCCAGGGCAGTAACCAGCATCAGCGATTCCTTCATCAGCTTGTCGATGCGCGCCTCGTTGGCCTTGGTGCCCAGCAGCATACGCTCGGTAAAGCTGTCGGTCGCGTCTCCCAGCAGCTGGATCGACTGCAGCAGGTTGTAGGCCATCATCGGGTTGTAGACGTTCAGCTCGAAATGGCCTTGGCTGCCGGCGAACTTGATCGCAGCGTCGTTGCCCATGACGTGGGCGGCGACCTGGGTCAGCGCCTCGGCCTGGGTCGGGTTGACCTTGCCCGGCATGATCGACGATCCGGGCTCGTTCTCCGGCAGGATCAGTTCACCCAGACCCGAACGCGGCCCCGAGCCGAGGAAGCGGATGTCGTTGGCGATCTTGTAGCAGCTGCCCGCGACTGTGGCCAAGGCGCCCGACAGGAACACCATCGCATCGTGGGCGGCCAGCGACTCGAATTTGTTGGGCGCGGTGACGAAGGGCAGGCCGGTGATTTCGGCCATGTTGGCGGCGACGGCCTCGGCCCAGCCTTTCTGGGTGTTCAGCCCGGTGCCGACGGCGGTGCCGCCCTGCGCCAGCTCGTAGATGCCGGGCATGGCAGCATTCACGCGGGCGATACCCTGACGGATCTGATGGGCATAGCCGCTGAACTCTTGGCCCAGGGTCAGCGGGGTCGCGTCCTGCGTGTGAGTGCGGCCGATCTTGATGATGTCCTTGAATTCCGTGGACTTCTGCTCGAGCCCGGCGGCCAGATTCTCGAGCCCCGGCAGCAGCACGTCGCGTACGCTCATCGCGGTGGCGATATGCATGGCGGTGGGGAAGGTGTCGTTCGACGATTGTCCCATGTTGCAGTGATCGTTCGGGTGCACCGGATCCTTCGAGCCGATCACGCCGCCCAGGATCTCGATCGCGCGGTTCGCGATGACCTCGTTGGCGTTCATGTTCGACTGGGTGCCTGATCCGGTCTGCCAGACGACCAGAGGGAAATTGTCGTCGAACTTGCCCTCGATCACCTCGCCGGCGGCCTGGATGATGGCGTCGGCGATGCGTGCGTCCAGCTTGCCCGTGGCCTTGTTCTGCATGGCGCAGGCCTTCTTGACCACGCCCAGCGCGCGCACGATGGCGACGGGCTGCTTCTCCCATCCGATGGGGAAGTTCATGATCGAGCGCTGCGTCTGCGCCCCCCAATACTTGTCGGCAGGAACCTCGAGCGGGCCAAAACTGTCGGATTCGGTGCGGGTCTGAGACATCTGTCACTCCGTCTGGTATGCAGTCGCATGCCGTTTAACCGCAGCTAGGCTATGGTTCAATCGGCCAGTTGCGCGCACCTTAGTCCGAAGGGCAAAAAAGGTATAGCCATGCGGTGTGCGTCACTTTTCTTGGTTGGTCACAGGGCCGTACCATTGTGCCCGTTCCCGGCTGAGCTAAGATATAGAAGGCAACCGCGGAGAAAGAACCATGAATCGCTCAGACCGGACCTCATTTTTCGCGCAAATGGCCCGATGGCTGTCGATACTGGCGTTTGGAGTTTTGTTGGCGTCTCCGGGATGGGCGCAGGACATTGGTCCCTTTGTCGGCGACTATGTCGGATCTGCCGACGTGGTGGATGCGGACGGATCGTCGACCCCGCGCGACATGAGCGTTTCCATCGCAGAGACTGGCGAAGGGTTCGTGGTCAAATGGACGACTACCACCTACAAAGCTGACGGCCGGGTGAAAGAACAAAGCTTTTCGGTCGAGTTCCGACCCTCTGATCGGAACAACATCTATTCCGCAGCCATGAAGCGGAATGTCTTCGGTCATGAGGTTCCGCTGGACCCGATGAAGGGGGAACCCTTTGTCTGGGGGCGGATCGAAGGGGAAACACTGACCGTCTTCTCGCTGTTCATAGATGAGGACGGCGGATACGAATTGCAGCAGTATGACCGGACACTGGCCGAGGGCGGGCTTAACCTGTCCTTTTCCCGGTTCAGAGATGGACAGAAGTCGCGTTCGGTCGAAACATTCCTGGAAAAACAATAGGCTCCGCCAAAAAAGCGAAGCCTCGTCCAATGGCCGCGAATTACTTGCGGAAGCTGTCCAGCGATACGATATCCGCATCGTGATGCGGCTCGTCGTCGGGTTCGACCTCGATCGACTCGGCCTCGATTTCCACCGGGTCCTCATCTTCTTCGTCCGAGCTTTCGAAGCGCAGGCCGAATTCGACCGACGGATCGACAAAGGTCTGGATGGCCGAATAGGGGATATACAACGGCTCCGGAGCGTCACCGAAATTGAGCGTGATGGCAAATCCGTCCTCGCCAACCTCGAGATTTTCGAACCAGTGCTGCACCACGATCGTCATCTCATCAGGGTAGCGTTCGCGCAGCCAGTCAGCGATTTCGACGCCGGGCTCACGGGTATCGAACGTGATGAAGAAATGGTGCGCGCCGGGCAGTCCGGTTTCAGAAACGCGCTTCAGAACAGTCTTGATCAGCCCGCGCATAGCGGTGTGCATCAAGTTGCCGTAGTCAATGCCTTGCGACATGTGTCATCCTCGAAAGTGGTTATCCCAAGCATAAGGGATTTGATCGGAAACGAAAGAGCGGGTTGCGTCTGATTGTTCAAACCAGATGCAGGATTGCGCCTGCTCCTATCATGATGCCCAGCGTCGTTGCCAGACCGGTTTTTCTTATGAAAATCAAGACTCCGGCAAGGCATGTCAATCCAACGGCTGCGATGTCCAAGGTCGAAAAAACCGGAATGGGCAGTGAGATCGGACCAAACTCGACTTTTCCGATGGTTCCAAACAGGACGTGCAGTCCGAACCACACCGACAGGTTGAGAATCACACCGACGACCGCCGCGGTAATTGCGCGCAATGCTTCCGACAGTCTCGGTCTTTGCGCTATGACGTCCAGGTAAGGCGCGGCAACGAATATCCACAGGAAGCACGGAACGAAGGTCGCCCACAGCGCAACGACCCCGGCTGCCAGCGCAAGGGACATCCCGCCCGCCAATTGCCCGGCGAGCATGGCGACGAATTGTGTGACCAGTATCAATGGGCCGGGGGTGGTTTCTGCCAGTCCCAGCGCATCTATCATCTGATCGGTAGAGATCCATTGATAGTTCTCGACGACCGTCTGGGTCATGTAGGCCAGCACCGCATAGGCCCCGCCGAAAGTGACTACTGCCAATCGTGCAAAGAACCAGCCCAGATCGCTTAGCAACGTCTGGCCGGAAAGGGTCAACAACACCAGCGGAGCCAACCAAAGAAACAGCCAGAGCGCTGCGGTCCGCGCGGGCCGAGCCAAGGCGGTATCGACATTCCGCGAAACTGAAGGCTGCTCTGAAGGCTTACGTGAAAAGCCCCAGACAGCCGCGGCCAGAATGATCAGGGGGAAAGGTAGATTCAGAGCGAAGATCGCCAGGAACGCCAGTATCGCAAGAATCCCGGGCTCTGCCCCAGATAGAGTTTTGCGAGAAAGATTGAGCACCGCCTGGAGAACGATCACGATAACCGTGGCCTTGATCCCGAGAAATGCAGCCTGGACCAGGGGAAGGTCTCCGTAGGCAGCATACAGGCCGACCAGCACGGCTATCACCAGCGCTCCGGGCAGAACGAACAGGCCGCCGGCAATCAGCCCGCCCGGCACCCCCCGCAGCCGCCAACCGGCATAGGTGGCCAGTTGCATGGCTTCGGGGCCGGGCAGCAACATGCACAACGACAGCGCGCGCAGAAAGCTCTGCTCATCCAACCATGGCCGCCGTTCGACCAATTCCTGGTGCATCAATGAGATCTGTGCCGCTGGGCCACCAAATGAGAGGAGGCCGATGCGGCCGAACACCCGGACCAGTTCTGACAGTGAGGGGTTCACTACAGGGGATCCGCCCTGCATGCGCCGGTTTCTGCGGTCCTCGGGCGGCTCCATCCGATATTCGGAGCATAGGTGCCGATCCGACCACCAGCGATCATTGGAAATTGCGCAGCCATGGCATGTGCCCCTTTGGATTTGGAGACATGCGAACCCGGGCTGCCGCCGGGCAGGGCGTTCACATGCTGACCCCGTGTGCTCTTGCTACTCGGGGTCAGCACGCGCGGTCAAGAACCGGTTCAGGCCCAGTCCAGCCGTTGCCCTGTCATGCAAACGGGCAAGGTATCCTGCGGGAACTGGCCGAGCTGTTCGAACAGGGAAACGAAGTCGAACTGGTTGTAGGCTTCGACCATCTTGTCACCTTTGAAGCGCGCCATAACTTGGCCTGTGACCTCCAAGGGCGCGCCGTTGTCCGCCCGCGAGGTCCGCACGTGCAGAACGGCTGACGCCCAATCGCCGTTTTCGATAATTTTGGGCAAGTCCACCTGAATTTCGCCCAGAACGTGCCGAAAGGCCATGACCAGGTCGCGAAAGTCGTCCGCGCCGACCTGCATTTCGGGTATCAGCCCCTCGGCCATCGTTTCCGGGGCAAAATACTGGTCGATCGCGTCAATATTGCCTTTTTCCCAAACCTCGGAATACCAGGCCCTGAGTATCTCTGAATGAGTCATCCCAACTCTCCTGTCTGTCTTCCGCTACTTTGAATGACAGGAGTGAACAGTTTCTGAATGGCGGCCAAATTCGGTGCAAAAACTCAGACAAAATCTTGGGAAATGCAGGTTTCTGTTGCCAGGTACCTGCGAACCCCGCCTTACGCGGCTAGGCGCAAGGACTTAAGTTTCGGTCTGGTTACTGCTTACGCAGCAACGGCAACCGGAGCACGATTGTCATTTGCAATTGTACTGTTTTCGCCGGTAACGGTGGCAGACAGCCGAGACAAAGCTAACCCCTTTAGACGTTCGTCGATCCTATTTCGGCCCCATGATCCCCAAATGAAGGATGTATGGTGGAGCCGCCGGGTACCGCCCCCGGGTCCGATCCGCTTATTACGAGCGCGTTTATGTCCATAGTCCCGAAGGACAGCATTTATATAGGTGAGGATTTTTGCGGATGCAAACCCCCAAAGCGCGGGACCACCACGATTTTTCCAACCTTTCACGCAGGCTTAGAGAGGTTGGCGGCGATCAGCCAAATTGCCAGCACCAGCTCGATTCCGCCGAAGGTCAACGCCTTGGCCAAGGGGGGATTGTCCAGCAAAACGGACACGAACCGACCCAGCGCCGCGCCCGCATAGACAACGCCCAACATCGCGTAGGCCATCGGGTGGTTCAGCCACAATACAGCGATGCCGGTCACGACGAACAACCCGCCGACCGAGGCCCGCATTTCACTGAGGCCCATCGTGCTGTTGGTGGGCGCAAGGTCCAGCGAGGCCGCCGTCCAGGCCGGAGCCAGAAAGCCGAACAGGCCAAAGCCGATGGTCAGAAGGGCTGCGATGATGTTGAGTGTTCCGGTCATGGGGGCCTCGCGTTTCAAATGCCTGCCCGTCGAACCTAATCTGTTTCGGGGCAGGGGGAAGACCTCAGATTGCGGCCCAGAGGCCGAGCACCCCCACAAGGATCAGGCTGAGCGCCCAGACCATTTCCAGGTTGAACCAGCTGCGAGACAGAAACTGCAGGCCCAGCCAGCGATAGACCGCGAAGGCCAGCGCACCGCCGCCCAGCATCATAGCGCCCGTATGGACCGCGGCCACAGCCAGAACCAGCAGGCCATTGGTGCCCATGATCTCTGACACGGCTCTGTGGCCGGTATCCAGCTCGTCCAGCCCGCACAGGCCCAGATAGATCGGGACCAGCATCAGCGCCGCACCATGCGCCAACGCCACCAGAAACGACCACAGCGCCAGCCGACTGGGCGGTACGCGCGCCAGAAACCGTGGGTGGCGCCGGGTGATCGCGATGTAGAGGCCCATAGCGATCACGATCAGGGCCGCTCCGATCCGGATTTCGCGCTGATAGTCTACAAGGATGGTCATCAGCGCAAAGGGCAGCAAAACACCCAGCATCGCCACAAAATGCCCGCCCGCCAGCGCTGCCAACGCGCGCCAGAGAGCGGATTGGCGTTGCTCCATCAATGCCGCCGACACGGCCAACGGCCAGCCCATACCGGGGTTCAACCCGTGATAGGCACCGCTCAGAACAACGGCCAGCCAGAGGCCGGCCGTCGATGTCATCAAGACGTTCAATTCAGACCGAAGGGTAGCAGAAACTGTCGGTGGAGCAGTCTCCTCCCTCAAGCCGGATCTGGTGGCTGCGATACCCTTTCGGGAAGTCCACCCAGAAATCCTTGTCCAGTGTCAGGCCGCCTTTTTCGCCTACATCTGCCTTGACCATCGCAGCGCCGCGATCGCCGGGATAGAATTGGTCATCCCATGTGGAATAGAGCGAATTGGTCCAATAGACGCGTTTGCCGTCACGGCTGATCTCGACCATCTGCGGGCCATAACCAAAGTCCTTGCCGTTGGGATGCTTGGTTTTCTTGACGATTCCGCCGATCTCGACCTTGCCGGCCAGCTTGGGCTTCATCGGGTCCGAGACATCGTATTGGTGCATTTCACCGGTGCCCCAGCACGCGACATACAGGTATTTGTCGTCCAAGCTCAGGTCGATGTCGGTCACCAGAGGCGGCACCGCCGAGAACCCTTTGAGCAGATCGGGAAGATCATCCGGATCAGCGGGTTGCGGGTCGATCGTGATGGTCTTCTTGGCCTCGAAACTGCCATCCTTGTTGCGCCACCAGGTAAAGATTGCGCCCTGAAGATTGGTGGTGTCGACCACCACACCGCAGAACCCGTATTGCTTGACCGGGTCATGCGCCGGCCGGATTTCCAGCGCCATCTGGTGGTTCTCGCCCAAATCGATGGTCTGGATGTTGGTGCGGTCGCGCAGGTTCCAGAAATGGATCCGGTGGCCATATTTGTTCGACAGAAGATCTTCGGCCACGATCCCGTTTTCGAATTGCGGGGGCAGACCCCATTCGGAACTGACCATGTAGTCACGCGGCAGGTTCCACCAGAAATCATAGTGCTTGTCCTGCACGCCGCGCTCGATCTCGTAACGCCCGATGATGTCGAAGGTCTCGCAATCCATGATGAAGATGCCCGGAGGTCCATCGGTGCCATCCGGCCCGCCACCGCCCAAGGTGCTGACATAGATGCCTTCGGGTCCGCAATGGATCGTGTGGGGGCGGGAATATCCGGTCTTTGCAAAGACTTCTTCGGGTTCGATGATCTTGTGAATTTTGGCCTTCAGCGGCTCTTTCACGTCAATCACGTAGATCCGGCTGGAACGGATACCGGGGATGATCAGGTACCGGCGCTCAAGAAAAGCGTGGCCGGTCAGCGGAGACAGGGCCGAAGAACAGGCGTTCCATCCGAAATGGTGAAACTCGTCGCCCTTGTTGGGCATCATCACCTTGTGAACGATCTTTCCGTAATCGCCCGAAGTTGGGTCGACATTCACAACCGCCAAGCCATCGGGCTGCGAAAAATCGGGGCTGAGCATCAGCGTGAAGGCCAAGGTTTCGGGCGGGGCCTCCATGGCCATCTTGGCGGATGGATAGAATGTTGGATCCGGTCTTTTGTTCATAACGTCCTCCCGTAAGTCATTGAAAATCAATTTTATTGAGAGTGCCGGTCTTCCCGCCGGATGATGGTCTGCCTGCTCGAGTGTCCTTTCCGTTGATGTGATGCGTCAAGAAGAATTCAGAGTGTCTTCAGGCCGGTTTCCGCCGACGTTCGGCCACATCATGGGCCAGGCGGCGGGTGTAGGTTTCCAACTCGACCAGCGCGGCGTCGACGGTCTCGGCGTCCTGCGCCTCCAGCGCGTCGGCGATCTTGCTGTGCAGGCGGATGATCTCCTCGCGCGAGCGGGCGGTGAAGGTGATCATGTTCATCAGGGGCTGCATCGCCTCGACGGCTCCGGCCAGTTGATAGGACAGGACAGGGTTGCCCGCGCCATCGACCAGTGCCCGGTGAAAAGCCACGTCCGAGGCGCAGAAGGCCTCATCCGTCAGACCGGGCTGCGCCTGACGGAAGATTTCCGCGCGCATGGTGGCCAATTGATCGGCGGTGCGCCGCTGGGCCGACAGGCGCGCGCAGGCACGTTCCAACGCATAGCGGGCCTCGCAAGCGGTGTCGAAGCTGACCTCGTTCATCGACAGCAACAGCGTCGAAGTCGTGATCTGCTGAGAATAGGCGTCCTGGAAACTCAGCCGGTTGACGAAGGCACCCCCCGTCGCGCCGCGCTGGGTACGGATCAGCGATTGCGCCGCCAGCCGTTTCAGCGCCTCGCGCACGGTGGGGCGCGACACCTGGAACTGGTCCGCAAGCTCGGATTCCGAGGGCAGGCGCTCGTCCACGATCAGCTCTCCTGATACGATGGCATCGCGGATGGCCTGGGCGATCTGCGCGGACAGGTCGGTGCTTTTCTGGGGATCGATTTTCATCTTCTGCAGGCCGCCGTGAAAAATTTATTTGTCTGACATTTAAAAGTCTGACATTTGAAAAGCAAGCACCGAGTCGGGAGGGAACATGAGTCGGGCACTTCTACGCAGTGGTTTGTGGCTGGGCTTTTTCGTCCTGATCCTGTGGGCCTGGTGGGTGATGTACACCATGAGCCGCGACATGGGCGTCGATTGGATTGGCCGACCCGGGCCAATGGCCGAGGCGATGCGTGCGATGGATCCCCGCATGGACATGTACATGCCGATGGCCGAGTTCGGCCCGCTGTTCGTGATGTGGGCGATCATGATGGCCGCGATGATGCTTCCGACGTTGGTTCCGACACTGAAAAGCTATGAGGATTTGATCCAGAGCGCCAATGGAACAAGGCTTGGGTGGGTCGGCGTTCTGTTGGGCTATTTCGTAGTCTGGGCCGGGTTCGCCGCGTTGATCACAGGTGTTCAGCTGGCTTTGCTGTTCGGGGGCGTGATCGACATGCTGGGCATTGCCAAGTCTCCGCTTTTTGCCGCCGGTCTTCTGATTGCCGTCGGTGCCTTTCAATTCACGCGCGCCAAGGAGGTGTGCCACGGGGTGTGTCATGCACCCATGACCTATTTCCTTGGACACTGGCGCACCGGCTTCTCTGGCGGTCTGCGCATGGGGCTGGGGCTGGGCGCCTTTTGTGTCGGCTGCTGCTGGGGGTTCATGGCGCTTGGCTTTGTCGGAGGCGTGATGAGCCTGCTGTGGATGGGTTTGGCGACCCTGTTCATGGTGTTGGAGAAATTGCCCCAGATCGGTCATGTTCTGACACGGCCGCTGGGTTTCGCTTTGATTTCAGGTGGCCTTGGGCTACTGATCTACCCAATTGCATACGGAGGATAAGCCGATGGCAAAAAACAGAAAACCCGATGCCGACAAGCTGCCGGTCAGTCAGCGAATTGACAGCCGGATGCCAAATCCCAAGCGCCGCGAGATGAGCCCGACGGACTGGGCCATCAAGGGTGAGCTTATCCTGAACTGCTCCTGCGACGTGTTCTGCCCCTGCGTGGTTTCGCTGGGGGCGCACCCTCCGACCGAAGGGCATTGTCATGCGTGGATGGGTGTGATCATCGACGAGGGACACTATGAAGGTGAGGACCTGTCGGGTCTGAACGTTGGTCTGCTGGTAGATATTCCCGGCCGGATGGGCGAAGGCCAGTGGAAGGTCGCCGCGTACGTGGATGAGCGCGCAAGTGGCAAGGCGTACAACGGCCTGTTGCAGATTTTCAGCGGGCAGGCCGGTGGCACCACTGGGCTGTTCACGATGCTGGTGAGTGAAATCATCGGGGCCGAGCGTGCTCCGGTGCAGATCGAGCGCGACGGCAACAAACGCCGCATCGTCATCGGCCGCAAGATCCAGGGTGAGATCGAGATGCTGGCAGGCAAAGATCCCGAGCATCCGGTCATGGTTTCGAATTCCAAGTATTGGATGGGTCCGGACATCATCGTGGCGCGTGGCACCAAGTCGAAGGTGCGCGACTATGGTCGTGTCTGGGATTTCGGCGGCAAATCGGCCGAAATCTGCCCGATCGACTGGCACGGACCCAAGTGATGATCACCGGCGCCTATGCTCGGCAGATGGCCCGCTATAACCACTGGCAGAACAGCCAGTTGGCGGGCTTTCTTCAAGAGCTTTCGACCGAGGAATTGACCCGGGAACGCGGTGCATTTTTCGGGTCGATCCTGGGGACTGCCAACCATCTGCTGTGGGGCGACTGGATCTGGATGTCCCGGTTCGACAAAGGGCCGGGGCCTGAAAGCAATCCGCACCGCAAGGGCGGCGGTATTCACGAAAGCGTCCACTTGTGTCCGGATCTGGCGCACTGGCTGCCGCTGCGCGAGACCATCGATGCGCGGATCGATGCTTGGGTTGAAACTCTGGGCGACGAGCCAATCTCGGGTCCGTTCACCTGGTATTCCGCGGCAAAAGAAGAAGACATTACATTACCTTACGCCGTGTGCGTGATGCATTTTTTCAATCATCAAACGCATCACCGGGGACAAATCCACAAAATGCTGACCGAGGCCGGGTCTGAGGCTCCGGTCAGTGATCTCGTTTTCTTGCCCGAGGAGGTCTAAGTGCCACAGATTTCTTTGTCGCGCCGGCTGCGGCGCACGCCGTTCTCCGACGGGGTCGAGGCGGCCGGTGTCAAAGGTTATACCGTGTACAACCGGATGTTGCTGCCGACAGTTTTTGAAAGCGTCGAGGCCGACTATCGGCATCTCAAGACCCATGTGCAGGTCTGGGATGTGTCTTGCGAGCGGCAGGTCGAACTGCGCGGCCCGGATGCGGCGCGGCTGATGCAGATGCTGACACCGCGCGACCTGCGCGGCATGTTGCCGGGCCAGTGCTACTATGTGCCGATCGTGGACGAAACCGGCGGAATGTTGAACGACCCCGTGGCAGTGAAACTGGCGGATGACCGCTGGTGGATTTCGATCGCAGACAGTGATTTGCTGTTGTGGGTCAAAGGCTTGGCCAACGGATATCGACTGGATGTTCTGGTGGACGAGCCGGACGTGTCGCCCTTGGCGGTGCAGGGACCCAAGGCGGATGACCTGATGGCGCGGGTCTTTGGCGACCGGGTGCGCGATATCCGCTTCTTCAAGTTCGACATGTTCCAGTTCGAGGGGCGTGATCTGGCGATTGCGCGGTCGGGTTATTCCAAACAGGGCGGGTTCGAGATCTATGTCGAAGGCAGCGACATCGGCATGCCCTTGTGGAATGCGCTGTTTGACGCCGGAGAGGACCTGCAGGTTCGGGCGGGCTGCCCCAATCTGATCGAGCGGATCGAAGGCGGGTTGCTGTCTTACGGCAACGACATGACCGACGACAACACGCCCCATGAATGCGGGTTGGGCAAGTTCTGCAATACGCATACGGCCATTGGCTGCATCGGGCGGGATGCGCTGTTGCGGGTGGCCAAAGAAGGGCCGGTTCAGCAAATCCGCCCGATCGCGATTGAGGGAGACGCGGTGCCGCCCTGTGATCGGCCGTGGCCGGTCTATGGCGATGGCAAACGCGTGGGCCAGGTGACCTCAGCCACCTGGTCGCCGGATTTTCAAACCAACGTGTCGATCGGTATGCTGCGGCTGAGCCACTGGGATCCGGGAACGCAGGTCGAAGTCGAAACGCCGTCTGGAATGCGGACTGCAATCGTGCAGAACAAGTTCTGGATTTGAGCCGGGAAGGGCGCGCGAGACGCGCCCGGGAAGCATATGGGCCAGATGACAGATCGGTCGGGCCACGGTCAATGAAAGGAATTGGAATATGTTCAACGCTTTGGTGATGGAAAAGGACGAGGAAAGCGGACTGGCCAGCCCGGTGATCAAGCAGATCTCGGAAGATGACTTGCCGCATGGTGAAGTGCGTGTGGCCGTCGAGTTCTCGACCGTCAACTACAAGGATGGTTTGTGCATGTCGCCCAAGGGCGGCGGTTTGGTGCGGAGTTACCCGCATGTGCCAGGGATCGACTATGCCGGAACTGTCGAGGAATCCTCGGACAACAGGTACAAGCCCGGTGACAAAGTGGTGTTGACAGGTTGGCGCGTGGGTGAGGCGCATTGGGGCGGATACGCCCAGAAGGCCAGCGCGCTGGCCGACTGGCTCGTCCCTCTGCCCGAGGGGTTGAGCACGCGCCGGGCCATGGCCGTGGGAACTGCCGGTTTTACCGCGATGCTGGCGGTGATGGCGCTGGAAGATCACGGTCTGACGCCCGACCGCGGGCCGGTTCTGGTAACCGGTGCAGCCGGGGGCGTCGGCTCGGTTGCCACGGCGATTTTGGCCAATCTGGGATACGAAGTTGCGGCAGTGACCGGGCGGCCTGAAACCGAAGGCTATCTGAAGGCGCTTGGTGCGACGTCGATCGTGCCGCGTGACGAGTTGAACGAAACCACCAAACGTCCGCTGGAAAGCGAAACCTGGGCTGGCTGCGTTGATGCCGTCGGGGGCGCAATGCTGGCGCGCGTTCTGGGTCAGATGAAGTATGGCGCCTCAGTGGCAGCGGTCGGTCTGGCCGGTGGCGCGGGCTTGCCGGCGACCGTCATTCCGTTCCTGCTGCGCGGAGTCAACCTGTTGGGTATCGACAGCGTGATGCAGCCGTTCGACAACCGACTGCGGGCCTGGCAGCGGGTGGCTTCGGATCTGCCGATGGACAAGCTGGAAGCGATGATTCAGCCGGCCACTCTGAATGATCTTCCGAAGCTGGGTGCCGACATCCTCAACGGTCAGGTCAAGGGACGCGTGGTCGTTGACCTGAACGCCTGAGCCTTAGTTTTTTCTGTTCCAGACCGGCCCGCCACAGGGCTGGTCTTTTTTGTCCGGGGGATCGGTTTTTTCGCGGAAACAACTCTGGTCATTGCCACATTTCCCGACCATGATTGCTATACATCCCAGGTGCGATGGCGTAAGAGCCATTCCAACATCACCTGAAGACGGGGAGTGAGCAGCATGTCTGACGATTTTGAACTGGACACCGATGATCTGAAACGCCGCATGGATGGCGCGATGGCCAACCTCAGAACCGAATTCGCGTCGCTGCGCACCGGGCGTGCGTCGGCTTCGATGCTCGAGCCGGTTATGGTGGATGCGTATGGGTCGATGACACCGATTAACCAGGTCGGCACTGTAAACGTTCCCGAGCCGCGCATGGTCACCGTGAATGTTTGGGACAAGTCTTTGGTCGGCAAAGTGGAAAAGGCGATCCGGGAAAGCGGACTGGGCATCAACCCGCAGCTGAACGGAACGATCATCATGCTGCCTATCCCCGAGCTGAACGAAGAGCGCCGCCGCGAGCTGGGCAAAGTGGCCGGGCAATACGCCGAACACGCCCGCGTTGCCATTCGCAACGTGCGCCGCGATGGCATGGATCAGATCAAGAAAGCCAAGGCCGACGGCCTGTCGGAAGACGATCAGAAGTTCTGGGAAACCGAGGTTCAGGAACTGACCGACCAGATGATCAAGGCCGTAGATGCGGCCCTTGAGGCCAAGCAGGCCGAAATCATGCAGGTTTGAGCGCAAGCCATGCCCGCTGATCCCCAAAACGAGCCCCCCTGTGGACCGCGTCACGTGGCCATCATCATGGATGGCAACGGTAGGTGGGCCCAGGCGCGCGGCCGGCCACGGCTGTACGGGCATCACGCCGGTGCCCGTCGGGTGCGCGAAGTGGTCGAAGCCTGCCCGGGGCTGGGGATCAAGTACCTGACGATTTTTGCCTTCTCGACGGAAAACTGGAAACGGACCCAGGTCGAGGTTGCCGGTTTGATGAGCCTGTTCAAGCGCTACATCATCAAGGAAACCCGAACCCTGGCCCAAAACGGTATCCGTGTCCGATTCATCGGCGACAGGGTGCGGCTGGATGCCAAACTGATCGAGTTGATGGACACGCTGGAGCGCGAGACGTCCGACAATGACCTTGTCCACCTGACCGTCGCTCTCAATTATGGTGGTCGGGACGAAGTGGCCCGGGCAACCAAGCGGCTGGCGCGGGACGTTGCCGCAGGCAACCTGCGGCCAGAAGATGTCGACGAGGAAACGCTGCCCAGATATCTGGACACGCGCGTCCTGCCTGACCCCGATTTGGTCATTCGCACCAGCGGCGAGGCGCGGATATCGAATTTCCTTCTCTGGCAATCCGCTTACTCGGAATACGAATTCATCGACACGCTCTGGCCCGACTTCACCGCGGCCGAGCTGGAACGGCTGTGCAAGAGCTTCGGGTCGCGCGAACGCCGGTTCGGAGCAGTTCCGGCATGACGGACGGCCGATGGTCCGACCTCACCACCCGGGTGTTGTCTGCCCTGGTACTGGTCGCTATTGGAGCGGTCGAGGTTTGGCTGGGCGGACTATGGTTCGAGACATTTGTTGCCGCAGCGTGCGGTCTGATGACCTGGGAACTGGTTCGCATGATCGATTCCGATCGGATGGGCGTCGCGGTTCAGTTGGGAATCCTGACCGGCGTTGCCGTCATGCTCAGCTATCATGTTCCGCCGCTCTACAAACTGCCCTTTCTGATCGCGCCCGCACTGGTCGGGGCAGGGCAGGTCTCGCACTCACGCGGGATCTACGTGCTGTTTGCCATGTGGATTGCCTGTGCGGGTTACGGGTTTATCCAGATCCGCGAGACGATGGGGTTTGGCTGGATGGTCTGGTTGATCCTGGTCGTCGTTGCCACGGACGTAGCTGGGTACTTCGTGGGAAAGACGTTCGGTGGCCCGAAGTTCTGGCCGCGGGTCAGCCCCAAGAAAACCTGGTCGGGCACGGCGGGCGGCTGGGTGGCAGCCGCGCTGGTGGGCGCAGCCGTTGCCGCGTATGCCGGGTTTGGCTATCGGTTTGTTTTGGTTTCGGTCCTGGCCTCGATGGCCAGCCAGGCCGGTGATATCGTGGAAAGCGCCGTCAAGCGGCGGTTCGGGGTCAAAGACAGCTCGAACCTGGTGCCAGGACATGGCGGTTTTCTGGATCGATTTGACGGCATGATGGGTGCATCGCTGATGGTTCTGATCGCGTCGCTGGTCTATTCGCCCGGGGAAATCTGATGCGAAAGGTTTCGATATTCGGCGCGACCGGATCGATTGGCCAGAATACGATCGATCTGATTGCTCGGGCCCCGGAGGATTACAAGGTGGTCGCCGTCACCGGCGGGGCGAATGTCCGGCAGTTGGCGCAGGACGCCCGCCGGCTGGGCGCTGAAGTGGCAGTAACCGCCTTTGACCAGCATCTGGATGATCTTCGCGATGCATTGTCCGGCACAGGGATCGAGGCCGCCGCGGGCACAACCGCGCTGATCGAAGCGGCCGCTCGCCCAGCAGACTGGGTCATGTCCGCCATTGTTGGCTCGGCCGGTTTGGCGCCGGGGCTTGAGGCTTTGAAGCAAGGCGCGACCCTGGCCTTGGCAAACAAGGAAACTCTGGTGTGTGCTGGCCCGCTCGTTCTGGAAACCGCGGAACGCCACGGCGCGCGTCTGCTGCCTGTCGACAGCGAGCATTCGGCGGTCTTTCAGGCGCTTGTGGGTGAAGACATGGATGCGGTCGAGCGCATCATCATCACTGCCAGCGGCGGCGCCTTTCGCGACTGGCCGGTCGAGAAGCTGGCCGGCGCTACGGTCGAGCAAGCTTCGAGCCACCCCAATTGGGACATGGGACAGCGGATAACGATCGACAGCGCCTCGATGTTCAACAAGGCGCTGGAAGTAATCGAGACCAAAGAGTTTTTCGGGATCAACCCTGACCGGATCGAGGTTGTGGTTCACCCGGAATCCATCGTGCATGCTCTGGTCGGATTTCGCGATGGCGCAGTGATGGCGCATTTGGGCGCGCCTGATATGCGGCATGCGATCGGCTATGCACTGCATTGGCCCGAAAGGCGCGACCTGCCGGTGCCGCGCCTGGACCTGGCCAAGCTGGGTCAGCTGCGTTTTCGTGATCCGGACCCGGCGCGTTACCCGGCCCTGCGGCTGGCCCGCGAGGTCATGGAACGCGGTGGCCTGTCAGGCGCGATCTTCAACGCTGCCAAGGAGCGTGCGTTGGATCATTTCATCGGTCAACGCATCGGCTTTCTGGACATGACCGACGCCGTGGCCGCCGTTCTGGACCGTTTCGACGATGCAGGCGGCCTTATTGATGCCCCTTTGACCCTTGATAACGTCCTGAAAACGGACCATCTGGCACGTCAATGGGTGGATGACGCCGTACTACGAAGAGCAGGATAGAATTTTGGACATACTCTCGCTGATCCCGCAATTTGGTGGGCTGGTCTATACGATTGCCGCATTCGTCGTGGCGCTGTCCGTCATCGTGGCGGTGCATGAATACGGGCACTACATCGTTGGCCGCTGGTCCGGGATCCATGCCGAGGTGTTCTCGTTGGGGTTTGGTCCGGTGCTTTGGAGCAGAATGGACAAACGCGGCACCAAATGGCAGATCGCTCTGCTGCCTTTTGGCGGTTACGTGAAATTCCTGGGCGATGCCAATGCGGCCTCGGGCAAGGACACCGAGACGATGGCCGAAATCACCACGCAGAGCCCCGAAGAATTGCGTCGGACGATGCATGGCGCACCGCTTTGGGCGCGGACTGCCACGGTTGCAGCCGGGCCGGTCTTCAATTTCGTTCTGTCGATCCTTGTCTTCGGTTTGATCTTCTGGTCGCAAGGCGTGACCCGCGAGCCACTGACGGTCGGATCGCTGAAACCTCTGCCGGGCACCGTGCAGGAGCTTCAGGAGGGGGACGAAATCGTTGCGATCGCTGGCATCCCCACGCCTGATTTCGATCAGGAGGGGGCCTGGACCGAGTTTACCGAAGCGCTGCCGGTGCAGCCGGTTCTCGAATACACTGTCATCCGCGACGGCCAGACCCTCGACGTGTCGGCTCCGTGGCTGTTCCCGCCCTTGATCCAGCAGGTCGCCCCGCGCAGTGCTGCGATGGATATCCAGTTGCAGGCGGGCGACGTCATCACCTCGGTTGATGGCGAACCGATTTTTGCCTTCGAACAGCTTAAGGAAAAGGTCGAAAGCTCGGACGGAAAGGTGCTTCTGCTGGACGTCTGGCGCGACGGCGCCGAGTTGGAATTTGCACTGGCGCCGCGTCGCACGGATGAACCGCAGGCGGACGGCGGCTTCAAAACCGAATGGCGGATTGGAATCGTCGGCGGCATGATGCTGGTGCCAGCGACTGAACCCGCGGGCCTCGTTGAATCGCTGCATGGCGGTGTCATCCAGACCGGCCGCATCATCGAGGGGTCGCTGTCCGGCATATGGCACATAGTCACCGGTGCGATCAGCACCTGCAACATGTCCGGACCCATAGGTATCGCGGAAACCTCAGGTGCGATGGCGAGCCAAGGGGCGCAGAGCTTCATCTTCTTCATCGCGGTTCTGTCCACTGCTGTAGGCTTGCTGAACCTGTTCCCAATCCCGGCATTGGACGGGGGCCACCTTGTTTTCTACGCCTACGAAGCCGTCGCAGGGAAACCGCCCAGCGACCGAGCTTTGCAACTGTTGATGGCGGTGGGCATCACGTTGATTCTCAGCCTCATGATCTTCTCGGTAAGCAACGACCTGTTCTGCTGATTGTGGCGGCATTGACGCGTTACGGTCGCAAAATTGCCTCAATTCAAACCTAGTTTGTTTGGTGTAATTTTACCGAGACGTGCAATCAAGCGGGCTGTAACCAATGACAAAGGCATTGCGAAATTCCTATCGGGGCTTCAGCTTCCTGTTTGTATTGAACTGGGACGCGTTGCTGAGCTTTGGGCTGACCGCTTTGGCACTGGCAGGCGCCGCATATCTGGCCGGTATGTGATTCCCCATACCCAGCTGAACGACTCGAGCGCGACCGATCCGGTCGCGTTTTTCGTTTGTGCTTTTGACAAGGCCCACCAGAGCGGCTACTCAACTTCTAAAGTCCGAAATTCTAGGTAGAGACAAAAATGGCTTACAGGAGAGGCGCGGGCACATCCTGCGGTACTGCGCAACCGCACGGCAACATTTTGTGGCGGGCACTAACGATTTTTTTCCTCTTTGCGGCAATGAGTTTTACGGCGGTGCCGCAAGCCGCCCAGGCCCAGACCTACACGATTTCGTCGTTCGATGTTCAGGGCAACCGTCGCATTGAGACGTCCACCATCATCGCCCGGACAGGAATCACACCCGGTCAGACAGTCACTGCGGGCCAGTTGAATGACGCCTACCAGCGTTTGCTTGACAGTGGTGTTTTTGAGACAGTCGAATTGACCCCGCGCGGGAACACTCTGGTGATCGAGGTCGCCGAGTATCCGACGATCAACAAGATCAGCATCGAGGGCAATCGCCGCGTCAAGGACGACGTGTTGATCCAGGCAATCTCGTCGCAGCCACGCCGGGTGTTCACGCCGCAGGTTGCAGAGTCCGACGCTGACAAGATCGCCGAAATCTACTCGGCGCAAGGCCGCGTATCGGCCACTGTCATTCCGCGGATCATCCGCCGTAGCGACAACCGGGTGGACCTGGTTTTTGAAGTGGCGGAAGGCACCACGATTGAGATCGAGCGCGTCAGCTTTGTTGGAAACCGTGCATATTCCGACCGTCGTCTGCGCCGTGTCCTTGAATCCAAGCAGGCCAACATCCTGCGTACCTTCCTGCGCGGTGACACGTTCATTGCCGACCGCATCGAATTCGACAAACAGGTTCTGCGTGATTTCTACCTGTCGCGCGGCTATGTCGATTTTCGGATCAACAGCGCCAATGTCGAGTTCACGCGTGAGCGCGACGCCTTCTATCTGGTGATGAACATCACCGAAGGTCAGAAATTCTCGTTCGGCAACATCTCGACGGTCAGCGAAATCCCGGGCGTTGATGCGGCCGAGTATCAGAAGGCCCTCAAGATCAAACCTGGTGTTACGTATTCGCCAACTCTGATTGAGAATTCGATCGCTCGGCAGGAGCGTCTTGGCCTGAAGCAGGGCGTCGACTTTCTGCGCGTTGAGCCGCGTGTGACCCGCAACGACCGTGACCTGACGCTGGACGTTCAGTTCGTGCTGACCAGAGGCCCGCGCATTTTCGTCGAACGGATCGACATCGAGGGCAACACGACCACTCTGGACCGGGTCATCCGGCGCCAGTTCGACACGGTCGAGGGTGACCCCTTCAACCCGCGCGAAATCCGGCAGAGTGCCGAACGTATCCGGGCCTTGGGTTTCTTCTCGGTCGCGGATGTGGAAACTCGCGAAGGGTCCAGCCCCAGCCAGGTGATCGTGGACGTGGATGTCCAGGAGCAGCCGACCGGTTCGCTGGCGTTGGGCGGCAGCTACTCGGTTTCCGACGGTTTCGGGATCGCCATCCGGCTTGAGGAACGGAACTTCCTCGGGCGCGGACAGGAATTTGGCCTGACGCTGTCGACTGCGCAGGACTCTGAGCAGTACGTCATCAACTTTGCCGAACCGTACCTTTTGGGCCGGAAACTGCGTTTCGATCTGGGCTTTGGCCTTTCAAGGACCAATTCCAGCTTTGCCAGCTATGACACCAAGAGCGTGTTCATCAATCCGCAGCTCAGCTATGCGATTGGCGAACTGTCCTCGTTGCGGCTGCGTTACAACTGGAACAAGTCCGAGATGTCGCAGCAGGATGACGAGGTCAACGGGGCAGTCATCGCGTCGGAAATCGCGCAAGGCAAGCGTTCGACAAGCTCGCTGGGGCTGGCCTATGTCTATGACAGCCGGCTGGGCGGCCTGAACCCGAATGCAGGTGTTCTGTTCGAGGTCGGCGTGGACGCGGCTGGCCTTGGTGGCGACAACAAGTACTTCAAGACCTCGACCCGGGCGATTGCCCAGACAAAGGTTCTGAACGAGGAAATGACGCTGCGTGCGTCCTTCGAGGCCGGCGCGCTCCATTGGCAAGGTGACGACTTCAGTCGGGCAATTGACCGTTATGTTCTGGGTCCGACAACGTTCCGCGGCTTCGAGCCGGCCGGTATCGGCCCTCGTGACCTGTCGAACGGGCAGGATGATGCGATCGGCGGCAACTACTACTGGGTCGCCCGGTTCGAGTCGGACTTCCCGTTGGGTCTGCCCGAGGAACTTGGGCTGCGCGGCGGTGTCTTCTATGACATCGGCAACCTGTACAACATCAACAATGTTGATACGACAGGTGCCAATATCGTCGGCGCAGACGGCTCGATCCGTCAGGTCATCGGCGTCTCGCTGCTATGGGATACGCCGTTCGGTCCGCTGCGGTTCAACTTCTCGCAGGCCGTGAAGAAGGAAGACTTCGACAAAGAGCAGAACTTCGACTTTACCATTCAGGCACGGTTCTGACGTCCATGGTCAAAGCGATATCGAAGTTTGTACAGGGCCCGTCACGGGCCCTGTGTGTTTTGATCTTCCTGGTGGTGTCGCTCCCAGTGGCCGCCCAGCAGTTGGGTGTACCGCAATCCGGCGTGCTGACCATCTCAAGCGACCGGATCTTTACCGAGTCAGCATTCGGGCGACGGGTTTTTGATGAGATCGAAGCAGAAAGTGCTGCGCTGGCCGCTGAAAATGAACGCATCG
Organism: Ruegeria sp. BHSC029; assembly: GCF_059613085.1. Lineage (NCBI taxonomy): Bacteria > Pseudomonadati > Pseudomonadota > Alphaproteobacteria > Rhodobacterales > Roseobacteraceae > Ruegeria > Ruegeria sp. BHSC029. Next base: position 490,502 of record NZ_JBXWRU010000001.1, read on the forward strand.
TTGCCGAGCTGAGCCGCGAGGAAAAAGAGCTGACGGAAAAGCGGGAAGTGTTGAGCCCTGAGGAGTTCCGCCCGCTTGCAGAAGCCTTCGACCGAAAGGTTCAGTCTCACCGCGAGGGGCAACGCGCGAAACTGGATGCTCTGGCCCGCCGCAGTGACGAGGCGCGCAATCAGTTCTTTGAGCTGGCCCAGCCCGTGCTCATCGACCTGCTGCGTGAAACTGGCGCGTCGCTGATCATCGAACGATCCAACGTATTTCTCAGCTCGGACGCCTCGGATGTTACGGCCATCGCCATCCGCAAGATCGACGCGGCCATCGGCGACGGATCGCAGCTGGAAGAGGGCGACAAGCCATAGCGTGGCTTGCCCTTGGGTACGGGTATTGCTAACCACGCGTGAACGAGACCTCGAGAACAGGACATCCTGAAAATGACCACGGAAACCAAGAGCGCCGACATTCAGCTGATCCAGCGGATCCTGCCGCATCGCTATCCGTTCCTGCTGGTTGACAAGGTGGAAGAGATTGACGGCTATCAGTCGGCGGTTGGTATCAAGAACGTCACCATGAACGAGCCGCATTTCCAGGGCCATTTCCCCGGAACGCCGATCATGCCCGGCGTGACCATCGTCGAAGCGATGGCGCAAACCGCAGGTGTTATGCTGGGCGTCGGCATGGATGTCATCGACAGCGAGCTGCTGATCTATTTCATGAATATCGACAAATGCAAATTCCGACGCAAAGTGGTGCCGGGTGACGTGCTGAAAATGCATGTCGAAACCGTGCGCGGCAAGAAGGGCGGCAAGATCTTCAAGTTCAGCGGCCGTGCGACCGTTGACGGAGAAGTGGCGGCCGAGGCCGAGTTCTCGGCCTACGTCGATTGGGATATGGAAAAAACAGCATGAGCCGAATTCATCCCAGCGCGATCATCGAAGACGGCGCTCAGATCGGCCAGGACTGCGTAATCGGCCCGTTCTGCCATGTGGGGTCACAGGTGCGTTTGGGCGACCGCGTCGAATTGAAGTCGCATGTGGTTGTCACAGGGGAGACCTCGATCGGTGACGACTGCGTCATCTTCAACTTTTCGGTGATTGGAGAAATCCCGCAGGACCTCAAGTTCGGGGGCGAAAACACGCGGCTGGAAATTGGCAAGCGAAACCGCATCAGGGAACACGTTACGGTCAATACCGGCACCGAGGGTGGCGGCGGCGTCACTCGCATCGGCGATGACTGCCTACTGATGGCCGGGGTCCATGTGGCCCATGACGTGCAGATCGGCAACCGGGTGATCATGGTGAACCATTCCGGCGCCGCCGGCCACTGCATCATCGAGGATGACGTGATCATCGGCGGCATTTCCGGATTGCATCAATGGGTGCGCGTGGGCCGCGGCGCCATCATCGGTGCGCTGACCATGGTGCCCAACGATGTCATCCCTTACGGCCTGGTTCAGGCCTCGCGCGGCGAATTGGAGGGGCTGAACCTTGTCGGCCTGAAACGCCGCGGCGTTTCCCGCGCGGACATTTCGGCGCTGCGTGCGGCCTTTCGCGAGCTGTCCGAAGGCGAGGGCACCTTTATGGACCGCGCCAAGCGTCTGGGCGACAGCACAGACAGCGACTATGTGCGTCAGATCGTGGAATTCGTGACGGGCGAAAGCGATCGTTCGTTCCTGACACCAAGGAAATAGGATCATGCTGGCTCTGATCGCGGGAACAGGGGTTTTGCCGGACGAACTGGTTGCGCACCTGCCGGAACGCCCCTTGGTTTGCGCGATGGAGGGATTTCAGCCCGACACTCTGACGCCAGACGTGACCTTCCCGCTGGAGCAGTTGGGCAGTTTTGTCGCCGAGCTCAAAGCGCGCGGCGTCACAGATGTATGCCTCGCAGGTGCGGTCCGCAGGCCAGACATAAACCCCGCCCGGATTGACGCGCAGACCATGCCCTTGGTTCCGATCATCCAGCAGGCGCTGGTGTCGGGTGACGACGGAGCCCTGCGGGCGGTGATCGGCATTTTGGAGGGCGCCGGACTGCGCGTGCGGGCCGCACACGAGATCGCTCCGGACCTGTTGCCTCCTCTCGGGTGTCTGACCCAGGCACAGCCGACCGAGGCGGAACTGGGCGATGCGAACCGGGCCGTGGGTGTCCTGCGTGCCATGGGGGCAGCGGATATCGGACAGGCTTGCGTTGTTCACAAAAGCCAAGTTCTGGTTGTCGAAGGGGCCTTCGGCACGACCTGGATGCTGCAATCTCTGGCCGCTCGCCCTGATGCGGGCGGTGGTATTCTGTTCAAGGGCCCCAAGCCGGGCCAAGACCGACGGGCCGATCTGCCTGCCATCGGCCCCGACACCGTATCCAGCGCCGTTGCGGCCGGTTTGTCCGGCATCGTCATCGAAAAGGGTGGGGTGATCGTGTTGGACCGGCCCCAAGTGATCGCGGAATGCGACCGCCTGGGCCTGTTCCTGCATGTGCACGAGCGGGCCGTCTGATGCGTGTCTTTCTGGTCGCCGGTGAGCCGTCGGGCGACCGTCTGGGCGGTGCGCTGATGGAGGGGTTGAAGACCCTTGTTCCGAACATCGAATTCGACGGGGTCGGCGGGCCGCTGATGCAGGCCCAGGGTCTGGTCAGCCGCTTTCCGATGTCCGAACTCAGCGTGATGGGCCTGGTCGAGGTTCTGCCCAAGTTCTTTCACCTCAAGCGCCGCATCGCCGAAACCGCGCAGGCCATTCTGGACACCCAGCCCGACGTTCTGATCACCATCGACAGTCCCGACTTTTCGCTGCGCGTGGCCAAGCAGGTCAAGGCGCGCAGCAACATACGCACCGTGCACTATGTCGCGCCCAGCGTGTGGGCCTGGCGCCCTGGGCGGGCCGACAAGATGGCCAAGGTCATCGACCATGTTCTGGCCCTGCTGCCGTTCGAGCCGCCCTATATGGAAAACGCCGGAATGGAGTGCGATTTCGTGGGCCACCCGGTGGCCAGCGAGCCGGTTGCAACCGACGCGCAGATCGCGCAGTTCCGCGCCGATCACGGGCTGGGCGACGCGCCGATCCTGCTGGCGTTGCCCGGCTCGCGCCGGGGCGAGGTCGATCGGCTGGCGCCGGTATTCGGAGCGGCGCTTGACCTGTACCTGAAAGACCGCCCCGACATGCGGGTGGTGGTTCCGGCGGTCGCGCATGTGGCCGATACCGTAGCTGCCCATGTCCGGTCCTGGCCGGGTCAGCCGGTCGTGGTGGACCCGCGCAACATCGATACGGATCACGCGGTTGCCAGCAAGCGTGCGGCCTTTGCCGCCGCCGAGATCGCCCTGGCCGCGTCCGGCACGGTCTCATTGGAGCTGGCGGCCCAGTCCACGCCGATGGTGATTGCCTACAAGCTTACCTGGCTGACCCAGAAGATCGCCGAGCGCATGGTCAAGCTGGATACGGTCACGCTGGTCAACCTGGTGTCCGAAACCCGGACAGTGCCGGAATGCCTGCTGGATGACTGCACGCCTGAAGCCATTTCCGCCGCGCTTGCTTCCGTGTCGGCCGCGCCGGACGCGCAGGAACAGGCCATGGCCGTCACGATGGAGCGTCTCGGCCGCGGTGGCGAAGCGCCCGGCCTTCGGGCCGCGCGCGCGGTGTTGGAGCGGATGACGCCGTGATGCTGGACTATGTGGTCTTTGCGGCCTCGGCCTTCATGGCGCAGGTGCTGACCAATCTCGACAACCTCATGGCGCTGGTCGCCCTAATGATCGTAACCGGCCCGCAACGCGCGGTTCTCGGGTTTCTGCTGGCACAGGGGCTGGTGATCGGCGCGGCTTTCCTGCTGGCGCTGGGGGTCGAAGATGTTGTTCCGCACTGGGCCGGCTACCTCGGAGGCATCCCTCTGGCCTTGGGGCTTTTTGGGGCCGCTCGACAGCTTCGCGGAACAAATGCGCAGGACGCGCCCGCAGTGCCGGGCAGCGCCTCGGCGCTTGTGACAATGTTGTTGTTCACAAGCCTTTCGATGGACACGTTTGCGGTCCTCGCCCCCTTGCTGGCGGACTCGACCCCCGATTTCCGGCTGGCAGGTGTGCTTGGGGCAGGACTAGCAGCGCTCTCCCTTGCGATCGTGGGGCTGATCGGCGGGCGCGCCCAGATCATGACGGGGCGCCTGGCGCAACGGCTGGAGTACCTCGTGCCTTATGTCATGGTCTGCGCCGGGCTTTATATCCTCAGCAATTCATGGACCGACGCGGTTCAGTAACCGCGCCAGATCCAGCCGCCGCCAAAGATCCGGCTGCCCCCGGTTTCATAGAACACGCAGGCCTGCCCGGGCGAGACGCCTTCTTCGGGCGTCAACAATTCGACCTCGGCGGTGGTGTCGGTCAGCGGACGTATGATCGCCTCGCGCGGGGGGCGGGTCGAGCGGACCTTGACCGAAACATGCCATTCTTTCTGCGAGGTGAAGGGCTCATCGCCCAGCCAGTTGATCTCGCGCACGGGAATGGTGCGGGTGGCCAGCAGTTCCTTTGGGCCGACGACGACCTGTTTGCGATCCACGTCCAGCTTGACGACATAGAGCGGCTCACTGAGCCCGCCGATGCCAAGACCGCGTCGCTGGCCGATCGTGTAGTGGATTACGCCGTCGTGCTGGCCCAGAACGCGACCGTCGGCGTGAACGATCTCGCCCGGTTCGGCCGCGCCGGGGCGCAGTTTCTCGATCACGCTGGCATAGTTGCCGTTGGGCACGAAGCAGATGTCCTGGCTGTCGGGCTTATCGGCTACGCTCAGCCCGTATTGCGCGGCCATCTCGCGGGTCGCGTCCTTGGACGGCAGATGCCCCAGCGGGAAGCGCAGGAATTCCAACTGCTCGGGCGTGGTTGAGAACAGGAAATAGGACTGGTCGCGGTTGGCATCCTCGGCGCAGTGCAATTCGGGGCCATTGGGACCCATTTTGCGCTGGATGTAATGGCCGGTCGCCATGCAGTCGGCCTCGAGATCCTTGGCGGTTTCCAACAGGTCCTTGAACTTGACGCGCTCGTTGCAGCGGATGCAGGGCACCGGAGTCGCGCCGGCCAGATAGCTGTCGGCGAACTCGTCGATCACGGCGTCCTTGAAGATGTTTTCATAATCCAGAACGTAGTGTGGAAAACCGCGCTCCTCGGCCACGCGACGGGCGTCGTGGATGTCGATCCCGGCACAGCACGCACCCTTCTTGGCCAGCGCCGCCCCGTGGTCATACAGCTGCAGGGTTACGCCAACAACGTCATAACCCTGATCCGCCAGATACGCCGCCACGACCGAGCTGTCGACACCGCCCGACATGGCGACGACCACCCGCGTTTCCGACGGGGGTTTGGCAAAGCCAAGCGAGTTCAGAGGGGTCTCGGTGTCGAGGGCCATGGGCTGTTCCAGTCCGGGTTAAGAAAGACCGGCAGAATATAGGAAAATTCTACGCACTCTCAAGGGGCGGTTTCACCGCGCATTAAGTAGACTGCCGTCAGCTTTGTGGCACCAGAAAAAGGGTCGAAAGATGTATTTGCACAAAGTTGAGGGACCAAGGTCAGTTACCCTGCCGGATGGGTCTGTTTTGTCCCGAGCGGATTTGCCGCCTGCGGATACGAAACGCTGGGTCGCATCAAGAAAGGCCATTGTCGTTCGAGGCGTGCTTTACGGATTGATCTCCTTGTCGGACGCCAAGAAACGATACGGCCTGAGTGACGAAGAGTTCAACACATGGGTGTCTGCAGTCGCCGAACACGGAATCGAGGCCTTGAAAGTGACGGCGCTAAAAAAATATAGACAACCTAAAGGCGAAAGCGAACAAATGATTCAACGGTAACGTCAGATTAACCATTTGTGATCAGGGTTAACCCGAACTGGAATAGTTGAGCTGAATTGGAGCAGTGCAATGCGAATTCTTCTTGTCGAGGATGATCCGACCACGTCAAAAAGCATCGAGCTGATGCTGACGCATGCCAACCTGAACGTGTATGCGACGGACCTGGGCGAAGAAGGCATAGATCTGGCCAAGCTGTATGACTACGATCTGATCCTGCTTGACCTGAACCTGCCGGACATGAACGGACATGAAGTCCTGCGTCAGTTGCGCATTGCAAGGGTTGAAACGCCGATCCTGATCCTGTCCGGAGCCGACGACACCGAAAGCAAGATCAAGGGCTTCGGTTTCGGGGCCGACGACTACCTGACCAAACCGTTCCACCGCGAGGAGTTGGTGGCGCGGATCCATGCGATCATCCGCCGATCCAAAGGTCATTCGCAATCGATTATCCGAACCAGACGAATCGCGGTCAATCTGGATGCCAAGACGGTCGAGGTCGATAATCAGGCGGTGCATCTGACCGGCAAGGAATACCAGATGCTGGAGCTTCTGAGCCTGCGCAAGGGCACGACCCTGACCAAGGAGATGTTCCTCAACCACCTTTACGGCGGCATGGACGAGCCGGAACTCAAGATCATCGACGTTTTCATCTGCAAGCTGCGCAAAAAGCTCAGCAACGCCACGGGCGGCGAGAACTACATCGAAACGGTGTGGGGCCGAGGATATGTATTGCGCGACCCCCAGACGGACAAGGTGGAAAACACTCGCTTGGCCGTCGGCGCCTGAAAATCTGACCCATCTGCCACCGCGGTCCAGGGTGGCACTCGCACTCACGGCTCAGCACATCTGGACCTGACCATGACCTCGCCCTATCACTGGGGTCCAAGACGATGTGACAGGGCGAGGCCATGAGCAATTTGATTGCAGTAGAAGATCTGACCGAGGATCAGGCTCGAGAGGAGTTGGCACGTCTTGCGGAACTCCTGCAGCGGGCCAACGACCTTTATCACGGTCAGGACGCGCCCGAGATCTCGGATGCCGAATACGATGCCCTGAAACTACGGAATCTCGAAATCGAGTCGCGGTTTCCGCAGCTAAAGCGCACCGACAGCCCCAGCGATCAGGTTGGTGCGCGGCCGGTGGACGGTTTCGGCAAAGTGATCCATGCGGTCCGCATGATGTCGCTTGGCAACGCATTCGACGATGAGGATGTAGCAGACTTCGTTCGGTCCGTTCGAAACTATCTTGGGCTGAGCGAAGAGGCGCCCCTCGAATTCACGGCCGAACCAAAGATCGACGGTTTGTCGCTGTCTCTGCGTTATGTGGACGGCGAACTGGTGCAGGCGGCAACACGGGGCGATGGGGAAGTTGGCGAAAACGTCACGGCCAATGCGTTGACCTTTTCAGATATCCCTCAAAAGATCGCCGACGCGCCCGGGATCCTGGAGGTTCGCGGCGAAGTCTATATGTCTCATGACGATTTCGAGAAGCTGAATGCCAAGCAGGCAGAGGCGGGGGCGAAGTTGTTTGCGAATCCGAGAAATGCGGCCGCCGGTTCGCTACGCCAGCTTGACCCAGAAGTTACGCGCGCAAGGCCCCTGCGGTTCTTCGCCTATGCGTGGGGCGAACTGTCCGAGCCGTTGGGAACCACCCAGTCATCTGCGTTGGATCGATTGAAGTCCTTTGGCTTTTCCACCAACGACCTGACTGCCGTTTGCAGCTCGACCGCGCAAATGCTGGAGCACTACCGCGCAATCGAAGAGCAGCGCTCTACGCTTGGCTATGACATCGACGGCGTCGTCTACAAAGTGAACGATTTGTCGTTGCAGGCCCGTCTTGGGTTTCGCTCGACCACACCAAGATGGGCGATCGCTCATAAGTTTCCTGCCGAACTCGCCTGGACCCGGCTTGAGGCGATTGACATTCAAGTTGGCCGCACCGGCGCGCTTAGCCCGGTTGCGCGGCTGCACCCGGTGACGGTTGGCGGTGTGGTCGTGTCCAATGCAACCTTGCACAACGAAGACTACATCGCCGGTCGGGATTCGAAAGGCGAACAGATCCGCGACGGCAAAGATATACGTGTTGGCGATTGGGTGCAGGTGTACCGCGCCGGCGATGTAATCCCAAAAATAGCCGACGTCGACCTGAGCAAAAGGCCGGAACAAGCTGTCCCGTTTGAGTTTCCGACGAAATGTCCGGAATGCGGCAGCGACGCGATCCGCGAGGAAGGCGACTCGGTGCGCCGCTGTACCGGAGGGGTGATCTGCCCGGCGCAAGCGGTCGAGAAACTGAAGCACTTCGTTTCCCGCAAGGCGTTTGACATCGATGGGTTGGGGGCCAAGCAGATCGAAATGTTCTACAACGACCCGGATCTGCCGATCCGTACGCCGGCAGACATTTTCACATTGCAAAAGCGGGACGCTGCAAATCTGAACAAGCTGGCCAACCGAAAAGGCTGGGGCAGTCAGAGCGCCGCAAAACTCTTTGCCGCGATCGAGGAAAAGCGGACAATTCCGCTGGGCCGCCTTCTGTTTGCGCTGGGTATTCGACACCTTGGTGAAGCCGCCTCGAACCTGATCGCCAATCACTACGGCACGTGGGACGCGTTCGAGCAGGCTGTCACGGCTGCCAGCCAATTCAGCGGACCCGAATGGGATGAACTGCTGAATATCGACGGCGTCGGTGAAGTCATGGCCCGGACCCTGGTTTCGACATTTGCTCAGGACGCAGAGCGCCAAAGCATCGATGCGCTGGTCGCCCAACTGAACGTACAAGAGGCCAAACGGCCGGATACATCGGGCAGCCCAGTCGCGGGAAAAACGGTTGTCTTTACGGGTACGCTCGAAAAAATGACCCGGGCCGAAGCAAAGGCCCGCGCGGAAGCCTTGGGGGCCAAAGTGGCTGGCTCAGTCAGCGCAAAAACGGACTATCTGGTGGCCGGCCCCGGCGCAGGTTCCAAGGCCAAGAAGGCGGCAGAGCTGGGGATCGAAACCTTGGATGAAGACAGCTGGCTGCAGTTGATCGGGGACGCATGAGCGGCCGTCCAGAGCAACTGTTCCCGCTTTTTGCAGGGCTCGAGAGGCTGGATGGTATCGGTCCCAAGACCGCACGCCTGCTGGCGCAGACCGGGCTGGAAACGCCACGCGATCTTCTGTTTGCATTGCCATATGCAGTGGTTGACCGGCGGCGGCGTGATACGATCCGGGGCGTCGATCTGCCCAAAACACTCACGGTGGAAGTCACCGTCGGCGCCCACCGCCCGCCGCACAACAGGGGCGGAGCCTATCGGATTTTCGTGCAGGACAGTCAGACCGATTTCCAGCTGGTCTTCTTTCACGCCCGGGCCGACTACCTGAAAAAGGTCCTGCCTGAGGGGGCGAGACGGGTGGTGTCCGGCAAGCTCGAACTGTTTGACGGTACAGCGCAAATGGTTCACCCGGACCACATTCTGCCGGTCGAACGGGCGAACAGCATCCCCGAGTTTGAACCGGTCTATCACCTTACCCAAGGTGTCACCCAAAAGACGGCCTACAAGGCGGCGCAAAGCGCGCTGGCACGCCTGCCAGATTTGGCGGAATGGGCGGATCCTGCACAGGTTGCCCGCCAGAGCTGGCCGACCTGGGCCGATGCAGTCCGGGCGGCTCACACACCGCAAGGTGCCGATGACGTGGCAGCGTTTGCTCCCGCGCGCGAACGTCTGGCCTATGACGAACTGTTCGCCCATCAACTGACTCTGGCTCTGGCCCGACTGCGAGAACGCAAAACTCGTGGAACCGTAAGTGTCGCGACCGGGGCGTTGCAGACCCGTGTACTGGATGCGCTTCCGTACAAACCCACTGGGGCGCAGTTGCGTGCCATACGCGAGATAACCGAGGACATGGGTGCTCCGACCCGAATGAACCGCCTGCTGCAGGGGGACGTCGGATCCGGCAAGACACTGGTTGCGTTCATGGCGCTTCTGGTTGCGGTAGAGGCCGGTGCTCAGGGTGTCATGATGGCGCCGACCGAGATCCTCGCGCGCCAGCATCTGGAGGGCCTTCGCCCCCTGGCCGAGGACGCCGGCGTGGTTCTCGAAATCCTGACGGGACGGGACAAGGGGTCCGAGCGCAAGGCGAAGCTGGCCGCGCTCAAGGCGGGTGACATCCAAATTCTGGTGGGCACTCACGCGGTTTTCCAGAACGATGTGGCATTCCATGACTTGCGTCTGGCGATTGTCGACGAACAGCACAGGTTCGGTGTCCGCCAGCGGATGGAGCTCTCTGAGAAGGGACAGGGGGCCGATGTTCTGGTCATGACAGCCACACCGATCCCACGCAGCCTTGCGCTTGCACAATATGGGGATATGGACGTCTCGGTCCTGGATGAGAAACCGCCGGGACGCAAACCGGTCAAAACTGCGATTGTCAGCACTTCGCGCATGGAGGAGGTGGTCGATCATCTGCGCCGCGCGATCGAAGACGGAAAGCAGTGTTATTGGGTCTGTCCGCTGGTCGACGAATCCGAGGTCTCCGACCTCACCGCGGCCGAGGAACGGTTCAAACACTTGCGGGCCCAGCTGGGTGACGGAATCGTCGGCCTTGTGCACGGACAGATGCCCCCGGCCGAGAAAGATGCGGCAATGGCCGCCTTTCAGGACGGGCGGACCAAGGTTTTGGTTGCGACGACGGTCATTGAGGTGGGAGTAAACGTCCCCAACGCCACGATCATGGTCATTGAGCGGGCGGAAATCTTCGGGCTGGCCCAGTTGCACCAGCTACGCGGTCGGGTCGGACGCGGGCATGACGCGTCAACCTGTCTGTTGATGTATCAAGCGCCGCTCAGCGAAGGGGGCCGAAGACGGCTGGAAGTTCTGCGGGAAACCGAAGATGGATTCAGAATTGCCGAAACGGACCTCGAGATGCGCGGGGCAGGGGACCTGATCGGGACCGCTCAATCCGGTCTTCCCCGGTTCCAGATTGCCGACCTGGAACGGCAGGCTGGACTTATGGCTGTTGCACAATCTGACGCGCGTGCGCTGCTGGCTTCGGACCCGAAATTGACCTCGGAACGAGGTCAGGCCGCGCGTGTTCTTCTTTGGTTGATGAAACAGGATCAGGCCATCCGTTTGATTTCAGTGGGTTAGCGGGTTTCGCGCAAAAAGTTCACAAATGTTCTCATAAAGTTCTTTACTGATCCCCGGAAATATGAGAACAAAAGGTCAACAAAGGATTAATTCCCGACCGGAGGTGAAACATGCTGACCCAGATCAAAAGTGCTTTCAGCCGTTCGCAAGCCACGCTTTTGCAGGATGCAGCCGGCGTAGCTTCGCTGGTTGTCATGCTGATGGTGGCGCTTCACTTGCCCGTCGGGTTCTAAGCCTTTCTGCCTGCGATCTCGTGCCGATCAACCCGCGTATGTCATCCCCATTTCAGTCAAGGGTGACCTGCCTGTCCCAAACCCCTTGAAGGGGCCGTGCCTCGGCCCCACGCGGTAATCCGGACCCCACGCGAGAAACGCATTGACTGCCGCCGCCCTTTCCGCCCGGAAGGAGCGGCGGTTTTTTTTACAATTGACCGGTTTTGAAGATCTCAAGCAGGGCTGACAGGACCGAGTTGACGGCCACCGAGGCCAGAATCATTCCCATGACCCGGCTGATGATTGCCGCCCCCGAATGACCGATCAGCCGGATGATTGGCTCGGCCAGTAGCATCAACACAAAGGCGCAGGCCAGCACGGACAGCATGACCAGCGCAGTAATGCCCTGATCCGCCACGCTGTAGCGGTGGTTGTCCGTCAGAATGACGATGGCCAGCATAGCACCGGGTGAGGCCAATGACGGGACCGCCAAGGGGAAGATCGCCGGGTTGTGCCTGTGCAGCTTGTCTTCCATGTCTTCTTCGGCCTGGCGCTGTTCGATTTCCTGTTTGCTTTCACCAAAAATCATCGTCAGCGCGAACAGGAACAGGATGATCCCGCCGGCGACCTGAAACGAGTTGAGGCCGATATCCAGCGCCTCGATCAGCAATTGTCCAAAGACCAGAAAGAACAGAAGGATGCCGGCGCTGATCAGTGCGGCCAGCAAGGCAGTGCGCCGGCGCGCGGCGGCTTCGATACCCGCAGTGACGGCAATGAAAACCGGGATGGTTCCGATCGGGTCGATGACGACCCACAAGGTTACAAAATGTTCCAGAAGGTTGTTCAATTGGCTTCTCCGTCAAATTGGTCAGGAGGTTAGCCGCCTTCGATTCAAAAGACCATGTTCAGGCGCAGTTGGCCTGTTCGGCCTTCTCGAAAGCCTCGGCGATCGCGTCCAGGGCAAGCATGATCGACGCGTGCCGGTTCTTGTAATCGCGGGCGGGCCGCAGAACTTCCAGTTCGTCAAACGGCGCATCCGGGGTGGGGCCGTCACTCTTGAGCATGGCCGCCAGCTGGTCGCGCGCGGTTTCAATTTGGGGGCGGGTTGCCCCGATGACCGATGCACCGACCACTGCCGATGCGGCCTGACCCAGTGCGCAGGCTTTCACGTCCTGACCAATCTCGGTAATCCGGCCGTCCCGCACTTTGATGTCCACGGCAACCGTCGAGCCGCACAAGGGCGACCGTTTCTTGACGGTCGCATCCGGATCTTCCAACCGCTGCAGGTGCGGAATGTCGGCCGCCAGCGCCAGAATGCGCCCGGAGTAGAGCTTAAGCAGGTCGGTTTCGCCGGACATGGGTTTCCCTCGGAGGATGTTCCCCATACATAGTGGCCATGTTCTGGGATGCAAAAGGTTTTTGCGATGTCGCGCTCTGCTACGTTCGACCCGTCGACGCTCAAATTCAATGAGGCTGGGTTGGTCCCGGCCATCGCGCAAGAGGAGAGCACCGGCGAGGTTCTCATGATGGCTTGGATGAACGCCGAGGCGATCCGAAAGACGCTGGAAACCGGGCGCGTCACCTATTGGTCGCGCTCGCGCCAGTCCTTCTGGGTCAAGGGAGAAAGCTCGGGACACGTACAGGAGTTGGTGGATTTTCGCGTCGATTGCGATCGGGATTGCCTGTTGGTTCTGGTACGACAAAGCGGCCCCGCTTGCCACACAAACCGCCGAAGCTGCTTCTACACCGCCGTCCGGGACGGGGAAGAGGTCGAATTGATGTCGCCGATGGCCTGAGGGCGCCTAGCGGGCCTAAAGACCGACCATTGCGCGGACGTCTTCGGGCGTCGCTCCTTCGGCCCGGTATTTCGCAATCGCCCTGGCGTCGTCTCGCTTGGCCAGCCGTTTTCCCGCTTCGTCCCGGATAAGTCGGTGGTGGTGATAGGTGGGCGTGTCCAACCCCAACAAGCGCTGCAGCACCACGTGGATCCCGGTTGCGTCAAACAGATCCTGACCGCGAACCACATTTGAGATGTTCTGCACCGCATCATCCAGAACGACTGACAGGTGATAAGACGTGCCCATACCCCGTCGGGCGAGGACGACATCGCCGACACCGTGCAGCATCTGTTCGTCCGACAATTCTATCCAGCCAGTCGCGCCATCCGGACCGGACCCGCTCTCGTGAAACCTCAACCCGGTGGCGTCCCTCGCGATCCGGCGCAGCGCTTCGGACATATTGAGACGCAGGGCCACATCCTCCGGGATCGCGGACTGCACCTGATATGTCCATTTTTCACGGCATGTTCCGGGATATATGACGCCGTCAGGTCCGTGCAGAGGATACCCTTCCTGCGGCGCACTGGCGGCGGCCGCGATATCCTTGCGATTGCAGGTGCACGGATATAGCAGCCCTTGGGACCACAGCCGGTTCAAGGCCCGCCGATAGAGCGGCATACGATCGGATTGCCGCAACACAGGGCGAGGCCACGTCAAACCCAACCACGTCAGATCGTCATAGATCTGATCCTCCCAATGCCGACGCGCCCGGGACTGATCGATATCCTCGATCCGCAGCAGGAACGTGCCGGAGTTTCGGGCAGCGAGGCCATACGCCAGCAATGCAGAATACGCATGACCAAGATGCAATGGCCCGGTTGGAGATGGGGCAAATCTTGTGGTGAATTTCACGTCTTTTCAACGATATATACGTCGGATTTCAAGTCCAGCCCTGGCAAGTGCGGTCCGTGTTCGCGAAACAGAAGGCGCGCCGCTCCCATGTCCAGCCATTCGTTCAGGCGCCCGGTATAGCCGGGATCATCCAATGTATGGTCGTTGAACGAAAACGCCAGCAGGCCACCTTTGGGCAAGACTTTCATCAGCATGTCGAATGTCTGGGGCGGCGCGGCGCCGGCGCCGATCACTCCGATCGCGGCGATTGCCTTGTATGCCCCCGTCTCCAACGGGTTGGGATCGGTGATGTCGATGGCAGCAAGGTTGCGGTAGACGCCCTTGGCAGCAGCACCTTTCAGCATCTCTGGTGTCGGATCGACGCCGTCGATTGCCCGGTATCCGACCTTGTGCATGGCGACACCGGACAACCCGGTCCCGCAGCCATAGTCAAGGATAGGTGTGTCCGGTTGCGGCAACTTGGACCACAACGCCTCGGCCACGCGGCCCGGCGTGGCATACCCGTGCTCGGCCACCTCATCTTCGTAAGAGGCCGCCCATTTCTGGTAATGCGCCTGGGTTTCCTGCGGCGTGTTCAGATCATATGTGTTTTTGAGGAACTTCTCGCTCATGCCGCCAGTTTAGGCGCGTGGCCCGGTCTGCGTCCAGTCAGCTTTGCGTCAGCCACTGCTGCCATGCCTCCTTGGCGCGATCGGTATAGGCTTTGTAGCGATCCTTGCGGCCGCGCCGTCCGCCTTTCAACCCGTCGACCGGTCGGAACAAACCAAAATTCACGTTCATAGGCTGAAAGGTCTTGGCCTCTGCGCCGCCGGTGATGTGGTGGATCAGCGCGCCCATGGCGCTGTCCTGCGGAACCGGGGGCAGGGAGTCGCCAAGGATCTCTGCCGCCGCGAGACGACCTGCCAGCAGGCCCATCGCGGCGCTCTCGACATATCCTTCAACCCCGGTGATTTGCCCGGCAAATCGGATGTTCGGCTTGGATTTCAGGCGCATCTGCGCATCCAGCAAAGTGGGCGAGTTGATGAAGGTGTTGCGATGGATGCCGCCCAGACGTGCAAAACTGGCATTCTCGAGCCCAGGAATCATCCGGAACACCTCGGTCTGGGCGCCATATTTCATCTTGGTCTGGAACCCAACGATGTTGAACAGCGTGCCCAAAGCGTTGTCGCGACGCAGTTGAACCACGGCATGAGGTTTTACGTCCGGCTGATGTGGATTGGTCAGGCCCACCGGTTTCATCGGCCCGTGACGGAGAGTCTCGCGCCCACGCTCGGCCATCACCTCGATCGGCAGGCAGCCATCGAAATAGCCAGCTGTTTCACCTTCGTGGAACTCGGTCTTGTCAGCGGCCAGCAGCGAGTCGATGAAAGCCTCGTACTGGTCACGGTCCATCGGGCAGTTCAGATAGGCGGTACGCTCTTCCTCGGTCTCACCTTTGTCATAGCGCGACTGCATCCACGCCTTGCTCATGTCGATCGTGTCAGCGTAGACGATCGGGGCAATCGCGTCGAAAAAGGCCAGCGCTTCGGCCCCGGTCTCGCGCTGGATCGCTGCGCCCAACGCTGGCGAGGTCAGCGGACCGGTGGCAAATATCCAATGTCCATCGTCCGGAAGCGTAGTGACTTCCTCACCGGTGACGGTGACGCGTGGGTGCGCCTTCAGCTTGGCGGTCACCGTTTCGGCAAAAGGTTCACGGTCTACGGCAAGAGCGCCGCCCGCAGGAAGTCGGTGGGCGTCTGCCGTGGTCATGATCAACCCATTGGCCGCGCGCATTTCCCAATGCAGCAAACCAACGGCATTCTGCTCGTCATCATCAGACCGGAACGAGTTGGAACAGACCATCTCGCCCAGGTTGCCGGTTTGATGCGCAAAAGTGCCCACTTTGGGGCGCATTTCGTGAATCACGACGTCCACGCCCATTTCGGCGGCCTGCCATGCGGCCTCGGATCCGGCCATGCCGCCGCCAACGATATGCAATTTCTGTGTCATGTGCGTCCAAATAGGGCAGGTGGCCCGCGCGTGCAACGGCCATCGAAAACTGCCGCCAACAAGGCAGCAACGCTATGATTTTGTTGGGAAGTCTTGGGGTCGCCGCTGCGGGAATGTCTGCGCCGGTGAGAGAAACCAGCTTGGAGGGACCTTCCGCCCACGGCGACCCAAAAGATAGTGAGGACCTCAGCCCTGTCTCAGCTTTGCCACAGAGATGCCCTTTTGAAAAGTGCAAAAATGCGAACAGTCGATAATTTTAGCCATAACAATTGCGTCATTGGGTCCAATTTGGTGAGCGTTTTTCGATAAATGCGGAAATACCTTCCTCGGTATCCCGGTGCAGCATATTTTCGGCCATCACGCCGCCGGTATAGGCATATGCCTGATCCAAAGGCATCTGAAGTTGCTGATAAAACGCCTGTTTCCCGATCTTTACCGCCGCGCCCAGTTTGGAGGCCAACTGCTCGGCCAACGACAGGGTCTCATGCTCCAACAGCGCTTCCGGAACGACACGATTGACCAGGCCCAGCTCGGCAGCCCGCTCCGCTGGTATGAAATCACCGGTGGTCAGCATCTCAAACGCCAGTTTTCGCGGAATGTTGCGGCTCAGCGCCACCATCGGCGTCGAGCAGAAGAGACCGATATTCACGCCATTGACGCCGAATCGCGTTCCTTCGGCTGCCACGGCCAGATCGCAGGTCGCCACCAGTTGGCAGCCGGCGGCCGTTGCAATGCCATGGACCTGCGCGATCACCGGTTGGGGCAGGGATTGGATCGACATCATCATTCGGGCGCAGCGATTGAACAGATCGGTGAAGTAGGCCTTGCCGCCATCTTCGGCCTGCCGGCCTGCGGTCATCTGCTTGAGGTCGTGACCGGCACAAAACGCCTTGCCTGCCCCAGACAGTATCACGGCGCGGATCGTACGATCATCGCGCAGGGTATCCAGTTCAGATTGCAGCGCCTCCAGCATTTCGTCGCTCAGCGCATTCAGCCGCTCGGGCGTTTTCATTTTCAGATGAGCGATCGCGCCCGTGTCGTTACGTTCCAAAATTGCCATCTTGCCCTCCTGCCGGCTGTGGGGCCAACTCTAGGTCGGCAAATCGAGGAGGGGAAGCATGTCATTGGCAATGAACAAGGAAGAGCTGACGGACTATCTGGCGCAGGTCTTCCCGCAGGTGCACAAGGATTTCGTCGTCATGGATCTGACCGACGACTCGATCCGCATGCGCCTCGTTGTCGAAGATCGGCATCTGCGTCCGGGCGGAACCGTGTCCGGGCCTTCGATGTTCGCCCTGGCCGATGTCTGCGTCTATTCGATGGTTCTGGCGCGAAAGGGCCGGCAATCGCTGGCGGTGACCACCAACAGTTCTATGGATTTTCTGCGTAAACCTGCCGGTGGGGCCGACATGATTGCCGAGTGCAGGTTGCTGAAACTGGGGCGTACGCTGGCTGTTGGTGACGTCCTGATTTACTCGGAAGGGCGGGAGGCGCCGGTGGCGCGCGCCAGCATGACCTACTCGTTGCCACCTGCCGGGTCCGCTGCAGCTGCGTTCGGATAAAAAATGCCGGGGACAAGCCCCGGCACAGGAAGAGGTCCCGTAATTGGGACTGGGGATATTCTAGCCAAGCCAGAATTGGCGGCGTGCTTCGCGGTCAGCCTCAAAGCGCGTCAGTCCGACATCCTTAAGCAGACGGTCGTCCAGCCTGCTCAGGTTGACGCGACTGCGGCGCCGGCGTTCCCATTGGGTGACAGTCGCCGCAAAACGCACGGCCAGCGCAGCGATCAGAGGCAGCCGGGGGCTGTCGTTCAGCAGCAAGAGGGCGGAGGTGTGCATTGCGCGTGTCATGGTAAGTATCCTTTCAAATTGTATTGACACAAAGCATAAATGTTCGGTACATTGTTGTGATACATTCGGGATTGTGTTGAACGCAAAGGAAGAATTGTAATGGATACAATTTGGCCGACAGATCTGCCAAAATCCAAGGGGCCAAAGTACACTCTGGTCGCCGATACAATTCGAAAAGCCATCGAAAAAAAGCAGCTGGAAGTCGGGGGGAAACTTCCTCCGGTGCGGGAGCTGGCATATCGATTGCAAATCACACCAGGAACGGTCGCCCGGGCTTATTCCATTCTGACCGAGGAGGGGTTGCTGCAGGCCGAGGTCGGGCGTGGTACATTCGTGGCACCACCGAAAATGCCATTGCTGGACGATGTCTGGTCACGGCAGCTTCATCTTCGCGACGACAAGTATGACGCCAATGTCAGCCTGTTCAGCCCGCGACTGCCAGATGTCGGGCAGGTGTCCCTGATACGGTCATGCCTTGCCAAGGTGGCGCAGGGGGATCCGAAGATGTTCATGAACTATCCCACCCGTGACGCTTACCTGCCGGTGCGCCAGGCTGTTGTTGATTGGCTCTCCGACTTGCCGCTGGGTGCTTTGAACGCCGATGACATCGTTCTTACGCATGGCGGACAAAGCGGACTGTGCGTCGTGTTTCAGACCGTTCTGCGCGATCCGAAACCCGTTGTTCTGGTCGAAGACCTTTCTTATGCGGGGTTCCGTCGCGCCGGTGAGTTGATGCGCGCCGAAGTTGTCGGTGTGAAAATGGACAAATGGGGTATCAGCCCCGACGCGCTGGACCACATCCTTCGTCAAACTCGTGCGCAGGCGATCTGCGTGTCGCCCGAAGTTCAGAATCCGACCGGTGGCCATTCTCCTCTTGAACGCCGCAACGAGGTGATCGAGATCGCCCGCCGCCACGATCTGCAAATCATCGAGGACGATTGCTATCGTATGGGCGAGGCACGCGCACCCAGTTACAGGGCTCTTGCGCCTGAACGGGGCTGGCACGTGTCGTCGATTTCCAAGACCCTTACGCCGGCGTTGCGCGTGGGGTTCGCCATCGCTCCGCGGGAACGCAGCGGAGACCTGCGCCGATCGGCGGAATACGGGTACTTCGGGTTGGCGCAGCCATTGGCCGAACTGACCCGCTTGCTCCTCAGTCACCCTCAATCCCGGCAAATGGCGCGGGATGTTCGCGCGAAGATGGGTGAGTATGTACGGGTGGCCGTCAATGCACTGGGTGGCTTCAATCTGAACTGGGACGCCGACATTCCCTTTGTCTGGCTAAGCCTGCCCTCCGGCTGGCGTGCTGCAGCTTTCAGCAGAGCCGCCGAGCGGGAGGGCATTCAACTCCGATCGGCAGATGAATTCGCGCTGAGGGATGGACGAGCGCCAAATGCCGTGCGCATTGCCATGAACGGGCATGTCTCGCTGAAGCAGTTCGAATCCGCCATGCTGCGTCTGCGCGCCTTACTGGACAATCCGCCCGAACAAATCAGCGTTTGATTTGGGGTAAATAGATACCTATTTTATAAGCTGATGTTTTATAATAATTAATTGGACGCTACCATTCTTGACGTGCACTTACGGGCCGTCTAAATACCCATCCATCGAATTCGGGCCGGTCCACCTTTGGGGCGGCCTTTCACATCAAACAGGATTGTCCTGACATGAAAACCTTCTCTGCAACTCCTGCAGACATCGACAAGAAGTGGATCCTGATCGACGCCGAGGGCGTTGTTCTGGGCCGTCTTGCCTCGATCGTCGCCATGCGCCTGCGTGGCAAGCACAAGCCGTCGTTCACCCCGAACATGGACATGGGCGACAACGTCATCGTCATCAACGCCGACAAGATCCAGATGACCGGCAAGAAGCGAGACGAGCACTTCTACTGGCACACTGGCCACCCGGGCGGCATCAAGTCGCGCACCAAGCAACAGATCCTGGAAGGCGCGCACCCCGAGCGTGTGGTCTTTCAGGCCGTCAAGCGCATGCTGCCGGGCAACCGTCTGTCGCGTCAGCAGATGACCAATCTGCGCATCTATGCCGGTGCCGAGCACCCGCACGAAGCCCAGGCCCCCGAAGTTCTGGATGTCAAATCCATGAACAAGAAAAACACCCGGAGCTAATGACCGATGGCTGATCAGATCAATACTCTCGAAGAGCTGAGCGCCGTCGCAGGCGTTGCAACCGTGGCCGAAGAAGTTGTTGTGCGCGAGCCCGTGCGTGACGAACTGGGTCGTTCCTATGCAACCGGCAAGCGTAAAGACGCTGTTGCCCGCGTTTGGATCAAGCCGGGTTCCGGCAAGGTCACCGTGAACGGCAAGGACCAGGACGTGTATTTCGCACGCCCCGTTCTGCAGCTGATCCTGCGCCAGCCGTTCCAGGTTGCCGGTGTCGAAGGTGAATTCGACGTTGTGGCAACCGTCAAGGGCGGTGGCCTGACCGGTCAGGCCGGTGCGGTCAAGCACGGCATCTCGAAAGCGCTGCAGCTGTACGATCCCAGCCTGCGCGGTGCCCTGAAAGCCGCGGGCTTCCTGACCCGCGACAGCCGCGTCGTGGAACGCAAGAAATACGGCAAGCGCAAAGCCCGCCGTTCGTTCCAGTTCTCGAAGCGTTAATCGCTGCCGAGTTTTTCAAATGCAAAGGGCTCGCAACCGCGAGCCCTTTTTTTCGTTGAGTTTCTCTGGCCTTACTCTTCGTAGACCATTTTCCACGCGCCGTTTTCCACCACGTTGACGTAGACCGTATCGGCGCCCTGATGGTCATCGGGGCCAAAGGTCATGTGGTTGCCGACCAGTTCATCCTGATAGTCCAGCGTCTCCATTGCAGCGATAAAGCTTTCCTGGGTCAGGTCGGGGCCTGCCGCCTCCAGCGCCTTGACCATCATTTCGGCCGCGGCATAGCCCAGCATCGAAAAGCCCACCGGGTCTTCGCCGGTGGCGGCCTTGTATTCCTCGATGAAGGCCTTGGGGGCGGGTTCATCCGCGCGGGCCCAAAGGTCCTGCCACGAGGCAGCGGCGTAGAAACCGTCGGTCACGCCACCCGGCACCTGTGCCACCACGGTCAGGAAACTGGCCGAGGTGCCCAGGAACTTCATGTCGGTCAGGCCCATCTTCTTGGCGGTGCCGACCACGGTGATGGCCTGCCGCACACCCAAGGCGATTGTGACGATGTCGCAGCCTTCTTCCTTCAGCTTGCTGAGCGAGCCCACGAAATCGGTTTCGTCAGGTTTGTGAGTGGTTTCCGCGGCAAAGGTAATGCCAGCTTCCTTGGAGCCTTCCTGACTGCCTTCCAGGATTTCCTTGCCGAAATCGGTGGGCAGATACATCGTGCAGACCTTGTCGCCACCGAATTCCTGCGCCAGATATTTCACGCCCACGCGCGCCTGGTCGTAATAGCTGGAAAACGAGGTGAACTTGTTCTTCATCGGCTCCTGCAGCATCTGCCGCGCGGCCGACAGGGGGGCGACGTTGGGGATGCCTTTGGGATCCAGCAGTTTGAACCCGGCCAGGTTCATCGGCGTGCCCAGCGATTGCAGC
Organism: Ruegeria sp. BHSC029; assembly: GCF_059613085.1. NCBI lineage: Bacteria > Pseudomonadati > Pseudomonadota > Alphaproteobacteria > Rhodobacterales > Roseobacteraceae > Ruegeria > Ruegeria sp. BHSC029. The sequence goes on from NZ_JBXWRU010000001.1 coordinate 511,706, forward strand.
ATCGCAAACACCTTGTCGCGGTTCAGCAGCTTGTTGTAGCCCTGCATCGCGCGCGGCATCTGGTATCCGTTGTCCTCGACCACATAGCGGATCTTGCGGCCATGCACGCCGCCATTGGCGTTGACCCGGTCGAACACCACGTTCGCGCCCTTGGTGGCCGGAACCCCCACGGCGGCGAAAATGCCGCTGAGGTCATTGACCGAGCCGATGACGATTTCGTCGTCGGTCACGCCTTGCGTTTCGGCCCAGCCCATCGAGGCCAGGGCGGACAGGGCGGTTGCTGCCGCCAGCCGTCTGATTGCTTTGGTCATGTGTTTTCCTCCCTTGGGATTGATCCCTGTTCTATTTGTACATGTCTTCAATGAGATGCGCGTGTTTCTTTTCCACCAGGCTGCGTTTCAGTTTCATCGTCGCGGTCAGTTCGTCATCATCGGCGGTCAGCAGCACGTCGATCAGGCGGAAATCCTTGATCTGCTCGACCCGCGCGAATTCCTTGTTCACCGCGGCCACTTCCGCGCCGATCAATTCGCGCACCTCGGCCGCAGCGCAGAGCGAGGCGAAGTTCGAGAACGGCACCTTGCGGTCCTGCGCGAACTTCTCGACGTTTTCCTGATCTATCATCACCAGCGCCGTCAGGTACTTGCGGCGGTCGCCGATGATCACCGCGTCCGAGATGTAATGCGAGAACTTCAACCGGCTTTCGATCTCGGCCGGGGTTATGTTCTTGCCGCCGGCGGTGATGATGATGTCCTTGAGGCGGCCGGTGATCGTGACATAGCCGTCCGCGTCCACGTGCCCCATATCGCCGGTGCGCAGCCAGCCGTCGGCGGTGAAGGTCTCGGCGGTCTTGGCATTGTTGCGCCAATAGCCCTGGAACACGTTCAGGCCGCGGATCTGGATTTCGCCCTCGTCCGAGATGCGCAGGTCGATCCCCGGTGCGGGCTTGCCGATGGTACCGATGTGGTTGGCCTCGGGCGTGTTCAGCGTGGCGATGCCCGAGGTCTCGGTCATGCCGAAGCCCTCGACCAGCGGCACGCCGATGGCCCAGTACCATTTCAGCAGCTCGGGCGAGATCGGGGCCGCGCCCGACCCGCCGCGCCGCAGCCGGTCCATGCCCAGCATCCGGCGCAGGTTGCGTAGCACCAGCCGATCCCACAGCCAGAAATTCGCGGCCACCGCCGGCGGCACCGGTCTGCCCTGCAGGATGTATTCGGCACGCTTCATCCCGGCCTTCAGCGCCATGCCAAAGGCGGCGCGCCCGGCCGGGGTGGCCTCTTGCGCCATGATCAGCACCTGCGAATAGATCTTTTCCCACACGCGCGGGACGGCGGTGAAGGTCGAGGGCGACACTTCCTGCAGGTTGGCAAAGACCGTCTCGGGGCTTTCGGCGAAATTCACTGTGCATTTCGAAGCAAGCGGGAAATAGATCGACACGTCGCGTTCAAGGATATGACACAGCGGCAAAAAGCAAAGCTGTTCGTCCGTTTCCAGCGCGGGCAGGCAGCGAGCGCCGCATTCGATCGCGGCCATGATGTTTTCGTTGCTCAGCATCGCGCCCTTGGGCATGCCGGTGGTGCCCGAGGTATAGATCAGCAGCGCCGTGTCCTGCGGCGTGGCTTGCGCGATTTCCGCCTCGAACCGGCCTGGTTCTTCGCGCTCGACCTCCCGACCGAGGGCGTAAAGATCTTCGATCATCATGCAGCGGGGATGGGTCAGGTCGTGCAGGCCTTCGTCCTCGAGGATGATGACCTTCAACAGGCCGGGCACCTCGTCTTCGATGTCCAGGAATTTGTCCAGCTGCTCTTCGTCTTCGACGATCAGAAAGCGGCTGTCGCTGTCATTGACCAGGTATTTCAGCTGGCTGGCGGAATCGGTGGTGTAGACGCCCGAGGCGATTCCGCCGACGCATTGGATGCCAAGATCGAACCACGCCCATTCCTTGCGGTCCTCGGACAGGATCGAGACGACCTCGCCGCGCTGCAGCCCCAGTTTGCGCAGCGCCAGCCCGATCCACTTGGCGTGCTGCCAGTAGTCGGCCCAGGAATAGGATTTCCAGATGCCCAGATCCTTTTCCCGATGCGCGGTGCGGTCGCCCAGGGCGGCGCAGCGTTTCTGGAACAGCGCGGGGATGGTGACGCAGCCATCGACCCGCACGGGGCGCTGGCCGGGGGTGGCGTTGAACTGGACGCCGTTGATGGTGGTCTGCTGGGGCAGGGTGGTCATGTTCATCCGGCTCACCTCCACGTCTTCTTGCGTTTCCAGCGGCGGTTTTCCCGCGCGCCTTCCTCCTGCACGCCCAGATAGAAGTTCTGGATGTCCTCGGACCGCATCAGCACGTCGGCGGGGCCGTCCATCACGATGCGCCCGACCTCCATGACATAGCCATGATCGGCCAGTTCCAGCGCGGCGTTGGCGTTCTGCTCGACCAGCATCATGGTCATGTTCTGCTCGTCATTCAAACGTCTGAGGATGCCGAAGATCTCTTGGACCAGCAGCGGCGACAGGCCCAGCGAGGGTTCATCCAGCAGCATGATGCGCGGGTTGGCCATCAAACCGCGTCCGATGGCCAGCATCTGCTGCTGCCCGCCCGACAGGGTGCCGGCCTCTTGATTTCGGCGTTCCTTCAGAACCGGGAAGTAGGAAAACACCAACTCGCGGTCGCGCTCGATCTGGGCCTTGTCATGCAGGGTATAGGCCCCCAGGCTGAGGTTCTCGTTCACCGTCAACAGCGGGAACACCTCGCGCCCCTCGGGCACATGCACGATGCCCTTCTGGACGATCTTGTGCGGCTCCAGCCCCTGGATTTCCTCGCCGTCGAAGGTGATCGTGCCCTTTTCCGGGTCCATCACGCCCGAGACGGTCTTCATCAGCGTCGTCTTGCCCGCCCCGTTGGCGCCCAGGATCGAGACGATCTGACCCGGGCGCACGTCCAGCGACACGCCGCGGATCGCCATGATCGGGCCATAGAAGCTTTCGATGTTGCGGATGCTCAGGATCGGTGCGCTCATGAGGCTTTCCCCAGATAGGCTTCTACGACGGCGGGGTGCGATTGCACCTGCGCCGGTGTCCCAAGGGCCAGTTTCGCCCCGTCGGCCATGGCCAGCACCCGGTCGGACACGCCCGAGACCAGCCCCATGTCATGTTCGACCATCAGCACCGTGATCCCCATCTGCCGCCGGATGTCGTCGATCCACCAGCGCATGTCGGTTGTTTCCTCGACCGACAGCCCCGAGGCCGGTTCATCCAGCAGCAGCAGCTTGGGGTCGGTGGCCAGTGCGCGCGCGACCTCGACCACCTTGCGCACGCCATAGGGCAGGCCGGCGATCATCTTGTCGCGATAGGCCTGCAGGTCGAGGAAATCGATGATCTCTTCGACCTTCTCGCGGTTCTCCAGCTCTTGCCGGCGGGCCGAGGGGGTAAAGAACACCTCGGACAGCAGATTGGTACGCCGGTGGCGGTGCCGCCCGACCAGCAGGTTCTGCAACACGGTTGCATGTTCGAACAGCTCGATGTTCTGGAAGGTCCGCGCAACTCCATAGGCGGCCACACCCGAGGGCTTGACCTGAAGCAGATCGTGCCCGTCGAACCGGATCTGGCCCGCGTATGGGTCGTAGAAACGCGAGATCAGGTTGAACACCGTGGATTTGCCCGCCCCGTTCGGGCCGACGATGGCAAAGACCTCGCCTTCTTCGACCGAAAAGGACAGATCGTTCACCGCCGTCAGGCCACCGAATTTCAGGGTGACGTTCTCGAATTCCAGCAGGCTCATCTCAGGCGCTCCGTCTTGAGATAGGATTTCTGCCGCTTGAACATGTCCTTGCGGTAGAAGGGGAACAGCTCGAACCAGGTGCGGATTTTCAGCCATCGGCCGTAGATGCCCATCGGCTCGAACAGGATGAACCCGATCAGGATCATGCCGAAGATGCCGAATTCTAGCCCCGGAATGGCGACGGTTCCGCCACCGAACAGGGCGGCTGCGTATTCCTTGGCGATCGACAGGAACTGCGGCAGAAACCCGATGACGATGGCGCCCAGAAACGCGCCGTGGATCGAGCCCAGTCCGCCGATCACGATCATCATCAGCAGCTGGATCGAGATCACAACGCTGAAGGTTTCGTTGTTGAAGGCCCCGGCATAAAGGCCCATCAGCGCTCCCGCCCATCCGGTTACGGCGCAGGACAGGGCAAAGGACACGGTCTTGGTGCGCGCGATGTCGATGCCCATCGCCTGCGCGGACACTTCCGAGTCGCGCACCGCGATGAAGCTGCGCCCCAACGGCGTGCGCAAAAGGTTAATGTAGCCCAGCGTGACCAGAACCGTGACGACCAGCACCAGCCAGTAGAACTGCTCGGGCGTGCCCCAGCGATCGACCAGATGGCCGAAAATCTCGACCCCCCCCATGTACTTGCCCGCCACGCCGCCGGTGATCGGTTCCGCCAGAACGATGAGGTCGTCCATCAGGATCGACAAGGCCAGGGTGAAGATCGCAAGATAGATACCGTGCAGCCGCAGGGCAGGGATGGCAACCGTGACCCCGGCGATGCCGGTCAGAATGCCGGCAAGCGGAAAAGCCACCAGAAACGGCACGCCAGACTCGATCAGGATCACGTTGGCATAGCAGCCAAAGGCCAGAAACGCCGCGTGGCCCAGGCTGGCCTGGCCGGTATGCCCGGTCAGGATCATCAGCCCCAGCCCAGCGATGGCCCAGATCAGAACGTTGGTCAGCTCACCCAGATAAAACGCGTCCAGCCACCACGGCGCGGCAATGACCACCGCCAGCAGGATCAGGTAGAGTGACAACTGGTATCGGTCCTTCCACGGGCGGATGTCCTGCATGTAGTCGGTTTTGAAAACGATCCTCATGCGCTCAGACCTTCTTGACCCGGACCTGGCTGAACAGGCCGTGCGGACGGAAGATCAGCACCGCCAGCAACAGCGCATAGGGCGCGATCTGGCTGTAGCCCGCAGCGATGTAGCGGCTGGCGAAGGGTTCGATCACGCCGACGATCAGACCGCCCGCCAAGGCTCCGGGCAGGCTGCCAAACCCGCCGATGACCGCGGCCGCAAACGCCTTGATTCCCAGCAGCCCGGTGGTCGGATCGACCGAACCCTTGGCGGCGAACAGGATGCCCGCGATCCCGGCCACGACGCCGGCCAGACCCCAGATGAAACCCTGAACACGCTTGACCGGTACCCCCATGTAATAGGCCGCCAACTGGTTCTGCGAAGCGCCCTGCATCGCCAGCCCCAGCTTGGTCTTGCTGAAGAACACATAGAGCCCCCAGGTCAGCAGCACGGTCACGACGATGACCGCCACGTCCTCCATCCCCAGAACCAGCCCGCCAAAGCGGACCTCCTTGCCGGCAAGCGGGTTTTCCAGCGTCTGCGGCTCGTGACCCCAGATCAGCCCGGCGACAAAGCGGATCACGAAGCCCAAGGCAATGGTCAGGATGACCACGGCGGTCTGGCTTTCCCCGAACAGGCGGCGGATGATCAGCCTGTCCAGCAGGTACCCCAGCGCGCCCATGATCCCCAGCGAGATGGGCAGGGCCAGCCAGAAGGGCAGGCCCATATATTCGGTATTGGTCAGCCCGATGGTGACGAAGGCGCCCAGCATCATGAAATCGCCCTGGGCGAAGTTCACGGCCTCGGTCGCCTTGTAGATCAAAACGAAGCCAAGCGCGATCAGGCCGTAGACACAGCCATTCGCCAGCCCGCTGATCAGCAGCTGTGCGTTGTCCAAATTCTCCTCCCCATGCCGGTTTGCCCGGCGTCCTGACGCCCCGGATCTCCTCCAATCACCGGGGCGCCTGTTCTACTATGGCGTGATTATTACCTTACCGTCACTCTTTTTCAGTGCAACTGCCAGATCGGAAACGATTTTGTTCAGCGGGACATGCGCCGAGACATCCGTTTTCCACCGTCCGTCCGCAAAGCGGGCCTGCACCTCGGCAACCGCGCGCATCTGCTCTTCGGGCGGAGTGGACATCATCCATTTGGTCAGCCAGAAGCCCTCGATCCGTTTGCTCATAAAGATCAGCTGGCCCATCTGGGTCAGCTTCGGAGGCTCGCTGCTGAGTTTGCCATAAGACACCCAGCGCGCGCCGTTGGGCATGGCGCAGAAGACCTGCTCGGACAGCTGATCCGAGACCGCATCCAAAAACACCCGCGGCTTGAGCTGTGCGCTGATGGCAGCAAACTTGGAGACTGCATCGTCTTCGGTGGTTACGATGATCTCGGCCGCTCCGTGGCTTTTGAGCAGTCCGACCGTTTCAGGGCGCCGCACCATCGCAATCGGCTTCAGGCCAAGGTCTCGGCCCAGCCCGCACATCAGCTTGCCCAACTGGCTGGTGGCCGCGGAAACGACAAAGGCCTCTCCTTCGGAACGCGCGATCTCAACCATTGCCATCGCGGTCAGCGGATTGACGATCTGTGCGGCACCGTCATCGTCCGAGATCTCGGGCCGCAAAGGAATGCACATCTGCGCCTGTGTCAGGGCATACTCGGCCCATGCGCCGGACCCGGAGGCGACGAAGGCGACCCTTTGCCCCTTCAGCGCTTCGGCACCCGCGCCGGTGGCGACGACGTCCCCGCACCCTTCGAAACCGGCCGGGGCACCTTTGACCCGCGGCTGACCGTACTCACCCTTGATGAAATGGAGGTCCGAGGGGTTCACCGATGCGGTGCGCAATTTGATCAGCACCTGGCCGGGGCCAGGCGTGGGCACCGGGATCTCGGCATTCTCAACCCAGTCGGCGGCGTCCTCGATCGCCGGGCCCGTGGCGGTACCCGAGTATCCGTCAAATTTCTGGATCACGGCAAACATGGATTTGGGGAGGTCAGTCATTCTTTTTCCTTTGTTTCCGACACTTTCAAGCAAACGGGTCGATCCAAATGCACGCCCTGGGGCAGGGCGCACCGATGCCGACAATAGGTCGTCCCGACTTGATGCGACTGGTTGAGCCAAGCCAAACAAATGGCACCGGACACGTCAATCGACCAAAGGGTTAACGTTGGGGAATTGGGAAGCCGGTGCAGGTGTGACAAGGCCGGACAATTGCCGGCCTTGTCGAATGATCTTATTGCGTCAACAGGTTGCGCAGTTCCTGGATCTTGAGCGCAGCCGTTTCCGGCGCTTCCTTGATGCCATCGAGGATCTTGATCACCTGGTCCTGGATTTCCTGGCTCAGCTGGCTGTTTTTCACGGATTCAACCATCGCGTCATAGTCGAACTGCTCGGCCGACAGCATGCCTTCGTCAACCCAGGTATTCAGCAACTCCTGCCCTTGGGCAGTGAGGGCTGCAACCTGATCGCCTGCCTGGTTGGCCAGATCCGTCGCAGCATCGCCGGCCTGGTTAGCCAGATCCGTGGCTGTCTGACCGGCTTGCTCGGCGGCTTCACCGGCCTGTTCGACGGCGGCCGAGGCTGCGTCACCCGCTTGCTGCGTGGCCGTCGACAAAGCCTCGCTGGCAGCTTCCTGGGCTGCGGTTGCGGCCTCGCCAACGGCCTCGCCGGCTTCTTTGGCGGCAGATTGCAGTTTCTCGGCCGGGGTGGGCTCGGGCTGATTCAGGTAGAAATACGCGCCGGCACCCAATCCGGCGATGATAATCAGGATGATAATGCGGGACATTGGGGTCTCCTTTTCGGATGTGTGCCGCTGATGTGGGGAGAAACTACCTGAGATCAAAGGGGAAATCCCAAAGATTCGGCGCATGTTCGGGGTTTGGGCCACTCGGCGCTGATCAGTCAGACGATCGGCGGCAACAACACGCCACCGGCGAAAATGCACGCTTGCAACCATCAGGCGAACAAGAAAGGGGGGCGTCATTGGGAAGTAGTGGCGGAGAGACAGGGATTCGAACCCTGGGTGGGCTTGCACCCACAACGGTTTTCGAGACCGCCCCGTTCGACCACTCCGGCACCTCTCCGCGGGGGTCTGTGAGGGGGGGATTTAGTTGTGATCGCCGAGGGGTGCAAGCAGAAAATTCCCGAATTCGCCAAACCGTGGATTTTCCATTGCCAGTCCGACGAAATCTCCTAGGCTGACATGTATGAGACATCTTCTGCACCGCATTTCGCTTCTGCTCATCCTGCCCGTGTTCGCGTTCGCTCTGACGGCTCAGACCGCCTTGTCCGCCAGTCGGGATCGGATTGAGGCTTTTCTGACGACGACGGGTTTTGACGTGGCGCTGGAGAGCATCGCACTGGCCTCGGCTTCGGCGCCTCAGATGCTGGGGATCGACCCCGAGGGTTTTGGCTCACAATGGACGCGCCTGACGGAAGAGGTGTTCGACACCGATGACATGCATGAAACAGCGGTTGCGATTCTCGAACAGACGCTGAGCGACGAGGCCCTGGACCACGCGGTCGAGTTTTATGCCTCGGATCTGGGACAACGGCTTGTCGAGGCGGAAAATGCCTCGCACCTTGTCGAGGATGACGAAGCCAAGCAACTTGAGGGGCAGGAGATCATATCCGATCTGGTCAAGTCCGGTTCGAGCCGCATCGAAAGCCTGAAGCGGATGAACAGCGCCATCGATGCCAGCGAAACCTCGTTGCGGGCGCTGCAGGAGATCCAGCTGCGGTTCCTGCTGGCCGCCAGCGCCGCCGGAGTGATCGACCTGCAGTTGGACGCGGACGGGCTGCGCCAGATGATGAAGCTGAACGAACCCGAGATGCGGCAGTCATTGCAACTGTCCGCCTTGGCCAATGCGGCCTACACCTATCAGGATTTCTCTGACGCGGATGTCGACGCCTATACCAAAGCACTGGAACAGCCGCTGATGCAGGAAGTCTACGAACTGTTGAACGCAATTCAGTACGAGATCATGGCCATGCGGTTTGAAGTGCTGGCGGCGCGCATGGCCGAACTGCGTCCGGCTCAGGACATCTGATGCGGCTGTTTCTGGCTCTGTGGCTGGTTTTGGCCGGTTGGGCCAGTGCGGTCACGGCGGACCAGGTCGACCGTCTGACCAAGGCAATGCATTTGTCCGACGTGATGCAGATTCTGCGTGATGAGGGTGTCACGCAGGGGCGCGAACTGGACAAAAGCCTGCTGGACGGTGAGGGCGGATCGTTTTTCGAGGCCCAGGTTGAAGACTTGTACGACAAGGCGTGGATGCAGGCCAAGATTTATGACGCGCTGGCTGGCGGTATGTCCGAAGGGCAACTGGAGCAGGCTGCGCTGTTTTTCGAAAGCGATCTGGGCCGCGCCGTCGTGTCTCTGGAAAACTCGGCCCGTCGAACTTTTTCCGACGAAGCCATCGAAGAGATGGCCATGGCCGCCTATCGGGAGGCCGATCGTGATGCGGCCTATTTTCGTCTGATCGATGAGTATGTCGAGATCAACGACCTTGTTGATCGGAACGTGCGCGGGGCGTTGCAGGCCGACTACAATTTCTTCCGTGGGTTGGCGGACGGGCAGGGCATCACGGGCGACGACGGGGAAATGTTGGCCCAATTGCTGGCGCAGGGAGCGCAGTCCGAGCAACAAACCCGCGAGTGGCTGTACTCGTTTCTGCTGTTTGCGTACCAACCGCTCAGCGAGGCCCAGCTGCGCGAGAATATCGCCTTTTCACGTACCGAGGCAGGGCAGGCCTTGAACAACGCCTTGTTCGCAGGTCTGGACACCATGTTCAACGAGTTGTCATACCAGCTGGGCGTGACGGTGGCTCAGGTTCTGCAAGCGTCGGATCTTTAGGCCGGTTTGCTGTTGACTTTGCCGTGTGATCCGTGGATAAGCGCGCATCCCGGCCGGAACCTCCGCGCCGGGTATCGTTATTGTTGGCCTGACGGGTGCGCCCTGACGGTCGTTCATCCGCCCGAAAAGGGCGCGCTGTTCGAGGTGGCCTTGGCCGAAACACCCGTCTGACGGGGACCACAGAACGCGGTAGAAAAAGGAAAGACGCATGTTTGCAGTCCTCAAGACTGGCGGCAAGCAGTACAAGGTTCAGGCGGGCGACGTGCTCCGCGTTGAAAAGCTGGCTGCCGACGCAGGTGAAAAAGTCCAATTCAACGACGTTCTGATGCTGGGTGGCGACGCCCCGGTGGTCGGCGCGCCGTTCATCGATGGTGCGGCCGTTCAGGCGGAAGTGATCGAACAGATCAAAGGTGACAAGGTCATCAAATTCGTCAAGCGCCGCCGCAAGCACAGCTCGAAGCGCACCGTTGGCCACCGTCAGAAGCTGACCCTGGTCAAGATCACCGACATCCTGCCCTCGGGCGCGGACAAGTCGGGCGTCAAGGCCGCAACCGGTTCGGCTCCGGCAGGTGAAGTTGCGAAAGCAGCGAAACCCGCCAAGAAAGCCGCTGCCAAGGCAGAAGCCCCGGCCGCTGCTGCTGCCGCTGACGATCTGACCAAGATCACCGGTGTTGGTCCCGCAGCTGCCAAGAAACTGGCCGAAGCCGGTATCGAAAGCTTTGCCGCTCTGGCCGCCTTGTCGGACGAGCAGATTGCTGCTATCGAGACGGTCAAAGTGAAACCCGAATGGGTTGAGCAGGCCAAAGAGCTGGCCAAAGGCTAAGGAGAGAGAGAATGGCACATAAAAAAGCTGGCGGTTCCTCCCGTAACGGCCGCGACTCAGCGGGTCGTCGCCTTGGCGTGAAACTGTATGGTGGCCAGGCCGCCGTTGCAGGCAACATCATCGTGCGTCAGCGCGGCACCAAGTTCTGGCCGGGCGAAGGCGTGGGCATGGGCAAGGATCACACCATCTTTGCAACTGTCGATGGCGCCGTGAAGTTCCACAAGGGACTGAAAAACCGCACCTTCATTTCGGTCCTGCCAGTGGCGGAGGCCGCAGAGTAAGCCGAAACCCAGAAGGTTTAAGAAAAATTCATGGGGGACCGGCACAAAGTGCCGGTCCCCTTTCTCGTTTTGACGCAGATTTGATCGAAAGCCCCGATGCCCGTTGCAACCACCAGTTTCCTGATCTTTGCCGCCAGCCAGGTCGGCACGCCGGGACCGGCCAACATGGTCTTGTTGGGAACGGGTGCGCGCTATGGGTTCCGCGCTGCGCTGCCTTTCGTGGCAGGCGTGATTCTGGGCAAGCAGCTGATCATCTGGCCGTTGGGCTTTGGCCTTCTGCAACTGGCAGAACAAGCCCCCACCGCGTTTGCGGTTCTGAAATATGCTTCGGCGGCCTATATTTGCTGGCTTGCGTGGAAAATCGCCAACCTCCGCCTGTCCCATCAGGACGCGGGCGAGGCGGTTCCGGGTTTCTGGGCCGGGCTGGTGGTGCATCCGCTGAACCCCAAGGCCTGGGCGATGATCATCGCGGGATTCACCGGGTTCGTCGCGGCGGGAACGTCGGTGCTGAGTGCGACGCTCACGATCGCGCTCGTTTTGTTGACCTGCCAGTTGGTCCTGCACCCGATCTGGACCTTTGCGGGCGATAGAATTGCACGCGTGGTTGCGGGACGGCCGGCGGAAAAATATCTGATGTGGACTCTCGCGGGTCTGACTGTTGCATCCGTACTTTTCGTGTTGTTCGGAGGAGGAACACACCAATGAAACTTGAGGCAATCATAAATCAGCCGGTCATTGAAACCGAGCGGTTCGACCTGCGCCCGCTGCGCCGGTCGGACATGGGCCTGATCGAGCACTACGCCGGGGACGAGCGCGTGGCGCGCATGACCACGTCGATCCCGCACCCCTTGCCGCCCGGTTCGATCGAGGCTTTCGTGACCCGCGCCATGGCCGAGGACCGGGACGAGGACGTCTGGGCGATGGACGCCACCAAGGATGGCGGGCCCGAGTTGATCGGGGTGATCTCGCTCAAGCGGCTGGATCGCAACCAGTCCGAAGTGGGCTATTGGGTCGCGCCCTTGTATTGGAACACGGGCATCGCCTCGCTGGCGGTGGAAACGCTGGTTCAGGCGAATCCGTTGGAAAACGCCACGATGTTTGCCAGCGTGTTTCAGGACAATCCCGCCTCGGCACGGGTTCTGACCCATTGCGGGTTCCAGTATCTTGGCGATGCCGAAAGCTTCTCGGTGGCGCGCGACGCAAATGTGCCCACCTGGACGTACAGCAAAAAACTCTGACTTGTGGCCGATGGGGCCTTTGCAGTAGGGGACTGACATGAAATTTCTCGATCTTGCAAAGGTCTACATCCGGTCCGGGGCCGGCGGTAGCGGGTGCGTCAGCTTCCGACGCGAAAAGTACATCGAATACGGCGGCCCCGATGGCGGGGACGGCGGCAAGGGCGGGTCCGTCTGGGCCGAGGTCGTGGACGGGCTGAACACCCTGATCGACTTCCGTTATCAGCAGCATTTCTTTGCCAAGAACGGCCAGCCCGGCCGGGGCCAGCAACGCACCGGCAAGGATGGCGACGACATCATTCTGCGCTTGCCCGTCGGAACCGAGATTCTGGACGAGGATCAGGAGACGGTGGTCGCCGACCTGACCGAAGTGGGGCAACGTGTCCTGCTGGCGCGGGGTGGCAATGGCGGTTTCGGCAACCTGCATTTCAAATCGGCCACCAACCAGGCGCCGCGGCGGGCCAACCCTGGGCAGCCGGGTGTGGACCGTACGATATGGCTGCGTCTGAAGCTGATTGCCGATGTGGGTCTGCTGGGCATGCCGAACGCGGGCAAATCGACCTTTCTGGCCGCCACCTCGAACGCGCGGCCCAAGATCGCCGATTATCCGTTCACCACGCTGCATCCCAATCTGGGCGTCGTTGGCGTGGACAACGTGGAATTCGTTGTGGCCGACATTCCCGGCCTGATCGAAGGCGCGCATGAAGGCCGCGGCATCGGCGACCGTTTCCTGGGCCATGTCGAACGCTGCGCGGTGTTGCTGCATCTGGTCGATGGCACGTCGGAGACCATCGCGCAGGATTATCACACCATCATCCACGAGCTTGAGGCCTATGGCGGTGCGCTGGCTGACAAGCCCCGGATCACCGTGTTGAACAAGATTGACGCGCTGGACGAAGAACAGCTCGAACTGGCCAAGGCCGAGTTGAAAGAGGCCGTGAGCGGCCCTGTCATGACCATGTCGGGCGTGGCCCGGCAGGGCGTGACCGAAGTTTTGCGGGCCCTGCGCGCCCAGATCGACGAAAACCGCCTGCGTCAGAAACCCACTGAGGAGCGCGAGACGTGGCAGCCCTGACCGACGCAAAGCGCCTGGTGGTCAAGATCGGCTCGGCTTTGCTGGTCGATCGTGCGACCGGCAAGCTGCGTTCGGAGTGGTTGCATTCGCTGGCGCAGGACGTGGCGTGGCTCAAGGGGCAGGGGGCCGATGTGGTTCTGGTCTCGTCCGGTTCGATCGCGCTGGGGCGCGGCGTTCTGGGTCTGCCCGCAACCGCACTGTCGCTGGAGCAGTCCCAGGCCGCTGCCGCCGTCGGTCAGATCCGGCTGGCGCGGGCCTATGAAGAGGCGTTGGCCCCGCACGACATCACCACGGCGCAGGTTCTGGTGACGCTGGAAGACAGCGAGAACCGCCGCCGGTACCTGAACTCGCGCGCGACGCTGGAAACTCTGCTGGGGTTGGGCGTCGTGCCCATCGTGAACGAAAATGACACGGTGGCCACGGATGAAATCCGATACGGCGACAATGATCGACTGGCCGCGCAGATCGCCGTGACCGTCGGTGCGGATCAGTTGATCCTGCTGTCCGATGTCGATGGGTTCTACACCGGCAATCCAGCCGAAGACCCATCCGCCACCCGGTTTGACGTGATCGACGCGATCACGCCCGAGATCGAGGCGATGGCTGGTGACGCCGGTTCGGGGCTGTCCAAGGGCGGCATGAAGACCAAGCTGATGGCCGCGCAGATGGCGACGGCGGCGGGCTGTGACATGGCGATTACGGAAGGATCGCCTTTGAACCCGCTGAAACTGCTGAACAATGGCGCGAACAGCACTTGGTTCAAGGCCAAGCTGGACCCGCATGCGGCGCGCAAACGCTGGATCTCGGCGATGAAGCCGCGGGGCGAGATCACGGTCGATGCAGGGGCAGCGCAGGCGCTGGAGAATGGCAAAAGCCTGTTGCCGGCCGGCATCGTCGAAGTGACGGGCGATTTTGGACGGGGCGACCCGGTGGCCATCAAAGATCACGAAGGCCGGCGTTTGGGATTGGGCCTCAGCCGCTATACCGCGCACGAGGCCGACACCATCAAGGGGCGCAAATCCTCCGAGATCGAGGACGCACTCGGCTATCCCGGCCGTGCGGTGATGATCCACCGTGACGATCTGGCTTTGTAGCCGCGAAAACTGATAGATTTGGCTGGTCCGACGACCGGAAAGGCAGATGACATGAAGGACTTTGATAGCATTCCCGCCCTGATGGCCGATCTTGGCAAGCGCGCCAAGGATGCGTCTCGGGATCTGGCCTTTGCTTCGGCCGAGCGCAAACACGCCGCGTTGATTGCCGCCGCCGACGCTGTGTGGAAGAACCGTGCGCAGATCATCGAGGCCAACAAGAAAGACCTGGACTACGGCCGCGAAAAGGGTCTGAGCCCGGCTATGATGGACCGTCTGATGCTGGACGAGACGCGCATTCAGGGCATGGTCGACGGGTTGCGCGCCGTGGCTGAACAGGCCGATCCGGTGGGTGAGGTTCTGGCCGAATGGGACATGCCCTCGGGGCTGAACATCCGCCGCGTACGCACCCCGCTGGGCGTGATCGGCGTGATCTATGAAAGCCGCCCGAACGTGACCGCGGATGCCGGGGCGCTGTGCCTCAAGTCGGGCAATGCCGTGATCCTGCGCGGCGGGTCGGAAAGCTTTCATTCCTCGACCGCGATCCACGCTTGCCTGGTCGAGGGTCTGAAGGTCGCGAACCTGCCCGAGGATGCGATCCAGCTGGTCCCGACCCGTGACCGGGCGGCGGTGCAGGAATTGCTGACCATGACCGACTATGTCGACGTCATCGTGCCGCGCGGCGGCAAGGGGCTGGTCGGGTTGGTCCAGCGAGAGGCGCGGGTGCCGGTCTTTGCACATCTTGAAGGGATCGTGCACATTTATGTCGACAAGGCTGCGGATCCGCAGAAAACGCTGGACGTGGTGCTGAACGCCAAGACCCGCCGCACTGGCATCTGCGGGGCGGCCGAATGCCTGCTGGTGCATCAGGATATCGCGGAAACGCTAGGGCGCGACGTGATCGCGGCGCTGCTGGCCGCTGGCGTCGAGGTCCATGCCGCGGGTGCGCTGGCCATCGACGGCACCGTGCCGGCCACCGATGCCGACTGGGGCAAGGAGTTTCTGGACAGCATCATCGCCGCAAAACCGGTGACCGATATCGATGAAGCAATCGCGCATATCCGGCAATACGGATCGAACCATACCGATTGCATCATGACCGAGGATCAGTCCGCCGCCGACCGCTTCTTTGAACGGCTCGACAGTGCGATCCTGATGCACAACGCCTCGACCCAATTTGCCGACGGGGGTGAGTTCGGAATGGGCGCCGAGATCGGAATCGCCACGGGCAAGATGCACGCGCGCGGCCCGGTGGGGGCGGCGCAGCTGACCAGCTTCAAATACCTGGTGCGCGGCAACGGCACGACGCGCGCCTGAGGCGCTGCGTCAGAACCGCAGCACCACGCGGGTTGCGCCCGTCTCGGCCGAAACCCGGCGGCCCTGAGCGGCCGCCGTCTGCGGCAGCAGGGCGAACTGCACCTGCGCCGGCGTGACCTTGTTGGCGAATGTGCCGGTCGGGAGACCTTTCCACAGGTCGGGATCGACATTCATGCGGTCGGCCGTACCAGTGACCGTCCATTTGTCGCCCACGCTGTCGATCTTTACCTCGCCGCCCATCGGCATGGCGCTTTCGCAGCACATGATGGCCAGAAAGGCCAGTTTGATCTGATTGCGCGGCATCGCCTCGGTGACGTTCCAATGCACCCGGACACGGCCCGCGTGGTTGACATCGCGCAGCAGGTCCGTCACTTCGCCGCGGCCCAGCGGCTGATCGCTGGCCGCGCCAAAGGCCACGCGAAAGAACCGAATCCGCGCCCCGGCGCTGCCGACGCTGCCGGTGATCAGTTCCATCTCGGGGCCCTGGGTGCCGCCAACCATCTCCAACAGTTCCAGCCCATTGGTGATCGCGCCGATCGGGCTGATCAAATCGTGGCAGATCCGAGAGCCGATCAACTCGGCCAGGTTGACGTTGGTGTCGCCCATGCGTACCTCCTGTGGTATCCCCCATGCCCGACCCGGAGCCGTCGCATGACAGATCTGAATGCCATTCTTGCACCGGGCATGTTTGTCCGCCACCCAGATTTCCCTGACTGGGGCGTTGGACAGGTCCAGTCCAACATCGGGGGCAAGATCACCGTGAACTTTCGCGACCAGGGCAAAGTGGTGATTGACGGAACACGCATCGCCTTGATGCCGGTTCTTGATCCATGAAACTGGTTTAGGAAAGGTTAACGGGGCTCGCCACCCGGTTCGTGTTGCCATTCGCCGCGCAGCTGCGGTATCAGCGCTGGGATCGCAACAAGACGACGACCATTCCACATGCCGGATACGGGCCCTTCATTCACTGTCAAACTTGCCGAAACCGACGAGGAACTGCGCGCGGCGCAGCGGCTGCGTTATGACGTCTTCGTGCGTGAATTGGGCGGTGGCGGAGAGATGGTCGATCATGCAGAGGGCCTGGAACGCGACCAGTTCGACCCGTATTTTGATCACATGCTGGCCTATGACGACGTCACCGGAGAAGTGGTCGGAGTCTACCGCCTGTTGCCGGGTGACCGCGTAGCTGAAGTCGGACGGTTCTACTCTGAGGATGAATACGACCTTACCGTTCTGAAAAACAGCGGCCGCAAATTGCTGGAACTCGGCCGGTCCTGCCTGCATCCGGACTATCGCGGCGGAACCGCAATGTATCATTTGTGGAATGGCCTCGCGAAATATGTGTCCGAACGGGAGATCGAGGTTCTGTTCGGCGTTGCCAGTTTTCACGGCACAGACGTCAAGCACCTTGCCCAGCCTATGTCGATGCTGCATCACAACCACCTGGCTCCACCCGAACTGCGGGTGCGTGCGCAGCCGGATGTTTATCAGAACATGAACCTGGTTCCGAAAGATGCGCTGGATCGACGGAGTGCGATGTTGCAGGTTCCGGCCTTGATCAAGGCCTATCTTCGATTGGGCGGGTTTGTGGGCGAGGGGGCATTCATCGACCATGCATTCAACACCACCGACGTTTGCCTGATCCTCGACACCACTCGGATGAACGAAAGACAGAGACGCATCTATGGCGGAGCGTGACGTGCTAAACGGTGCTGTCTGGCACAGCTCGGACGACCCGGACCCGGTTGAGTTGGGCGTGTGGGGTTGGATTTTGGTGATCCTCCGGGGGCTTCCTCTGGCTGTGCTGGTGTTCGGTGGTCTGATCGTTCTTTTGCTTGTGCGCCTGGTCGAAAGACCCATCTTTGGCCTGCGTCGACCAGTAACGCCCTTCATTGCCCAATTCGTGTGTCGCAATGCGTTTCGAATTCTTGGGATCGGATTTTCAAGCTCGGGTGAGCTGATGCAGCATCGCGGAGCCGTCGTGGCCAACCACACGTCTTGGCTGGACATCTTCGCGCTCAACGCCCGCAAGCGTGTATACTTCGTGTCCAAGGCCGAGGTGGCGAATTGGCCCGGCATCGGTTGGCTGGCCCGTGCCACCGGAACCGTGTTCATCGAACGCAATCCCAAGAAAGCGCGCGAGCAGACCAGATTGTTCGAAGACCGTCTGAAGGCCGGGCACAAGCTGTTGTTTTTCCCAGAGGGCACATCGACGGACGGCCTACGGGTTTTGCCATTCAAAACAACGCTTTTTGCGGCATTCTTTGCAGATGAACTGCGTGATTTCATGTATGTTCAGCCGGTCTCGGTGGTCTACCACGCGCCCGATGGGCAGCCGGATCGGTTCTATGGCTGGTGGGGCGACATGGATTTTGCCCCGCATCTTCTGAAGACGCTGGGCGCGCGGCGGCAGGGGCGGGTCGAATTGATCTATCATTCTCCGGCGCGGGTCAGCGATTTCGACGACCGCAAGGCTTTGGCCGCGCATTGCGAGCAGGCCGTCCGTCACGGGCATGCCTTGGCGCGGCCAGAAAAATAGGGGCAAAAGCCCCTTGCACCATCAACAAACCTGCCGTATACGCGCGGCATTCAAATCCGCAGGCGGGGTTTGGTCGTTTTGAGGGAGACATCCTCATCAAGGCCGCCGGTTGGAGCAAATGCTTCTTTCACCCCCGCCAAGGCGAAAACCGGAAAAGGAAAACATAGCATGGCTCTTCCCGAGTTCACCATGCGTCAGCTGCTGGAAGCTGGCGTTCACTTTGGTCACCAGACACAGCGTTGGAACCCCCGCATGGCGCCGTTCATCTATGGCGCGCGCAACGGCATCCACATCATGGACCTGACCCAGACCGTTCCGATGCTGGATCAGGCGCTGCAGGCGGTACGTGACACCGTCGCCAAAGGTGGCCGCGTTCTGTTTGTCGGTACCAAGCGTCAGGCTGCACAGCCGATCGCTGAAGCCGCTGAAAAATCGGCCCAGTATTACATGAACCACCGCTGGCTGGGTGGCACGCTGACCAACTGGAAAACCGTTTCCCAGTCGATCAACCGTCTGAACCAGATCGACGAAGCCATGGAATCGGGCGCTGAAGGCCTGACCAAGAAAGAGCGTCTGGGCATGGAGCGTGACCAGGCCAAGCTTCAGGCTTCGCTGGGCGGCATCCGCGAGATGGGCGGCGTTCCTGACCTGCTGTTCGTCATCGACGTCAAGAAAGAAGCACTGGCCATCGCAGAAGCCAACAAACTGGGTATCCCG
The DNA here is from genome assembly GCF_059613085.1 of Ruegeria sp. BHSC029. NCBI lineage: Bacteria > Pseudomonadati > Pseudomonadota > Alphaproteobacteria > Rhodobacterales > Roseobacteraceae > Ruegeria > Ruegeria sp. BHSC029. The sequence continues at coordinate 530,485 of NZ_JBXWRU010000001.1, forward strand.
GTTGTGGCCGTCGTCGACACCAACTGCTCGCCGGATGGTGTGGACTACATCATCCCCGGCAACGACGATGCTGCCCGTGCAATCGCACTGTATTGCGACCTGGCCGCACGCGCTGCACTGGACGGCATGACGGCTCAGCTGGGCGCCGCCGGCGTCGACCTGGGCGAGTTCGAAGAAGCACCGGTTGAAGAAGCCGTTGCAGAAGAAGCCGAAGCGTCGGCCGAAGCGTAAGCTGCCCGTCACGTAAATGACATATGGGGCAGGGTAGACCTGCCCCAATTCCGTTTGAATTGAGGAGAGCCAAGAGATGGCAATCACTGCAGCAATGGTGAAAGAACTGCGCGACTCGACCGGCGCAGGCATGATGGACGCGAAAAAAGCGCTGACCGAAACCGGCGGCAACATGGACGAGGCCGTTGACTGGCTGCGCACCAAAGGTCTGGCGAAGGCCGCAAAGAAATCCGGCCGTACCGCAGCAGAAGGCCTGGTTGCCGTTCACGTCGAAGGTGGCAACGGTGTTGCTGTCGAAGTGAACTCGGAAACCGACTTTGTCGCGAAGAACGCCGAGTTCCAGGAAATGGTCGGCAAGATCACCTACGCAGCCCAGGGCGTTGACTCAGTTGAGGAACTGCTGGCTGCTGATCTGGGCGGCAAATCGGTTGCCGACACGCTGACCGACAAGATCGCCACCATCGGCGAAAACATGTCGGTCCGCCGCATGGCGAAACTGTCGGGCGACACCGTGGTCTCGTATGTCCACAACGCCGCAACCAACGGCATGGGCAAGATCGGTGTTCTGGTTGCTCTGTCGGGCGGCGATGAAGCCATCGGCAAGCAAGTCGCGATGCACATCGCAGCCGTGAACCCGGCTGCTCTGTCCGAAGCCGACCTGGATCCGGCCGTTGTCGAAAAAGAAAAGCAGGTCCAGATGGACATCGCGCGCGAGTCCGGCAAGCCCGAGCAGGTCATCGAAAAGATGATCGAGGGCCGCATGAAGAAATTCGTCGCGGAATCGACCCTGCTGAGCCAGCAGTTCGTTGTGAACCCCGACCTGACCGTGGAAGCAGCGGCCAAGGAAGCCGGCGCAACCATCACCGGTTTTGTTCGCCTGGAAGTTGGCGAAGGCATCGTGGTCGAAAAAGAAGACTTTGCTGCCGAAGTCGCCAAAGCGGCTCAGGGCTGACGTCTGTTCGGCCCGGGTTTTCCGGGCTGATCCAAAAACACCCGAAACCGGTTGCGCGACGCGCGACCGGTTTTTTTTTGGCGAATTTCCGATTGATCAGAGGAGTAATTGGAGGGCCCCGCAAGATGGGGATGGTCGAGGCCCCCCAAAATTTCCGACATCGGCACGCGGACGAATAAGCGCCCTTTGTCAGAGCGAACGGAGAGCCTTGGCAATACAAAGATCCGTCCAAATGTTCCTTGGCTAAAGCCACCACTCACGGAACAGGATCAATGTGCAATTTCTGCGCAGTTTTAGGAAGTCATGTATTCCTTACCTAAGGTCAACTGTCGCGCGACAGCGGCTTCAGACCTCCATGACGAACATCTGATTCTGCAGCGAAGCCTTCAAAACCGCCTGTGCAGTCGTCTCGACAGAGAGAGCCTCGCGCGCCAGCCTGAGGTGTTTTTCAACAGTCGCCGAAGTCAGTCCCATCAGCAGGGCAATGTCCTGGGTCGTTTTTCCGTCACCCACCCATTCCAGAGCCTCTCGCTGCCGCTTGGTCAAGGCGCGGTTCGGGGGATTGTAGGGCAGAGTCAGAATTTTGAGGTGGGCGATGTTGTTCATCAGCAGGATATCATCGCCGTGCTCAGCCCACATCTCGTCCATCTCGTCCTGGCTGCGGTTCAGAGCGGCCAGCGAAATTGCCCCCTTCGACCGCATGGACACCGAAGTGAAACTGATCGTGTAGCCGACGGTGATCCCTTTCGAGCGGTTGAACTCGTACACCTTGCGTTCTTCGTTGGTCATCGTGCCGCTGGACATCATCTCGCGGATCATGCTCCAGCTTGCGGCCCCTTCGTGATCCAGCGCCCATTTCAGCATGGGCGCATGGAAATAGAGACCATCCCGAAGGAAACCGTCCATGTATTCCTTGCAGTGATTGGTCAGGATCACGAAGTCTTCGGGGTCGCCCAAAGACGTTTGGGTGCGGTATTGTGTGTGTCCGTACAACAGGCGGTCAAAACCATACTTGGCCATCTGTTCGGTGTGCGCGGCCCAAAGCTCTTCGAGGGTTTTTACATAGCTCAGAAAGTTGAGGTATTCCTTGAGCGTCATCATGCGCCGCCACCCTCCTGAAGATGCGCGGCCAGCGCTTCCAGCGCCAGAACATAGCTTTGAGCGCCAAAGCCGCATATCTGCCCGATGGCGACGGCCGAGATGTAGGACTTGTGCCGAAATGCCTCGCGGGCGTGGATATTGGACAGGTGAACCTCGACCACCGGCAGTTGAGCCGACGAAATGGCGTCCATCAACGCTATTGACGTGTGGGTATACGCGCCGGCATTCAGGACGATCCCGTCATGGGTCCCGCGCGCGGCGTGGATGGCATCAATCAACATACCTTCATGGTTTGATTGAGCGCACTCCACACGCAACCCGATCGATGCGCCATGCGAAACGCACAAGTCTTCGATCATCTTCAAGGTGGTATGACCGTAAACCTCGGGCTGCCGTGTGCCCAAAAGGTTCAGGTTCGGTCCGTTCAATACAAGAATACTACGCATTATTTTTCTGTCCCCATACCTGTTTCATAGCCGCGAATTGAAAACGCGTCTACCGGCTTTGCTCTCATGAGGCGAGCGGGCGCAGGTCAGGTCTTGGGGACAGGCGGTGAAACGACCGTGAATGTCGTTCCTAGTCGATGGACACGACAACTTTGCCGAGAACCGACCGGTCGCCCAACATCTCCAAAGCTTCGGCGGCGCGGGGCAAGGAGAAGCGGGCGCTGATACGCGGCTTGATCTTGCCGCCATGATACATGGCAAACAGTTCCCGCAAGTTTTCGGCATGTCCGGCCGGATCGCGGAATACGGACGCGCCCCAGAACACGCCGACGATCTCACAGCCTTTGAGCAAAGGCAGATTCAACGGGATGTTGGGGATACCGGCCGCAAAACCAACGACCAGAAACCGCCCCTTCCAGGCCATCGCGCGCAATGCTGGCTCGGCGTAGTCGCCGCCAACCGCATCATAGACCACGTCAACGCCATCACCGCCCGCCAGCTTCTTGACTTCGGCCGAGAACGCTTTTTGCGCCTCTCGCGTCATCTCCTTGGAGTAGACGATCGTTTCATCAGCGCCCAAATCCTTGCAGAACTGAGCTTTGTCTTCCGTGGACACCGCAGCAATCACACGCGCGCCCATCGCTTTGCCCAACTCGACCGCAGCCGAGCCGACACCGCCGGCGGCCCCAAGCACCAACAGTGTCTCACCGCCCTTGAGCCCGGCGCGATCTTTCAGCGCATGGTAGGACGTTCCGTAGGTGAAAATGAAACAAGCCGCATCCTCGTACGGCATGGACTCCGGGATGGTAACGGCGCTGGCGACCGGAATGCACAGCTGTTCGGCGAAACCTCCGTGACCTGTCAGGGCCAGAACGCGGTCACCGACCTTCAGATCGGAAACACCATCTCCAACGGCGATCACATCGCCCGACACCTCCCCTCCGGGCGCGAAGGGGCGCGGTGGTTTCATCTGGTACAAATCGCGGATGATCAGCGTGTCCGGAAAATTCACGCCTGCCGCACGTACCCGGATCAGCACCTGACCCTTTTTGGGCGTTGGATCGGGCAGGGTGGTCAGTTCCAGTGTTTCCGGACCACCCGGGGCGACGCTGAGTAATGCTTGCATTTCGTTTTCCGATCCTCGCCATTTGTTGGCCCGAAGGTCGGGTCCTGACACCATGTTGTCAAGGCAGATGTGAAATGCAATTCTGCATAGTGAAACTGACCCGACCTGATATGGAACTCAGGACGCAACAAAAACGAATTATGGGGAGAGGCTGATGACACCGGAGAACTTATTTTTGCTAGCGGGCAAGACTGCTCTGGTCACGGGTGGTGCGACCGGCATTGGTCGGATGGCAGCCGAGGCTCTGCTGCACGCGGGAGCGCGGGTGCTGATCGCCTCGCGCAAGGGCGAAGCCTGCGAAGCTGTGGCCGCCGAACTGAACGCGCTGGGTGCGCCCGGAACCGCCGAAGGGTTTGCCGGTGACGTCAGCAGCGAGGCCGGTATTGATGCGCTGGTCGAAGAGGTGAACAACCGCACCCAAAAGCTTGATATCCTTATGAACAATGCCGGCGTTTCGTGGGGTGCTCCTATGGGACAGTTTCCCTATGACGCCTGGGACAAAGTCATGTCCGTGAATGTCGCCGGCATCTTTCATCTGACCCAGAAGCTGCTTCCTCTGCTGATGCAATCGGGCTCGGACGATGATCCTGCACGGGTAATCAACGTCGCATCGGTGATGGGAGAAGTTCCGATGGGTGATGGCGCCTACAGCTATTCCGCGTCCAAGGCGGCCGTCATCCATCTGACCAAGATCATGGCAAAGGAGCTGTCGCCCTACCGCGTGACTGTGAATGCTCTGGCACCGGGACCGTTCGTTTCGCGCATGACCGCCTTTGCCACGGCTGACGAGGAAAAACGCGAGAAAGTGGGCAAGTCGGTCCCGCTTGGCCGTGTCGGGCGCGACGAGGACATCGCAGGCTGTATGCTGTTCCTCAGCGGGCGCGGCGGCAGTTACGTGACCGGCGCCGTGATTCCGGTCTCGGGTGGTATCAACGTTCTGACCGGAGGAAACATCTTTGCCGATGCCCTGTGAACCCCGGCCCAGTATCAAGCGAGGCCGATCGCATGAGCGATGACCCGAACACCCTCGACCTTGTCGCCGTAGATGCCTATCTGCGCGCCAACCTGCAAGGCTATGCTGGTCCGCTTGAGGCGACGAAGTTCACGGTGGGTCAGTCCAATCCGACCTACGAACTGCGCACGCCCGGCAAATCCTATGTTCTGCGGCGCAAGCCGCCCGGAGTTCTGCTGAAATCCGCCCACGCGGTCGACCGCGAATTCCGTGTTCAGACAGCGTTGGCGCACAGCAAAGTACCGGTGCCTCGCATGTACGTGCTGTGCGAGGATGACAGCATCATCGGCTCTGCCTTCTATGTCATGGAGCGTCTTATCGGCCGGAATTTTCTGGAACCGACCATGAAGGGCGAAACCAACGAAACCCGCAGCGCTGTTCTGGATGAGATGAACCGGGTTCTGGCCGAATTGCACATGGTCGACATCGACGCTGTGGGCCTGTCCGACTACGGACCGACCGGCAACTACTTTGAACGCCAGATCGCGCGCTGGACCAAACAGTATCGCGCCTCGGAAACCGAAACGGTTGCCGACATGGATGCGTTGATCGACGCGCTGGAAAGCTCGATCCCGGCGGATGATGGCCAACGAACGCTGGTTCATGGCGACTATCGCATCGACAATCTGATGTTCGAGCGGGACGGCACCCGCTGCATCGGGGTCCTGGATTGGGAGTTGTCCACCATCGGCCATCCCTATGCCGATCTGGCGGCCGTAATCATGCAATGGCAGATGCCGCCGGGCAAAGAGGGGCGGGGGTTGGCTGGTGTTGACCGAAGCAGCCTTGGGCTGCCCAGCGATCAGCAGTTCATCGCCTCATACTGTCAGCGGCGCGGACTACCGGGCATCGACAATTTCGGCTTCTATCTCGCGTTCAACTTTTTCCGCATGGCCGGAATTCTCCAGGGCGTCTACAAACGCGCCCTGGACGGGAACGCCTCCGATCCGGCCCGGGCGCGTGCATTCGGAGCCTATGTGCCGATGTTCGCCAAACATGGTCTGGCAGCGCTGGGATAGAGGGGCAGGCGTGGTATCCGAGACATCATCAAGCGCCGACACTGGCAAGGATCGGAACTTCGTCACCGCACTGGCGCGGGGGCTTGAACTGCTGCGGTGCTTTCGCCACGGCGAAACGGCCCTGACCAACACGGATTTTGCGGAACGCACGGGTCTGCCCAAGCCAACGATCTCGCGGTTGACCCATACGCTGTGCCAACTGGGTTACCTTGTTCAGGATCACGCAGGCGGTTCGTATCGGCTTGGCGTCGGAGTGCTGCGGCTGGGATTCGGAGTTCTGGGTGCGGCGGACATATGCGAGCGTGCCGTCGAGGTGCTGAGGGAACTGCGCGATGGAGCCAATCCGTACCTGACGGCCGCCCTGGGCGAAGCACATCGGGCCGAGGTCGTATACGTCGCGGTCAGCAGGTCGACACAGAACGTGGCGCTTACCATGCATGTCGGATCCCGGCTGCCGTTGTTCTCCTCGGCCATGGGGCGGGCCATTCTGGTTGGCATGACCGAGGATCAAAGGGAAACGGCGATTTACGCTGCTCGACGCGATCTGAACCTGCCCGAAAATCACCTGCGCGACTCGATAAAAACCGCGTTGGATGAATACGATACACAAGGTTATTGTACCGGATATTCTCTGTGGCGGGACGACGTCCATGCCATTTCCGTTCCGGTGTCCACCGCCAGCGACGGGCGGGTATTTGGATTGAATATCGGCGGGCCCAGCTTTTACGTGACCCCGGAAGAGCTTGAAGGAGACCACGCGCACAAGCTGATAGATGCCGCCCGGCAATTGGGACTGCGTCCATGAAACCTCAGTGCGACGCCTCGAGTTCAAGTTCTACGTTGGCCAGGCTGTTCTTACCAAAAAACATCTCAGACCCGACAAACAGGCTGGGCACCCCAAAAACTCCGCGGCGAACGGCCGCCTTTGTCTGATCCTTCAAGGTCTGCTTGGCCAAATCGTCAGTGATCGCCTCACGGATTTTTCGTACGGGCAGGTCACGTTCCTGAATGATGTCGGTCAACACATTCAGGTCGTCAATCTTCTGCCCGTGCACCCATATTGCGTCAAAAACGGCGTCTACATATCTGTCTTCCCATGATTTTCCCATCGCCGCGACCGCCCCACGCATAGCGAATTTCGTGTTCAGCGGAAAATAGGGGCTCATATGAAAGTTCAGGCCGCGCCGCCGCGCAAAGCGGTGCAGGTCATGGGTCAGATACGCCGATTTCTTCCGATTTTCCGAGAACGCCCGAAATGGGCTCTGGTTGTTGGTAGCCTTGAAAACTGTGCTCAGAAGAACGGGCACAAAGCGAATCGCGGCCCCGTGGCGCGCGGCGAGATCTGGCAAAACCTTATGAGCGAGGTAAGCGTTCGGGCTGCAAAAGTCGTATACGAATTCCACGTTCTGCGTCATCTGGCACCTCCGGCCGGTGGCGAATTCAGGGGTAACGGCTGCAAATCACGAATCCAGAACGCCGTCAGTCTAGCAGTGTCGCGGGTCGTGGCCGAGAGCAGACTTGCAGATCGCCCGCCCGGCAGTTTTCGCCGGCTGTGTTTTTAGGGCTGTTTTTCTTTGCCACAGGACGGCAGGATTGCGCGCAGGTGAAAGAAAAAACGGGGAAATTTCGGCCAATGCAGTTTGATCGGACGAGGCTGAACCGCATTCAGACATGGATGCAAAGGTATGTGGACGAACGAAAATACCCCGGGTGCGCCTTTCTGTTGAAGCAGCACGGGCGCGAAGTTTTCTTTCACGATTGCGGATTGCGCAGTCTCGAGAGTGATTTGCCGTACGACCGCGAGACCTTGGTTCGCATCTACTCGATGACCAAGCCGGTGACCACGACAGCGCTGATGATCTTGGTAGAACAAGGTCTGATGCACCTTGAGGCGCCGGTATCCGAGTTTCTGCCGGAATTCGCCGAAATGAAGGCGTTGCGGAAAGACGCGCAATCCATTGAACAAACAGAAGACTCGACGCCGCCGACCCTGCATCAACTGCTGACCCACACCAGCGGGCTAAGCTATCCGTTCAATCCGGGCGTTCTTCCCGCCGCGATGGATGCTCAGGACCTGATGTTCAAACCGGACCAGGGTCCACTGGCCGATCAGGTTCGGGCCGTGGCTGCATTGCCGCTGGCGTTTCAACCCGGCAGCCGCTGGGAGTATTCGGTCGGCATCGACGTTATCGGACGGGTAGTCGAAGTCGTGTCCGGCAGGGGTTTGGACCAATTCTTTGCCGATGAGATCTTTGGGCCGCTTGGGATGGCCGAAACCGGGTTTTCGGTTCCCAAAGGGGCAGGGGACCGGTTCGCCTCGCTGTACACACCGCTCGAGGGAGACGCGATGGCCCTGAACGCGGCCAGGTCCGGCGGCGAAACGTTGCGATTGGTGGATCAGGCCGGAGACACGCCATTCGAAGCGGCCACGCTGTTTTCCGGCGGTGGTGGGCTGGTCAGCACGATCGACGATTTTGCCCGTTTCGCCGAGATGCTGCGCGCAAAAGGGAAAGTGGGTGATCAACGCGCAAAAGGGAAAGTGGGTGATCAACGACTGCTGGGCCCGAGCACGGTGGACTTCATGATGCGCAACCACTTGCCGGGCGACATCGCGTCCTTGGGGCCTCAAAGCTTTGCCGAACAGCCGATGGACGGCATGGGGTTCGGGCTTGGCGGCGCTGTGGTTTTGGACCCGGGCCGTGCACGTACCCCCGGATCGGTCGGAGATTTCAGTTGGGGCGGAATGGCGTCGACCTTTTTCTGGGTCGACCAAAAGAATGACATGTCGGCTGTTTTCTTTACGCAGCTATCGCCCTCCAGTTCTTACCCGTCACGCTCAGAACTCAAAGCCCTGGTTCACGCCGCCCTCATTGAATGACCCGCGCGGGCCTGCTAGGCCGATCACGAACAGAACCAGAGAGAGTCGAATGACCGAAGCCGAACGCATCCTGTTGGATTTGCTGGACATTGAACGCCTTGAGGTAGACTTGTTCCGAGGCACCGGGTCCGGCGGTGAAACGCCCACGCGGATATTTGGTGGTCAGGTCATTGCGCAGGCTCTGTCGGCGGCGTACCGAACGGTCGAAAACCGCCTTTGCCATTCACTGCATGCCTATTTCATCCGTCCGGGAGATCCGGAAATTCCGGTTATCTATCAGGTAGATCGCGCGCGGGATGGCGGGTCGTTCACCACACGGCGCGTGGTGGCAATCCAGCACGGCAAGCAGATCCTCAACATGTCGGCCTCGTTCCACATTCAGGATGAAGGCTGGAACCATCAGCACGCGATGCCTGATGTCCCATCGCCCGAAACGCAACCGTCCCGCGATGAATTGCGGCAGAAATACCTGAACCGCGTTCCCGATAGGCTGCGCGCCGAACTGCTGCGCGAACGTCCGATCGAGGTGCGCGAGATTGATCCCTTGGACATATTCCAGCCCGAGAAAAGCGACGACCGAAACCATCTGTGGTTCCGCATGGGAGCAGCGGAACAGGCTGATCACGTGACCCAACACCTGTTGCTGGCCTATGCCTCGGACATGGCGCTGCTGAGTTCCGGCATGCGGCCGCACGGGTTGAGCTGGTTCACGGGCGAAATCAATGGCGCGAGCCTGGATCACGCGATCTGGTTTCATGCACCGGTTCATTTCCAGAATTGGCATCTCTATTCCATGGAGTCGCCTTGGACAGGGCAGGGACGAAGCTTCAACCGCGGGTCAATCTATGCGCAGGACGGTACCTTGGTCGCCTCCGTCGCGCAGGAAGGCCTTCTGCGCCGCGCCCGCAAGAAAATCTAGGTATCGCCTGCAAACTGCTGATTCAACTTGTTCATTCCTGAAATCCAACGGTCGTAATCGGCGGTTTTCAAGCGCATGTAATCCAGAACCTGCGGATGCGGCAGAATCAGAAAGGTCTCGGTGCCAATGGCCTCGACACAAGCCTGTGCCACGTCCTCGGGTTCAAGCATGCCATCAATCGCGGCAACTGAGTCTTCAAACCCTTTGGTCATTTCCGATCGGACGGCCTGAGGACACAAGACCGAAACCCGGATGCCTTTGTCGGCATAGGTCAAAGCCAGCCATTCCGCGAAACCAACCACCGCATGTTTGGTGACTCCGTATGGCGCGGCTCCGGGCTGGTTGAGCAGCCCCGCAGCGGAAGCCGTGATCAATATGTAGCCGCCGCCGCGCGCAATCATCCGCGGCACCAGATGTCGTGCCGTCCACACATGAGACATGACGTTGATCTTCCAGATCCTGTCCCAATGCGCATCGGGAACATCGAGACCGCCAAGCGTCAGAATGCCGGCGTTGGCACAGAACAGATCAATGGGGCCGATCCTGGATTCAACGCTTTCGATCATTTGCTGGATATCGTGTTCGTCGGCCACATCGCATTTGAACGAATGCCCGCCAATGTCCTGGGCGACTGCTAGGGCGCCGGCTTCATCAATATCCGCACAGATCACACGCGCGCCGTCCGCCGCGAAGCGCGTCGCCATACCTTTGCCGATGCCTTGGGCTGCACCAGTAACAACTACGATTTTTCCTTGAAGGTCCATCAGCGCATCCTGTCTTGGGTTCACACAGGACCGTAACAGGTTGAAATAGCACCGCCAATGCGAACGTGGCGGTGCCAGGTCTCACAGTTTTATTTACATAATACCGATTACGCGAACTTTGGACTGCGGATCAGTAGAATGCCTGCAACCCGGTCTGCGCCCGCCCCAAGATCAACGCATGAACATCATGCGTGCCCTCGTAGGTATTGACGGTCTCAAGGTTGACCATGTGGCGAATGACTTGGAACTCCAACGAGATCCCGTTGCCACCATGCATGTCCCGCGCCATCCGCGCGATATCCAACGCCTTGCCGCAATTGTTCCGCTTGATGATCGAGATCATCTCAGGCGCTGCTTCGGCATTGTCCATCAACCGTCCGACTGTCAGGCTGGCCTGCAAGCCCAACGCGATTTCGGTCTGCATGTCCGCCAGTTTCTTTTGGAACAGCTGTGTCTGCGCCAAAGGACGATTGAACTGCTTGCGATCCAATCCATACTGGCGCGCCGCGTGCCAGCAGCATTCTGCGGCCCCCATGACACCCCAACTGATGCCATAGCGTGCTCGGTTCAGGCAGCCGAACGGCCCTTTCAGGCCCTGGACGTGCGGCAGCAAGGCACTTTCGTCGACCTCCACGCCATCCATCACGATTTCGCCGGTGATTGACGCGCGCAGGCTAAGCTTGTTTTGGATCTTGGGCGCGCTCAGACCTTTGGCGCCTTTTTCCAGTACGAAGCCGCGGATCTTTCCGTCATGCGCATCGGACTTGGCCCAGACAACAAACACATCGGCAATTGGCGCGTTGGAAATCCACATCTTGCTGCCGGTCAGACGGTAGCCGCCGTCGATCTTTTCCGCCCGGGTTTTCATGCCCGCCGGATCAGACCCCGCATCCGGTTCGGTCAGGCCAAAGCAACCGATCCATTCACCACAGGCCAGTTTCGGTAGGTATTTCCGGCGCTGCTCTTCACTGCCATAGGCATAGATCGGATACATCACCAGCGAGCTTTGCACCGACATCATCGAGCGATAGCCGGAATCCACACGTTCGACCTCGCGCGCGACGAGACCGTAGGTGACGTAACCGGCGCCAATCCCGCCGTATTCTTCGGGAATGGTGGTGCCCAGCAGGCCCATTTCGCCCATCTCACGGAAGATTTCAGGATCGGTCTCCTCGTTCTGAAACGCCTGAGTTACCCGAGGCTGCAGCTTTTCCTGCGCATACGCACGCGCGCTGTCGGCGATCAGGCGTTCATCCTCGGTCAGTTGATCAGACAGGCGGAACGGATCGTCCCAGGTAAAGCGGCCAAGATCAGGCGCATCCTTTGCGCGCAATGCAGGTTTGGTGTCGGGGGCGTTCATCTTCTGGCTCCAAACTGAAGTTCATACGCACCCTACCCTGCAATTTACGCAAAAAACAGCGAGACATTTGCAAGTTTTCATGAGTAAAACGCATAGATGGATACTCCTCGTCGACTTTTTCCGTCAATTTCTTCGCTTCGCGCGCTCGAAGCATTGGACAGGCTGGGGTCCGCCTCGGCCGCCGCGGAAGAGCTTGCGCTGACCCAGAGCGCCGTCAGCCGGCAACTGCAGACGCTCGAGACCCAACTGGGCGTGCAACTCATTCTGCGTGACAAAAAGCGATTGGCGTTGACGCCGGTGGCGCAGGACTATGTCGCGGAAATTCGACAAGGTCTGAACCAAATTGCGCAGGCTTCCCTGAAACTGCACGTCGCGCCAGTGGGTGGAACGCTGAATCTGGCAATCCTGCCGACATTCGGAATGCGTTGGCTGGTGCCACGGCTGCCGGATTTCGCCCGTTTGCATCCTGACATCACGATCAACATGTCCACGCGTCTGAGGCCGTTCAACTTCTCATCGGAACCCTTTGATGCCGCGTTACATTTCGGGGAACCGGATTGGCCCGGCACCGAGCGCTTGCTGCTGAAGGTGGAAAGGGTTCTGCCGGTATGCGCACCCTCGCTGCTGCCAGGAGGCGCGCCGGACGATCCGCGCGAATTGCTGAAACTGCCCCTGCTTCACATCCAGACCCGCCCGCGCGCCTGGCAAGACTGGTTCAAGCAAATGGGCGTTCCGCATACAGGCGCCCTGCCCGGCACGGTGCACGATCAATTCACGACCATCAATCAAGCCGCCCTGCATGGGCTGGGCGTCGCCCTGCTGCCCAACTATCTGATCGAGCAAGACCTGGCGACCGGCAGACTTGTTGCAGCCTGCAAGGATCCGGTTGAAACCATGGGGGCCTATTATCTGGTCTGGTCAAGCTCAAAGTCCGAAGATCCGACACTTCGGCACTTCCGTCACTGGTTGGCGTCTCAGGCCCAAAACGACGAAACTCTGCCCAGATAGGCTAATCCAGCGCGTATCCAGCACCTCGAACCGTTCGAAGGGGGTCGGCTCCGCCAAACGCCGTCAACGCCTTGCGCAGTCGACCAATATGGACATCCACGGTGCGGGAATCGACATAGACGTCGCGCCCCCAGGCACGGTCCAATAGCTGATCGCGACTGAACACGCGCCCCGGCTTCTCCATGAAGGTGCACAGCAGCCGGAATTCGGTTGGCCCCATCCGGAGCGGCTTGCCCGCCCGACTGGCCTTGTGGCTTTCGAGGTCCACGACGATGTCGTGATATTCCAGGGTTTCCGCAGCCGCCGCCGGGCGTACCCGACGCAGTTGAGCTCGGATTCGCGCCATCAGTTCCGCCATCGAATACGGTTTGGCCACATAATCATCGGCCCCCGTCTCCAAACCGCGCACCTTGTCCCGCTCATCGGACCGCGCCGACAGCATGATGATCGGAATCGCGCGGGTCTGCGGGCGTGCCTTTAGCTGACGACACAGCTCAATCCCACTGAGATTGGGCATCATCCAGTCAAGCACGATCAGATCAGGCGCCACCTCTTGGACCAGCACCAGGGCTTCTTCGCCGCTTGCCGCCTGAACCACTTCGTACCCGGCGGACTGCATGTTGTACGCCAGCACCTCGCGCAGTGCGGGCTCATCATCGACGATCAGGATAGTCGGCTGGCCCATTGGCATGCCGGCCACCACTTACAGAGATTGCGAGGTGTTGTCTGCTTTCGGGCGGGCTTCGGTCGGCCGTTCGCCGGTCACCAGATAGATCACCTGTTCGGCGATGGCAGTGACGTGGTCGCCCATCCGCTCGATGTTCTTGGCGATGAAATGCAGATGCATGCAGGCCGTGATGTTGCGCGGGTCTTCAGCCATGAAGGTCAGCAACTCGCGGAACAGGCCGTTGTACATCTGGTCCACCTCCTGGTCCCGATCGATAACGTCACGGGCCAGCTCAGCATCCCTTTGAATATAGGCGTCCAATGCGTCACGCAGCATCCGCTCAACCTCACGCGCCATGCGGCGCAGTGCGGCGGTGCTGCCGCCGATCTGGTTGGCCTCGACCAAAATGGTGGTGCGCTTGGCGATGTTCTTTGCGTAATCGCCGATGCGTTCCAGGTTGGCCGAAACCTTGAGAACGGACAGCACCAACCGCAGGTCGCCGGCGGTGGGCGCCCGCAGAGCGATTACCCGGGCGGTTTCCTCATTGATCAGGTCCTCAAGCGCATCGATGGCCTTGTCGCCCTGCCGCACCTGCTGCGCCAGTTCCTCGTCCCGCGTTTCCAGCGAACGGGCCGCACCTGTGATCGCGGCCTCGACCAGACCACCCATTTTCATGATGTGGGCTTGAACCGCCTCAAGATCGCGGTCGAAGGCAGATGCAATATGTTGTTCGCTCATGGTCTTTTACCTGTTCTCAGCCGATGCGGCCGGTGATGTAGCTTTCGGTACGCGGGTCTTCGGGGTTGGTGAAGATTTGGGCGGTATCACCGAACTCGACAAGATTGCCCAAGTGAAAAAACGCCGTTTTCTGGCTGACGCGCGCCGCCTGTTGCATCGAATGGGTGACGATCACGACCGAAAACCTCTCACGCAGTTCATCGATCAGCTCTTCGACCTGGGCGGTGGCAATCGGGTCCAGTGCCGAACAGGGCTCGTCCATCAACAGAACTTCGGGTGCCGTGGCGATGGCGCGTGCGATACACAGGCGCTGTTGTTGCCCTCCTGACAAACCAGTACCAGGGGCACCCAGGCGATCCTTCACCTCGTCCCAGATGGCGCCGCGGCGCAAGGATTTCTCGACGATCTCGTCAAGTTCGGCCTTTGTCTTGGCCAGACCATGAATGCGCGGGCCGTATGCGATGTTGTCATAGATCGACTTTGGAAAAGGGTTGGGTTTCTGAAACACCATGCCGACCTTGGCGCGCAGTTGCACGGGGTCGATCCGCTTGTCATAGATGTCTTCCCCATCCAGGCGGATTTCACCCTCGACCCGACAGATGTCGATGGTGTCGTTCATCCGGTTCAGACACCGCAAAAAGGTAGACTTGCCGCACCCCGAGGGCCCAATGAACGCCGTAACGGTCTTGTCCTGGATTTCTACATTCACGTCCTTGATGGCGTGCGTGTCACCATAGAACACGTTCACGTTCCTGGCTGAGACCTTGAGGGTTTCGGTTTCCAATGCGCTATCCACGGGTGGCGGGTCCTTCGTTTTTTGGTCCGAGTACTCGGCTTGACCGTTCCTAGCCTATCACGCGCCAGTCTTACATGGGCAAAATGACGGTGAACACCGCGCCCTTTCCCAAATCACTTTCCACCCGCAACCGACCGCGGTGGCGGTTGATGATGTGCTTGACGATAGCCAGGCCCAGCCCCGTCCCCCCCAACTCGCGCGAGCGGTGGCTGTCTGCGCGGTAAAACCGTTCGGTAAGTCGAGGCAGATGAACCGGATCGATGCCAGGGCCCTTGTCGATGACCCTCACCCGGGCGGCCGGTCCCCGGATCGCGGTATCCTGATCTGAAACCGTCACTTGCACATCGACACCGCCACCGCTGCCGCCATATTTGATCGCGTTTTCAATCAGGTTGGTGAAGACCTGCCGCAGCTGGTCATTGTCGCCCGGAAGGCGAACGGGGTTATCCGGGGCGCTCAGAGACAGGCAAACGCCCGCATCATCCGCCAAGGGGCGCAACGTCTCGAGCGTCACGCGCAGCAGCTCGATCAGTTCAATCTGCTGCCTTGGCCGAATGCGCTCTTCGCTCTCGACCCGATTCAAGGACAGCAGGTCACCGACCAGGCGATTCATCCGGTTGGCCTCGGCTGTCATGATCTTCAGGAATCTGTCCCGGGCCGCCGCGTCATCCTTCGCCGGTCCTTGCAAGGTCTCGATGAAGCCCATCAGAGCGGTCAGTGGGGTACGAAGTTCGTGGCTGACATTGGCAACGAAGTCACGGCGCATCTGGCTGGCCTGTTCAAGGTGGGTCACATCCATGAACGTTGCCAGAACCGCGCCACCGGAAACCGCGCCAACGCCCTGCATGTACCGACAGTGGACCTGAAACGCAGTGTCCTGTGCGCCGTCGTTCGCCAGATGCCGGCTGTTGGCCGGCCCCTTGCTCCGCAAGCTTTTCTCCATCGCTTCGATGACCTGCGGCTGTCGCAGGATCGTCGCAAAATGGCGACCGTCGATGTTTCGGCCCAACAGCGCACGCGCATCCGCGTTCGAGGCGATGATCCGCTCGGTCTGATCGACCATCAATGCGGGCATCGGCAAAGCAGAGACGACTTCGGCAAGCAGTTCGTTGCTCATGACCGGTTCACAGGACCTATGCGACGGGCGAAACGGGCGTCAGCGTTTCCCGGAACTTGCGCATGTTCTCTTGATAGTGGAGCGCGCTGAACGTGATCCGCCGGGCCGCCGCTTCGTCCAGTTGCCGGACCACCTTGCCAGGGGCTCCCATCACCAGCGAGTTGTCGGGGATCTCCTTGCCTTCCGTGATCAGGGCCCCTGCCCCGATCAGGCAGTTCCGGCCGATCTTCGCGCCGTTCAGGACGATGGCTCCCATACCAATCAGGCTGTTGTCACCGACGGTGCAGCCATGCAGCATCACTTTGTGGCCGATGGTGCAATTCTTTCCGATCGTCAGAGGAAAACCAGCGTCGATATGCATCACGCAGTTCTCCTGCACGTTGCTGCCCTCGCCAACGCGGATTTCTTCGTGATCGGCACGGACGGTGCACCCGAACCAGACGGATGCACCTCGCTCCAGGACGACTTTGCCGATCAGGTTCGCGTCCGGTGCAACCCAGCTGTCTTCGTGGATTTGCGGGACGTCCTGTCCCAATGCGTAAATGGTCATGACATGCTCTCGAATTCGTATTGAAGGGCGCGGACGTGATCCTGCAACCGGGGCTGCTGAATACGGCGCATCCGCTCGGCGCTGACGATCGTCTTCAGCTTTTCCTCGGTTGCGGCCAGATCGTCATTGATCAACACATAGTCGTAGTAGCCCCAATGGCTGATTTCGTCCCAGCTTTTCATCATGCGCTTGGAAATGACGTCGGCGCTGTCCTGACCACGGGTTTCAAGCCGGCGGCGCAGCTCTTTGATTGATGGCGGCAGAATGAAAATGGACAAAGCATGTTTGCCCAGCTCGGAATTCCGGATCTGCACTTCACCCTGCCAGTCCACGTCAAACAGCACGTCACGCCCGCTCTGGATCGCTTCGCGAACTGGACCAGCTGGTGAGCCGTAGAAATTGCCGAACACATGGGCATGTTCCAGCATCTGCCCATTTGATACCTGCTGGCGGAAATCATCTTCGGTGAGAAAATAGTATTCGCGTCCATGTTCCTCACCCGGGCGCGGGGCGCGGGTAGTGGCCGAGATCGAAAACTCGAGATCGGTGTCCCACTCCATCAGGCGACGGGCCAAAGTGGATTTTCCGGCACCCGAGGGCGACGAAAGGATGATGAGTAGACCGCGGCGATCCGCCATTACACTTTTCCTCGTTTATTCAACATTTTGCACCTGTTCTCTCAACTGATCGATCACCGCCTTCAACTCTAGGCCGATCGTTGTCAGGTCCGAATTCTGGGATTTGGAGCACAGCGTGTTGGCCTCGCGGTTGAACTCCTGCATCAGGAAATCCAACTTGCGGCCGACCGGGGCCTTCTGCTCCAGCAGAGCGCGCGCGGCTACGACATGGGCGGCCAAGCGGTCCAGTTCTTCGGTGATGTCCGCCTTGACCGCGATCAGGGCCAACTCCTGCGCCACCCGGTCGGGATCGGCGCCCTGGCTGTTTTCCATTACCCGCGCAAGGTTCTGGCGCAGAGTGTCGGCCATGGCTTCCTTGCGCCGCTCGGCCAGCTCGCTGGCCTGCTCGGTCAGGGTCTGGATCTGATCCAACTGGGCCGACAGGACGGAAGCCAGGGCTTGCCCCTCATCCCGGCGCATTGTCACAAACTCGGCCAGCAGACTGCCAAATTCGGATTTCAACGCCTCGACCAGCGGAGCGGGATCGTCGTCTTCGGCTGCCGCGTCCAGCATCCCCTTGAGCATCAGCAGATCGCTGGCCTTTGACGGAGCAAGCGCGACACCCTTGTTGACCGCCAATTCCTCGGCCTGCGCCAACGCCTCCAGCGCGGCGCTCATTGCGCCTTCGTTCAGCTTCAGTTCCGCGGCGGTTTCTTCGCGGGCGACGCGCAAGCTAAGCGTCACGTTGCCCCGGCTGATCTGTTTGGACATATCCGCGCGCAGTGCAGCCTCAAGTCCCGTCAGCCAGTCCGGCACCCGCAACCGCATGTCCAGACCCTTGCCGTTGACACTGCGCAGCTCCCAGCTCCAGCTGTGCGGCCCCAATGCGCCCTTTCCGGATGCGAAACCGGTCATGGATTTGATCATGCCTGCCCTTTCCCACTGCTGCGCAGCCTTGTTCTGCTGCACCTAAAGCCATCGTACCCCATAGGGCAAGACCTTGCCGGATGTGCAATTCATCGCAAGAAGTTAACCATTCCTTAAAGATTTGGTCCAAAATTGAATAAACCCGTGTCAATCTGTCAGTCGAAGGATGGGTCGGCCGCTATCGCTTTGCATGGCGCACGGACCGGATGGCCGCCAATCGACACGAGGTGCATGGTAATGAAAACCTTCTTCTGGAATGGTTCCGGGTCGAAAGCTGGAAAGATCATCGCAATGGATCGCTTTGACAGTGGGCGCAGTCTGTCCCCCATCCGTCAGGCTGAGGCGTATTGGACCGCGCTGCTGAGCGGCGACGGCGTTCCCAAGCGTTCCCAGATCGATCCACGCGGCCTCGAGAACATTCTGGAATACACATTCATTCTGGAACGCATCGCGCCCGGCCTCGCCCGGTTTCGACTGGCGGGAAGCCATCTGAACAAGATCGCGGGGATGGAGGTGCGCGGAATGCCTCTGACCGCCTTCTTTGATCCCAGCGCCCGTGATCAGGTGTCAGAGGCGCTGGAAGAGGTGTTCGCCGCTCCGGCGATCGGTGAGTTCAGCCTTGTTTCAAAAGGCAAGCTCGGCCGGACGCGGCTGCAGGCCCGCATGATCCTGTTGCCCCTCAGAAGTGATCTGGGGAATGTCAGCCGGGTGCTGGGTGTGATGGTCAGCGATGGCGCGATCGGCGCTACGCCGCGACGGTTCGGAATCGAGGACACTCGGATCCGCACACTGGTGAACATTCAGGATCAGGCCCACAACAGCCGGCCTTTCGAGGCGGGCTTTGCCGAGGATCAGGCCGATTTCCAGAGACCGGCGAAACACCTGCGGCTGGTCTTCTCTCGCGACGAGTGAAAAGCAGAACGGCGGACCCGAGGGCCCGCCGTTTGCGTTTCAATCCGACATGCCTCAGCTTGCCGCGCGGTCCTTTCGGTCACGGCGCAGGTTGGTCAGCTCTTCAGCCACCAGGAACGCCAGCTCCAGCGACTGCGATGCGTTCAAACGCGGGTCGCAGGCGGTGTGGTAGCGGTCCGACAGGTCCTCTTCGCTGACGGCGCGGACGCCGCCGGTGCATTCGGTCACGTCCAGTCCGGTCATCTCGAAATGCACGCCGCCGGGGATCGTGCCCTCGGCCTGATGCACGCCGAAGAAATCCCGCACCTCGCGCAGGACCGATTCGAACGGCCGGGTCTTGTAGCCGGTGGCCGACTTGATCGTGTTGCCGTGCATCGGGTCGCAGACCCAGGTCACCTTGGCGCCCTCTTCCTTGACGGCCTTGATCAGGCGCGGCAGGTGCTCGCCCGCTTTGCCCGCGCCGAAGCGCGCGATCAGGGTCAGACGGCCTTCTTCGTTGTCCGGGTTCAGCTTGGACATCAGAACCTTGAGGTCCTCGGCCGTGGTGGTCGGGCCGCATTTCAGGCCGATCGGGTTCAGCACGCCGCGGCAGAATTCGACATGCGCGCCGTCGGGCTGACGGGTGCGGTCGCCGATCCAGATCATATGGCCCGAGCCGGCCAGCCATTTGCCCGAAGTCGAATCCAGTCGCGTCAGCGCTTCTTCATACTCCAACAGCAGTCCTTCGTGGCTGGTGTAGAACTCGACGGTCGAGAATTCATGCGTGGTATCCGCGGTGATGCCGGCGGCCTCCATGAAGTCGATCGTGTCCTGAATGCGGTCGGCGATCTCGGAATACTTCTGCACGTCCTGTTCGTTGGTGAAGCCCAAGGTCCAGGAATGCACACGGCTCATGTCCGCGAAACCGCCGGTCGAGAACGCGCGCAGCAGGTTAAGAGTAGCCGCGGCCTGGGTATAGGCCTGCAGCATCTTTTCCGGGTTCGGGATACGCGCCTCGGGCGTGAAGGCCAGTTCGTTGATGATGTCACCACGGTAGCTGGGCAGTTCCACACCATCGATCACTTCGGTCGGCGCGCTGCGCGGCTTGGCGAACTGGCCAGCCATACGGCCCACCTTGACCACCGGAACCTTGGCACCATAGGTCAGAACCATCGCCATCTGCAGCATCACCTTGAAGGTGTCGCGGATCGCATCGGCGCTGAACTGGTCGAAGCTTTCGGCGCAGTCCCCACCCTGCAGCAGGAAGGCCTCGCCACGGCCGGCCGCGCCCAAGTGCTGTTTCAGACGCCGGGCCTCGCCCGCAAAAACCAGCGGGGGATACTGCGAAAGCTTGGCCTCGACTTTGGCCAGCGCGGCCGCGTCGGTATAGTCTGGCATCTGAACCCGCGGCTTGCTGCGCCAGTTCGTTTTTTGCCACTCGGTCATAGCTTTGATCTCCGCTGAGGTAATTCAGGTGGTCTCTATACAAAATCCATAGACCAGAGACCATATCCGATTTGCGCCTCTTGACGTCGGAAACAAGCTTTGAGCATGGTGTCGGTCAAATTCGCCGCAGGCCTCGGGCCTCGGCCCGCCGAATCAAGGACAGTTCGCCATGCAAGAGCAACGCCAAGTTGTCACTGTGGACAAGCGCGCGGCCAAGCCGCTCAATTTCGTATTCGTGTTGCTCGACAAGTTTTCGTTGCTGTCTTTTGCCTCGGCACTGGACAGCCTTCGGATTGCCAATCGGATGGCGGATCAGCAGATCTATACCTGGTCGCTGGCCGGTGAAGGCGGAGAGGTGGTCAGCTGCTCGGCCGGGACGACGTTCGAGCTTGACCGCGATCTGGACGAACTGCAGCGGGACGAGGTGATCCTTGTATGTGGCGGCGTCGATGTTCAGGCGGCGACCACCAAAAAAGTCCTGAACTGGCTGCGCCGCGAGGCCCGCAAAGGTCTGAAGATCGGTGGCTTGTGCACAGCCGCCTATACCCTTGCCAAGGCCGGCCTGCTGGACGGCAAACGCGCCACCATCCACTGGGAAAACGCCGACAGCTTTGCGGAAGAGTTCGAAAATGTCGAACTGACGAAATCCGTCTTTCTGATCGACGGCAACCGGATGACAACGGCTGGTGGCACCTCGTCAATCGACCTGATGCTGAAGCTGATTGCCGATGACTACGGTGAGGAGTTGGCCAATGCCGTTGCCGACCAGATGATCTATTCCTCTATCCGCACCGATCAGGACACCCAGCGCCTTTCGACGCCCACGCGGATCGGCGTGCGCCACCCCAAGCTGAGCCAGGTCATCCTGATGATGGAGAAGAACATCGAGGAGCCGATTTCGCCCTCGATCCTGGCCAAGGATGTTGGCATGTCGACTCGCCAGCTCGAGCGGCTGTTCCGCCGGTATCTGAGCCGTTCGCCTAAGCGCTATTACATGGAATTGCGGCTACACAAGGCGCGCAACCTGCTGATGCAGACCGACATGAGCGTGATTAACGTGGCCTTGGCCTGCGGTTTTGCCAGCCCCAGCCATTTCTCGAAATGCTACCGCGCGCATTACAACACCACGCCCTATCGCGAGCGTGGAACGCAGAGCGGACGGCTGTCGGTCTGACGCCTAGAACTTCGCCAGAATGGGCTCGGCGCTGGTGTTGATGCTGAACTGCAGAACCATCACGCCGTCGTCGCGTTGATGCAGAAGAGCGTAATAGTAGAGATAGCTGTTCTTGTCGTTCCAGAAGATCCGCATTTCCTGCGCGAACCCGTTCTCAAGCTCGACCCGTTTGGCCACGTCGGCATTGGTCAGGTAGTACGGAACAAGGTCACGCAGCTGCCCTTGCAGGACTTGCATCTGCTGCGGCGTGTATTCGTCGGCGCCGCCCAACCGGGTGATGACGTTCGAGAACTCGCGGTTCTTGATCTTGGTGTCGACGAAGGCTTCGTAATCGGCATAGGTCGCAAAAACCTCGTCGGCCGCGGCAGGAAGTGTCGAAAGGGACAAAAATATCGCTGCGAGAATGCGGAACATCTCAATCCTCTTAGAAGTGTATCGCTGCACTCCTAGGACGAACGGGAAATCCTGTAAACCGCACCCTGCCCGACCGAGATGAACCAGATCGCCCCATCCGGGGCCTGCACGATGTCACGGACCCGTTCGGTCTCGGGGCCTTTGATCTGCTCGACCTCGCGCAACGGGTTGCCGGACAGCCGTGCGATATAGTCGAATTTCAGCGAACCCACGAAGATGTCACCCCGCCATTCGGGAAACATCCCGCCGGAATAGACCATCAAGCCCGACGGCGCGATGGAGGGGTCCCAGTACAAGCGCGGCTGTTCCATTCCGTCTTTGCTGGTGCCTTCGCCAATCTTCTCTCCGGAATAATGCGTCCCGTAGGAAATGACCGGCCAACCGTAGTTGGCGCCGGGTTTCACAAGGTTCACCTCGTCCCCGCCCTTGGCGCCATGTTCCGAGACCCACAACCGGCCACTCGTATCAATATCAGCGCCTTGCGGATTGCGATGACCAAAGGACCAGATCTCGGGGCGGATGCCTTCTTGCGCGACAAACGGATTATCTGCCGGGATCGAGCCATCGCGGTTGATCCGAATAACCGTCCCCATGTGGTTCGAGCGGTCCTGTGCGGTCGGCCTGTCGCCACGATCCCCCAAAGTGATGAACAGCGTCCCGTCCTGCGCCTCGACCACGCGCGATCCGAAATGCCGGCCACCCGAGCCGCCGGGAACCGCTTCGAATATCACCTTCAAGTTGGTCAGCCGCTTGCCGTTCTCGGACAGGCGCGCCAAGGCAACCGCCGTACCGGCCCCGCCGCTCTGCGGCTTCGAGAATGTGAGGAACACCTCTCTGGTGCGGTCAAAATCGCGGGCTATGGTTACGTCCAGCAGACCGCCCTGCCCCTGCGCCGCGACTTTCGGAACGCCCCGGACCTTGGTGGCCTTGCCGTCACGTGCCAAAAGCAACTGGCCGTCGCGCTCGGTTACCAAAAAACTGCCATCGGGCAGCAGGCCGATCGCCCAGGGCGTATCGAGGCCGGCAAGCATGGTCGTGACCGAGACCTCGCCTGCGGATGTCTTCAATGACTCGCCCGACGCGACGCTGCCGCAAATCATCAGAATGAGAATCGTGAAAACCCTGATCATATCTATCGCTCCAATCCCGGTCAGAATGAGCCGCCCGGGAACCTAACCCTAGAAAACAAATAGAGTTGTTCAGCCAAAAGACACATTCCTGTTTGGACTTTTCTTTTCTGAACAGCTTGCCTAGGGTCTTGCTCAGAACGAATACGTTCCAACAAGGGAGTAACCTAATGAAAAAGCTGCTTACTGCGACTGCAGCAACCGCATTGCTGGCCGGTGCCGCAATGGCCGAAGACGTCAAACTGGGCGTTCTGTTCGGATTTACCGGGCCGATTGAATCACTGGCCCCGGCAATGGGTTCGGGCGCTGAACTGGCGATGGCCGAAGTGACCGAATCCGGCAAGCTGCTGGGCGGCGCCACCGTCACCCCGTCGCGCGCCGATACCGGCTGCATCGACAACGGTCTGGCCACCTCGAACGGCGAACGCATGATCGCCGATGGCGTTGCCGGCATCATCGGCGGCGACTGTTCGGGTGTGACTGGCGCAATCCTGCAGAACGTCGCCATTCCGAATGGCATGGTCATGATCTCGCCGTCGGCGACCTCGCCCGGCCTCTCGACGATGGAAGACAACGGGCTGTTCTTCCGCACCGCCCCGTCGGATGCGCGTGAAGGTCAGGTTATGGCCGACATTCTGAAAGACCGCGGCATCAATTCGATCGCTCTGACCTATACCAACAACGACTACGGCAAAGGTCTGGCCGACGCGATCCAGTCGTCGTTCGAGGCCGTGGGCGGTGAAGTGACCATCGTTGCAGCACATGAAGACGGCAAAGCGGACTATTCGGCCGAAGTCGGCGCACTGGCCTCGGCGGGTGGGGACATCCTCGTGGTTGCCGGTTACCTGGATCAGGGTGGTCTGGGCATCATCCAGTCCGCTCTGGACAGCGGCGCGTTCGACACGTTCGGTCTGCCGGGCGGCATGATCGGTGACTCGCTGCCTGCGAATGTCGGCCCCGATCTGGACGGCTCGTTTGGTCAGATCGCCGGTTCCGGCGGTGAAGGCGCCGAGAAATATTTCGCGATGGCCGAAGCCGCGGGCTTTGACGGCTCGTCGCCCTACTCGCCCGAAAGCTATGACGCTGCCGCGCTGTTCATGCTGGCCATGCAGGCCGCAGGGTCGGCCGATCCGGCCCAGTACGGTGGCAAGATCCTGGATGTGGCCAACGCCCCCGGCGAGAAGATCTACCCGGGTGAACTGGCCAAGGGTCTGGAACTGCTGGCCGCTGGTCAGGACATCGACTATGTCGGCGCTTCGGGTGTCGAACTGATCGGTCCGGGCGAAAGCGCTGGGTCCTACCGCGAGATCGAAGTGAAAGACGGCAAGAACGAGACCGTCAAGTTCCGTTGATCCGTCAGCTGACCGCATGATACCAAGCAGCCCGGGCCTTGTGCCCGGGCTGTTTCAATGACAAAAGGCGCCACCTTATCTTTGGGATGGGGCAACACGAAGAACCGCGAAAGCCGCGGACAGGGGAACACATGATCGTCGTCGAGGACGTGCACAAGCATTTCGGCGGTTTCCATGCGGTGGACGGGGCATCGCTGGAGATCGAAAAGGGCTCGATTACTGGCCTGATCGGTCCAAACGGGGCCGGAAAAACCACTCTTTTCAATGTGATCGCGGGTGTTCTGCCTCCGACCAGCGGCAAGGTCTGGATGGATGGCGAAGACATCACCGGCCTGCCGCCCCATGATCTGTTTCACAAGGGGCTGTTGCGCACGTTCCAGATCGCGCACGAGTTCTCGTCGATGACATGCCGCGAAAACCTGATGATGGTCCCCGGTGGCCAATCCGGTGAATCGCTGTGGAACACATGGTTCGGCCGCAAGCGGATTGCGGATGAGGAACGCGCCCTGCGCGCCAAGGCCGACGAGGTGCTGGAGTTCCTGACCATCGAACACTTGGCCGACCACAAGGCGGGTCAGGTCTCGGGCGGCCAGAAAAAGCTGCTGGAACTGGGCCGCACGATGATGGTGGACGCCAAGATCGTGTTCCTGGACGAGGTCGGCGCAGGCGTGAACCGCACCCTGCTGATGACCATCGCCGATACGATCCTGCGTCTGAACAAGGAACGCGGCTATACCTTCGTCGTGATCGAACACGACATGGATTTCATCGGCAAGATCTGCGATCCGGTGATCTGCATGGCCGAGGGCAAGGTTCTGGCGCAAGGAACGCTGGACGAGATCAAGGCCAACGAGCACGTCATCGAGGCCTATCTGGGCACTGGGCTCAAGAACAAAGACCAGTTGGAGGCCGGGGCATGAGCGACAATCCCTATCAGGACGACAAGGGCAACAAGGACGCCTCGATTACCAACACGCATGGCATCGGCACAATGACGCCGGCCCATCGGGTCAGCGGCAAGACCCACCGGGTAGAAGGCGGTCCATTCCTGATCGGTGACACCATGACCGGCGGGTACGGCAAAGGCCCCGACATTCTGCACGATTGCACGATCGCCGTGGACAAGGGCGAAATCGCCGTGATCGTCGGCCCCAACGGCGCTGGCAAATCCACTGCGATGAAGGCCGTCTTCGGCATGCTGGACGTGCGCGCCGGATCGGTGCGGTTGGATGGAGAGGACATCACCAACCTCAGCCCGCAGGACCGGGTGATCAAAGGCATGGGCTTTGTGCCCCAAACGCAGAACATTTTCACCTCGATGACGGTTCAGGAAAATCTGGAAATGGGCGCGTTCATCCGCACGGATGATTTCTCGGACACGATGGAACAGGTGTTCGAGCTGTTCCCGATCCTGCGAGACAAACGCAACCAGGCGGCGGGTGAGCTCTCGGGCGGACAGCGCCAACAAGTGGCCGTCGGCCGCGCGCTTATGACCAAGCCCAAAGTGCTGATGCTGGACGAACCGACTGCGGGCGTTTCGCCGATCGTGATGGACGAGCTGTTCGACCGCATCATCGAAGTGTCGCGCACCGGCCTTCCGATCCTGATGGTGGAACAGAATGCTCGCCAGGCGCTTGAGATCGCGGACAAGGGTTATGTACTGGTCCAGGGGCGCAACGCATACACCGGAACCGGCAAGGAACTGCTGGCGGACGAGGAAGTGCGCAAGTCGTTTTTGGGCGGCTAACCGACGCTTTTCAGAATTCGGTTTTTTCATGGGGCCGGTCGGGATTCTCGACTGGCCTTTTTGCTTGATCGCTTTGCGCAAAATTGAAGGCCAGAAGATGGCAATCGGTGTTTCCGGCCACACCCTTCTTCCTGAGAACCCTTATTAGGCATCTGAAAAATATAAATTATTTCCTGGCAGTGCACCGCTTCAAAAAGCCTGTGGAAATTCCCGGAATGCCTATCTGCTGCTTTAATCAGGTCAAATTTCAAAAATATCGCTGCGCCTGAACCACTACACCAATCCCCGAAACGCGCCCCGGTTGGGGGCACAGAAATTGGAAGTCTAAATGAAGAAATGGATGATCGCCGCACTGGTCGCACACTTGGCAACTGGCGCTGTGGCTCAGCAACGCGAATTTGTCTGCATATCGGATATTGATGGAACCGAGTACCGGCTGACACGGCTTGAAGGCGAGCAAAAGGGATCGGTCAAATTCGGTGACACGACCGGGGATGCTCAGGTGTTTCCTGGACTGAACAACATGACGTTCATCCTGGCGACCGAACAGCATGTCATGACCTTCTTCGTCAAAAGCCCTGATCTGTCCTACAACCTGTCCATTCGCCGTCCGGTCCTTCAGAATGACCGCGGCCAATGCATGGAAACCGGAGCCTAGTCCCGCAATCATCTGCGATTTCAGGCCGCGTCCCACATGGTGGCGCGGTCTTTTTCTTTCGGGGATCGGCAGACGGTCGGAGCGCACGTGATCAATGTCCGCCAAACCGCATAAAAACATGCACAAAGCCGCAAAAATCATGCTCCAAATTGTTGTGTCTTTTGTCGGCGTCATGCCATAAAGCCGCACCCGGACAGTGAGAAGAACATAATGGACCTACTGAATGCGCTTGTTGCGCTTGCGAACTTTGTGATCGTGCCTGCGGTTGCCTATGGCAGCCAGTTGGCACTTGGGGCGCTGGGGGTCACCCTGATCTACGGCATCCTGCGGTTTTCCAACTTTGCCCACGGGGATACGATGGCCTTCGGCGCAATGATTGCCGTGCTGGTCACCTGGGGTCTTCAGGCCGCAGGGATCGGGTTCGGGCCCCTGCCGACGGCGCTTCTGGCGCTTCCGTTTGCGATCCTGGGGTGCATCCTTCTGGTGCTGATCACCGACAGGCTGGTCTATCGGTTCTACCGCGAGCAAAAGGCCAAACCTGTGATCCTTGTGATCGTGTCCATGGGTGTGATGTTCATCATGAATGGGCTGGTGCGCTTCATCATCGGCCCCGATGACCAAAGGTTCTCGGATGGGGCACGGTTCCTGATTTCTGCGCGGGATTTCAAAAAGATGACCGGGCTGGATGAGGGGCTTGCGATCAAGACCTCGCAGGGTATCACCGTGATAGTCGCCGTCGTTGCCGTCGCCTTGCTGTTCTGGTTCCTCAACAAGACCCGCACCGGTAAGTCGATGCGCGCTTATTCCGACAACGAGGATCTGGCCTTGTTGTCCGGCATCAACCCGGAACGTGTGGTGATGATCACCTGGATCATCGTTGCGGCACTGGCCACGACGGCCGGGGTTCTCTATGGGCTGGACAAGAGCTTCAAGCCATTCGTCTATTTCCAGCTGCTTCTGCCGATCTTTGCCTCTGCCATCGTGGGCGGATTGGGCAACCCGATTGGGGCGATCGCAGGCGGATTCATCATCGCCTTTTCCGAAGTCACGATCACCTATGCCTGGAAGAAGGTGCTGACTTACCTTGCCCCGGAAAGCCTCGAACCTTCGGGCCTGGTGCAGTTCCTGTCCACCGATTACAAATTCGCCGTCAGCTTCGTCATTCTGCTGATCGTGCTTCTGTTCAAGCCAACGGGTCTGTTCAAGGGGAAAGCGGTATGAACGAAGCAGTCAAAAACACCCTGCTTTTCGTGATTGTCGGCGGGCTGATCCTGCTGACCGGTTTCGTTCAAAGCTGGAACACGGCGATCTTGATTCTGAACATGGGTCTGATTTCCGCGATCATGGCGATCGGTGTGAACCTGCAATGGGGCTTTGCCGGACTGTTCAATGTCGGCGTCATGGGTTTTGTTGCGCTGGGCGGACTTGCGGTTGTGCTGGTCTCTACCCCTCCGACACCCGGAGCCTGGTCCGCGGGCGGATACGGGATCGTGCTGGCGCTTCTGCTGGGGGCGGCGACCGTTGTCGCAGCCGTGATGGCCGCGCAAAAAATGCCCAAGGGCCGGGCACGAACGCTGGCGATCATCGCAATCCTCGTCGTCGGGTTCTTCGTCTATCGCGCTGTGTTCGACCCGAGCATCGCTGCCGTCGAAGCCATCGACCCAGCCATTGCGGGAAATATCGGCGGGCTGAATCTTCCGGTGCTGCTTGCGTGGCCGGCGGGTGGGCTATTGGCCGCGGGCGCTGCCTGGCTGATTGGCAAGACGGCGTTGGGTCTGCGCTCGGACTACCTTGCGATTGCTACGCTGGGCATCGCCGAGATCATCATTGCGATCATGAAAAACGAGGACTGGCTGGCCCGTGGGGTCAAGAACGTCTACGGCATCCCCCGCCCCTCACCTATCGTGGGCTATGAGATTGACCTGCAGAGCGACCCGTCCTTCGTCGAACGTGCAGCCTCATTCGGGCTGGACCCGGTGACCGCTTCGACCCTGTGGGTGAAACTGGGTTATGCATTCCTGTTCCTGATCGTGCTTCTCATCCTGCTCTGGATGGCTCAGATGGCGCTCAAAAGCCCGTGGGGCCGCATGATGCGCGCGATCCGCGACAACGAGGTCGCCGCCGAAGCCATGGGCAAGGACGTCACCCGCCGTCATCTGCAGATCTTCGTTCTGGGCTCGGCCATCTGTGGCATTGCCGGGGCGATGATGACGACGCTGGACGGCCAGCTGACACCCAGCGCCTACCAACCGCTCCGGTTCACCTTCCTTGTCTGGGTGATGGTGATCGTCGGCGGTTCCGGCAACAATTTCGGCTCGGTCCTGGGGGCCTTTCTGATCTGGTTCCTGTGGGTCGAGGTCGAACCGATCGGTCTGTGGCTTATGAACCTGATCACCTCCAGCATGCCGGACGGCAGCGCGCTTAAGGCCCACCTGATCGAAAGCACGGCACATATGCGCCTGTTCACGATGGGGCTTATCCTGCTGATTGTTCTCAGATTCAGCCCAAGGGGCCTGATCCCCGAGAAGTAGACATCTTTCATCACGAAACCGTCAGGCCGCGCCATGCGAATGGCGCGGTTTCTTGATTGCGGCTTGAAAAATCAATAGACGGCTTCACACTCTATGAACCATATCGGCGCATATTGTTCGAAACACCACTCACCTGATGCGCCGATCTTAACGAGTAAACTCTGACCCAGAAGAAAAGTTCTTGCACCATGAAGACTTCCACAAAGAAAATTGCCCTTATGGTTCCGGTCCTGGCTGTTGTGGCCGGATGTATCCCAAGCCCCCGTGAACTGGAAACCACACCCGTCCAGGTACAGACGCCCAAGGGCGTCGTGACCTGCCAACTGTATCGCCAGGATCGGGTTGACTGGGATCGCGCGATTGATTTCCCAGCCACCAAGATGTCGGTTCCCGAAGCTGACGCCTATTGCCAGCAGGAAGGACAGCGGCGCCTCAACCGCTGACGCGGCACGCCCCGCCAGTTCCGGCTGGCAGCGCGATGAAATTCAACGGTTGCGAAACAGCCCGCCTAGGATGCCGCGAACGATGCGGCGTCCTGTGGTTCCTTTCAGCTCTTTGATGACTGCCTCGCTCATGGCAGAGGCAAAGCTGTCTTGCTTTCGGACCGATCGTGCAGACGATCGCCCTACTCTGCTGCCGCTGTATCTGCGCGCCGCCGAATACTCCCGCTCGGACACCGACCGGGTGTCGTCTTGCTCCTCTGGTTCGGCCTCCTCGGCCTCGGCCGCGGCCTTGGCCGCGCGGGCCTGCAGGATTTCGAATGCCGATTTGCGATCCAGAAGCGTTTCGTATTTTCCGGCCATCGGAGACGCCTCAATCACAGCCTTGCGCTCGGCGTCGGTAATCGGGCCCAGTTGTGAACCCGGCGGACGTATCAATGTCCGCTCGACCATACCCGGCGCGCCCTTTCGTTCGAGCATCGAGGTCAACGCCTCGCCCACTCCGACCTCCCGGATCGCGGTTTCCGTGTCGAAGGCCGGGTTTTCCCGATAGGTTTCCGCGGCCAGCCGCAAATTCTTGCGATCCCGCGCGGTGAAGGCGCGCAAGGCATGTTGGACGCGATTGCCCAACTGCCCGAGGATATCTTCGGGAATGTCGGCCGGGTTCTGAGTAATGAAGTAAACCCCAACGCCTTTGGATCGGATCAATCGCGCGACCTGCTCGACCTTGTCCACCAGAACCTTGGGCGCATCGTCGAACAGCAGATGGGCTTCGTCGAAGAAAAAGACCAGCTTGGGCTTGTCGGGATCGCCGACTTCGGGAAGTTCCTCGAACAGTTCGCTCAGCAGCCACAAAAGAAACGTGGCATACAGCCCGGGCGCGCCCATCAGCTTGTCAGAAGCAAGGATGTTGACCATCCCGTGGCCGTTTTCATCCAGGCGCATCAAATCCGACAGTTCGAGCGCGGGCTCACCGAATAGCCGTGCGCCGCCTTGGTTTTCTAACACCAGCAATCGTCGCTGTATGGCACCGATCGAAGCGGTCGAGACATTTCCGTAGCGCAGGGACAGCTGCGACCGGTTTTCACCAATCCAGACCAGAAGAGCCTGCAAGTCCTTGAGATCCAGCAGCGGCATTCCCTCTTCATCCGCAACCCGGAAGGCGATGTTCAGCACACCTTCCTGCGCTTCGCTCAGGTCCAGAAGCCGGGAAAACAGCAGCGGCCCCATCTCGGTAACCGTTGTCCGGACAGGGTGGCCCTGCTCACCAAACAGATCCCAGAACGTGACCGGGCACGCGGCATAGGAGTAATCGGCAAACCCGATACGCTGGGCACGGTCCATGAAGGCCTGATGCAACTTGTGATCGGGGCTGCCGGGACGCGCCAGTCCGGACAGGTCACCTTTGACGTCAGATAGGAAAACAGGAACACCCTGCTGCGAGAACCCTTCGGCCAGGATTTGCAGGGTCACGGTCTTGCCCGTCCCCGTTGCACCGGCAATCAAGCCGTGCCTGTTTGAATATTTCAGCGTCAAACCCTGCGGCTGCTTGTAATCAACACCGCCACCGCCGACAAAAACGTTTTCCGTCATATTGATACGTCCCAAAACTTAGCGTCCCGGCACCACCATACAAACTTAACCTTTGACTGCGATAGTGATTTTGCCCGCCTCGCAATTCCCTCGTGTGGTGGGCAAACTTCCTCCCTGTCGACTGGCTGTGCTTTCGGGCACAGCCCTTTTTTTGAAATTGCCAAGTTTCTGCTTGTGGAAACATTAAATTTCGCTGTTAGCAGTTGACCACTGGGTTCGCCTCTCGTAACGTTCGGGCATAACTAAGTCGGCCAGTCCGACGGGGAGATACATTGATTGAAGGGAGCCGCACGTACGGCTCCCTTTGTCGTTTGTACTCAAAGGCTTCCCGGCGTCACTTCAGGTGACCTATGATGGGTCGGCGAAAATCCGTCCAATCCCTTGTGCAGCGCGCGCTTTGCGACTGACATGGCGGAGCAGGAATGCTAGAGACGTTTGAAAAAGCTGTATCAGCACAATGAGGCACTGATGATCACCAAACTTGTTCCAGCCACCCTGGTAACGGCTGCATTGCTGGGCTCAGGCGCGTTCGCCCAGGAAACCACGACTGAAACTCAAGAGCAGACCCAAACCGGTCAGACCACGGATACCGGCTCCGACTTGGATCTGGGTCAAAGCGGCCCGCGTGTCGGCGAGCAATATGTCCGCGAGAAGTCAGGCGACTGGGAGATCTCCTGCATCAAGGCGCAATCCGGAGATGACCCCTGCGCGATGGTTCAGATTCTCAACGGTGCGCAGAATGAACCTCTGGCCGAGATTACCGTTGGCAAGCTGCCCGCCGGTGGTGCCGCCGCAGCCTGGGCAAACGTCATTGTTCCGCTGGAAACCCTGCTGCAGGCACAACTGGCTATCTCGATCGATGGCGCACCGCGCAAGCTGTACAACTATCACCACTGTGTTCCGGTCGGTTGCGTTGCACAGCTGGGTCTGACGCAGGGCGACATTGACGCGATGAAAGCAGGAACGAAGGCTACCATTTCACTGGTGCCCGCACGCGCGCCCGATCAGGTTATCAACATGGATCTGTCGCTGAGCGGATTTACCGCTGCCTTTGACGGCCTGCTGGTCAACACCAACTGATCACGCCAAAATGAATGACCAAAGCCGCCATCATCCGATGGCGGCTTTTTTCATACCTTCTTGAGGGCCAAGACCGCGTTCAGACCGCCAAACGCAAAGGCGTTGCTCAGTGCGACATTTACTTCGGCCTCGCGCGCCTCGTTTGGTACGACGTCCAAAGCGCATTCCGGGTCGGGTTCTTCATACCCGATGGTCGGAGCAATCACGCCGTCACGGACGGCCATGATACAGGCCAACAGTTCAACCGCGCCGGTTCCGCCGATAAGGTGGCCGTGCATGGATTTGGTCGACGAGATCATCAGATCGTCGGCATGGCGTCCAAATACATCCGCGACCGCTGCGCACTCGGTCTTGTCATTGGCGGCGGTTCCCGTGCCGTGGGCGTTGATATAGCCCACGTCACTTGCGTTCAGCCCCGCGTCCTTCAAGGCCCCGGCCATGGCGCGGGCCGCGCCCTGTTTGCTGGGCATCACGATATCCGTCGCGTCCGAAGACATCGCATAGCCCGCAACCTCACACAGGATTTCCGCGCCGCGAGCACGCGCATGTTCGTATTCCTCGAATACGAACACACCGGCGCCCTCGCCCTGAACCATGCCATTGCGATTTGCGCTGAACGGCCGGCACGCGTCCTTCGACATAACCCGAAGGCCTTCCCAAGCCTTGACCCCGCCAAAACACAACATGGACTCCGACCCACCGGTAATCATCGCCGGGGCGGCGCCACTGCGCACCATCTGGAACGCCAGCGCCATCGCGTGGTTGGACGATGCACAGGCCGTCGAAACGGTAAAACTGGGGCCTTTGAGGTTGTGCTCCATCGAAATGTGGCTTGCGGCCGCGTTGTTCATCAGCTTCGGCACGACGAACGGATGGACCCGGTTCTTCCCGTCTTCGTAGACCGAGCGGTAGTTGTCATCCCAAGTCGAAACACCACCACCGGCCGTTCCCAGAACGACCCCCGACCGAACGGCCAATTCGCCGTGAAACTCCAGCCCCGACTGGTCGATCGCCTCTTTGGCCGCAGTCAGAGTGAATTGCGTGAAACGGTCATACAGCGCCATCTGCTGACGATTGAACCGGCCCTCGGCCTCGAACCCGCGGACCTGGCCGCCAATTTTGATGCTCAGTCGGTCGACGTCACGAAATTCAAGCTCGGAAATGCCGCAACGGCCTTCGCGCATCGCTTCCAGGGTGTCGGGCACGGAATGGCCCAGCGAATTGATCGTGCCAGCGCCGGTAATGACAACCCGTTTCATGACCGCGGATCAGACCTTTTCCGCGACCAGTTTTTCGATCCCGGCAATGATCGCTGCAACATTCGAGATGTCGAAATCACTTGCCGTCGGTTCGTTGGCGTTGAAGGGGATCGAGATGTCGAATTCTTCCTCGATAGCAAAGATGCTTTCAACCAGGCCCATGCTATCGATTCCGAGATCTTCCAGAGAGCTTTCGGGCGTCACGTCGGACGGCTCCAGCACGGCCTGCTCTGCAATGATTGCGATGACGCGGTCGCTGATGCTCATGTCGTTCCCCTGATTGTCGCGTTGCGGTTGATTTAATCGCTCGACGAGGGTTTGAAAACCGTCTTTTTAAGCGCCTCTACGTCACGGGCCATGCGAGGAAGCCGACGCTGCGCCTTGTAGATTTCGGTGTGCGTTTCCATTTTCACGCCCGGATAGCCCATGATCACACGACCTGCCGGGACATTCGAAAGTATCTTGGTTCCGCCGCCCGCGATCACGCCGTCACCAATGAAGATATTGTCGACGACTCCGGTCTGGCCACCCAAAACCACGTTGTTGCCGATCTCGACCGAACCGGACACGCCGGTTTGACCGCACAGCAAACAGTCCCTGCCGACCTGGGTGTTGTGCCCGACATGAACAAGATTGTCCAACTTGGAGCCGTCTCCGATTACGGTGTTGCGGATCGTACCATTGTCGATGGTGCAGTTCGCGCCAACCTCGACATCATTGCCGATCTGGACCGCACCCAGAGAATGGATACGCAACCAGCTCTGCGCTTTGGCGTCTCCGGCGTCGCCCATGGTCTTGCGCACGTTTTCCACGCCCGACACCTCCGGCGTGACAAAGCTGAACCCATCCCCGCCGATCCTGGCTCCGGGTTGCGCAATAAAGCGATCGCCGATGATGGCACGCGCGCCGATGCTGACCATCTCGCGCAACAGGCAGTTCTGGCCCAACACGACATCCATACCAACGTGGCACTGGGCGCCGATCACCGTTCCGGACCCGATGCGGGCCCGGGGGCCGACAACGGCCAGAGGCCCGATGGACACATCTCCGGCGATCTCGGCCGTCGGGTCCACGACCGCCGAAGGATGGATCCCAAGTGCGACGCCCTGCCCCCGGTCCAGCATCGTGGTAATTCCGGCCATTGCCATACGGGGGCGGCCAACGAACACGGCGCCCTCCAGACCCAGTGCGCGCCAGTCGGCACCCTCCCACAGAACGGCACAGCGCGCCTGACCCTCAGCAAGCGCCTCGGCGTATTTCGGAGCCATCGCCATAGCCAAATCGGTCGGACCAGCATCCTTGGGCTCGGCCGCCCTCAGAATCGTCAGGCTGGTGTTTCCCTCGGCCGGCGCCCCCAGAGCATCGGCGATTTGCTGTAAGGTGAACTGCATCGCGGGCTTCCTTGTCGCAGGATTTTGCGCCCTGTGCTTACCCCTGAACGTTCGGCAGGGCCACCCCTGCTTTTTGCAGGGCATCCCAAATCTTCTGGTCCCGACCATAGACATCGCGCCGATACTGCACGTCGCCCTTCGGCCCGACGAATGCGGTGCGGTAAATCAGATGAACCGGAACCGGCTGTTTGAGGTCAACCTTGGTTTCACGTCCGGTACCCAGCACCCTGTGGAAAAAGGCCTTGGGGTCCTCTTCCTGTTTTGCCAGCAAAGCATAGGCGAAATCAAAAGGTTGCGCCAAACGAATGCACCCGTGAGAGAAGGCGCGCACTTCGCGTGCGAACAGGCTCTTCTGCGGGGTGTCGTGCAGATAGATGTTGTACTTGTTGGGGAACATGAACTTGACCAGCCCCAAAGCGTTGCTCTGCCCCGGAGGCTGGCGCATCGCAAACGGGAAGCTGCGAGCCGTGAACTGGTTGAAGTCCACCGCATTGCGGTTCACCTGGCGCCCGCGCCGATCGGTGATCTCAAGATGCCGGACGGCATTGGGGTTGGCCCGCAACTTCGGCAGGTATTCCTTGGTGATGATCGAGCGCGGCACATGCCAGCTGGGATTGATCACCATGTGCTCCATCACATCCGAAAATTCGGGGCTTTGACGATCGCTGGTGTTTTTGCCTATCACTGCACGTGTTTCAAATGTCACCCGACCATCGTCGACGATTTTCGCGGAAAAGTCGGCCTGATTGACCAGAACATGCCGTGCCCCCCTCTCGCGAGGGAGCCAGCGTTCACGTTCCATCGCAACCATCACCGCCTTGAGCCGGTCAGAAGGTGACCGGTTGATTTCGGCAATCGTTCCCTGGCCGGCGACACCATCTGGTTCAAGTCCATGGGCGCGTTGGAAGGCTTGCACCGCTGCCACCATGGAGTCGTCATATTCCGGGCTGGCCGTGGGCTTGAGGAACCCCATCGCAACCAAACGATTACGCAGTTTTATGACGCTCGGCCCCGTATCGCCGCGTTCGTATTTTCCGGTTGGAACGGTCGGCCCCCATTCACCATGTTCGTTCAGTGACTGCAGCGCCATCTTCTGCTTGAGAAGCGCCCGGTACTGGCTGGACTGCGGCGGAAGCTGCGCGAGATAAGAGCCGTCGGTGGATTTCATCATCGCCGCAAGATGTTCCGAGGCTGGCTTCCGTTCGACCGCACGCACGAGGCCGGCATCGATCTGAGCCGGGCGCAGCAGCCCGGACTGAATATCCTGCGCATAGCGGACAAACGCCTCGCTCAGCGCTGCCTCAAGCGCTCCGAGATCGCGGTTTGACCGAGCGCTTTCCATCTTCGCCATCAGGCCATCGACGTCATATCGTTCGGCCGGAAGCCCGTGCATCTGAGCATGGGACAATGCTTTGATAAGTGCCGACCGACGCGCCGCGTGATCAGAGGTAGGACCCACCCAAATCGGCGCGAATTCCTGTTCTCGATAGAAGGACGCGATATCCGGGGTTGTCCCTGCGCTTTCCGCCACAGCCATCCGAAACGCGAAACTCTCAGCCTGGGTCGGAGCCGCCTGAACGGATGTGGCCGACACGGCGATGCTTGCGGCAAACAGAAAAATCGTACAGGTCCGACGGACAGAATTCATGGGATAGCCTTGGTTTTCAATAACTTGGAACACTAGTTTTTGCGCCCGACAATTATGTTTCACGCCTCGGGGGATTGTCCACTCACATTTCCAACAGCACGTCACACCGCTGGCCCCCTGATGCGCGATTGCATCGTCTGGAAAAAAACGAAAGGGATTCAGGTCTGTTCGCCACATTTTTTGTCACTTGCGCAGATTTTCGCCGAAAATTCCCCGTAAGAAAGCACAAGACCAAAAGATCACTTGGCGCAAGAATCCCTCTGTGGCATAAAATCCGCATCTGGGATGGAAAAGAATTAAGAAAGCGCACGTAACATCGTGTGCAGGCAGGAACTGTACGGGACGAAACACGCTATGACCAAGAGCAGTACCTCGGGGATGACCCGGCGTGCCCTATTGGGCGCATTCGCGGCAACGGCAGTTGTTGCAGCACCAACCTACTCAAACGCAGCAGGCTTCCTTCGCGGGGGTGGAGACATCCGCAGGATCCGTATGTATTCGGGCCGTACCGGCGAGCGCTTGGACATGATCTACTGGGTCGATGGTAAATACGTCAAAGACGCGGTCAAGGAAATCAACCACTTCATGCGTGACTGGCGCACCGATCAGTCAAAGGACATGGATCTGCGCACGATCGACATCATGGCCGCAGCCCACAACCTGCTGGATGTGAACGAGCCCTACATGCTGTTGTCGGGCTACCGCTCTCCGCAGACCAACGCCATGCTGCGCCGTCGGTCGCGCGGTGTCGCCAAGAACTCTCTCCACGTCAAAGGTCAGGCTGCGGACCTGCGGCTTGCCTCCCGCTCGGTCTCACAGATGGCCAAGGCAGCCATTTCGTGCCGTGCCGGCGGTGTCGGCCAATACTATGGATCAAATTTCGTGCACATGGATTGCGGCGACGTTCGCTCCTGGCGCGGCTAATACACTACCACTCACCAACCCCGCAAAAAGCCCCGGCGCATCACTGCCCGGGGCTTTTTGCTGCGCAGCGCCCATCTGGCAATGACGGACACAGGCGCAGAAGCGCTACGCCTTGAAACTCTGGAAGAAAGTGGCGCACCTGAGAGGATTCGAACCTCTGGCCTCTGCCTTCGGAGGGCAGCGCTCTATCCAGCTGAGCTACAGGTGCGTTGGCCGTTAGCTAACCTTGTTCCGATCCGGGTGCAACTGGATTTTGCATGTCGGAACTCGGTTTAGAGACGAACAATCAGGCAAACAATTCGTGCGCCAGTTCCAGCGCATCGATCAGTGTGTCGACCTCATCGGTTGTGTTGTACAGACCAAAACTGGCGCGGCAGGTGGCCGTAACCCCGAGATGATCCATCAACGGACCGGCGCAATGGTGCCCCGCCCGAACGGCGACGCCCTTCTTGTCGAGAATGGTGGATACATCGTGCGCGTGGCCCGCACCATCCAGCGTAAAGCTGAAGATAGCGGCCTTGTCGGGCGTCGTCCCCTGAACCTGCAGCCAGTTCAGCCCGGTCAGGCGCTGCATTGCATAGTCGCGCAAGCCCGCCTCATGGGCCGCGATGTTGTCCATCCCCAAACTCATCATGTAGTCCAGCGCAACGCCCATGCCGATTGTCTGGACGATACCCGGAGTGCCGGCTTCGAATTTCATCGGCGGATCGTTGTAGATCACCCTGTCTTTCGACACTTCCTTGATCATATCGCCTCCTCCGATGAAGGGGCGCATCTCGGCCATGCGTTCCGATTTGATAAAGATCGCGCCGGATCCCGACGGGCCGTACAGCTTGTGTCCGGTAATAGCATAGAAATCGCACCCGATATCCTGCAGATCCACCGGCATGTGAACCGCGCCCTGGCTTCCGTCGACCAGCACAGGCACGCCTTTGGCATGGGCGCCTTCGGTGATCGCCTTCACGTCAACCACGGTACCCAGAACGTTGGAACACTGGGTCACCGCCACCAGTTTGGTCTTGGGCCCGATGGCGTCGATCACGGCCTGCGGATCCAGCGCACCACTTGCATCCACGTCCACCCATTTCAAAACGACGCCCTGTCGTTCGCGCAGAAAATGCCAGGGTACGATGTTGGCATGATGCTCCATGACGCTCAGAACAATTTCGTCGCCG
The DNA here is from genome assembly GCF_059613085.1 of Ruegeria sp. BHSC029. NCBI lineage: Bacteria > Pseudomonadati > Pseudomonadota > Alphaproteobacteria > Rhodobacterales > Roseobacteraceae > Ruegeria > Ruegeria sp. BHSC029. The sequence goes on from NZ_JBXWRU010000001.1 coordinate 569,563, forward strand.
GCCTGCATCCGCGGCATGGCCCACCCATAGGCGACTAGGTTGATCCCCTCGGTCGTCCCGGAATTCAGGATGATCTCATCCTCATTCGCGACATTCAAAAACCGGGCGACGGTTCCGCGCACGGATTCGTACTTTTCGGTCGCCAGGTTCGACAGGTAGTGCAATCCGCGATGCACGTTCGAATACTCGTGCGCATAGGCATTGGTGACTGCATCTATCACCACCTGAGGTTTCTGCGCCGAGGCCCCATTGTCGAGATACGTCAACGGCTTCCCGTTCACCTCACGCGAGAGGATCGGGAAATCGGCGCGGATTTTCTGGACGTCATACATGAACGAATTCCCTAAACAGGCCCGCTTGGGGTCATCAACAGGACGAAGGGTATCGCCAGCAATCCCGAGATGAGGATGACCACGAAGGATTTGCCCAGCGAGTGGAACTGGTGCGCCTGATTGATGAAATGCAGGCTGATATAGAGGCTGTACAGGCTCATCCCCAATACGAGGATCAGGAACATCGTCGGCGCAACCATCACCATGACGAAGATGATCAATTGGCCCAGAATCTGCAGAAATTGCAGCCAGACCATCAGCAGCATCATGCCTTCCAGGCTACCGGTGCCGCCAAGCATCCTGCCGACAAAATGGAACGCGAAGATGCCCAAGAGAACGGCCCCGGCCGAAGTCGCCAACGACTGCACAACCGGTTCAAACGCCATATCCAGCGATGGATCAAGCGCCGGAAACACAAGGGTCGACAGTGATTGAGACAAAGCGTTCAGGACAACGACCAATGCCAGCGCTGTCCAAAGCACATCCCGACCGGGTACACTGGTCAACAGACGCCTTGCCGCCTCGGCCGGATTTGCCAGTGTCAGAACGGCCAGATGTCCCAGAAATGCGGCGTTCATGCCGGCGCCCTTCGTGTTTGAGAAAACCCGGAAAACCAGAACCAGACGAATACGGAAACCCACAGGGCCCCGGTCAGCGTCTGGACAGGGCCCGGACCGATGAAACCCGCCACCAGCCCGTTCAACAACACCAGCGGCGATGAGGCGAGCAGAGCCCAGAACAGCGCAAGCCGCGCCTGATAGGACGTGGTTGCACCGCCGAACATGCGAGAAATCAGATAAGTCCCCCAGGCAAGGACGTAAAGCAGTAACGGCAGAATGAAGACCGACCCCAGCAAGGCCCCACCCATCAGCATGTTCAGGTCCAACCCCTCAAGATGGGCACGGCGCGCGAGGCCCGGCAACTGTGCGATAAAGCCAATCACACAGAACGCCATGACAAAGGCCAGCGCGCGGTCTTCGCGCGGGCCCATGTCCAGCAGTCGACGCACCACCCGACCGGGCCCGCGATACGAGGCGACGATATCGGAGGTCACCGGCATCAGCTGTGCCGCGCCAACCAGCCTTCCAGCCGCGAGACGATGTCCTCGGCCAGCGCTTCGTCTTCGATCTCTTCCACGGCTTCGGCCAAAAAGGCCAGCGTCAGCATGTTGGTCGCCTCCTTTGCCGGAACCCCGCGCGAGCGCAGGTAGAACAGCGCGGTCTCGTCGATCGCACCCGAGGTCGACCCATGCGAACAGGCCACGTCGTCGGCATAGATCTCAAGCTCGGGCTTGGCCAGGAACTGACTGTCGTCATCCAGCAGCAAAGACTGGCTGATCTGGTAGCCATCGGTCTTCTGAGCGCCTTCCTTGACCAAAATCTTGCCCTGGAACACGCCGGTCGCGCCGTTGCGCAGAACCTTCTTGAACACCTGACGGCTTTCGCAGTTCACCGCGTCATGGGTGATGAACACCGTGTCGTCATGGTGGAAGTCGCCATCGCCCACACAGGCACCGGCCACATGCGCCACCGCATCGTCGCCGGTCAGCTCGACCACCTGTTCGTTGCGCGTCAGCACACCATTCACGGTCAGGGTGAAGGATTTGTAGACGGAGTCCTTGCCCAACCGGGTGAACATATGCGTCGCGGCACGGCGCTGATGGTCCCTGCCCTGCGCCCGGACATGGTGCAGCGTGCCGCCATCGGCGATGTCGATCTCGATGCACTTGTTGAACCGCGAGGCCGCCGGACCGTTCTCGAGAATCGTAACCTCAGCGCCGCTTTCCACGCGGATCACGTGGTGCAGGATCGCGTCCGAGCTTTCGGAGTCGTGGCGATAGATCAGGCTGATCGGCTTGGACGGCTTGCCGGTCACGTGGATCGCCACGCCGTCCTGCGCAAAGGCGGTGTTCAGCGCCGCCAGCGGGCGTTGAACCGGGGTCTGGCCCCGCTCCTCGAGCACGCCGTACAGTTGCTTGGCCCAGTGGATGTCCTTGCAGCAGATATCCTCAAGCCGGTCGATGCTCACGCCTTCCAGCGTCAGGTCATCGCTGTCCTCGGGGCTGAACACGCCATCGACGAAGACGATTTTAAGGCGGTCGAACCCGTCAAAGACCATCGGCTCGTCGGTGTGGAACACCTCGGCCGCCGCGGCCTCGGGCGAAATAAGCGTATCGGGACGCGTGTATTTCCAATACTCGTCGCGCCGCCCGGGCAGACCCATGGCGCGCAGCCGGGCCAGAGCCGCCTCGCGCGCATCGCGGGTGCAGCCAGCTTCGGGCATGCGCAGCGTGGCCAGCCGCGCCTCGGTCGCGGATTGTTTCACGTCGGGCAAGGCCATCAGTTCACCTCGGCAAGAATGTCGGCGTAACCGTTGTTTTCGACTTCCAGCGCCAGCTCGGGCCCGCCGGTCTTGACGATCCGGCCATCGGCCATGATGTGCACCACGTCGGGTTTGATGTGGTCCAGCAGGCGCTGATAGTGGGTGATCACCAGGAATCCACGGCCTTCGTCGCGCAGCGCGTTCACGCCCTCGGCAACCAGCTTCATCGCATCCACGTCAAGGCCCGAGTCGGTCTCGTCCAGGATGCACATCTTGGGCTCGAGCATCGCCATCTGCAGGATTTCGTTGCGCTTCTTCTCACCGCCCGAGAAACCCACGTTCACCGGGCGTTTCAGCATGTCGGCGTCGATTTTCAGCGACTTGGCCTTTTCGCGCACCAGTTTGAGGAAATCCGCAGCCGAGAGTTCTTCCTCGCCACGCGCCTTGCGCTGGGCGTTCACGGCGGTGCGCAGGAAGGTCATGTTGCCCACGCCCGGGATCTCGACCGGGTACTGGAACGCCAGGAACACGCCGGCGGCGGCACGCTCTTCCGGCTCCATCTCCAGCAGGTCGGCGCCATCCAGCGTCGCCGAACCCTCGGTGACCTCATACCCGTCACGGCCCGAAAGCACATAGCTGAGCGTCGACTTGCCCGAGCCGTTCGGCCCCATGATCGCGTGTACCTTGCCGGCCTCGACCGTCAGGTCCACGCCCTTGAGGATCTGCTTTTCCTCTTCCTCAAGTTTGACGTGCAGGTTCTTGATTTCCAGCATGTTTTGTCCTTTTGCGTATCTTCGGGACGCGCCGGCCCCGGTCTGTTCCTATCCCAGCACCCTGCGCAGCAGCCGCGCCGCGATCCATCCCAGGACCGCCCCGCCGCCGATTGCCCAGACCGGGTTGATGAAATCGGTGTAGTTGACGTTGACATAGGCCACGCCCAGCAAGCCGCCCAGAACCGGCAGCGCATAGCCAAGCCAAGTCAGCAAATTATCCTTGCGGATGCCGTCTTGGTGATTTCGCGCCATCAACTTCTCCAATACTTCCATATCTTCTGAAACTGACGCCACCAGAGCCTCCAAACCACGATCAACAGCGGCACGAAAATCAGAAGACTCAGACTTCCGGCCATCGGTCCATTTTTGACGAATGCCGCAACAATGAGTCCCACACAAATCAACACAATCGGCAACACGGCCCGACGTGACAACCAACAGAAAGCCTTCGAGCGTGCGCCTTCCTTGGCATTGGTTTCGAAGACCTTAGCCTCTTGGCTGATTTGGCTGGCACGCGCCATCAGCCGACCGAGCCTTCCAGCGAGATCGCGACCAGCTGCTGGGCTTCCATGGCGAACTCCATCGGCAGCGCCTGCAGCACGTCCTTGCAGAACCCGTTGACCACCAGCGCCACGGCCTCTTCCTCGTCCATGCCGCGCTGGCGGCAATAGAACAGCTGATCGTCATCGACCTTCGAGGTTGTGGCCTCGTGCTCGACCCGGCTGCTGTTGTTCTTGACCTCGATATACGGAACGGTGTGCGCCCCGCATTTGTCGCCGATCAGCAGGCTGTCGCATTGGGTGTAGTTCCGGCTGTTCTTGGCCTTGGGGTGCATCGACACCAGCCCGCGATAGGTGTTCTGGGCCTTGCCCGCGCTGATGCCCTTGGACACGATGCGCGACTTGGTGTTCTTGCCCAAATGGATCATCTTGGTGCCGGTATCGGCCTGCTGCATGTTGTTGGTGATGGCGATCGAGTAGAACTCGCCTTGGCTGTCATCGCCCCGCAGGATGCAGGACGGGTATTTCCAGGTCACGGCACTGCCGGTCTCGACCTGCGTCCACATCACCTTGGACCGGTCGCCCCGACAATCGGCACGCTTGGTCACGAAGTTGTAGATGCCGCCCTTGCCGTTCTCGTCACCCGGGAACCAGTTCTGGACGGTCGAGTATTTCACCTCGGCGTCTTCTTCGACGATGATCTCGACCACTGCGGCGTGCAGCTGCGCGGTATCACGCTGCGGCGCGGTGCAGCCTTCCAGATAGGACACGTACGAGCCCTTGTCGGCGATGATCAGAGTCCGCTCGAATTGGCCCGTGTTTTCCGCGTTGATGCGGAAATAGGTGCTCAACTCCATCGGGCAGCGCACGCCGGGCGGCACATAGACGAACGAGCCGTCCGAGAACACAGCCGAGTTCAGCGTGGCATAGAAATTGTCCGACACCGGAACCACCGAGCCCAGATACTTCTTGACCAGTTCGGGGTGTTCCTTGATCGCCTCGGAGATCGAGCAGAAGATGACGCCGGCCTTCTTCAGCTCGGCCTGGAAGGTCGTGCCCACCGAAACCGAGTCGAACACAGCATCCACGGCGACCTTGCGGCCCTCGGCCGGGGCATCCTCGGCGCCTTCGACGCCTGCCAGAATCATCTGCTCTTTCAGCGGGATACCCAGCTTTTCGTAAGTGGCAAGCAGTTTGGGGTCGACCTCGTCCAGAGACTTGGGCTTGGTCTCCATCGACTTGGGCCGGGCATAGTAATACTGGTCCTGAAAGTCGATTTCAGGATAGTTGACCATGGCCCATTTGGGCTCTTCCATCTGGGTCCAGCGCTCGAAGGCCTTCAGACGCCATTCGGTCATCCACTCGGGTTCTTCGTTCTTTTCCGAGATCAGCTTGACGATATCGGGGTTCACGCCCTTGGGCGCGTACTCCATCTCGATATCGGTATCCCACCCGTATTTGTAGGTTCCGACCTCGCGCACCGCGTCAACGGTTTCCTGATCGACACCTTCTTTTACCTGGGTCTGGTCCAAAGCGGCCATGTTCCACCCTCCGTCAGATCACGCGGCCCGCGCGCGATGCTTTTTCTCTTTTTCCAGCCACGTCTCGGCGAAACGCAGCACGTCTTCTTCACTCGTCTCGGGGCCCAGCGAAACGCGTACCGCGCTGGCCGCCGTGGCCTCGTCATATCCCATCGCGGTCAGTACCGCGCTTGCCCTCACCTTGCCGCTGGAGCAGGCCGAACCGGCGCTGATCGCAAAGCCCGACAGATCCATCTGCATCACCTGCGTTTCGCCCTTCCAGCCGGGCGTCGCAAAGCACAGGGTGTTGGGCAACCGATCCTGATCTTTTCCGACAAAAATAGTAGATTTAGAACCAGCCTCAAGGGCCTTTTCTAGAATATTTCTAAGCTCTGCAACCTTTTCCCAAACTCCGTTTGCCAGATCCCGCGCCGCCGCTTCAGCCGCAGCGCCGAACCCAGCGATTCCAATGACATTTTCCGTCCCCGACCGGCGCCCCATTTCCTGGCCACCGCCCTTGATCCGGGCCTCCAGATCCGTGCCGCGTTTCATCACCACGGCACCCACACCCTTTGGCCCGCCCAGCTTGTGCGCCGAGACCAACGCCATCTGCACATCCAGCCAGTTGAAGGCGATCGGCAGTTTCCCGAACGCCTGCGTGGCATCGGTGACGGCTAGACCCTTGGGCAAGGCCTGAATGATCCCGGTTTCAGAATTGGCGAGTTGCAACGTGGACCGGTCCGGGTCGGCTACGGCGACAACGCCTTGGTGCGAAACCGGCAAATCCTCGACAGTCCAGGCCCTTACGGCATCATGTTCGATCGCCGCGCCATGCAGGTTGCGCCCTTCCAAGGCCAGCGCCGCGCCTTCGGTCGACCCGGATGTGAACACGATATCGGCCCCATCCGCCCCAAAGGCCGCGGCCACCTGCGCACGCGCCTTTTCGATGACAGCCTTGGCCGCTCGCCCCTCAGCATGGACCGAGGAGGGGTTGCCGCAGACCTCCATCGCCGCGATCATCGCGTCGCGCACCTCGGGGCGCAGCCGGGTCGTGGCGTTGTGATCCAGGTAAACACGTCTCATGGACTCACCTTTTCATCCACGGCCACGCCCCTCGAGATTCCCAATCCACTCACCGGTCAATCATCCACGACCGAGAACAGCCCCGGCACCGCCGGACACGGCGCAAGGTCGTTCTGGATCACATCGGACAAGCGTGTCTGGTGCAGGAATACGTAGACATGCGCGCTGAGACTTTCCCACAGGCGGTTGGTCAGCGACTGCGCCCGGCTGCCCGAGGATCCCCCCGACGCCCCGGCCCCCTTGTGCATGGCATCAACTGTTTCATCCACGGCTGACAGAATCTCGACCACGCGGATCTCCGACGCCGGCCGCGCCAAACGATAGCCGCCGCCCGGCCCGCGCACGGATGCAACCAGATCGGCACGGCGCAGCTTGACGAACAGCTGCTCCAGATAGGGCAGCGAAATGTCCTGACGCTCGGAAATCTCTCCCAGGGTCACCAGCGTGTCGGCGGGTTGAAGCGCGATGTCCGCCAACGCCACCATCGCGTAACGGCCCTTGGTTGACAGCTTCATTCTTCGATCCTCGTGGCTTGAACCGCGTGAAAACATTGACGTCGCCGCGGTCAGTGCGTATCTCCGACTGACAGCGTGCTCACGCTGCGATACTCAATTAGAACCGTTCTAAGGTGCCTGACGATAACCGTCAAGTATATCCCGGCGCCCGCGAGAAAAAGACAGGACAACCGCACACATGCCCGAGGTGATTTTTCCCGGACCTGAAGGCCGACTGGAAGGCCGTTACCACCCCCAAAAGGAAAAAGACGCACCGATCGCCATCGTGCTGCACCCGCACCCCCAGTTCGGCGGGACCATGAACAACAAGGTCGTCTACAACCTGCACTACGCGTTCTACAACATGGGTTTTACGGTCCTGCGCTTCAATTTCCGGGGCGTCGGCCGCAGCCAGGGCGAGTATGACCAGGGAGTCGGAGAACTCAGCGACGCGGCATCGGCGTTGGACTATCTGCAGTCGATGAACAACAACTCGAAACATTGCTGGGTTGCAGGCTTTTCGTTCGGAGCCTGGATCGGCATGCAGTTGCTGATGCGTCGCCCCGAGATCACCGGCTTCATCAGCGTGTCGCCGCCCGCGAACATGTATGATTTTTCGTTCCTTGCCCCCTGCCCCTCGTCCGGGCTGATCATCAACGGAACGGCTGACCGGGTGGCACCGCCGGCGGACACCACCGCACTGGTCGGAAAGCTGCACGAGCAGAAGGGTATCACCATCACCCACACCGAGGTTGAAGGAGCCGACCACTTCTTCCAGGGTGAGCACATGGATACGCTGATGACCAACGTGACCGACTACGTCAAACGCCGCCTGACCGAGAACACACGCTGATGTCCGACACCATCACCATTCTCGCGGCGAAACTGGCCGAGGATACGATGAAGGTCATGGACGAAACCGGCCAGGATCGGTTCTACGTCGAAGTCGGTGACGTGCTGGGCGCAGCCTCCCAATCGCTTGAGGAGGCTTTCCTTACCGAAATCCGCGTCCGGTTGGCCGAGCGCAAGGCGCGGCAATTCCTGATCAAGAGGCTGTCGGATCACCGGTCCAAGGTGAAGGCGATCGAAAAGCAATAGGCGCAAAAAAAAGGAGCCCGCGGGCTCCTTTTTCGTTTCATTCGTGGCGTTCAAACTGTTGTTGCGCTTGACCTATCAACCAATTTGGCTGCGTCAGTATCGACGGACCCCCCGTCAGCAAGCCACCCAATCGCCACGATAATTGCCGAAGCAAACACGACCGTTTTTGCAAATGTCGTCATGAAACACACTCGTTAAAAAAGTAATCGAAAACGTGCAGTAGTTTACACACTTTCCGGCCTTGCCATAGTCGGGTTTACCTGACCCCAGATGAACCAACGAAAGGGGCGGCTGCCTGAATTTCCTTGCGCCGTTTCTGAATTCTGTGCTCAACGTCCCAGCAGCTGCATCAAGGGTTCAAGAACCATGCCCCACGCCTACCTGATCCTCCTTCTCGCCGTTATTGCCGAGACAATCGGAACGACCGCACTGCAGGCCAGCCAGCAATTCACCCGGTTCTGGCCCTCGGTTCTGGTGGTGGTGGGCTATGGCTTTGCCTTTTACCTGATGGCGCTGACGCTGAAGGTAATGCCCGTCGGCATCGTTTACGCGATCTGGTCCGGGCTTGGCATCGCTCTGATCGCGCTGATCGGCTTTGTGGTTTTCGGCCAACGGCTGGACTGGCCGGCGGTTCTGGGCCTTGCGATGATTCTGGGCGGTATTCTGGTCATCCACCTCTTTTCGCAGACTGCGGGCCACTGATCGCGCGTTAGGGCTGGTAACTTGTGCCGCGCCGCGTTATGCGCGCGGCAACTTCCCGTTCAAAGGCTGACCTCATGGACCTGCGCAACATCGCAATCATCGCTCACGTGGACCACGGTAAAACGACCCTAGTTGACGAGCTTCTGAAACAATCCGGTGCATTCCGGGAAAACCAGGCCGTGGCCGAGCGCGCCATGGACAGCAACGATCTCGAACGTGAACGCGGCATCACCATTCTGGCCAAGGCCACCAGTGTCGAGTGGAAAGGCACGCGCATCAACATCGTTGACACCCCCGGCCACGCCGATTTCGGCGGCGAGGTCGAGCGTATCCTCAGCATGGTCGACGGTGTTGTGCTTCTGGTCGATGCCGCCGAAGGCCCGATGCCCCAGACGAAATTCGTGACCTCGAAGGCGCTGGCACTGGGTCTGCGTCCAATCGTGGTGCTGAACAAGGTCGACAAGCCCGATGCCGAGCCCGACCGCGCGCTGGACGAATGCTTTGACCTGTTCGCCAACCTCGGCGCCGACGACGACCAGCTGGATTTCCCTGCCATGTACGCCTCGGGGCGGTCCGGCTGGGCCGATATGGAACTGGACGGCCCACGCAAGGACCTGTCCGCCCTGTTCGACCTCGTAGTCGACCACGTTCCCGCCCCCAAACAAGCTGAGCGCAAGGATGAACCCTTCCGCATGTTGGCGACCACTCTGGGCAGCGACCCGTTCATCGGTCGCATCCTGACCGGCCGTGTGGAAAGCGGTACGCTCAAAGCGGGTGACAGCCTCAAAGCGCTCAGCCGTGACGGCAAGCTGATCGAGAATTTCCGGGCCACCAAGATCCTGGCCTTCCGCGGCCTCAGCCAGCAACCGATCGACGTTGCCGAAGCGGGCGACATCGTAACCATCGCAGGCATGAGCAAGGCCACCGTTGCGGATTCGCTGGTGGCGCCTCAGGTGGACGAGGCCCTGCCCGCCCAGCCGATCGACCCGCCGACCATCACCGTCACTTTTGGCATCAACGACTCGCCGCTGGCGGGGCGTGACGGCAAGAAAGTCCAGTCGCGCGTCATTCGCGACCGCCTGATGAAAGAGGCCGAATCGAACGTGGCGATCCAGATCACGGACACCCCCGGCGGCGAAGCCTTCGAGGTCGCGGGCCGCGGTGAATTGCAGATGGGCGTTCTGATCGAGAACATGCGTCGCGAAGGGTTCGAGCTCAGCATCTCGCGCCCGCAGGTTCTGTTCCGCGAGGAAGACGGCCAACGCCTGGAGCCCATCGAGGAAGTCACCATCGACGTGGACGACGAATTCTCGGGCGCAGTCATCGAAAAGGTGACAGGCGCGCGCAAGGGCGAGTTGGTTGAGATGCGCCCCGCCGGAGTTGGCAAAACCCGCATCATCGCGCACGTACCGTCGCGTGGCCTGATCGGCTATCACGGTGAATTCCTGACCGACACCCGCGGCACCGGCGTTCTGAACCGCGTGTTCCACGGCTGGGCACCGCACAAGGGCCCGATCCCCGGGCGGCGCGCCGGCGTTCTGATCTCGATGGAGAACGGCCAGGCCGTCGCATACGCGCTGTGGAACCTGGAAGAGCGTGGGCGGATGTTCGTCGGCCCCCAGACCGATGTGTATCAGGGCATGATTATCGGCGAACATTCGCGGGACAATGACCTTGAGGTGAACCCGCTGAAAGGCAAGAAACTGACCAACGTGCGGGCCAGCGGTTCGGACGATGCCGTTCGCCTGACACCGCATGTCCAGTTCTCGCTGGAGGAGGCCATTGCTTACATCGACGACGATGAGCTGGTCGAAGTAACTCCGAACGCGATCCGACTGCGAAAGCGGTTCCTTGACCCGCACGAACGCAAGCGTATGGCCAAGTCAGCCTGACCCCCGGTCCGTTCGATTTTGGACGGGTCGGAAACAATGGCGCGAATGTGACATTTTTGCGTCCATCTGAAACAGTGTTTTCTCAGGGAAGCCATGAATGGATCATGGCTTCCCTTTTGTTTTGCCTGCAATTTCATCCATAAGATGAGTTAATTCCGTATTGCTATCGCGGTGTTGCCCTTGAAAATGCGGCGTGATAGGGGTGTAATTGTGTTCAAAGTATGTCATCGCCAGGTTGTTCGGTGATGAGTTTAACGAGTTTAAGGAGGCGCGATATGCGCATCAAATCCCGTCTACTGACAATAGTATTTGCTTCAGCTTCATTGCCGCTGATGTCCGGCGGACCTGTTGTCGCCGCGGACAAATGTACGATCCAGACAGCCCGGCAGTCGGTTTCCACAGAAACCCTGTGTGCCTGTACGGTCGTGGATGCACGGATGCTGCGTTACATCCAGCGTCGTGCCGATTTTGAAGACATTCTTGCCCGCACTTTGCAGACCTGCCCGGCTTTTGCAGCCGTACTGACGGATTTCCCTACCGCGTCGATCGGGACGGTTGATCAAAGATCCGGCGACGGCCCTTCGGACCCGGGTGGCAGTTCTTCGGGCGGCAGCTCGAGCGGTGGTAGCTCGAGCGGCGGCAGTTCCTCTGGCGGAAGCGGAGTTACCCCAACTGGTGGCGGCAGCTCCAGTGGTGGCAGCTCAAGCGGCGGTAGCTCTAGCGGTGGCAGTTCCAGCGGTGGGTCCGGTGATGGCGGTGGCAGCTCAAGCGGCGGTAGCTCAAGCGGCGGTAGCTCCAGTGGCGGTTCCGGTGACGGTGGCAGTTCCAGTGGCGGTAGCTCCAGTGGCGGGTCCGGCGATGGTGGTGGCAGCTCAAGCGGTGGCAGCTCTAGCGGTGGGTCCGGTGATGGCGGCAGCTCAAGCGGTGGCAGCTCCAGCGGTGGGTCCGGTGATGGCGGCAGCTCAAGCGGTGGCAGCTCCAGCGGTGGGTCCGGTGATGGCGGCAGCTCAAGCGGCGGTAGCTCTAGCGGTGGGTCCGGTGATGGCGGCAGCTCAAGCGGCGGTAGCTCCAGCGGTGGGTCCGGTGATGGCGGCAGCTCAAGCGGCGGTAGCTCCAGCGGTGGGTCCGGTGATGGCGGCTCGGGCGGTGGCGACGGCGGTGACGGCGGCGGCTCGGGTGATGGCGGCTCGGGCGGTGGCGACGGCGGTGACGGCGGCGGCTCGGGTGATGGCGGCTCGGGCGGCGGCGACGGTGGCAGCTCAAGCGGCGGCAACGGTAACGGCGGCGGCAACGGTAACGGCGGCGGCAACGGTAACGGCGGCGGCGTCAACGGTAATAATGGCGGCGGAAATGGACCGGAAGGCGCAAGCCCTGGTCAGGGCAACAACGCCAACAATGACGAGGACTAACCACCTTTGGTCGTGATGCCACGTTTCAGTGGCAATCTGGCATACAAATGAAAAAGGGCGATGAATTCATCGCCCTTTTTTTGCTGGAGCCTTCAAGAAACTCAAATCGCTGTGGCTTCTTAGCTTCGCCCGTAAATCCCAACCCAACGCTGGGGCTGTTTCGGATCCTGCATCCGCAGGAACAAATAGCGTGTGGCCGACCAGGGTTTGATCCGATTGGTCAGGTTGTCCAGCACGAGATCACCTTGATTGGAGCGGTAAACCAGAACCGCGTGAGGGCCGCGGCGGGTGTCCAAAACGGTCGCCAGCAAAAGCTTGTTGGGATCAATTCCAGCCTTGATCAGGTCACGCTTTTTCAGCAGCGCAAAATCCTCGCAATCACCGCCGCGCGATGTTGGCAGGGCCCAACGCTCCCGCGTCTTGTACTGCACTTGGTCCGTGACCTCACGCGTTGTCGCATTGACCTGGGCATTGATTTGCTTGACCAGTCGCAGTTCCTGATGGCTGGGCAGCGAAACCGACTTCTTGTTCGCACAAGCCCAAGCATACTGGCGGCACAAGGTCCGTGCGCCCGACGGCGGTGGCGAAGCCGAAAACCCCGAAATGAAAGCTGTCTCTGAAGCGCTGGCTTGTCCTGTCGCAAGAACGGCACCGCCGATCACTCCCAACACACCCAGAGCCAATGTGGCCTTGCTGGCCGCGCGACTTGCCACTGTGTTGAGCCTGTCCAAAACCCGTTTCATGCCTGTCCCTCGATCCCATACGTTCGACTGACTGCCGCTTCTGAGGACCATATTCTGCTTTTGGAAACTATCCGTTAACAGACTGGCTCTGGCAATCCTCGGTCAGGTTGTCGGCAAAAAACGGCGGAAATTTGTAACTCAATATGACCTTTTCCGCGCAAGAAAATGGCGAAGCCTGACACATTTAGAGGTAGAGTGTCATAGTTTCGCCGCCACAAAAAATCTCAACCCACTGAAAGTATGAGGGAAATTTTGTTGCGAGACGTGATCACCGGAACACTATCGGCCCAATTCCAGGATCGGCGTCGCAACTTTGGCTGACGTAGCGTCACCCAAAGCGGGTTCCGGAGCCAATCCAAGACCGGCTCCGGTTGATTCTCACTCGGTCGTTTCGACGACCAGCAATTCGCGCTCGCTTGCGCCCCGGGCGTGGCTCAGGGCTTCTTGGTATTCAGCCGAGTTGTAACAGGCGACGGCGGCTTCAACCGACGGGAACTTCGCCACGACATTGCGGGGCCGCTCTTTGCCTTCCAGTTGGACATAGCGTCCTGCACGGGCAATGAACGTGCCCCCATGTTTGGAAATGGCCGGGCCGGCAAGCTCGGCGTATTTGCCATAAGCTTCGGCATCAGTAACCGTGACATGTGCAATCCAGAGTGCTGGCATCCTATCCTCCCAAAACCTCTTCCGCGGCCTTGATGGCCGCCGCGGCGTTGGCGGCATCGCGACCACCGCCCTGCGCCATGTCGGGACGCCCGCCGCCGCCCTTGCCGCCCAGTTCCTGCACGGCGGCCTTGACCAGATCGACGGCCGATATCGACTGCGTCAGGTCGCTTGTGACACCGGCAGCAACTGCAGCCTTGCCGCCCGTGTCGGCGATCAGAAGAACGGCGCCCGATCCCAGCCGCGCTTTGTGCTCATCAATGAGGGCCGGCAGATCCTTGCCCGACACACCATTCAGAGCCTGTGCCAGGAACTTGACGCCGTTGATCTCTTTGGCTTCCGCGCCGCCGCCTTGACCGGCTCCACCGGCCATCGCCAGATCGCGGCGCAGTTGCGCCACTTCGTTCTGCAACGACTTGCGCTCGTCCAGCAGAGCTTTGATGCGATCGACGACATCATCCGGCTGCGCCTTCAACTCGGCAGCAATCTGGCCAAGCCGCCGATCCTGCTCGGTCAAGTACCGCAATGCAGAGTCCCCGGTCAGAGCCTCGATCCGCCGCACGCCCGCGCTGCTTGCACTGTCACCCAGAATGACAAAGGTCCCGATATCTCCTGTCTGGCGCACATGCGTACCGCCACACAGTTCGATCGACCAGGTTTGGCCGTCATGGCCCTTGCCGGTCTGGGCCTTGCCCATCGAGACGACCCGGACTTCGTCGCCGTATTTCTCACCGAACAACGCCTGTGCCCCCAAGGCGCGGGCATCGTCCGGGGTCATGATACGGGTTTCGACCGTCGAGTTCTGACGAATGAACTCATTCACCTCGCGTTCCACGGTCTGCAACTCAGCCTGTGTCAGCGCTTTGGCGTGGCTGAAATCAAACCGCAGACGGTCGGCAGCATTCAACGATCCGCGCTGTGCAACATGATCGCCAAGCGTTTCTCGCAGCGCTTCGTGCAGTAGGTGGGTCGCCGAGTGGTTCGCTCGGATGGCCGAGCGCCGGGCGTGATCAACTTCGAGCTCTACGGCATCACCTTTGGCGATCGCACCGCTGTCCACGACGATCTTGTGTGCATAGACCTTGCCATCCGCGAATTTCCGGGTGTCTTCGACCGTCGCGCTCTGGGTGCGGTCTTCAAGACGCCGGATGCTGCCGGAATCGCCAACTTGGCCACCGGCCTCGCCGTAGAAGGGTGTCTGGTTTACGACCACCCAGCCGGATCCGCCCTGCTCGATACGGTCCACAAGGTCACCGTCGACCACCAGAGCCACAACCTGACCCTCAGCCATTTCGGTTTCGTAGCCCAGGAAATCGGTCGCACCGCTTGCGTCCAGTATGTCGAACCAGACCGCCTGATCTGCTGCCTCGCCCGAACCAGCCCAGGCGGCGCGCGCCTTCGCCTTCTGCTCGGCCATGGCGGTGTCGAACCCGGCGGTATCAACCGTCCGACCTTTTTCGCGCAGGGCATCCTGGGTCAGGTCAATCGGGAAGCCATAGGTGTCATACAGCTTGAAGGCGGCATCCCCGGGCAGTGGCGCCCCGTCCGGCAGGCCCGCCACTTCGTCATCCAGCAGCTTGAGCCCCCGGTCCAAAGTCTGCTTGAACCGGGTTTCCTCCAACAACAACGTCTCTTCGATCAGAGCCTGAGCACGACCCAGCTCGGAATACTGCGCGCCCATCAATTGAACCAGTGTCGGAACAAGTTTGTGCATGACCGGATCCTTGGCGCCCAGAAGATGCGCGTGGCGCATGGCCCGGCGCATGATCCGGCGCAGGACATAACCGCGACCATCATTCGAGGGCATGACCCCGTCGGCAATCAGGAAAGAGGTCGACCGCAAGTGGTCGGCAATTACCCGATGGTGCACATTCTGATCGCCGTAGGGGTCCACATGCGTGACTTCGGCCGAGGCCTCGATCAGTGTCTTGAAAAGGTCGGTGTCATAGTTGTCATGGCTGCCCTGCAGCAACGCGCCGATCCGTTCCAGACCCATGCCGGTATCGATCGACTGCATGTCCAGTTCACGCATCGAGCCGTCTTCGAACTGCTCGTTCTGCATGAAAACGATGTTCCAGATCTCGATGAACCGGTCACCGTCTTCCTCGGCCGATCCCGGAGGTCCGCCCCAGATGTGGTCGCCGTGATCATAGAAGATCTCGGTACAGGGGCCGCAGGGACCGGTCGGGCCCATTTGCCAGAAATTGTCGCTGGTGGCGATGCGGATGATCCGGTCTTCGGGAACGCCGACTTTCTTCCAGATCTCGAACGCCTCGTCATCGGTATGATAGACGGTCGTCAGCAGACGGTTCTTGTCGATCCCGAACTCCTTGGTGATCAACTCCCAAGCGAACGGAATCGCTTCCGATTTGAAATAATCGCCGAACGAGAAGTTGCCCAGCATCTCGAAGAACGTGTGGTGGCGGGCCGTGTAACCGACATTGTCCAGGTCGTTATGCTTGCCGCCGGCGCGCACGCATTTCTGCGCCGTGGTGGCACGTGTGTAGTCGCGGGTCTCAAGGCCGGTGAACAGGTTCTTGAACTGCACCATGCCCGAGTTAACGAACATCAGCGTCGGGTCGTTGCGCGGCACAAGCGGGCTCGACGCGACCACTTCGTGCCCTTGTTTGGCAAAGTAGTTCAGAAAGGTTGAGCGGATATCGTTCAGCGTGGGCATTGGGCTCTCTCAGCGCGCATTCATGATCTATCGCGACGGTTTAGCCCCCTGCCCGCCGATAGTCCACAGGATTGCTGCACCGCAAACGAAACAAGGTGAACCCGAAGGCTCACCTTGCCAGTGTTCTCTCGGATCTTCCGATCAGGCTTCGAGGATATCATCCTCATCCGCCGCAGGCGGCATGTCGAAATCAAGTCCGTGCGCGGCACGGATCTTATCCTCGATTTCCAGCGCAACCCGACTGTTGTCCCGCAGGTATTGCTTGGTGTTTTCACGCCCCTGCCCGATCCGCTCATCCCCATAGCTGAACCACGAGCCGGACTTTTCGACCACACCGGCTTTGACGCCAAGATCCAGCAGTTCGCCCATCTTGCTGATGCCCTCGCCATACATGATGTCGAATTCCACCTGCTTGAACGGCGGGGCCACCTTGTTCTTGACCACCTTCACGCGGGTCTGGTTGCCGACCACCTCATCGCGGTCTTTGATCGCGCCGATCCGGCGGATGTCCAGACGGACCGAGCTGTAGAATTTCAGGGCGTTGCCCCCGGTCGTAGTTTCCGGGCTTCCGAACATGACGCCGATCTTCATGCGGATCTGGTTGATGAAAATCACCATGCAGTTGCTGCGGGCGATCGAGCCGGTCAGTTTGCGCATCGCCTGGCTCATCAGCCGGGCCTGCACACCCACATTGCTGTCGCCCATGTCGCCTTCCAGCTCGGATTTCGGCGTCAAAGCCGCCACCGAGTCCACCACGACCATGTTGACCGCCCCGGAACGCACCAGCGTATCGGTGATTTCCAGCGCCTGTTCACCCGTATCGGGCTGCGAGATCAGAAGCTCGTCCAGATCCACCCCAAGCTTGCGGGCGTATTGCGGGTCCAGCGCGTGTTCCGCATCGACGAATGCACAGACGCCGCCGCGTTTCTGCTGCTCTGCGATACAATGCAGGGTCAGGGTCGTCTTGCCCGAGCTTTCCGGGCCGTAGATTTCGACAATCCGACCCATCGGAAGTCCGCCGATGCCAAGAGCGATATCCAGCCCAAGTGACCCGGTCGAACTGGCTTCGATCTCCTGCCGGGCACCATCGCCCAGCTTCATGATCGAGCCCTTGCCGAACTGCCGCTCGATCTGCGCCAACGCGCTGTCCAGCGCCTTTTGCTTGTCAGGGTTTTTCTTGTCGTTCATTGTCAGAAGATCCGCCATTGTCCTGTCGCCTTCCCTTTTGTCACACCCATCACCGGGCGGCAATCGCTGCTTCGTTCGCCTCTTGTTCCTTATGAGATCAAAAAGGGAACATTTCAACAAAAACTTTCATTCCTTACCTTTCGATGAAGAGGTTAAAGAGTCGTTTACTCTGATCTCGAAACTGCTCAATCATGCCCAAGGCTCTGTCTTTTCAATGAAACTTTGCTTGCGCAGGCTGGCGATTTTGTGCGGAAGCAATTGACCTTGGCTGCCGGGGCGGACAATCATGTGGCACGACAGCCTTCGGCGCAGGAAAGACATGAAATGCTGATCTTCTTCAAGGAACGCCTTGCGCTTTTGTCCCTGCCCAAAACCGGAAGCACCGCCTATCAGGTCGCGTTGCGGGATCGGGCGGATATCGTGGTGTCGGGTCCACCGGATCTGAAACATGCGCCGGTGCGTCGTTACGACCGTTTCTTCCAGAACATTTTCCGCAAGATGTACGACACGGAAATGGAAATCATGGCCGTAGTGCGCGAACCCGTCGATTGGCTGGGCAGCTGGTACCGGTACAGGACGCGCACCGAATTGACGGGCCACCCGCATTCGACCGACGGCATGTCTTTCGACAAGTTTGTCCAAGCTTATACGCAGTCGCCCCGTCCCGCGTTTGCCGATGTCGGCAGCCAAACTGAATTCTTCCGGACCCGCAGCAACGGCGCCGGTGCTTCGCACATCTTTCGCTACGAACACCAGGACGAGATTCTGGACTTCCTTCAAGATCGACTGAACGCCCGGATCGATCTGACCCGCGAAAATGTATCGCCCAAGCGGGAACTGATACTTTCGGACCAGACCCTGGATACATTCCGCAAGGCTCATGCCGCCGAGTTTCGTCTGCATCAGCAGGCGCGTTAGTTGAGGTTTTGAAACACCGCCTCGGTTAATTGTGTCAGTGAAAAAGGCTTGGGCAGGAAGGTCGAGTGTCTGATCTCCGGCCCAGCGTCCCCAAACGCGCCTTCGGTATAGCCCGACATGAAGACCACCCGCACATCGGGCCGGCTTTCCAGCGCCTTGGCGACCCAGGTTGGACCATCCATTCCGGGCATGACCACGTCCGTAACGAAGACGTCGACGTGCAGGTTCTGATCCTCGAGAATGCGCAACGCGTCATCGGCCGAGCCCGCCTCAAAGACGGTATAACCCTTGAGGCGCAAGGCACGGGTTGCAAAGGCGCGTACCGGCGCCTCATCCTCGACCAGCAAAACGACACCTTCGCCTTGATGCGCGTTCGGTTCCGGTTGTGCCGGCGGTTCGATCGCAACCTCGGTGTCCCGTGCCAAGCAGACCGGCAGCATGACGTTGAACTCGGTCCCACGCCCTTCGGTGCTGTCCACGAAGATGAAGCCGCCGGTTTGCTTGACGATGCCATAGACCGTCGACAAACCCAGCCCGGTCCCCTCGCCTGTCCGTTTCGTCGTATAGAAGGGTTCGAAGATCTTCTGCAGCTTGTCTGACGGAATACCGAAGCCACTGTCGATGACCTTGACCGAAACATATTCACCCACCGGAACGGTCGCCCTGTCCCGCATCAGCGGCTCGGTCAAAGAAAACACCTCGGTTTCGATACGGATTTCTCCGCCGTCTGGCATCGCATCGCGCGCGTTCACCACGAGGTTCATGATGACCTGTTCCAACTGCCTTTTGTCTGCGCGAACGGGCTTGAGAACCGGATCATGACTGAGGATCAGCTTGACCTTCTCGCCCACCAGGCGGTTCAACAAGTGGATCAGGTCGGAAATGGTATCGCGCAGATCCAGCACTTCGGGTCGCAGAGTCTGTTTTCGGGAAAAGGCCAGCAACTGGCTGACCAACGCAGCGGCCCGGTTGGCATTCTGGTTTATCTGGACGAGATCGCCGTAGTTCGGGTCACTTTGATCATGGCGCAGCAGCAGCAGGTCGCAATGTCCGGAAATGGCGGTCAGCAGGTTGTTGAAATCATGCGCCACGCCGCCCGCCAACTGCCCGACCGCCTGCATCTTTTGCCCTTGGACGAACTGAGCCTCCAGCGTCTTGAGTTCGGTCGCGTCGTTCAGCACGGCAACAAGGCGCACCTCACCGTTCTTGACGATGCGGGTCAGGGTCAGTTGCACGAAGACCTCTCGGTCCTTTCCACCCAGCCGCAGGAATTCGGAACGTGGTGGCCCATCGCACGCGGCGACCTGAAGCAGCCAGTCCCGCAAGGGATGCCCCAATCCGCTCAGAACCGTGTCGATATTGGTCTGACCAAATTCAACATCACCGATCAGCTTGCGCGCCAGTCGATTGGCATCCAGAATCTCACCGCCCGGAGCGATGTGCATCATGGGCACCGGGACGTCAGCGAAAGTCGTGGTCCACTGATCTACAGGCACGTCGTCAAGCACGACCAGCGCTATGTCCCGGCCCGCGCTGGTTTTTTGAACCTCGCACACGAATACCCGCCGCGAACTTTCTTGAGCAGGCAGGCGCAGAACCGTTTTACCGGATATGACCTCCGGCGTCAGAGCCTCGGCCGCGCCAACCTCGCTGCCTCGGAGCATCGCCTCGGCCGCAGCATTCATGTTCAAGACCACGTCATTTCGCCCGAGCGTCACGATCGGAAGCGAAGTATACGCCCAAGGTTGCCGACCCGAGGCCTTGATCCGCCACAGGTACAGATCATCGCCAAGGTCGATCGCCAGAACTGGAATTGTCGTACCCTTTGTCACGATGTCTTCTGCCGCGCGCCCTTCGGCTTGCGCCAATGACTGCATCCGAACCAGTATTGCCGCAGGATTGGCGAAAACGGACCGCAAACACATGTCCAGCCTTGCGCCTGTTGAGGCGTTGAACCTGTCCCGCGCTGCGGAATTCACGATCAGCACCCGCCCGTTGGCATCCGTGATGAAACCCGGAGCGGGCTCTTTTTCCAGAAACGACGCGAGAATGGTCTGCGCCTGTTTGTCAACGCGATACGAGAACCATCCGCGCAACAGAACAAACGCGCCAACGGCCAGAAAAGACCCTCCGACCGCCAGCAGGCCCGAAACCAACTGAGGTGAGAACGGAAAGAGTTGGGCGAGAATGACCAACAAAAGCGCGACACCGACCAGAGAAATGGCCCGCGACCAGCTCGGAAAATGTCGCCCGGTCAAGCTTGGCGTAAATTGAGCGACTTCGGTCATCAACAACTCGATTCAAAATCAATCCACGGCATATCGTGGTACAAAGAGTTAATATCCGCTTAAGAAATCCAGCGGACATTCTCCTTTAAGTTGTTTTCAACGTATCAGCGTCGCGTCAAGTGGGCGGAATAGAAGCCGTCGGTGCCGTGTACAACCTGCCACAATCGGCTGAACGTGCATTGCCATTCCGGATGCGCCGACAGGAACGTGTCTATGACGCCTCTGTTTTCGACATCCAGCATCGAACAGGTGGCGTAGGCCAATACACCGTCATCACAGATGAGGGGTGCGGCCGCGTCCAGAATGGACAATTGTGTCTGAGGCAACTGGGCCAATTGCTCGGGCGTCAATGCCCATTTGCCCGCAGGTGCGCGCCGCCACGAGCCGCTCCCGGAACAGGGGGCATCAGTCAGCACCAGGTCAAACGGGCCGTGTTCTTCCAAGTCATCCGTAGACAGGATGGAAATGCGCGCTCCCGCCCGTCGTGCTCGGTCAGGAAGGTCACGCATGCGCCCGGGGTTGGCGTCATTGGCGAAGACTTCGACACCGCCAGAGGCGGCCATGGCCAACGCCTTGCCGCCACCCCCGGCACAATAGTCCAGAACCCTCATGCCGGGTCTTAGGTTCAATGCAGCAACGACAGCCTGGCTCGCCGCATCCTGCAACTCGACCAAGCCGTCACGATAGCTTTGGGATTGCGAAACCTTCCGGGCACCATCGACGACTTCAAGCGCCGTCTCGCAGGCCGGGTGCGGCGCAGTGGAAATCCCTTCCCGCGTCAGTGCATCCACCGCCTCTTGCATGCTCGTGCGGGCCAGATTGACCCGCAGGTGAACCGGAGCGCGTGATTGCAGCGCGGCGGCGGCCTCTCTGGCACTTTCACCAAGCGACCGCTCGAACACCGGCCAAAGCCACTCGGGTATGTCAAACTGTTCGGCTTCCGTATCGAATGGACGTCCGACCTCGTCCGCCGTGACGGGGTCTGGGGCGTGACCAACTCCGTTGAACAGATCGACCGGGTCCTGGCCCCGGGACCGCAGAGCGCCCAACATCAGGCCTCGCCCGGTCCTTGCACCGCCGATCGCAGCGTAAGACCGAAGATGCCGAAGCGCGTCAAAGACATGGTCGCGGATCGCCGCCCTGTCTTTCGATCCCGCAAAACGGCTGCGCCGCGCCCATCCCGTCAACGCTTTCTCGGCGGGGGTTCCGCCCAGAAAATCGTCTAGGATTTCGATAGCGGCCTGAACGCGCGCGCCTGGGGTCATGTCGAGGTCCTGAGTCCGACGGAAACCATCACATCACGCGGTAGTTGGGGCTTTCGCGTGTGATCTGCACGTCATGCACGTGGCTTTCCTTCAGACCCGCTCCGGTGATCTTCACGAACTGACAATTGCGGCGCATTTCATCAACAGTCGCGCAGCCGGTATAGCCCATGGCCGCACGCAGACCGCCGACCAGTTGATGAACGACGGCGCTGGCCGAGCCCTTGTAGGGCACCTGTCCCTCGATCCCCTCGGGCACCAACTTGTCATTCGCGGCGTCTTTCTGGAAATAACGATCGGCCGAGCCGCGCGCCATCGCGCCTAGGCTGCCCATGCCGCGATAGGATTTGAAAGAGCGGCCCTGATACAGGATCACCTCGCCCGGGCTTTCGTCGGTGCCGGCGATCATCGAGCCAACCATAGCGCAGGACGCGCCCGCCGCGATGGCCTTGGCGAAATCGCCCGAGAACTTGATACCACCATCGGCGATGACCGGCACGTCGCCAGCCGCAGCCGAGCAATCCATGATTGCCGTCAACTGGGGCACGCCGACACCGGCCACCATGCGCGTGGTGCAGATCGAGCCCGGCCCGATCCCGACCTTGACCGCATCGGCGCCAGCGTCGATCAGGGCCTTGGTTGCGTCGCCCGTTGCGACGTTGCCCGCGATGATCTGCACTTCGTTCGACAGGGCCTTGATCCGCTTCACCGCGTCCAGCACCCCTTGGGAATGGCCGTGCGCCGTGTCGACCACGATGATGTCGACGCCAGAGTCGACCAATTGCTCGGATCGTTCAAAGCCGGCATCGCCAACCGACGTGGCCGCCGCAACCCGCAGCCGACCCAGATGGTCTTTGCAGGCCGTGGGGTTCAGCACCGCTTGTTCCGTATCCTTCAAGGTCAGCAGACCGGTCAGTTTGCCCGATCCGTCGACGACCAGCAGCTTTTCAATCCGGCGAGCCTTCATCAGGCTCTTTGCCTCTTCCAGGTCGGCCGGCTCCTGCAGCATCGCCAGATTATCCGTGGTCATCATCGCGCGGATCGGCTGGTCGTCCGACGTGGCAAAACGCATGTCGCGGTTGGTCACGATGCCCACGACGCGGCCTTCGTCATCCACCACCGGGAACCCCGTGAAGTTGTAGCGTTCAACCAGGGCCTTGGCATCGGCCAGCGTTTGATTGGCGCGCAGGGTGACGGGGTTGTAGACGATGCCGGATTCGAAGCGTTTGACCCGGCGCACCTCACGCGACTGCTCCTCGACGGTCAGGTTCTTGTGGATGACCCCGATGCCCCCGGCCTGCGCCATTGCGATGGCCATCCGCGCCTCGGTCACCGTGTCCATGGCCGAGCTGAGCAGCGGTATGTTCATGGTGATCGCGCGCGTCACGCGCGTGGACGTGTCCGCCGTTGCCGGCAGCACCGACGAGGCCGCCGGAACCAAAAGAACGTCATCAAAGGTGAGTGCCTCACGAATCTGCATCTGCTAACCCCATGCAAAACCCCGTTTGGCGGTGACCCTATTGCATGGTTTCGACCAAAGGAAAAGCCCCTGCCCCAACTTGTTCGCCCACAAACCGCCGTGATGGCGCGGAAAACGACGCAAGCCGCGCAAAACCTGCCGCGGATTGGCCTTTCCCTTTGCCGCGAAACCCATATCTTGCCGCCATACGCGCGAACACCAAAAAGGCATCCGTCATGACCACCGATCCCCTTGTCGTCTTTACCCCTTCGGGCAAACGCGGACATTTCCCCGTTGGCACTCCGATCCTGACGGCGGCCCGGCAACTGGGGGTCGATCTGGATTCGGTCTGCGGTGGGCGCGGGATCTGCTCGAAATGCCAGATCACGCCCAGCTATGGCGAGTTTCCCAAACACGGCGTCACGGTCCGCGAAGACGCGTTGAGCGAATGGAACGCGGTCGAGCAGCGCTATGACGACAAGCGCGGTCTGAAACCGGGCCGGCGGCTGGGCTGTCAGGCCACCGTTCAAGGCGACGTGGTGATCGACGTTCCACCCGAAAGCCAGGTTCACCGCCAGGTGGTGCGCAAGGCCGCCGCCGCGCGGGCCATCACCATGGACCCGGCCACGCGCCTTTATTTCGTGGTGGTCGAAGAACCCGATATGCACTCGCCCACCGGCGATCTGGAACGTCTGGAGCGCGCCCTGCGCGAGCAGTGGCAGATCGACGCCATCACCGCCGACCTGTCGCTTCTGTCCAAACTGCAGCCGACCCTGCGCAAAGGCAAGTGGGAGGTCACGGTCGCCCTGCACAAGGGCCACAAGGACAGCGTGGCGCGCATCGTCGAAATCTGGCCCGGACTGCACGAAAACGGGCTGTACGGGCTGGCCATCGACTTGGGCTCGACCACCATCGCCGCGCATCTGACCGATCTGGAAACCGGCGAGGTGAAGGCCTCCTCGGGCCTGATGAACCCGCAGATCCGGTTCGGCGAAGACCTCATGAGCCGTGTGTCGTACGCGATGATGAACCCCGGCGGTGATCAGGAGATGACCAGGGCCGTGCGCGAGGCGATCAACGATCTGGTCACCTCGATCGCCGACGAGGCCGGGATTGACCCGGCCCTGATCGTGGAAACCGTGTTCGTCTGCAACCCGGTCATGCACCATCTTCTGCTGGGTCTGGACCCGGTTGAACTGGGCCAGGCGCCGTTTGCGCTGGCCACGTCGGAAAGCGTCACGCTGCCCGCACGCGAGATGGATCTGACCACGATGAACCCCCGTGCGCAGGTCTACATCCTGCCCTGCATCGCGGGCCATGTGGGGGCCGACTGCGCCGCCGTGGCGCTGAGCGAAGAGCCGGGCAAGTCGCAGGACCTGGTTTTGATCGTGGACGTCGGCACCAATGCCGAGATCCTGCTGGGCAACACGACCCGCGTGCTGGCCTGTTCCTCGCCCACCGGACCGGCCTTCGAAGGTGCGCAGATCAGCTCGGGCCAGCGTGCCGCGCCCGGCGCGATCGAGCGCATTCAGATCGACCCGGTGACCAAGGAACCCCGGTTCCGCGTGATCGGCTCGGACAAGTGGTCCGACGAAGACGGATTCGAGACCGATATCGCCACTACCGGCATCACCGGCATCTGCGGGTCGGGCATCATCGAGGCGGTGGCCGAACTGCGCATGGCCGGCCTGCTGGACGAGAGCGGCCTGATCGGCTCGGCCGAGCAGACCGGCAACAGCCGCTGCATCCCCGAGGGCCGAACCCATTCCTATCTGATCCATGACGCCAGCGCCGAGGGCGGCCCGCGCATCACCGTGACACAGGGCGACATCCGGGCGATCCAGCTGGCGAAGTCCGCGCTCTATGCCGGGGCGCGGCTGCTGATGGACGAGATGGGCGTGGACCGTGTGGATCGCGTAGTGCTGGCCGGGGCGTTCGGCGCCCATATCTCGACCAAACACGCGATGGTTCTGGGCATGATCCCCGACGCGCCGCTGGACAAGGTCCAAAGCGCGGGCAACGCCGCCGGCACCGGCGCACGCATCGCGCTGTGCAACATCGCCGCCCGGGCCGAGATCGAACGCGTGGTGCGCGAGATCACCAAGGTCGAAACCGCGATCGAGCCGAAATTCCAGGAGCATTTCGTCGCCGCGAACGCGATTCCGCACAAGACCGACCCGTTCCCGGAACTGGTTAAGATCGTCACCCTGCCCGCTCCGTCCTTCAACACCGGAGGCGATGCGGAAAAAACTGGCCGCCGTCGCCGCAGAAAGGCATAGTCCGAAAAACTGCGGAGGACCCCCATGCAAACAGCAAACGAAGATCAGGCTGAATACTGGGGCAACTCCGAATCCGGCACCAAGTGGCTGACTTTTGAGGACAAACTGGACCACATGCTGGCCCCGGTTCTGGACCTCGTTCTGGATCAGGCCGAACTGGAACCCGGAATGCGCGTGCTGGACATCGGCTGCGGGACCGGCGCCAGCACCATCGCGGCCGCCCAGCGTGTCGGACCGCAGGGCCATGTTCTTGGCGGCGACATTTCTGAGCCGTTCCTAAGCCGAGCGCAGGAAAGGGCCTTTTCCGCGGGTGTTGAAAACGTCGATTTCCAATGCGTCGACGCTCAGGTCGCCCGGTTCCCCGATGGCGCGTTCGACGCTGCGATATCGCGGTTCGGTGTCATGTTCTTTCAGGATTCGGTTGCGGCGTTCGCCAACATCGCCGAGGCTCTGGCCCCCGGCGGACAAATGACTTTTGCCGCATGGGGACCTCTGGCTGACAATCCCTGGTTCAGGATTCCCCACATGGCCGCCACATCGCATCTGGGCCACCCACCAAAATATGGTCGGTACACACCGGGACCACTGGCCTTTCATGACATCGACCATGTGACCGGCATGATGGCAACGGCGGGTTTGGATGACATCTTCGCCAACCCCGTAAGCCTCCGACTACCGGGGCTTGGATCGGTGGAGGCCACCGCTGAGCTTTGCACCCGGGTCGGGCCGGCCGCGCGCGTGATAGCGCATTTTAAAGGCGATGAGGCCGACGAACGAAAAATCCAGAGCGCCGTGGCCCAGGAGTTTTCGAGTTTTCAAACGGCAGATGGGTTTGGCATCCCGGCAGTCATCAACGTCTTTCAGGCCCGTAAGCCCTCCTGAAATACCAGAGCGTGTCGCCCTTGGCCAATCACACCCGCTGACTGTTATTGTTTCTGATCGTCAACTCTTTTCAGCCCTTTGAGCCTAATTGTCTGCGTTTTTGCCAGTGTTTTTCTCACCATCCGGAAACTTAATAAGATTCTTGGTGATTTTTGCGTAAAAATCGTAAAATATGAATGTATTGGGCAGAGTAATTCAAATCTACAGAAGCCGCTGAACCGGCTCGCTTTAGTGAGTAAGACGTTTACCAGTTGGTGCTATATGGACAGGGGGATGGGCCGTGCAGGTGCGTGGCTACCGAACACGCAACACACACGCGCATTGATCAGTTTCATTCAATGGAGCCAGGGCGGAGTGGTTCTGGACGCTGCGTTGACCGAAGTTGTCAACGCGTTTGGAGCCGATTGTGGTACCCTCAGCCGTGTCTGGCTCAATAAAGGTGGCAGCCGAGTAGCTGCGCGCGCAGATACCCGTGACCAGACAATAAGTCGGCCGCTTTTCCTTTCCTTCACGAACGACGTGATTGGTCCGTTTGCGAGCAAGCCAAAGAAAGGCGTCGTCTTCAGTCTCAAGGATCACGGGAAACCCGTAAACGAGTTTTCTGCCGTTGTTCTGGACTGGATCTCGCACCGCAAGCTGCACGATATCCTGTTCGTCTGTCTCGACAACCAAGGCTGCGAAATCGATTTTCTGGAGCTGCATTTCGCCAAAGGCCTCGAACCCGGCTGGCGCGAAGCGATAGAGACAATCGCACCCGAAATCTCCGAGATCTACCGCAACAGACGCGCCGGTCTGATTACCGAAGCACTGTCCCGCCAATCCGTAACAACCATCCAAAGGGCGGTGAATGACGCGCCGCTGATGAGCCTCGAAAACCCAGCGGGCCTGACACGGGCCGAATGGCGGGTCTGCGTTCTGATTTCCCGGGGACTGTCGCAACAGTCCATTGGAACCGAGCTCGAGATTGGTCCCGCGACTGTAAGAACGCATCTCAAGCATATCTACGGCAAGACAGGAATGGAGAACTTCCACATGTTGGCCAGACGGCTGGTTTCGATCGAAGAACGCGAAGCCTTGCACGGCAGACACAATCAGGCGCGCGCATGATGATTGATCTGCCTTGGCATATCTGGGTACCTCTGTGGTTGATGGTGCCGCTGTTTGTGGCGGTGGCGTGGACGGACCTAACCGAATACCGGATACCGAACCTGTACTGCCTGATAGGGGTTGCCTTGTTTCTGGTCGGGTTCCCTGCCCTCGGCTTGCATGAAGTTGGATTGCGATTGATCGCCGCCGGGCTTTGCTTTGGGATCTGTTTTGCCCTTTTCGCCGCCGGTTGGCTGGGGGGCGGAGACGCCAAAATGCTACCGGTGGTTTTTCTGGCGATACCGACCCAAGCCCTTTCGACATACATGCTGCTGCTTTCTGCCGCGATGGCGTTTGGACTGACCAGCTTGACCCTGCTGCGCCTGTTCGTCCGACAACCGACAGGAAAGCTTGCAGCAACGCTCAGCGGACGCGAGTTTCCTCTTGGGATTGCCATAGGCCTTTCGGGCCTGATCCTGGCCGGCTGGTCGATGCTGCTTTACAGCGCCTGAAAGAACGCGGCCCAAGTCGGGGACGCACAGTTGACCTCGTGTGGACCCGGGAGCGCCGCACCCACAAAAACAACGTCATTTCACGAAGGTTTCGACGTATCGAATGATGATCGGTGCAAGGATCAGCCCCGCGATCGAGGGCAACATCAGGCTCGCCATGACCGCGGACATCTGCACCGGCAACTTGTTGGCTTTCTCCTGCGCGCGAAGCTCTCTCAGTTCGCGCATTTCTTCGGAATACGTAGTCAAGGCGGCCGACAACGGGACGCCGAACCGGGACGACTGGAGGACGACGCTCACGAACGAACTCATTTCGTCGATCCCCGTCCGGCGCGCCATTCTCATCAACGCAACTTCACGGTCGCGCCCGGCCTGAATCTCGCTCAGGGCAATCAGAATTTCCTCGGACATTTCGGGCGATACAGTCTGCAGTTCCACTGCAACTTTGAGAAGCGCCTGGTCAAAGCCCATTCCCGCCTCGATCCCAATCTGGAGCAAGTCCAGCATGTTCGGGAACGCATTCTCCATCCGACGTTTACGCTCCTTGATCCGAGCGCTCATCCAAAGCTGGGGGATGAAGAACCCGATGCCGCAGAGGATGCCAAGGTTCCGCAAGATCTGAAATGAATTCAGACCAGACACATAATCGTTGATCGTGGCGCCGATACTGGACGCAGGCTGCCAAGACATGAGGACAAGAAAGACAAGCGGCAGAAACGTCGCCAAGCCCAAACGGATCAGATAGAAATTGGCGATTGCATTCCGGCCGCGAAACCCTGAGCGCGCAAGCACTTGGCCAACTTCGAACCTGACACTTGCATCGCTGGGGATAAGTGCGGCGCTCAGCCCGGTCGGTGTATCGCCCTCCACCTTTTCCGGCACAAGACGTGCAAGGCTCTGGCCCCTTGTTCGTTTGGGCAGCATCCGTTCGGCTGCTGTAGACCGATCGCCGAGCGACGATGATATCCCAAAGAATGCAACGATCGCGCCCGCGGCAACAACGCCCAGGATCATGAGTTGGGAAAAAAGACCAGTGTCGAGTAGCGAGTTCACGATTTCCATTTCGACAACCCTCCCTCAGATCCGGAAATTGACAAGCTTGAACAAAACGATGGCGTTCAGAACGATGGCCGCTGAAATGACGCTCATGACGGGCCAGAAAATCGGGTATTGCACAACGCTTCCGTAATAGTCCGGCGTCATGACCGTCATCACGAGGGCAATCCCGACAGGAATGAACGACAGGATATAGGCGGTCATCCGACCCTCGGCAGAAATGGCCTTGATCTTGCGCCGCAGAGACATGCGGGCACGGATGACGCGCGCCAATGTTCGCAGAATGCCGGCCAGATCGCCACCAGTGCCATGCTGCATCGTCAGCGCGACCGAGAGGTACTGGATATCCTCTTCATCTACCCGGTCTGCCATGTTGCGAATGGCGGTCGTCAACTCTTCCCCATAAGCGACTTGGTCCACGACCAGACCGAATTCAGTTCCGATCGGATCGGGCATTTCGTTTGCCACGCTCTGCAAGGTCGTGTTCAACGGATGTCCGACCTTCAACCCACGCGACATCAGGTCCAACGCATCCGGCAATTGCTTGATCAGCGCGGCCTTGCGCCGTCTGAGGTTGGCGCCAAGGTAGACCAACGGGGCCAACAGGAAGCACACAGCGCTTACAGGTATGACCGTCAGTGGGTTGGCCACCAGTGAGCCTCCGATCGCCGAAACCAGAAAAGCACCCCCACATCCCAACAGGAACATTTCCGGCACCATGTGCAGGCCCGATGCCGCAAGGGCACCCGGCAAGTCGCCGACCAGCGGAAACGACTTCATGAGTGGTTTGCTCTCCCGCGGTTTGAGCAATTCCAGAACGTCCTCGCCAGTCTTTCCCTGGTTCAGCATCTGGATGCGCCGGTTTATCGCCTCTTCCCGGTTTTCTCCGCGCTTCAAAAGCTGACGGACCCCTTCGAAAGCAATCAGGGCGCCGAGAAATATCAAGAGTGACAGAACAAAGCGGACATCGTAACCGCCCACTTCCATCTCTGGTCCGATCAACGAGTCTATGCTGTGCGTCGAAAAGAAGGATCTGAGATCTTCCAACATGGCCGGGTCCCTCAGTTGAACTTGATCGATGAAAGGTCGACACCCGCCGCCGCCAGCGCATCGCTGGATTTCGGTCGGATACCGGTCGGCATGAAGCGCCCGAGGATGTTGCCGGCCTCGTCCTTGCCTTCACGTTTGAAGACGAAGATGTCCTGCATGGTCACGATATCGCCCTCCATGCCGGTGATCTCGGCAATCGAGGTGACACGGCGGGTACCATCAGACAGGCGGTTCAATTGCAGAACAAAGTGAATTGCCGAAGCGATAGTCGCGCGGATTGCTGCATGCGGCAGCTCCAGCCCGCCCATTTGCACCATCTGCTCGACCCGGGAAAGTGCATCGCGTGGGCTGTTGGCGTGTACCGTCGTCATCGACCCGTCATGGCCGGTATTCATCGCCTGCAACATATCGAATGCTTCGGAGCCGCGCACCTCGCCGATGATGATCCGATCCGGACGCATCCGCAGCGCGTTTCGCACAAGGTCTCGTTGGGCAACGGCGCCAGTACCGTCGAGGCCAGCAGGCCGCGTTTCCATGCGCAAGACATGTTCCTGCTGAAGCTGAAGTTCGGCCGCGTCTTCAATCGTGACGATCCGCTCCCGAGGGCTGATATACGACGACAATGCATTCAGCATCGTGGTCTTGCCCGATCCGGTTCCGCCCGAGATCAGCACGTTCATCTTGGCTTCAACCAATCCCCGCAGCAGTTTGGCCGCGCTTTCGTTCAAGGCCTCATTCTTGATCAGGCGTTCCATCGTCAGCGGAACCCGCGAGAATTTTCGAATGGAAAGCGCCGGCCCGTCCAGTGCGCAGGGCCGAATGATCGCGTTGACGCGGCTGC
The DNA here is from genome assembly GCF_059613085.1 of Ruegeria sp. BHSC029. Lineage (NCBI taxonomy): Bacteria > Pseudomonadati > Pseudomonadota > Alphaproteobacteria > Rhodobacterales > Roseobacteraceae > Ruegeria > Ruegeria sp. BHSC029. Next base: position 600,592 of record NZ_JBXWRU010000001.1, read on the forward strand.
CATCTTCCAACCGCGCATCCACCCACGGTTGCCGTTCATCAATACGGCGACCGATCCGGCTGACGATCTTGTCGATGATCCGCAGCAGATGACGTTCGTCACGGAAACGTGCCGATGTCTTTTCGAGGATGCCCGAGCGCTCGACAAAAATCTGCGTGTGGCCGTTCACGAGGATATCGTTGATCGTGGGGTCGGCCAACAACGGTTCCAGCGGGCCCAGGCCAAGCACCTCGTGCATCAGCTCTTCGACAAGCTGCTTGACCTCCTCGCTGCGCATCGCACGGCCTTCGGCGCGCAGCAGTTCGGTGACATGTCGCCCAATTTCACCCCGCAGTGTTTCTTCCTCGACCTTTTCGATAACGGCGAGGTTCAGCTTGTCCAGCAACGAGTTATGCAGTCGTGCCTTGAGATCTATCCGATCGTTCTGGATGTCATGCATCAATACGAGGTCATCGCCGGAGCCATGAACCGGCTTGCCGATCTGAGCAAACTGCTTGGTGTCCAACGGCACAACTTTCGAAGCGTCCGGTTTTTCCTGGCCTGGTCGGTCGAATTCTCGAAACATCTACTTAACCTTCTGCAAATATTTAACTATTCCGAAACACTCTGCCTCAGTGCTGGCCGACCCGAGGCGGCAAAGACAGGCATGTCTCGTGTGCCAGCTTTCGGATTGCGCGTGTCATCGGTGCGCGGGATGAAACATCTTCCAACGGCACGCCCCGATCGACCGACTCGCGTACTGTGCGCTCGTCGCGAGGCACCCAAAATGCAAAGTCCTTTTCAAGGAGTTTTGCCGCCGCTCTGTGGTGCGCCGCCGGAATGATGGGTTTCTTTTCAAGGTTGGCGACCAGTTGAATTTCCAGTGCTGGATTTTCCGCTTGGTAGAAATCCATCAGCTTGCGGGCCGAGCGAACGGACGGAACGGCAACGTCCGTCACCAAATATAGACGGTCCGCTTGCGTCAGGACGGGCGTAATCCATTCCACCAGCGCCCGCGGCAAATCTACCACGACGTAGTCATGGGTACGTTTGAGGGAATCCAGAATGGCCGAAATCTGCTCTTCCTTGATTGCAGTCAACGGACCATAGCGCGACGGAGCCGCCAGGATATCGACCCCGCAGGGCGACTTGACCATCGCCTGTTCCAAAAAGGCACTGTCGGGAATGCTGCCTTCCATGGCCATGCGCCACATCGCGTCGCTTTCGGCGACATCCATCAAGGCAGCAATCGAGCCGAACTGAAAGTCCAGATCCACCAGCGCAACCGAGTTCGACGCCGTCTTTTTCAGGAAGCCGGCCTTGGATTGAAGCTCGTTCGCCATATTGGCGGCAACCAAGGACGATCCGACGCCACCGCGAGATTTGCCAACCGCGATCAACTTGCCAAGTGTGGCTTGTCCACCCCAAACGGCGGGAAGCTGCGCCTGCCGTCGGGCACGGATCGCATCCACCTGCGGAATGATCTCCTCATGGATTGCATTGCGCGGCAGCACGTCATCAACTCCAAGCTTTTTGAGCTGTCGGGCCTTCTCAAGCGGCAGATCTTCAGACGCCAGGGCGATAATGATCGCATTGGGCATGCGCGCATCACAAATCTGCTTTGCGGTCTGCAACAGCTCTGGCGAACTGTCATCCACATCGAACAGAACCACGTCATGACGCGCTGACAAGGCAACGGCCGTCCCGTTGACCCGCGCGACAGTGTCCTTGCGGCCCGTAAAGCGGCAATTGCTCAGCCCCTCCAACGACGTTTCGATTGCCGCGAAAATCTCTTCGTCCGGTGAAATCAACAGCACTGAAATCTGCTTGGCACTCATGACTCTTCTCCTTACTCAACGGCACCGATGGCAAGATCCTCGGCCGGGACGGATGTGCTCATCGTTGGGATTGAAATGGTGTTGGGGCTGCTGGCGGATATGGCAGGGTTGCCAGCAGCAAGGGCGACCAACGGCCCAATTGGCAGCGCGAAATCGTAGTCCAGGTTTACCAGTTCGGCTGTAACCACCGGCGTATAGGGTCCACCAAGAAAACCAAGACGAGGATCGTGCGAATAGGTGATTTGCACATTTGCCGCGGTGGCTCCGGGTGGCAGCAGCATTTCGATCTCGTCCCAGATCCGGCTGCCATAGGTGCTTGATGCGTCAAGCTGACACGGCGCCGGCAGGTTCGGAGTGGCGCAGATGCTGCCGCTGCGGCACAGCGCGCCGAACTTGGTTGTTGCGGGGGCGCCACCGGCCAGCGTGTGCGTGTTTGGCATCGCGCCACACAGTGGCGGCCCGACCGTGGCAAGCCGAGAGGCTTTTTGCATCGCTTTCTGCGCCATCGTCGTGGACCAGTAGAGCCGTCCGTACTCGAGAATTCCAAACACGAGCACCAGGAACAACGGAACGACCATGCCCAGCTCGACCAGTGCCGACCCGTTTTCACGTCGCCAGAAAGCGCGCGCCATATGCAGGTTACCGGTCATACCCCAAACACCCGGCTCTGATCCGAGATTTCGGTGTCGAGAGGCCCCAGCGCTGCCCCGAAAAGGCTAAAAACGTTTCCAAACAGGTACTCAATCCGGATCTGAGCCGTGACCTCGACCACCGAAGTCGGATTGATCCGGTACACGCCAGCCCGCGAGATACAGCGCGGCGTGACGTCGATAACGGTTGTGCCATGCGGCATGATCGACGAACCGCCCAACTGGTTTTGGACGATGTCCGTGGCCAGAGCGTCATAGCTGCCGACTCCGCCCGCTGCGCACAAGTCCAACGGTGCGATCCGCGCGATCATACGCGAGGCATCGCGCACCCCGGCCGATGTTGCCTGATGAATCCAGGTGATACGCCCACCTTCGATGATCACGGCAAAGAACAGCAGGATCAACGGAAGTACGATCCCGAACTCGACCATCGGGGCGCCGGCCTCGCACGACCGCAACCGTCGGATATGCCGAACGAGCCGAGTCATCGATACAACCTCACGACATCGCGAAAGATTCCATCATCGCTGCTGCCACCGACTCCACCGCCGACCTGCTCGACCACCTCGACATAGATGTCAAAATCAGTCCCCGAGGATTCTTCGAGCGGCTGGATCAGGAAAACCTTTACAAACTCCTGCACCGGAACGTTCTCCGCGCGTCCCGCGACCGGATTGGCACCGCAGTTTATGGCGGCTGCGATAAATGTGCGGCGGTCAGGGTCGTCCAGCGTTGTGCTCGCGCATTGCGGGCGGCCGGACTCGCTGCGCCCAAACAGCACATCACCCGTACCAGCCCTGGTGATCTCGTCGAGATACATTTCGTATCGCGTGTTACCCGTCGGGTTACCCAGCGGGTGCGGCGTCAGATCATTGGCCGGACCGTCGCCATAGTTCATGTCCAAATAAGCCGCTTTGCCGGAGGTCCAGACACCGTTTCCAAAACGGCCGCCATGCGCGCAGGTGCCGGCGGCGAAGCAATCGTCGGGCGGAAACGGCATCGAGTCGGTCGAAACCTCGGGATTGTTCTTCAGACAGCTTCCGCCAGAGTTTTCCCAGCCCGCGATGACCTGCGGTCCGGGCGCATAGTCTTCATCATTCTTGAGGTTGCTCATCGTCGAGTGGAAAATATCGAACCGTGAATTGTAGATTGCGCTGCCAATGCCATTGCGCTGACCGGGCTCGGTATCAACACCGCGCTGAGACACGCATTGCGTCAGGTTTCCATGCGCCGCGATCAGGCAGATATAGAGTTTTGATCCGGTCTGCCCCGCGCAAGGACCGTTGGGGTTTATGCCGATGTCCGTCGGGTCGAGGAAACCAAAATTCCCCGGCCCCCAAGCGGCACCGTTACCTCCAGTGCGCAACTTGATGGTTGACCCTTTGTTCGCATTCGCTGTCCAGCCGGAAGGGATGCAGAACATCAACGGCGTCACATCACAGGCATATTGGGTGTAACCCGCAATCGCGACGGCCTCGACATCCTCATCCGGGCGCGTCACCCCCAACAGATCCGAGAGGGCCCGACCGAACGGAAGGAAAACGGTTCTAGGGGTCGCGGTCACCTCAACCAGAACGGCAAGAGCGGGATCGGTCGTCACAAACCCATCGACTGGATCATTGTCATCCGGATCGGCGGCAGGATCGGGCAGTCCCGACAGAAACCGCAGCGAATAATCTGCGGCCGTCCCCAGATCTTGGCTGCCTTCGGCAAAGAACTGGGAGTCTTCGATCATTCCGGCTGCAGCGGCCGTGGCGCGTGTGATCGCGTCACTCCCGCCATCCAGTTCTCCGGCGGCGGCCAGAGCCACGTGATCGGTATAAGCCTGCAGGTCGGTCTGTGTAGAAGCCAGTCGCCCAAGATCAAAGGTCAACGCCGCCATGCCAACGATCACGGTCATGCAAATTCCGACGAAAACCAGAATGGTCCCCTGTTCGTCGTCCTTTATGTTGCGCAACGTGGGCATGAACAGACCTCGCGAGCGATCAGTTGGACACGGTTGCATTCGAGGGGTTGCCGGCAACAGGAACTTCCTGGACGTCCGTGGTGCCCCGACGCACCTTCACGATCGGCTTGGGCGCGCCCTCTGCAACCGGCGACTTTTCAAGCAGAATGTCGCTGAGGCGGATGGCCTCCAAGGGCTTGTCTTCCTGGATTTGCAGGGACCGCAGCGACAGGCTGAGTTGCCCGGCTTTCTGAGCCAATGCCAACCGCTGTCCCTGGTCCGGCGTGACTTCGACAGTCACCGTTCGGGCAATCCCGGGCTGGTCGACATCTTCATCAGCCGTCTGATCAACCCCAATGACACGGATGTTTTGCAGGATCGTCACCGCCCGCAGCGACTCGTTCTTGCCCTGCGTCAGCACGATATCAACAAAGTCACCTGGTGTGACGAACCCGCCAACACCAGTCTGCGCATCCACATTGATGGCCATTGCACGATTGTTCTCGCCCAAGGTCTGAACAATGGTGACCTTCTCACCGAAGTCAGAAACCTTTGATGCCAAGAGGATTTCACCCTGCGCCAACGCGCGCTTGGCGCGTCGCGGATCGACACCTGCTGTGGGCAGAACATCTTCGAAACTTGTAAATACACCTGCCGGCACAGAATCCGCCGGCCAGTCGATGGCGGTCAACTTGTGACCTTCAATCGGAGATCCGAACGGGATCTCTTCTGCTGCGGCGACCACGCGAACGATCGTCGGATCAGCGGCGGCCTGGCTCCGTCTCAGCTGCTCCTGCGCGATCATCACGGCGCCACCCGCCAGACCCACGCCAAGAATAGTTATCATCAAGGATTTCAATCGCATAGGTCCCTCCAAATAGCCGGGCCGGTCATTCTGAAAACGTGGGGCCAGTCCTCGGCCGAAACTGTTTCACGCGGGGCGCAGTATGCCGAGACTGGTCTGGTTCTGGCTTCCCGCCGTCCTCGCGGCGGAAAACCAGTTGCTTTTCAGGCCAAAACAGCAGGATTACGGCCGTGTTGCAGCCGTGTTGGCGTCATTGAAGTTGGTGTTGGTTGTGCCGCCCAGACCGGTCAGCAGGGTCCCGCCAACAGCGATCGCGATGAACAGTGCGATACCGTATTCGACAAGAGTGGCGCCACGCTCGTCACGGCGCAGACGAATAAATAGACTACGAATTGCCTTTGACATGATTTGAACTCCAGTTTGTACTCATTAATGTGCGAATTTCGCACAGGAACGAGGGTTCCCCCGTCAGTTCAAATCGTATCGAGCCCGTATCTGGCAAACCTCCCCACAAACGAAAAGGATTTCCCGTTTAACGCGAGAATTCGTTCATTTTGGCTTTTTTTGTGGCAGGATTTCGGCGCGAAATAGTCCGAGTCCAGCTCAGCTTTTGAGCTTCAAGCGGGCCAATATCAAAGTGCTTGGAGCGGGTAGCGGGAATCGAACCCGCGCGTTCAGCTTGGGAAGCTGACAGGCTACCATTACATCATACCCGCCGCTCGGTGCTGAATATCACCCGTCCTTTGCAGAGTTCAAGATGCTTCGATCAGCGCGGCAAACAAAAAGGCCGGGCAGATTGCCCGGCCCGTTGACAAAGCAGCCTGCTCAGGCCCGACGACGTCGAGCACCGCCCCGGCGGCCACGTGCGCTCTCGCCTTCGGTGCCTGCAGCATCGGCAGGTTTGTTGTACTTGATCCACTCGCCGCCATGCGGGTCGTTGTTGGTCAGCAGGTTGGCGGCCCGAATGGCCTCCATCTCTTTGCCGGCGCGCGGCTTGGTCGAGCCCAGCCCGAACATCTGAACGAAGGTTTCGTCGTCCATTCCCTCGGGCAGGATGATGCCCGCCGCCGCAACCTCGGCCTTTTTCTCGGCGATCTTCTTCTGCGTCACCGGCAACGCCACCGGGTTCATGATGGCCGAGGTCATGCCCGCGCCCATCGCCATCGGCAGGAAGGCGTTGTTGATGCCGTGACGGTTCGGCAGACCGAACGAGATGTTGGACGCACCGCAGGTGGTGTTCACGCCCAGCTCCTCGCGCAGGCGGCGTACCAGGGCAAAGACCTGCTGGCCGGCAGTAGCCATCGCGCCAATCGGCATCACCAGCGGGTCCACAACGATGTCGTGGGCCGGAATGCCATAGTCAGCCGCGCGCTGAACGATCTTCTTGGCAACTTCAAAGCGCACGTCGGGGTCTTCGGAAATGCCCGTGTCGTCGTTAGAGATCGCCACGACCGGCACGTTGTATTTCTTGACCAGCGGCAGAACCAGTTCCAGGCGGTCCTCCTCACCGGTGACCGAGTTCAGCAGCGGACGGCCTTCGGCGGCCTCCAGCCCGGCCTCCAACGCACCCGGAACCGAGCTGTCGATGCACAGCGGCACGTCGACCAGACCCTGCACCAGCTGGACGATCTGTCGCATCAGCGGCGGTTCAGTCTCATTGGGGTTGGGGTTCGAGTTGTAGACCACACCCGCGTTGATATCGAGCACGGTCGCCCCGGCCGCGACCTGCGCCAGCGCGTCCTGCTTGACGGTCGAGAAATCGCCCGCTTCCAGCTCGGCTGCCAGCTTCTTGCGGCCGGTGGGGTTGATCCGCTCGCCGATCACGCAGAACGGCTGATCGAAGCCGATGATCGCGGTTTTGGTCTTTGATTCTACGACTGTACGGGTCATGTCCGGTCCTTAGGAGTTTGCAGGCTTCGCCGAGGCGCCGCCGTTTTCGATGGCCCAGTTGGCATTGGTCTTGATGCCGCCAAGCGGGAAGAAGTGCACGTTGGTGATGTTGAAGTCGGGGTTGGCCGCCTTGTGCTCGGCCAGCGCGGTGATCACGTCGGTCGGCTCGTAGGGCAGCAGCAGCTTGGACACGTCCATGGCGCGCTTCTGCAGCACCTTCAGCGACGGGCCCACACCGCAGGCGATCGCGAATTTGATCAGGGTCTGCAGCTTGGCCGGACCGGCGATGCCGATGTGGATCGGCAGTTCGATCCCGGCCGCCTTCAGGCCGTCGGCCCAAGCGATGATCGGCTTGGCGTCAAAGGCAAACTGGGTGGCCAGCGCCATTTCAGCGTCAGTGGTTTCGCTGAATTTCTGCTTCCAGCGCAACGCCTCGTCCACGTTTTTGGTCGAACCGTCCGGGTCGATATCCTTGTTGCCCTCGGGGTGGCCTGCGACGTGCAGACGCTTGAAGCCCGCCTTGTCGAACAGACCCGTTTCCAGCAACTGCATCGAGCTGTCGAACTGGCCATGCGGCTTGTCCACGCCCCCGGCCAGCAGCAAGGCCTGCTCGACACCCGCCTCGCCCTGATACATGGCGATCCAGTTCTCCAACGTCGCCGCGTCCTTGATGATGCGGGCCGGGAAATGCGGCATGACAGGATATCCCTCGGCCGCGATCCGCTTGGCGGTCTTGACCATGTCCTCGATGGGCGTGCCCTCGATATGGGCGATGTACACGCGCGTGCCTTCGGGCAGCAGGTCGCGGAAATCCTCGACCTTATCGGCAGTACGCGGCATGACTTCGATCGAATAACCCTGCAAGAAGGCTTCGACGGTCGGGTTCACCGGGGCCTTATCGGCCGCATCACGTTTCTTGAAGTTCAGCAAAGCCATTGCGGCCTCCCATAAAGATCTGGGGCTCATGCCCAACCGTCATTTGCGATCAGGGCCTTGATGCGGTCCTGATCGTATTCCGTTTCCAGGCGTAGCGCTTCAGCCTCGGCGATCTCGGTCGGGTCACCCTCAACCTCGAACGGCTCGGCTTTGCGCCACTCGGCCAGATAGGCATCACTGTCCTTGGCGTTCACCTTCATGGCGGCGCGGTCGATGGCTTGCTCGAACCGCATATCCAACTGTCGCTTTGCGCCACGGCGGCCCTTGCCCACGATGACCTGAGCGGGGATGTCGCGCCAGTAAACGATGGTGACGTCAGGCATTGATCTTGATTCCTCCTAACCAGATGGTCCGGTTCTAAACGGCTATGTGGGGCCGGGTCGGTCGGATTTCGACACCCGGGGCTTTTACAGCGACGTTTTGCAGTTCGGGATACAGGCCCTGCACCGGTTTCTCCAGTCTCGGGGCCCATCAAAATCCTCATGACTTTAATGAGCGTCTTGCACGACGCGCGCCCGCAACCTAAGGTCGGGGTAACTCGAAAATCGGAGGGCGTGACGATGGCGCCCAAGCGTCCCAAAGGTGCGGGCGCGTTCCCGAAGGTGGTCGAAAGCCCCGCGCCGGCAAGACCCGATCCAGATGCCCTGTATGCCGCGCTGGATTTGGGGACTAACAGTTGTCGCATGCTGATCGCCCAGCCCAAGGGCAGCGGCTTTCATGTGGTCGACAGCTTCTCGAAGTCCGTGCAGCTTGGTGCCGGGCTTGAAAGGACCGGACGGCTGTCGCGGTCCTCGATGGCGCGCACCATCCAAGCCCTTCGGATTTGCCAGCAAAAGCTGAAACGGAACAAGGTCAAGCGTATGCGGCTTGTGGCGACCGAAGCCTGCCGCCGCGCCCGAAACTCACGCGACTTCATACGTCAGGTGAAGCGTGAGACCGGCCTGACCCTTGAAATCATCCAACCCGAGGAAGAAGCCCGTCTGGCGGTCATTTCCTGTGCTCCGCTGGTCAGCACCAAGACCGAGCAGTTGCTGGTCGTCGATATCGGCGGCGGCTCGACCGAGCTGGTCTGGATCGACCTGTCCTCGGTGCCGCGACGCGACCGTTCAACGGCGATCATGCGGCTGCACAACGGGTTTCACACGGTCGACAGTCCCTTTCCGGCGGCCAAGGTGGTGGATTGGATCAGCGTTCCACTGGGCGTCGCCACACTGCGCGATCAGTTCCACGATGTCGAAGACGATGCTGCCCGCTTTGCCCTGATGAGTTGGTTTTTTGAAGAAAACTTGGCCGATTTTGCGCCCTATAAGGACGAACAGGCCCGCGAGGGGTTTCAGATCGTTGGCACCAGTGGCACCGTCACAACCGTCGCTGCCTCTCATCTGGGCCTGAAGCGCTATGACCGAACCAAGGTGGACGGCCTGCGCATGACCAGCGATCAGATCGACAAGGTCATTCGCGGCTATCTGGAGCTTGGCCCTCAAGGCCGCCGTCGCGATCCGCGCATTGGCGAGGACCGGCAGGCCCTGATCATGTCCGGATCTGCCATCTTGCAGGCGCTGTTGCGCTGCTGGCCGACCGACCGCCTATCGGTGGCGGACCGCGGGCTGCGCGAGGGTTTGCTTTATGCACAGATGAGCGCCGATGGCGTCCTGGAAGACGGGCCGTTTTGAGAAAGCTCTGCGCTGCATGCCGCTTGCGACCATAGCGATCGCCTACCGGGTTTCGACGGCTGCAACCACGATCTGTGCGCTTGAGGCTGCTGGGTTCAAGGTATTCAGCCCGAGTTTTCACATCGCCAACACCGTTCCGCACTATGCTTTGGCGATTGGCGGCATTGGGATCGCCGTGCCAGCGGTCGACTCGGCAGAGGCGCTAGAACTGCTGCACAGTTTTTCGGCTTCACCGCCGATATCTGGCGACCTCGGCGGGAAGCTCTTGAACGGTCTGGGATGGGCGGCATTTGGTGTTTCTACGCCCTGGCCCGATCTGCTATTGATGGAGCGGTCGATATCATCGGCTTGATGCCACATGAACAAGCGGGTAAAGGCCTCGCAGTCTTCAGGAGACCTTTTTTATGGCCAAGAAACCCAGCGGCAAAAACACTTCGGGACGCGGGCAGCGTGACCTGAAGGTCAAGGTCAAGACCGCGCGCGGACGCAAGCTCAGTTCGACCCGCTGGCTCGAGCGGCAGCTGAATGATCCGTATGTCAAGCGTGCGCAGGCCGAGGGGTATCGGGGTCGCGCGGCCTACAAGATTCTGGAGTTGGACGACAAGTTCCGCTTTCTGGTTCCGGGCGCACGCGTGGTCGACCTTGGCTGCGCGCCCGGTGGCTGGTGCCAGGTCGCGGTCAAACGCGTGAATGCGCTGGGCGAGAAATCGGGCAAACGGATCGGGACGGTTCTGGGCGTCGACCTGCAAGAGGTCGAGCCCGTGGCGGGTGCCGAAACCCACGTTCTGGACTTCATGGAAGACGATGCCGACGAGAAGGTAAAACAGTGGCTTGGCGGCAAGGCCGACGTTGTCATGTCGGACATGGCCGCCGCGTCCTCCGGGCACAAGCAGACCGACCACCTGCGGATCATGGCGCTGTGCGAAACCGCCGCCTACTTCGCCTTTGACGTGCTGGAGGTCGGAGGAACCTTTGTCGCAAAAGTTCTGGCCGGTGGCGCCGAGGGCGATCTGCAGAAACTGCTGAAGCAGAAGTTCGAGAAAGTGGCAAATGTCAAACCGCCAGCTTCACGGTCGGACAGTTCGGAAAAATTCGTGGTGGCAACCGGTTTTCGGGGCTGATCAGTCGTCGTCCAGCGCGATTTTGTCGGCTACAATCCGCTGCGGCCGCAACGACGCCGCCGCGATCCCCTGCAGCAGCAACGCCTCGCCATGGTTGAGATACGTGGCCGGCTTGTTGCGCAACTCTTCGATCCGCTGATCCAGCGAGACCCGGCGCGTGGCCACAGGTTGATCGAGCTTTGTTGATGGGCGTTTCAAATACAACATGGATTACCACATCCTGAACTGGTCAATGCCTTGTCCATGGATGTTGGCCGGTAAATGGGACTGCAAAATGGCGCAACTGCGTCGCTTCGATGCCGGTTTACCGGCCCAGTTGCCGCGCAAGATCCTGAAGCGCTGGGCTGTCGGGCAGAGTCCGAAGACCCTCGTCCAATACCTGACGGGCTGCATCCGTGCCGCGGTTGATTTGGGCCAGCTGGATCAGCATTGGCCAAGCATCCTCGCGCTGGGGATCCATGGATACCACCTGACGAAAGGCCTGTTCGGCGGCGACAGGGTTTCTCAGCGTCAGCGCCATCCCCCCAAGGACCAGGTGGGTTTCCGGGAAATCCAGACGGTTGGACAACGAGCGCTGCCAATCCGCCATGTTCTCACGCGCGTTGTTGCGCTGCAGGGGCGTCAAAGCCGCGGCGGGAATGGGCAGGAACTCCTTGGCAGCGGCAAGGCGTACACTTCGCACTGGGTCGGACAAAAGCGGCGACAACCGGGCCACCCTGTCGTCCAGTTCCGCCGCCCGCTGCAACACTGCTGCGTTGGCGCGAACCAATGGGTCTTCGTCCGTCAGCATCGCTGCTGTTTGCTCGGCCATTTCGGAGGTCGCGAAGGGTTGCAGCAGATAGGCGGCCGTCGCCCGCACGATGCCGGGTTGCGCACCGTCCTGAGCAACAGCCAGCAACGCGGCCGGGTCCTCGACCTCTCCGGCAAATGCGGGGGCGAAAGCAGTCCCGAAATGGGGCGTACGATGATCGGAGTTCGGGAACCAGTCATTTATGGCGGCGGCGGCCCATGGCTGATCCTGATCCGTGTGGCAATCAGTGCAGGCATCCTCTCCCAAGCCCAGATCGGGGCGCGGCACACGAAAACTGTGATCGCGCCGGCCATCGACGCCCATATAGAGGCGTTCGATCATGTGGCAGCTTTTGCACTGCGCCCCCTCGCCTCCCTCCGGGTGGTGATGGTGTGAGGGATCGTCGTATTGCGCTTTTTGCAGTGACGGAAAATCGGGATCGCCAGCCGGGGAATGGCACTGCGTACAGACCGCATTGCCCTCGGCCTTCAGAGTTGCGCTGTGCGCCTCATGGCAATTCAGGCAGCCGACGCCTTGCGCATACATTTTGGACTGCAAAAAAGATCCATAGACATAGACCTCGTCCAGTATCTGGCCGTCGGAGTGGTAGAGACCCGGACGCAGAAGCGCCAGATTGTAGGCATCGTGGAATGGCGTGCCGGGCAGCGGGTTTCCGTCCTCCAGCGCTTCGCGGCGGGAATGACAGCCGGCGCATTGCTGAATCTCGATCTCGGTGTCGCCCGTACCCCAGATGGCAGGAAACCCAAACTCGTTCAGCCCGGCAGGCGCGGGCTGACCTTTTGTCCAATCCAGATGAGCCGAGCCGGGGCCATGGCAAGCCTCACAGCCCACGCCGATCTCAACCTGCTCGGAAGCAAAGGACTGGGTCTGCGGCTGAAAGTTCTTTTCGAACCCTGTCGCGTGACACTCCGCGCAGCGGCCGTTCCAATTCTTGTATGGGCCGGTCCAGTGCAACCCATCGTCTGGCGGCAAGTCCTGATCCGGATACAGGTGGTACCAGCGCCCGGCCTGCGTGTCCCAGACTACATCAAAGCTCTGCAATCGGCCGGGCTCGGTTTCAAACAGATATTGCTGCAACGGCTCGATCCCAGCGACGGAATGAACCCTGTATTGCTGACTTTGGCCGTCCTTCTCGGTCACGTCGGCAAGATAGTCCGACCCCTCCCGCCGAAACGTGACGGTCATGCCGTCATGAGAAAAGGTCGTATCACCGAAATTGGCCACAACGGTGTCTGGCGCGGGCTCTGTCCAAGCCAGGGCGTGGTGGGATCCTGCCCAGGCTTGCACCTGTTCGTCATGACAATCGCGACAAGCGTCCGAGCCGACATAGTCCTGCGCCCAAGCCCAACCGCCGTTTTGCAAAAGGGCGCATCCGGAAAACGCGATGATCCGGGCGATGCGGTGCCAATTTCTCATGAAGCTCCGACCTCGCCCTGATTGTCGATGTCCATCAGCGCGCCGTTGAACTCTGCGCCGAAAATTAGGATGGCAGCGCACAGATACATGAAAATCAACGCGGCCATGGCCCCCGCCAGGCCAGCATAGGTGGCGCTGTAGGTCGCGAATTGCGCGATATAGACCGAGAACCCCCACCCTCCGGCCGCCCACAACAGAAGGGTCAGCGCCACTCCGGGCAGGATTTGCATGATGCGGTGACGCTTGGTCGGCAGGATCAGATGGGCCAGTAAGACCGTTCCCGCCGGCACCGCCACCGTGAAGGTCCACCGCAAACGGTCAACCGACAGCCACTCGCCCACGTCCACGGCCGTATTCTCGGACACCAGACGTGTATAGACCGGCAGCACCAGTTCAACCGCCGCGATCAGCAGGATCGCGGCTCCGCCCAAAATGACTAACCCGAGGCAAAGCAGGCGCGTCTTCCAGAATGGCCAGCTGTCATTGTCATGATAGGCCTGATTCATGGCGGCACGTACGGCCGCCACTCCGTTCGAGGCAAAGTAGACGGCCAGCAGACCGCCCAGCGTGATCACACCCGAACCCGACCCGTCCAGAACCGCGCGCAGTTCGGCCACGATGGGTTGGGCCACGTCTTGTGGCCACGCACCGAATATCAACTCGATCAGTTCGTCCGTCACATATCCCTGCGACAACGACCCGGCCAAAGCGACGGTGAAAAGAACAAACGGAAACAGCGCCAGCATCAGCGACATCGCCACATGGCTGCTCATGACGAAACCGTTTTTGTCGCCAAAGCGTTGGACCGCCAGCCACAGCGCCCGGCCAAACCGGCCAAAAACGGGAATCGAAAGACGTGTCATTGGGAAACTCTAGCCTGCAATCCGCGTTGGAAGAACCGGCCAATGTGCCAATTGCACGAGATTCTACCGAATAACTGTCTGGCCCGATTGCATAAAGCCCGCTGCCTGTGCAGGATTGCCCCACAAAACTCCAATCGCTGCCGGCTTGCACCGGTATAGCCGAGGCCCCGCATGACGCCATCAGAGTCCCCCACCCGCACACCGCTGAGGTTGAGTGTCGTTCGCGACGTCACCATCGTGCTGACGCTTGTGGTTCTGGGGCTTTACGCAGGCGCCAGCTTTCTGGTTCCGCTGACCATGGCCTTGCTGATCAACGTTCTGATCATCGCACTCAGCGATCGGGTGATCGCACTGACCCGCGCTCCGGTCTGGCTTGCCAACCTGGCCGCAGTCACAGTGGTTCTGGCAGGCCTGTTCATGATCACCTACATCCTCGGCAGTCAGGCCACGCAGTTCGCGCGAACCGCGGGCACCTATGAAAGCCAGTTCGACGGCGTGATCAACCGCGTCACCGGTCTGGTCGGGAATGATGTCACCGCTTTTGTCCGGGACAACCTGATCAGCATCGACATGACCTCGGTCGCGCGGATTTTGCTGGGCAGCGCCACCTCGATGCTAAACCAGTTCTTCCTGATCAGCCTTTATGTGGCCTTCCTGATGGCCGAACGGCTGGCCTTCCGCAAAAAGCTGCGGATTGCAGCCGGCAATCCCGTCACAGGAGCCGAGCTTTCCTCGGTTCTGGATGCGATTACCTTCAGCTTGCAGCGCTACGTCGGGGTCAAAACCTTCATCAGCCTCGTTACCGCTGGAATCAGCTATTCGGTTTTTCGCGTGTTGGGTCTGGAATACGCGGAAACCTGGGCCGTTCTGACGTTTGCCCTGAACTTCATCCCATCAATCGGGTCGATCATCGCGGTGATCTTTCCCGCGATGATCGCCCTTGTTCAGTTCGAGACGATCGGCCCGTTCCTGATCATCGTCTTCGGGTGCGGCACGATCCAGTTCCTGATCGGCAACTTCCTTGACCCGGCCCTGCTGGGCCGTTCGCTGAACATGTCGACATTTCTGGTCATCCTCGCACTGACCTTCTGGACCACGGTCTGGGGCCTGATCGGCGCGTTTCTCAGCGTTCCGTTGACCGTGTGCATTCTGATCATCTTCAGTCACATTCCGGCCCTGCGCCCGATCGCCGTCCTGATGTCGCTGGATGGACGTTTGGCCGACGACGTCAAGTCGGCACGGCCCTGATCAGGGTTGAACACCCTGAAATCGGGGGTGGATCGGTCACGAGTGCGCTGCTAATTTTCAAATATTGCAATGGATTGACCGAAAAGATCCAGCGGGTCCGGCGCAAACGCATGATTGACCGTTTCTGATGATTGGACTGCCATGACACCGCTTGAACAAATCAACGATCTGAAAGCCCGGATGGCCCAATCGATCATCGGACAGACTCAGGTCATCGACTGCCTTCTGATCGGGCTGCTGGCCAACGGTAACCTGCTGATCGAAGGTTTGCCGGGCCTGGCCAAAACCCGTGCCGTCAAGGCGATGGCGCGCAATCTTGATGCCGAGTTCAGCCGCATCCAGTTCACGCCCGACCTGCTGCCGTCCGACGTGACCGGGACCGAGGTCTATACCCAGACCGAAGCGGGCGGCACCTTTCGGTTCGAGCCCGGCCCGATCTTTGCCAACATCGTCCTGGCGGACGAGATCAACCGCGCGCCGGCCAAGGTTCAAGCCGCACTGCTTGAGGCAATGGAGGAACGGCAGGTCACCGTATCCGGCACCACCCATAAGATGGAGCCGCTGTTCATCGTGATGGCCACTCAGAACCCCATCGAGCAGGAAGGGACCTATCCGCTGCCCGAGGCACAGATGGACAGGTTCCTGATGCATGTGCAGATCACTTACCCCCCGGTCGAAGACGAGGTGCTGGTGATCCGTCTGGTCCGCGGCGAGGATACCGCCGCCAATTCCGGAACCGCCGCCGAGAAACCCTCACCAATCCCCCAAGATGCCGTTTTTGCCGCCCGGCAGGAGATCGGGCAGATCCATGTCTCGGATGCGATGGATCGGTACATGGCCGATCTGGTTCAGGCCACCCGGACGCCGTCCGCGCTCAGCGATGAGCTCGCCGCGTGGATCGAGATCGGCGCCAGCCCGCGGGCGTCGCTGGCGCTGGACAAATGCGGCCGGGCCCATGCCTGGATGAATGGGCGCGATTATGTCGACCCGGCCGACATCCGTGCCATTGCCCATGACGTGTTCCGCCACCGCATCACGTTGAGTTTCGAAGCGCAGGGGGACGCCAAGACCGCCGATGACGTGATCGACGAGATCCTGAAGCTCGTCGCCCTGCCCTGATCGCAATAAAGGAGAGCCGCGTGTCCCCGACCGCAGCGACATCCCGCGACCCACGCATCCACGTCGATGCCCGCCACCTGCTGAGTCTCGGCGGGCGCAGCGGCGCGCTCAGCCTTCTGCCCCGACAGCCTGCCCGTTCGGTGCTGAACGGCCGCCATGCCTCGCGCCTGCGGGGGCGCGGCCTGAATTTCGAGGAACTGCGCACCTATCTGCCCGGCGACGACATCCGCACGATCGACTGGAAAGTGACAGCCCGAACCGGCGAGCCGCATGTGCGCGTCTATACCGAAGAGCGTGACCGCCCGGCGCTGCTGCTGGTGGATCAGCGGGTCTCGATGTTCTTCGGCACAAAAGTCTACATGAAATCGGTGGTGGCGGCCGAGGCTGCGGCCATCGCCGCCCATCGGGTTCTGGCGCAAGGCGACCGCGTCGGCGGGATCGTGTTCGGCGATACCGACCTAGCCGAACATCGGCCACAGCGCCGCCCGGCGGCCTTGCGGAGATTTCTGTCCTCGCTCGGCGCGCTCAATTGCAGCCTGCACGCTGGGTTGCGCCCACAGACCACGGTCTCGCTAAACCAGGTGCTGCAACAGGCTGCCCGCATCGCGCATACCAATGCCTTGGTCTGCGTGTTCTCGGACTTTGACGGCCTGACCGACGGGTCCGAACGGCTGCTGCGCCGCCTGGCCCATTCCAATGACCTGATCCTGTTCGACATCTCCGACCCGATCTCGCGCCACATGCCGCCCGAGCTTCGCCTGACGGTCTCGGACGGCGACCAGCAAATCGAACTGGACGCGTCAGACCGCCAGATGTCGGACCGCGTGACACAGGCGATGGAGCAACGGCTGGCGCAGCTGCAATCCTGGTCGCGCCGATACGGGTTTCCCGTCGTCCCGCTGACCACCGCCGAGCCCGCTCTGGCCCAGATCCTGAGACTGTTCGGCCACCAACGGGGGCGGTCATGACCCCGGACACCGAAGGCAAATCGCTGGTCGAGCTGCTGGACATGCTGAAACCCGCGCCCGAGCCGGCTCCGATTTCCATGGTACCGCAGACCTGGGGCTGGGTTGTTCTGGCAGTGGCACTGTTGCTCGTGGTTGGTCTGATCCTCGTGGCGATCCTGCGGCACCGGCAGTCAAATGCCTATCGGCGGTATGCACTGAAGGAATTGGACCGGTGTCAGAATGACCCGGCCAAAGCCGCCGAGATCGTGCGCCGCGCGGCGCTTGTCGCCTTTCCCCGGTCTCAGGTGGCCGGTTTGACCGGTGACGACTGGACGAATTTTCTTGGCCAAACCGCTGACCTGTCCGGGTTTTCCGGCTCGGCCCTCGGCAATCTGGCGGCCGCCCCATACCGCAAGGGGGTCACCGACCCGGATGCCGCCGAACTGGCGCGGCAATGGATCAAGTCGCATCGGTCCAAGGGGGCGGTCTGATGTTCAGTTTCGCCACGCCTTGGGTGTTTCTTCTGCTGCCACTGCCGGCACTGGTCTATTTCTTTGCTCCGCCACACCGGCAACGGGTCGATGCCATTCGCATCCCGTTCTTTCGCCACGTCGCCCAAGCGGCCGGGGCCGAGCCGCAATCCGGCTCGGTAACCCTGAGACGGACGCGGATGCAAGCCGGTCTGGCGATCCTGATCTGGGTGCTTCTGGTTCTGGCAATGGCCCGGCCCGAACGGTTGGGCGACCCGATCGTCATCGAGAAATCCGCCCGCGACGTGGTGCTGGCCGTGGACATCTCGGGTTCGATGGACCAGCGCGATTTCAAGGCCGCAGATGGCACGCCCAAGCAGCGGCTGGAGGCCGTCAAGGACGTTCTGCGCGCCTTCATCGCCGCGCGCGACGGTGATCGGATGGCGCTGATCATCTTCGGCACCCGCGCTTTCATTCAGGCCCCGTTCACCGAGGATTTGCAAAGCCTCAACGGCTTTCTGGACCAGACTGCCGTCGGCATGGCAGGTCCGAACACGGCGCTGGGCGATGCGATCGGGCTGGGCATCCGCACCTTCGAGTCGAGCGAGGTGGACCAACGTCTGATGATCGTGCTGTCGGACGGTGCCGACACCTCAAGCCGCATGACGCCGGTCAATGCCGCGTCGATTGCGGCGGACAAGGGGGTCGTGATCTACACGATTGGCGTCGGCGACCCGAATGCCACGGGCGAAGACCGGGTCGATCTGGATGCGCTCAAGGACATCGCCAGCAAAACCCAAGGCCAGTATTTCTTTGCCGATGATGAGGCCGCCCTGACAGAGGTTTACCAACAGATCGACGCCCAGAACCCCCGCGTGGTGGAAACCCAAAGCTACCGCCCGAGGGTCAGCCTTGCGCACTATCCGCTGGCGGCAGCGCTGCTCCTCATCTTCGCCAGCACCCTAGGCTTTCGCCTTTCAATGGGTCGGAGGCGCGCGGCATGATTGACGCTCTGGCCCAGTTCCATTTCCTGCGCCCCTATTGGCTGTTGCTGTTGCTGCCTATAGCCGCTGTCTGGTGGCTGACCCGGCCGCGCAGATCGGGCAATTCGGACCTGCCTGCGGGCATTGCACCCCACCTCGCGCAGGCACTGCGTCTGGGGGCCGAAGATCAACGGCGGGTCGGTCCGCTGGACCTCGCCGCGCTCGCCGCTAGCCTTCTGACCCTTGCCGTGGCAGGGCCGACATGGTCACGGGCGCCGAACCCTCTGATCGCGGACACCGCGCCGCTGGTGATCGCGCTCAAGGTCACAGACAGCATGGAGGAGGCAGACCTCGCGCCGTCACGTCTGGACCGTGCCAAGTTGAAGATCACCGATCTGATCAACACCCGCGCAGGTGCGCCCACCGCCCTGATCGCCTATGCCGGAACGGCGCACCGGGTCGCGCCGCTGACCGAAGACGCCAACATCCTGCGCCCCTTGCTCGAAGGGTTGACCCCGGCGGTCATGCCGGTGGCGGGCGATGCAGCCGGTGACGCGCTGACGCTGGCGCAGGACATTCTGGGCGATCAGATGGGCACGGGTGCGGTTCTCTTTGTGCTAGACGATATCGATCCGCAACAGGTTTCCGCGTTGGGACAATCTGATACCCCTTTGTTTTTTCTGACCACGCTTCCGAATGGCCGCCAGATTCCGCAACTGGACGGCCTGCGCAACGCCACGATCGTTCCCTTCTCGGGCGACGACCGTGACATCACCCGGCTGAACCGCGGGATCACCCGCAGTTATTCGGCGGCCTTGGGCGAGGATGATCGCGTCGACTGGCAGGACCGCGCCTGGATCCTGGCCTGGCCGGTCGCCTTGATCGCGCTGCTGTGGTTCAGACGTGGCTGGGTGATCCGCTGGGGATTTGTGGCAATGCTGTTTCTGCCGCCGACCGGAGCGCGGGCCGAGGGTTGGCGGGACTGGTTCCTGACCCCGGATCAGCAGGGCCAGATCGCCATGAACCGCAAGGACTACGCCGCCGCCAGCACGCTGTTTCAAGATCCGTATCACCGAGGCTACGCCCAGTTGAAAGCCGGGCAATATGCCGAAGCCTCCGAGACCTTTGCCCAGCTTTCCACGCCCGAAGCAGCGTTTGCCGAAGGCATGGCCCGCATCCGAAATCGAGAGTATCGTCCGGCCATCGCAGCCTTTGAAACCGCGCTGGAGCGCCGCCCGGATTGGCCGGAGGCCGCGTACAACCTGACCGTCGCCCAGGCCATTCTGGCCGAGGTCGAATCCACCCGCGAGCAATCCGATACCGGCGAGGAGGCGGGCATCGGGGCGGATGACGTGGTG
Organism: Ruegeria sp. BHSC029; assembly: GCF_059613085.1. Taxonomy (NCBI): domain Bacteria; kingdom Pseudomonadati; phylum Pseudomonadota; class Alphaproteobacteria; order Rhodobacterales; family Roseobacteraceae; genus Ruegeria; species Ruegeria sp. BHSC029. Next base: position 620,644 of record NZ_JBXWRU010000001.1, read on the forward strand.
TTCGACAACGAAGCCGGTTTGGGCGCGGACACCACGCAACAGGCCGAGACCGGGGACGCCGCGCCCTTGTCGGCCGACCAGTGGATCAGCGCCATCGATACCGACATGCAGGACTTCCTGCGCAGCCGGTTTGTTCTTGAAAATCAGGAGCGTTCCCAATGAGGTACTTCGCGCTCTTGATGCTGCTTCTGTGGCCCGCCCAGGCTTCGGCGCAAGCACCAGACATCCAGCCCCGCGTCACGATCGAAGTGCCGCCGGATCCGACAATCGTCGGCCAGCCCGCCATCGTTCGCCTGAAGGTGCTGGTGCCGACCTACATGCCAAATCCGCCGGTCTTTCCATCGCTTGAACAGGAAAACCTTCTGGTACGCCTGCCCGATCGCGCTTCGGGGCCGGTCAGCGAGAGCGTCGAAGGCCAAACATGGTCCGGGGTTCAGCGCAGCTATCGGCTGTATCCGTTGGCCCCCGGTACGTATGAATTTGCGGCGGCCGAGGTGCAGGTGACATTTGCCGATCCCGAAACCAACGATCCCGTTCAGGTCTCGGTTCCCCTGCCTGCCGTTCGCCTGACAGTCGGGATTCCTGACGCAGCCCGAGGATTGGATCCCCTGATAATCGCTGACGGGTTCGAACTGTCGCAGGAGATTGAGGGCGATACCAGCCTTCAAACCGGAGACGCACTGACCCGCACCCTGACGGCAAAGATCACCGGAACGACCCCGATCATGATCCCGCATTTGTTGCCCCAGATCGAGGACCCATTGTTGCGAGCCTATCCCAATGAGCCCCGATTGACGGAAACCGAAGACCGGGGCGTTTTGTCCGGCCAACGAACCGACCGCGTGACCTATGTGGCTCAGGACGGCGGACAGACCCAATTGCCGGCTGTCGAGATCGATTGGTTCAACCTCAAGACCAACAAGGTTGAAACTGCGCGCGCCGATCCCGTCGACCTCGTTCTTGCGCCGCCGCCTTGGCAGCCTCCGGACCGGGAAACCGTTCTGCAGCTGGTCGGCTATTTCTTCATTGGGGTCGTGATATTATGGTTTGTTTTTCGCAAACTACATCCGGTTCTTTTGGCACGCTGGGCAGCGGCCAGGCAACGCAGGCTGGCCTCGGCAGCGCATGCCTTTTCGGAACTCAAGCAGGCTGTGCGCCAACAAGACTTGGCCCGTGTTTATCAAAAGTTGGAAGTCTGGAAACGGCGACTGGCCGACCCGCCAGACACTGCTGAATTCGAGGCTTCGCTGGGCGAAATCGGCGCGTCCAGATATGGCGGCGGCGATCAACAAGCGGAAAACTGGAGCAAGGTCCGAGATTGCCTTGACCGTATCGCCCGCCCCTTGCGCCACTCTAAATCCGCCTTGCCCCAGCTCAATCCCTGACGCGGCTGCCAATTACTTACCTAACGTCAACCCAATCTGAGCCAAATCCCAGGGCGCTATCTTCAAACATAAGTATTTTTAGATTGGTCTTTGTGATAGTTATCAATTGCCTAGAGGGGCTTGTCTTGATTCCCCCTTTTTGCCGAACCGCCTGACCTGCGAAGGGCGTGTTGAATGATTGACGGATCGGGGGACGCATTTTCGCCTTTTTGACTTTCCTGCAAGGCCGTTTTTGCCTGACCACATAAGGAGAAAAAGATGTCATCACAGGGAAATTTAACGCATCTATGGCGCAGAGGACTGCGACGATTGGCAGTTGCTACGGTTTCTGTCGCGCTGGCCGCGCCGGCCTGGGCGCAAGATCAGAAACCCAACATTCTGGTCATCTGGGGCGACGACATCGGTCAGTCGAACATCTCGGCCTATACCAAAGGCATGATGGGATACCGTACGCCCAATATCGACCGGGTCGCGAATGAAGGCATGATCTTCACCGACTATTATGGTGAGCAGTCCTGTACCGCGGGGCGGTCGTCTTACATCATGGGTCAGTCAGTGTTCCGCACAGGGCTGTCGAAGGTCGGCCTGCCGGGTGCCGATCTTGGTATGCAGGTCGAGGATCCGACCATTGCTGGTTTGTTGAAGGATCACGGCTATGCCACCGGTCAATTCGGCAAGAACCACCTAGGCGACAAAGATGAACATCTTCCGACAAACCACGGATTTGACGAGTTTTTCGGAAACCTCTACCACCTGAACGCGGAAGAGGAACCCGAAAACGAAGACTATCCGGGTGACACCGTTCTGCCCGATGGTCGGACTTTCCGCGAAGCCTTTGGTCCCCGTGGCGTCATCAAGTCCAAGGCCGACGGAACCATCGAAGATACCGGACCGCTGACCAAGAAGCGGATGGAGACCGTGGATGAGGAAACGGTGGCTGCGGCGATCGACTTCATCAAGCGGGCCCACGAGCAAGGCCAGCCCTTCTATGTCTGGTGGAACGGAACGCGCATGCACTTCCGCACTCATGTCAAAGACGAGATGCGCCAGCAGGCCAATGACATGACCGGACGTGTGATGGACGAATACTCGGCCGGCATGATCGAACATGACATGCATGTGGGCCAGCTGCTCGATCTGCTGGACGAGCTGGGCATCGCCGACAACACGATCGTCCATTACTCGACAGACAACGGACCGCACTACAATACGTGGCCCGATGCTGCGTCCACGCCGTTCTGGGGCGAAAAGAACACCAACTGGGAAGGCGGCTGGCGCGTGCCTTCGATGGTGCGTTGGCCCGGCAAGATCGAACCCGGATCTGTCACCAACGAGATCGTGCATCACATGGACTGGCTCCCGACCTATCTGGCGGCGGCCGGAGATCCCGAGATCAAGGACAAGCTTAAAGCAGGCTATTCGTCCTCGGGGATGGGTCGCGACTACAAGGTGCATCTGGACGGCTACAACATCCTGCCGCTGTTGACGGGTGAAACCACAGAAAGCCCGCGCAAGGAGATCTTCTATTTCTCGGATGACGGCGACATGACGGCGCTGCGCTTCGGAGACTGGAAGCTGATCTTCCTGGAGCAGAAGGCCTGGGCCACCCTGCGCGCCTGGATGGAGCCGTGGACCGAACTTCGCGTTCCGATCATCGTGAACCTGCGCCGCGATCCCTATGAACGCGGATATCGCACGTCCAACACCTATTATGACTGGATGATCGACCGCGTGTATTTCCTAGTGCCCGCGCAGCAATACGTGGCGAATTTCCTCGCAACCTTCCAGGAGTTCCCGCCGCGCCAGAAGGCGGCGAGCTTCAGCCTGGATCAGGTGATGGAAACGATGCTGACGCCGACCAACAACTGATAAAGGTCGGTTCTACTCTCGAGGGTCGCCGGCTTGATCGGCGACCCTCATTTCTTTGATGCGAAAGGATATTTCATGTTCCGCCTGATCTTCTCAGCCGCCGTTTTCGCGTTGCCTGCGGGCCTTGCGGCGGACCCTCTGCCCAGTTGGACCGACAGTCCGGCCAAGGAACGGATCATCGCCTTTGTCGATACGGTGACGACGCCGAACTCGGACGACTATGTCACCCCCGCAGACAGGGTGGCGGTGTTTGACAATGACGGAACGCTCTGGGCCGAGCAGCCGGTCTATTTCCAGTTCATCTACGCCATGGATGAGTTGGCCGAGATGGCGCAGGACGATCCCTCGGTCCTGACTACGCCGACCTTGGAGGCCGCGGCCAAGGGCGACGCCGAAACCGTGCTGAAGGGCGGTGAGGATGCCTTGATCGAAGTCGTCAGCGCCACGCATTCGGGGCTCAGCGTCGATGCCTTCCAGGCTTCCGTTGCAGAATGGCTTCAGACGGAACGCCATCCCGATACGGGGCTGGCCTACGACCAGATGACGTATCAGCCCATGGTCGAACTGCTCCGGTATCTGCGTGACGAGGGGTTCACGACCTACATAGTTTCGGGCGGAGGCCTGCATTTCATGCGCGTGTTCGCCGAGGACGCCTATGGAATACCGCCCAACCAGATTTTGGGAACCTATGCGGACAGCACCTACGAAATTGTTGACGGCACGCCCACGATCATGAAGGCGCCCGCGCTGGCGTTCATCGACGATAAGGACGGCAAACCGATCAATATCGAGCGTACGATCGGGAAACGACCGATCCTGGCGGTCGGGAACTCGGACGGTGATTTTGCCATGCTGGAATGGACTACCGCTGGCGACGGGCCGCGGATGGGCGTTCTGATCCACCACACAGATGCCGAACGGGAATGGGCCTATGATCGCGACAGCCACATCGGGCGGCTTGTCGACGGGCTGGACAAAGGCCCAGAAATGGGCTGGGTTATCGTGGATATGGCCAAAGACTGGTCCCGGGTTTTCACCGGCTCGAACTAAAGCGCGGAAAGGTCGGCACACACATGTGGACATTCATCGCCTCGCTGTCCGTCTTTGCCATCTACTGTGTCGCGGTTTTTTTTGCAGTACGGGCCGCTCAGACGGCGCGCACTCCGCAGGGCGCCGTGGGATGGGTGGTGTTTCTGCTTTCGGCACCGTTTCTGGCGGTGCCGCTATACCTGTTCCTGGGACATCACCGGTTCAAAGGGTATCGGATCGCCCGCAAGGAAAGCGAGCGCGTGGTCGAAGGGATCCGCAGCTTTGCCGATCACTCAAAACCCGATCCCGCGACGCTGACCGTCAATCCGCGCCCGTTTGAGGCGCTGGCTCACCTGCCCCTGTCCCGCGGCAACGGGGCCGAACTATTGATCGACGGAGAGGCGACGTTCCAATCCATCTTCCGCGCGATCGATGCGGCCAAGAACTATGTCCTCATTCAGTTCTACATCGTGCGCGATGACGCGCTGGGGCTGGAGCTGCAAGACAGGCTGATCGATGCGGCCAAACGCGGGGTCAGCGTCCGGTTCATGACTGACGCGGTGGGCAGCTATGGCCTGCCGTCCTCATACCTGGAGGAGCTGCGCTCGGCCGGTGTGGATGTCGCTGATCCACGGGACCAGCGCGGGCCGAAGTTCCGGTTTCAGCTGAATTACCGCAACCACCGCAAGACCGTGATCATCGACGGCGAAACCGGGTTCATCGGCGGGCACAATGTAGGCGTCGAATACCTGGGGCAGGATCCGTATTTTGGCCGCTGGCGGGACACCCACATCAAGATGACCGGCCATATCGTTCGTCAGTTGCAGCTGATTTTCACCGAGGACTGGCACTGGGCCCGCGGAGAAGACCTGATTGACGTGCTGGACTGGGCCGGATCGGAATCCGATCAGGACATGAACGCGCTGCTGGTCGCCACCGGACCGGGCGACGCGACTGAAACGGGGTCGTTGATGTTCTTTTCCACGATCGCTGCGGCACAGGAGCGGCTGTGGATCGCATCACCCTATTTCGTGCCGGATATCGACGTGATGACGGCACTGGAACATGCCGCGCTGCGCGGCGTCGATGTCCGCATTCTGGTGCCGGACATGATTGACCACCGCCTGCCCTGGTTGGCCGCCTTTGCCTATTTCGATGAAATCCGGGATTCCGGCGTGCGTGTATTCCGCTACACCGACGGGTTCATGCACCAAAAGGTAATTCTGGTGGACGACACGTTGGCCGCAGTTGGCACCACCAACCTGGACAACCGCTCGTTCCGTCTGAATTTCGAAGCGATGGCGCTGTTCTTCGACAGCCGGGCAGCCGCTGCCGCCGAGGACATGCTGAAGACCGATTTCGAAGCCAGCTACGAAATGTCCAGAAGCCTCGCCCAGCAACCGCCGCATATCCGCTATGGCGCGCCTTTGGCGCGGCTGTTCTCGCCGATCCTCTAGGTCAGGAACCGTTCCTGGAATACGCGCGTCATCAGCGCGACCATGAATGCCGTGGAAAGACCGAAGGCCAACAATCCGGTGACCGAGGCGAAGGCCCCGAAAATCCGCAAGCCCTCGCCCAATACAATGTCGCCATAGCCCAGCGTCGTGAAGGTCACGAGCGAAAAATACAAGGCCGAGTTCCAGTCCGGCAGGACATCTCCCATCACCCAGACGATCGCCCAGATCCACACCTGAATCGTATGCGTCGCCACGATGACGGCCAGCGCCAAGGCGATCGGGCCTGCCGTGGGCAGAAAGGTTCCCTGCCCTTCCCATCTGTCGATCACCTTGCGCACCATGATGGTGCACCATGTGAGCAGCCCGATCTCGATCAGGAAACACAGCCCCAGATAGAAGCTGCCCCAAAGGATCTGCTGCGACAATGTCATGGTAATACCCTGCATCCGCCCGGAAACTGAAACTGCACAATGGCGGCTCTGCCCTCAAGGCACAAGGCCGGACAGCGGGCAGTCGTGCGACGAAAAGAACCGAAACTTTTTGAAGGCTGGACAGCGGATCGGCGCGCCGCACATTGTAGAGCGCACTATGTGAGACTGATCATGTTGTTGGAAATACAGAATATCCACAAAACCTACCCGCGCGGGCGGCCTGTCCTGAACGACGTATCGTTGTCGCTGGAACGCGGTCAGACGCTTGCCATCACCGGCGAAAGTGGCAGCGGCAAAAGCACGTTGCTCAACCTTGCCGGCGCGCTGGACAGTTTTGACAGCGGTGAGATCGTTCTGGATGGCACGGCGTTGTCGCGACTGGACGATCGCGGCCGCGCATTGCTAAGGCGCAAAGACGTGTCCATGGTGTTCCAGCAATTCAATCTGATCCCGTCGCTGACGGTTGCGCAGAACCTGTCATTTCATGCCCGGCTGGCAAATCGCGTTGACCCCGAGTGGCTCGCGCATCTGACCGCGACGCTCGGTCTCGCCGATTTGACCCAACGCTATCCCGAACATCTGTCGGGCGGCCAGCAACAGCGGGTCGCGATTGGCCGGGCCCTTGCCGTCCGGCCCAAGCTGCTGCTGGCGGACGAGCCGACGGGAAACCTGGACGAGACTGCAAGCGCGGCGGTTCTGGACCTGATGCTGTCCTTGGTTGCGGATACCGGGGCAGCCCTGCTGTTGGTCACGCATTCGCACGTGATTGCGGCCCGGCTTGATCGAACGGCGCACCTTGCAAACGGGCGGATCGTATGACTCGCACCGTGATCCAGGCCCTCTGGTCGCATTGGCGTTGGCACCGTATCCAACTGGCCACGCTGCTGATCGGAATCGCGCTTGCGACAGGCCTTTGGTCGGCGGTCCAGGCCATCAACGCCGAAGCCCGTGCCAGCTATGCGCGTGCCAACCAACAATTGGCGCTTGGGCAGATGGAGATGCTGCGGCATCCATCCGGCCACATTCCTTTGGAAACATACGTAAATCTGCGTCGCGCCGGATGGCAGGTCGCAGCCGTTCTGGAAGGTCGGTACAGGGTTGGGGACCGATCGGTTCTTTTGACCGGAGTGGACCTTGTCTCCTACCCGCCGCTTCCGGCGGTAACGCAACTGGAACAGGAAGAGGCCCCACCCGACCCGGCGACCATGCTGACCGCGCCCGGCCGACTGCTGGCGCCACCAGACTTGGTGCCAATGCTGCAGGATCAGCCCGATCTTCCACCGGCGATCGCCAGCACTGCGCTTCCCCCCAATGTGGTTCTGACCGATATCGGCGTGGCTGAGACACTGTTGAACAAACCGGGTGAGATTTCGCGACTTGCCATCCTGCCCGATCAGCCTCGCGGCATTGCGCCCCTGTCCCAGGTTGCGCCGGAGCTGAACCGTCAGCCCCCTTCCAACAGCGTCGACACTACACGCCTGACCGACAGCTTCCACCTGAACCTTTCCGCGTTCGGCCTGCTGTCCTTCGCCGTAGGGCTGTTCATCGTGCACGGAACGGTTGGGCTGGCCTTTGCGCAGCGCCGTGGAATGGTCCGCAGTCTGCGCGCGATGGGTGTCCCGATGGGTACGCTTTCCCGCATCATTCTGGCCGAACTTTTAGGTCTGGCTTTGATCGGTGGATCCATGGGCCTGCTGCTGGGTTTTTTCCTGGCCGGAGCGTTGTTACCCGATGTCGCCGCAACCCTGCGCGGGCTCTATGGGGCTCCGGTGGATGGTCAGTTGCAACTGAGGAGCGGTTGGGTGCTGACCGGACTGGGTATGTCCATCGCAGGAACCCTAGCGGCCAGCGGATACGCCCTGTGGCGTCTGGGCCGAATGCCGGTATTGTCCGGCCCAGGCTTGCAGGCATGGCGTGGCCGCAGCACACGAGCCGTCGTGACCGGACTGGCGGGTGTTGGGCTCGCTCTTGGCGGGGTCGTGATCTTTCTGCTCTTTGACGGATTGGTCGCTGGTTTCGCTCTGATGGCAGGCATTCTGACCGGCAGCGCCCTTTTGCTGCCTCTGGTTCTGTCCAGCATATTGCACCTGTGCGCGGGGCGCGCCCGTGACCCGGTTCGGCAGTGGGTGCTGGCCGACATGCAGGCCCAGCTGCCGGGCCTGTCGCTTGCGCTGATGGCTCTGCTGCTGGCCCTGGCCGCCAATATCGGTGTCGGAACCATGGTGTCCAGCTTCCGGCTTACCTTCGTCGGTTGGCTGGACCAGCGCCTGATGGCCGAGCTATACATCACGGCAAAGGACTCGGATCAAGGTCTCGAGATCGAGACATGGCTGACCCCGCGCGTTGACGCAGTCCTACCGATACGGAATGTGGAGCTGGATCATCCAACAGGCCCGCTGTTTCTGTACGGAGTGGTCGATCACGCGACCTACCGGGACAACTGGCCCCTTGTCGCCGCTGCCCCGGACGTATGGACCAAGGTTCTGTCCGACGGCGCCATCCTGATCAACGAACAACTGGCCCGCCGTGCTGATCTGTGGCCCGGGGACTCGATTGCGCTCACCGCCGATCACACTCTGGCAATCGCTGGCGTCTATTCCGACTACGGCAATCCGACCGGGCAAGGGATCGTCTCAATGGACCTGTTCGGCAGGATCGCACCAAATGCCGAAAACCGACGGTTTGGTATTCGCATCGCTCCGGAGCGCGTAGATGAGCTGGCGGCGGATCTGCAGAACAGGTTTGATCTGGACCCCGGCGCGATCATCGGGCAGGCCGCGGTGAAGGCGCAGTCCATGGCGATCTTCGAAAAGACATTTGTCGTGACATCCGCGCTGAACATCCTGACGCTTGGCGTGGCCGGCTTCGCCATTCTGACCAGCTTGCTTACGCTCTGGACCCAGCGGCTGCCTCAGATCGCTCCGGTCTGGGCAATGGGGCTGACGCTGTCGCATCTGTCGAAACTGGAACTGGCGCGGAGCATGGTTCTGGCTTTCCTTACCGCCTGCCTCGCCTTGCCGCTGGGTCTGGCGCTGGCTTGGATTCTGCTGGCCGTCATCAATGTCGAGGCGTTTGGATGGCGGCTACCCATGCACCTTTTCCCGTCGTCATGGGTGCAGCTCATGCTTTGGACACTTGTGGCCGCCGCCCTTGCCGCGGCGCTGCCCGCCTTGCGTCTTCGTCGGGTGCCGCCGGCCGATCTGCTGAGGGTCTTTGCCAATGAACGCTAAACTACTCGTGTGTGCGTTGTTCTGGCCCCTTGCGGCGATGGCGCAGGGGTTTGCCGGTTTGGGCGGTTCGGCCGACGGGTTTGACGTACCACAACCAGAGTACCAGTTCGAATTCCCCGCCGACCACGGCCCGCATCCATCCTATCGGATCGAATGGTGGTACCTGACGGCCAACCTGACCGGAGAAGACGGTCGGGACTACGGCATACAGTGGACTCTGTTTCGCTCTGCCTTGAAGCCATTTGAAGCCGCCGGCTGGCAAAGCCCACAGATCTGGATGGGCCATGCAGCACTGACAACTCCGGAACGCCACTTCTTTGCCGAGCGCTTGTCTCGTGGAGGAATTGGGCAGGCCGGCGTCACGGCCGACCCGTTCGAAGCATGGATCGACGAATGGCGCATGGCAGGACCAACGCTCCAGACCCTGACCCTGACTGCAAACGGAGCCGATTTCGGGTACGACCTGAACCTGTCTGCTTCGGGGCCGCTGGTCTTTCATGGTGAGAATGGCTTTTCCGTGAAATCCGCTGATGGGCAAGCCAGCTACTATTATTCGCAGCCGGGCTACGCCGTCCAAGGCACGCTGCATCTGCCCGACGGCGATGTGGCGGTCACCGGGAACGGATGGCTGGACCGAGAGTGGTCTTCGCAGCCTTTGGCCGCCGATCAGTCAGGGTGGGACTGGTTCTCACTCAGTTTCGAGGACGGCGACAAGTTGATGGCGTTTCGCCTGCGCGGCGGACGTGGGAACTATACTTCGGCCACTTGGATCAACCCGGATGGCTCCAGCCGCAGCCTGTCGGACGGGTCGGTTATATTCACACCACTGGAAACCAGCCGGGTGGCGGACCGCGATGTTCCGACGGATTGGCGCGTGACCATCCCGGGTGAGGATCTGGACGTTCGCGTCCAAGCTCAGAACACCCAAGCCTGGATGGGGACGCGCTTTCAATACTGGGAGGGTCCAGTCACCGTGTCAGGCAGCCACGAGGGGCGCGGCTACCTTGAGATGACCGGCTACTAGCGGGTTTAGCGGACCACGTAGACCGAAACGTTCGAGTGGCGCACCACTCGCGCCGCGTTCGGCCCTAGCAGGTAATCCTTGAAATCGGGCTTGTGTGCGCCAATCACAATCAGGTCGCTGCCCGCACTTTCGGCGGTCTTCAGGATCTCCTGATAGGCCGTGCCGGTTGCAACGACATGGCGGATCGTGGCGTTGCGCTCCGACCCGACCGCATCGACACACAGCTCAACCAGCTTGTCATGCGCTTCATGCTGCGCCTTGTCGTGGAAGTCGGGCCGGAAAAAGCCGGACACCCAGCTTTCACCGAAATCCGGCAGTACGGTCACCACGTCCAGCTGGGCCCCGTCGAGATCGGCCAGTTTCGCGGCAATTTTCAGGACAGGAGCATCGATATTGCCGTTGCTGATATCAACGGCGCACAGGACGGACTTTGTCATGCGGGCACCTCTTGTCTGGCGGCACGGCCGCGTTGCAGGAAGGCGATCAACCCCAGCAGCAGCATGGCCGGGATGTAGATCAGCTGTTTCGGCGGCTGGCTGACCGGCAGATCGGCGGATGCGATACGCACCGGCTCGTCCGCGTAATAGTCGAAATTGGCCAGGTCATCGGCGATGGGCGAGCCGAACATAGGTTCGTCCATCTTCACCAGGCCATCTTCCTCGATCAACAAAAAGCCCATGGCATCAACACGCGCCGCACCATCAGGTTCGGACCCCACGGTGACGACGACCGTGGTCTCGGTCATGTTGCCGGTGTCGAAATCCGGACCACTGACCACCACCCGCACGTCGGTGCCGGGTTCAGCCTCACCAATGGCCTGCACGAATCCGGCCGGCTCGACCTCGAGGTGCGAGGGCGAGATGCGATCCATGAAGTAGTCCGGCCGGAACAGCGCGAAGGCGATCGCAATCAGCGCAACGCTTTCGTAGATGCGGCTGTGGGTCAGGAAGTAGCCCATCGTGCCGGCCGTGAACACGAGGATCGCAATCGTGGCGAATATGGCCACTATGATCCCCTCAACCCAGGTGACATCGATCAGCAGCAGGTCGGTGTTGAAGATGAACACGAAAGGCAACGCCACGGTACGCAGACTGTAGAAGAACGCGGTGAAGCCGGTCTTGATCGCATCACCGCCCGATACGGCGGCCGCAGCAAAGCTGGCCAGACCCACAGGAGGCGTCACGTCGGCCATGATGCCGAAGTAGAACACGAACAGGTGCACCGCGATCAGCGGCACGATCAGGCCGCTTTGCGCGCCCAGTTCGACCACAACGCCCGCCATCAGCGAGCTGACGACGATATAGTTTGCCGTGGTCGGCAGACCCATGCCCAGGATCAGGCTGAGCAGCCCGACCATCACCAGCATCAGGATCAGATTGCCGCCGGACAGGAACTCGACCAGATCGGCCATCACCTGCCCCACACCGGTCAGGGTCACGGTACCGACGATCACGCCGGCCGTGGCCGTGGCCAGCGCAATGCCGATCATGTTGCGGGCGCCGTCAATCAGGCCCTGCCACAGATCGGCAACCCCATCGACAAAGGAGTTTGCCAGATCGCTCTGCCCCCGGAAGATCGCCTTGAGCGGTTTCTGCGTCAGCAGGATCACGAACAGCAGCGCGGTCGCCCAGAAGGCCGACAGACCCGGCGACTTCTGTTCGATCATAAGGAAGTAGACCAGAACGATGATCGGCAGCAGGTAGTGCAGGCCGGCCTTGTAGATCTCGGAGATCACCGGCAGCTTCACTTCGGTCGCGTTCGGGTCATCGGGCTCAAGGTCGGGAACCTGAGCCGCCAGGTACAGCAGAGCAACATAGACGGCGCACACCGCCAGGCTCAGGATCAGACCAGCGCTGGACGGCGCCCAGCTTGTGACAGCATCCACCGGGAACTGCGAACCATAGCAGAGCCCCGCAAACACCAGGAAGAACATCAGCATCCCCACGACCGTCCGCGCCAGATGCACGTCGCGGTCGCCCAGAGTGGGCATGTTCCGCTTCACGGCCTCGAGATGGACGATGTAGACCAGCGCAATGTAGGAAATCGCCGCCGGAAGGAAGGCGTGGGTGATGACCTCGACATACGAGATGCCCACGTACTCCACCATCAGGAAGGCGGCGGCGCCCATCACGGGCGGCATGATCTGGCCGTTGACCGAACTTGCAACCTCGACCGAGCCGGCCTGCTCGCTGGTAAAGCCTACGCGCTTCATCAGCGGGATGGTGAAGGTGCCGGTGGTGACGACGTTGGCGATGGACGAGCCCGAAATCAGGCCGGTTGCGGCCGAACCGACAACGGCGGCCTTGGCCGGACCGCCGCGCAGGTGACCCAGCGCGCCGAAGGCCATCTTGATGAAGTAATTCCCTGCCCCGGCCTTATCCAGCAAAGCGCCGAACAGAACGAAGAGGAACACGAATTTCGTCGAAACACCCAAGGCGATGCCGAACACACCCTCGGACGTGATCCACATGTGGCTCATCGCCTTTTTCAGGCTGGCGCCTTTCCACCGGATCACTTCGGGCACCCACTCGGACGAGCCGAAGAACACATAGGCCAGGAAGATCGTCGCAATGATCGCCATGGCGGGGCCAAGCGCGCGCCGCGCGGCTTCGAACAGCAGGATCAAGCCACCGAGGGCGATCCATTTGTCGACATCGTCCGCCAGACCGCCCGCATTGACGATCTTGTCATAGAAGAAATAACCGTAAAGGGCGACACCGGCCCCCAGAACACCCATGATCCAATCCTGGATCGGAATGTAGTTTCGCGGACTGGATTTAAGCGCTGGATAAGCCGCGAAGGCCAGGAACATCGCGAAGGCCAAATGAAACTGACGCGCGTTGTTCACAACGCTGCCGGGCAGCACATAGTTGGCAATCGGTGACGCCAGAACGACTTGAAAGATCGACCAGATCGCGGCCACGATCGCCAGGAACAAGCCGACATTGCCAGCCGGGTCCCGCGCCCCCGCATCCGAGGATGCAACCAGTTCCTGTAGTTCTTCTTCGGATAACGGACGATTGCCCTGTTGATCAGCGCTCATCAAATGTCTCCCCGTCCAACGGCCGGTTTCCGGCGCAGTTTTGGTATTACCGGCCTCTCACCGGTGAAAACGAGGCGCGAACAGCGCCTCGTTTCTGGACTTGAAGGTGGATTACTGGATCCAGCCTTTTTCTTTGTAGTACTTCTCGGCGCCCGGATGCAGCGGAGCCGACAGACCGTCCTTGATCATTTCCTCAGGCTTGAGGTTGGCGAAGGCCGGGTGCAGCTTTTTGAAGTCGTCGAAGTTCTCGAAGACCGAGCTGACAACCGCGTACACCGCATCGTCAGACACGTTTGCCGAAGTCACGAAGGTCGCGCCCACACCGAAGGTCTGGGTGTCAGCGTCCGAACCGCGATACATGCCGCCGGGGATGGTGGCCGTACGGTAGAACGAGTTGTCGGCAACCAGCTTGTCAACGGCTTCGCCGCTGACGTTCACCAGAACCGAGTCGCACGCAGTGGTGGCTTCCTGGATCGAACCGGACGGGTGGCCGACGGTGTAGACCATCGCATCGATTTGGTTGTCACACAGCGCGGCCGACTGTTCGGCGGCCTTCAGCTCGGTTGCCAGTTCGAAGTCATCCGTGGTCCAGCCCAGGGCTTCCATCAGAACTTCCATGGTGCCGCGCTGACCCGAACCGGGGTTGCCGATGTTGACGCGCTTGCCCTTCAGGTCTTCGAAGTTCTTGATGCCGGAATCGGCACGGGCCACCACCGTAAACGGCTCGGGGTGGACAGAGAATACGGCGCGCAGCTCTTCGAACGGGCCGTTTTCCTCGAATTTCGACGTGCCGTTGTAAGCATGGTACTGCCAGTCGGACTGGGCCACACCGAATTCCAGCTCGCCTTCGCGAATGGTGTTGATGTTGTAGACCGATCCACCCGTCGATTCGACCGAGCAACGCACGCCATGTTCTTTGCGGCCCTTGTTCACCAGACGGCAGATCGCGCCACCGGTGGGATAGTACACGCCGGTCACACCGCCGGTGCCGATGGTGATGAATTCTTCGGCATAAGCCGCCGGAGCCATGAGGGCAGCGGTCACGACCGCGCCGAGGCTGAGCTTGCTTTTCTTGATCATTTAGGAACTCCCAAGATTCTTATTGTGGACGGAAGACAGGCCAAAGGCCCCTTGTCCGGGGGACGAGCCATTATGACAATCCGCATGAGCAGGCAACGGATGAGCTCAAATTTTCCCGAATTCTCCCAACAGTCACGATGGTTTGTTGCCCGTACCGCTGTTGTCAAGCGTTATGCGCCCGACCCCGGCGCCGGGACGCACATATGACGTAGAACCCGAAAATTTCCCCGGCTTGACCCCGCAACTATGGGTGTCGCACCGTGTTGACCGGTCCGCGGCGCGTCAAGTATGATCTCTCAGGTCGCTGAGTTCGAAGATTTTTTGTTTTCTGACAATCGGTTATTTGTTTTTTTCCTGTTCGTGTGAGTTCACAGCGTGATTGGTTATTCTTCTTTGCAAAGCAAATCGTCATCAATCAGCGAGTTCCGCTGGCATTTGTTTCTGGCGCTGGTCTTTACGGTCGCCGCCGGAGAGATGTTTTTCGACACATATCGCGTCGTTTACTTCGGCGCGGTCTCTTTCGACGACTATTCCCACTACCTGCTGTATCTTCTGGATGAAGAGCGTGGCCGCGTTCCCCCTTCGCCGCATGTTTACCGCATAGGCTCGGTCATACTTGCGCTGCCGTTCTACAATCTGCCGTTCGTGTCACTGTCTACCGGGTCAGGAGAAGTCTTTCTTCCTGACAGCGTTGCCGACGCCAAGGCTCTGGCCGCGATGTGTGCCGCCAACGTCTTCTACCTGGTCCTGACGGCGCTTCTGGTTTACGCCTATTTGCTGCGGCGTGTTGGAACCACTGCGCAATGGGCATTCATCGGCGCCGCGTCAGTTCTGTTTCTGGGGCAGTTTCTGGCGCTGGAAGGCAATGACGGCATATCGGTCTTTCCATTGACGGTGGCCCTTTTGTTGGCTGCCGAGAAGAAATGGAAGTGGTTTGTTCTTACCGTGTTTCTTGGCGCGTTCATCAATGAAAAGATCATCATCGTGACGCTGCTGATCTTTGGTCTGCGCGCATTGGCAATGATGTCCTTGCGCAGCGACGAGGCCAGGGTCACGGCCGCCCTGTTCTGCCTTTTCGTTGGATTTCTGGTTGTCATTACCGCATTTCCGTTTCCCGGCGTGAACGACAATCAGAGACAGGTTGGGCAATTCATCACCAGCGCGCTGTCCACGCTGAAAGGCAGCACAAGTGTCAAAGGACTGTATCTGAATGTCTGGCCGTTGTTGGTTCTGACCGCCTGCTGGTGGATTGCCGTAACCGGTCAGGCTGCAAATCAGGTCCTGCGCCGGACGGACGTTTTGGCGCTGCTGGCGTTTTTCTCGCTCATCGCCATGTTGAACGTACAGTTCAATATCGGTCGTCTGGTCACGTATTTCATGCCGTTTTTTGTCGTGGGCTGCATTCAGGCCCTCGCAGCCAGCGAAAGCCAGCGCGCGACTACGCCCAGAGACGGTAATGGGTGACCGGTTCACCCGGCAACGCGAGGTCAGATGCTGAGCTTCTTGAACACCGGCTCGGGGATGTTTCGGATGATCGCCATGATCAATTGCCAAATCGGCTTGACGTAGATTACGTTCCGACCGCGCTCGACCGCCCGGGCCGTTGCGGCTGCAACCTCGGACGGCTGCGCGGTCAGACGCTCGGGCAAGTCCATTCCTTCGGTCATCTGCGTGTCGACGAACCCCGGAAGAACCGTCACGACATGCACACCTTTCTTGGCGAGCCGGTTGCGCAACCCTGACAGAAATGCGGTCAGGCCGGCCTTGGCTGATCCGTATACATAGTTGGTCGCCCGGCCCCGATCACCAGCCACGGAACTGACACCCACGATCGTGCCCGATCCGCGCTCTTCGAACCGGTTGGCAAAGGCTCCGAGGATCTGAGCCGGCCCTTCGAAGTTGCTGCGCATCACCAGATAAGCCGCGGCGGCGTCCCTTTCGTTCTCGGCCTGCTCGCCCATGTACCCGACAACGCAAACGACGATGCCCGGCAATTCAGGCAACGCATCGATGAACCCATCGAAGCTGTTGGCTTCCAGAACGTCGAACTCGTGCAAGGTTGCCCCTATACCATAGCGCAGTTCGATATCGGCCTTGTCGGCCTCGAGCGTCTCAGCATTCCGGGCGGCCAGCTGGACCGGGTGCCCCCGCTCGGCAAACTCATGAGCGATGGCCTTGCCGATATCCGACCGGGCACCAAGAACGAGAACGGGTTCCATTGTCATATTTCAAGCCTTTCTGACTGGGCCGAGCGGAACCGGTCCCGCCAACCATTGACGTTGCGCGCCTCGCGGAATCGGGTCACGCGATCGTCTGAACTGTTCAAAGTATTGGCCGACATCCTGCTGTCTTTGGCCAGGTAGAACCGTCCACCATGTTCCAGAGTGATCCGATCCAGCTTGTCCATGAGAATGAGAGTTTTGTCGGAAATCGGGAAATCTAGCGCCAGCGTGTATCCCTCCATGGGGAAGGAAAACGGGCTGTCCTGCGGGCCGAACCGTTTCAGCACGGACAAAAACGAACCCATGCCCTTGCCAGCGATGGCTTGCAAAAGCTCGGTCAGGCCGGCGCGTGAACGATGTATAGGCAACGCGCATTGAAACTGGGCAAAGCCGCTGCGACCGTAGATACGGTTCCATCCCAATATGGCGTCCAGCGGATAAAAGAACGTATCCCAGTTCACCAGCTTGGTGTCGCCGTTTCGAACTCCCATCCAGTAGTAACCGGCGTTGAATGCCCGAACCGTATGGCGATTCAAGGCAAACGACGGCAGATCCATCGGAACGGATTTTTTGCGCTTGGTCGGGCAGATCAGGGGTTGCCGGGCATACCGCCCCGGCAGGTCCGAGACCGCAGCGTGTTCTCCCAGCATCACCAGAGACCGCCCCAGGTTTCGGCCTGTGGACAAGCAGTCGATCCACGCGACCGAGTATGTTGCATCCTGTGCGGCCTCGAATGCATTCATCGCATCCTGAAGGCTGGGTGCGGCTATGGTCTTTTGCTTGATCCAACCTGACTCGACCGGCTGCAACCGAACCGCCGCCCGCACGATGATCCCGGTAAGGCCCATGCCGCCCAAGGTGTGATCGAACAATGCGCTGTTCGACGCGCGGCTGCATCGGGTGATCTCCCCGTCATCGCCCATGACCTCAACCCATTCGACGCAATGGCGGAAACTACCGACACGGTGGTGGTTCTTGCCATGAACATCTGCGGCGATGGCACCGCCGATCGTGACGAATTTGGTGCCCGGTGTAACGATCGGAAACCAACCCCGAGGCAGAAACGCTGCGATCACGTCGCCCAGCAGAACTCCCGCCTCGGCAACCAGCACTCCGGTCTGGTTGTCGAAGGAGACCATCCTGTTCAGATGCCGGGTGTGTACGGTTGTCGTGAGGCCAATTGCGCTGTCCCCATAGGCGCGCCCATTGCCGCGCGCGATCACATCGGGTCCCTCCCGCACGACCGATCGAAGGCTTTCGACGCTGCGCGGCGCGATCACTCTGGTCTCAAGAACGGGGTACCTGCCCCAGCCGGAAAGCCTCATGCCCGCGCCTCCGCCGAGCCGGTGTTGAATACGAAGCGCTTATCCAGATGGTACTTGATCACGTAACCCACCGTCAGCCCGATAACCGCGCCAACCTCGCGCATTAGATCGGTTTTCCAAACCACCCAAAAGGCCGTCTCGGTGCCCCAAAAAATTGCGGTGGTGACCACACCCATCGCCGTATACAGCGAAAATTTCTGACCGTGGGCCTTCAGTCCCGTCTGCCGGTCATAGAAAATCCAGTGCTTGTCGAGGGTATATTTGACCACAAGTCCGACAAGTGTACCCGCAAACACTGCAGCCGCGAAGTACCAGCCACCCTCGCCAAGCGACAGGACTGCGCGCTGCGCAGCGAGGTTCAAGGTCATCGCCACGATGGCAAAGGCGGAATAGCGCAGAATCAACCCCTGAACCGTCACAGCATTGACCCCGCGACAACGAACAGCAGAATTATGGCAAAGCAAAGCAGGCTGACAGGGTCCTTGGCCGCGTAGATCACGGGATCATCGTGCATGTTGCCACGATGCGTAATCATGACGGTCCGGGTGATCCAGAACAGCAGGACCGCACACACGCCCCATAGGGCTTGCGGGTAGGAGTAGAGCTGCACCACCGCCGGCGAGCTGACATAGAGTGCCATCACCAAAACGGCGACATAACCCGCGCTGACGGCGATCATGGAGATAATCGGAAGGTCATCCACGTGATAGCCGCGCCCGGTTGCCGACAATTTACCGCGCGCCGCATAGTCCACCAACTCGGCCTGCCTTTTGACCGCCGCAAGCGACAGGAACAGAAACATCGAAAATGCAAGGAGCCAGACTGAAAGCTCCAACCCTGTTGCCGCTCCACCCGCCACGATCCGGGTCGTGTAAAGGCCGGCCAAGACACAGATGTCGATGACCAACTGGCGCTTTAGATACAATGAATACCCGGTCGTCAGCGCATAATACGCCACCATCACCAGGAAAAAATCCAGCCCGACCATGGCTGCAATGACCGAGCCTGAAATCAGCAGACCGGCAGCCATCCACGTTCCGGACGAAATCGGAATGCTGCCCGAAGCAAACGGCCGCGCGCGTTTGCGCGGATGCGCCCGATCTGCTGCAAGGTCCAGCAAGTCATTCAGGACATAGACACTGGATGCGATCAGGTTGAACGATATGAAAGCCAGCAACGACAACCAAAACACCTGCCCCGTCAGTTGATGGGCCGCCAGCATCGGCAAAAAGACCAGAAGGTTCTTCATCCATTGATGCGGACGCAACGCCTTGAGATAGGCCTTGGCGGTCACTTCGTGTGTGTGCAGATGCTCGACCTTGGGTGCGACCGCTTCCGCTTGTTTCGCCAGTCCCGGCCCCGCGTTCACGGAAACCGCCAGATTGGCCCTTCGCCACACCGCAAGGTCGGCGTGGGAATCGCCCATATAGGCGTATCCGCCCGGACCAAAGCGTTCGTCCAGAAACTCGGCTTTGTTTTCACCTTTCAGGTTCAGCGACCCGTCGGAGCCATAAACCTCGTCGAAAATACCCAGATGGGCTCCGATGCTTTGGGCAATGCCCTCATCCGAGGCCGTCACAAGAGCGGTCTTGCCGCCATCAGCGCGCCATTTCTCGACGTATTCCACCACCTTGGGATCATAGGGCAACGAGGTGACGTCAATTTCGGCCTCTTCGGCCAGGTAACGTTTCAATGAAGCGCGTCCACCCAACAGAGCCGCGGCGGAGTGAAACGGGCTGCGCCAGTTCCGTCCGAAAGCCGACCAAAAGCTTTCGTACAGCATGTCACTCTTCAAAAGAGTGCCATCCAGATCTACCACAAGGATTTTGCACATAAATCAACCAACTATAATCATTACCCGGGACGGGGAACTATGAGGTCCGTTATTGCAAAGCTCAAAAGGCATGGCAACTGCACAGCCGTGCCAGCCAACCCTTCTCGTCATAGCCTGCTTCGATATCACGTCAGTGCCTGTCACGGCTCTTTGTTTCACCAATTTCTATGGCCAAATGATGGCGTCACGGCCTGTCCCGGTGACGCTGTACCATAATCGCGTTCTTTCAAGTGTTTGACGGCTCTGCACCCAAAGCGGCCGTATTCATATTGCGCGAGCTTGAAGGATCACGTCACTCTGGAATGCGCCCACTTCAGCGCCCAGACACGCGCGGATACGCTGCCAGAGACACCGTGCAGCGGAGACACAGACGACCCTTGTTGTAGCTATAGTTGACGATCTGGAAACTCTACCGCCGCGCCCGATATTGCATCGAAGACGGTCCAGATCCCGCTAGTCCGCGTACAGTTTCGTCGCCCAATTCGAGGCTGGATGCCCGAGTCGCAGTCAACCGCACACGCCACAATTGACAGAGCAAATGCCCTGAACACTATACCAAAACGGGTGCGGTGGTGGTGCCCAAGGAGAGACTCGAACTCTCACGCCCGTGAAGGCGGGGGATTTTGAATCCCCTGCGTCTACCATTCCGCCACTTGGGCCACGCGCATTGAATTACCGCCCATCTTGCCGAAGGTCCAGAGGCAAAAATCGGTCAATCGACGATCAGCCCGGGACAGATCGGTTGACGCCCCGTCGGACGCGTGGTTTGCCTCGTCATGACAAAGCTTGGGAACACGTGCTGATGCTGCAATCGCTTTATGATCGGACGATCCGACTGGCCGACCACCCACACGCCCTGTGGGTGTTGGCATTTGTGGCATTCATCGAAAGCTCGGTCTTTCCGATTCCACCCGACGTGCTGATGATCCCTATGATTCTGGCGCGCCCATCGCGGGCATGGCTGATTGCCACCGTTGCACTGGTGTTTTCGGTCCTGGGCGGCCTTTTGGGATACGCAATCGGCGCGTTCTTCTACGACAGCATCGGACAACCCATCCTCGAAGCGATGGGCAAGGGTCACGCGATGCAGGAATTCAACCAGCGGTTCAACGATTTCGGGTTCTGGGCCGTTCTGACCGCCGGTGTCACGCCTTTCCCGTACAAAGTCATCACGATCATGTCCGGCTGGACGGGAATGCCGCTGGGAACGTTCATCGCCACTTCTATTCTCGCCCGCGCTCTGCGGTTCTACATCGTCGCCGGGTTGCTTTGGGGCTTTGGCGAGCCGATCCGGGACTTCATCGAAAAGCGGCTTGGGCTGATGTTCACCTTGTTCATCATTCTTCTGATCGGCGGATTTCTGGTGGTGAAATACATATGACGCGGAAACGGACACTCATTTTGCTGGCCGCGGGTGGGTCTGCAGCTTTGCTTCTTGCGGCTTGGGGGTTCCAGTATCTGGGCGGCATGGCCCCGTGCAAATTGTGCATCTGGCAACGCTACCCGCATGGTGCGGCTGTGTTGCTCGGCGTGCTGGCTTTTGCATTTCCGGGCGTGCGCCTGCTGCCCCTCCTCGGCGCAGCCGCTGCCGCCACCACGTCCGGCATCGGCGTCTATCACGCCGGGGTCGAGCGCGGCCTGTGGGAAGGCCCGTCCAGTTGCACATCGGGCAGTATCAGCGGCCTGTCCGCCGAGGAGTTGATGGAGCAGATCATGGCCGCCCCGTTGGTACGGTGCGATGATATCCCGTGGGAAATGTTCGGGCTGTCCATGGCTGGGTGGAACGCACTGCTGTCCGCAGGTCTGGTTCTGGTGTGGCTGGCCGCCTGGCGCGCGCGCTGACCCTATTAGGCGTCCAGTTCCGCGTCCCAGTACAGAAAGTCGATCCAGCTTTCGTGCAGGTGGTTCGGCGGAAATTTCCGTCCGATATTCTGCAGCATACTGGCGTCAGGCTGCCGAGGCGGCTTGCGCAGGCTCATCCCCGCCTGACGCAGCGATTTCGACCCCTTGCGCAGATTGCATGGACTGCAGGCGGCCACCACGTTCTGCCAACTTGTGACACCCCCTGCTGCACGCGGCACGACATGGTCGAAAGTCAGTTCGCCCCGGCTGCCGCAGTACTGGCAGCGGAATTCATCCCTAAGAAATAAATTAAAGCGCGTGAAGGCCACGCGCTTTCTGGGTTTCACATAGTCTTTCAGGACAACCACCGACGGTATTCGGATCACCGTACTCGGGCTGCGGACCACTTCGTCATACTCGGCGACGATATCGACCCGGTCCAGCCAGGCGGCCTTTATCGCCTCCTGCCAGGGCCACAGCGACAGCGGATAGTAGGAAAGCGGGCGGTAATCGGCGTTCAAAACCAATGCCGGATGGTGCTTGAGGGCACCTGGCTCCCTGACAAATTCGGTCCTGAAATCTCCGTCCATGGCTGAATCGCTCCTCGCTCTCGGCTGCCTGTATGGGACACCAGAGCGGGGAGCACCCGCCCCGGTCTTAACTTAACTATATATCGTGTTAAAACTCTGACAAGTCCTGTTTTTCCACAACATCTCGGTAACGGACTATTCTGAATCCGTAACAATCACGTGACAGTTATCCACAGCTTGCGCAGGTCCGGAACTGAGAGTATGGCGGAGCTCATGTCATGGTTCATCCGCTTCAACAAACCCTTTGACGTGCTGCCGCAGTTCACCGACCGGCAAAATGCCGACTCGCCCCGCAGCACCCTGTCGGATTTCATCGACCTGCCGGGGGTCTATCCGGCCGGGCGGCTGGACCGTGACAGCGAGGGGCTGATGCTGTTGACCGACAATGGGCGGCTGCAATCCCAGATCTCGGATCCCAAGCACAAAATGCCCAAAACCTATTGGGTCCAGGTCGAGGGCATCCCGGATGCGGCTGCCATTCGGGCCCTGCGCGACGGGGTCGAGTTGAATGACGGCATGACCCGCCCAGCCAAGGCGCGGCTGATCGACGAACCCGAGGGTCTGTGGCCACGCACGCCCCCAATCCGCGAACGCAAGACGGTGTCGGATTGCTGGCTGGAACTGACCCTGCGCGAGGGGCGCAACCGGCAGGTGCGCCGCATGACGGCCGCCGTGGGCCACCCCACCCTGCGCCTGATCCGCGCCCAGATCGGAGACTGGACACTGGACGATCTCGCACCCGGCAGCTGGGACAGCCTGCCGATGCCCATTCTGGAAACCGCCCCCCAACGCAAGCGGGACCGGCGTCCGCGGCGGTGACTTTTTCGGCGATTTCCTCTATCATATTTCCATGAAAGTAGCAGCCGGAATCCCGTCGCCTTCGGGCATTCTCGAGGCCGCGCTGTATGTCGATGATCTGGACGCCGCCGAACGGTTCTATGGCGAGGTTCTGGGCTTGGAACGCATTCAGCGCGTCAAAGGTCGGCATGTGTTCTTTCGGGTCGGCGCCTCGGTGTTGCTGTTGTTCAACCCGGACCAGACGAAACAGCCCACGACCAACCCTGACCTGCCGGTGCCGCCGCATGGCGCACGCGGTCCGGGGCATGTGTGCCTGATCCTGACGCGCGACCAGATCGCGTCGATGCGCAAGCATCTGCTGAACTGGAACGTCCCGGTCGAGGCCGAGTTTGACTGGCCCAACGGGGCACGATCGCTCTATGTGCGCGACCCGGCCGGAAATTCGGTGGAGTTTGCCGAGGGTCACCTGTGGGGGTGACCCTGCCGCGTCACAGGCTCAGCTTGTCGCGCATGAAGGCCAAGGCGACGCCCAGCCCGTCGGGCGCGATACCGTGGCCGGTGCCCTTCATGACATGAGCAAAGACCTCCTTGAAGCCTGCGCGCTGCAGGGCCTCGGCGGCCTCGGGCAGCGATTGCGGCGGCACCACGTCATCGGCATCTCCATGAACCAGCAGTACAGGCATCCGGCTGACCACCTCGTCGGCCAGCAGGTCCGGCTCCAGCAGGCGGCCCGAAAACGCGATCACGCCGGCCACCGGGTCTTCGCGGCGCGGGGCCACGTGCAGGCTCATCATGCTGCCCTGGGAAAAGCCGAACAGCACCACCTGCTCGGGCAGCACGTCCTCGTCCACCATCAGGGCATCGAGAAAGGCGTTGAAATCCTCGACCGCCATTTCCATGCCGCGCCGAGCCTCTTCCTCGGACGAGCCGTCGATCCACGGGATCGGAAACCACTGATACCCGTTGGGCATGCCGGGGATCTGCTCGGGCGCGTCGGGGGCCACGAACAGCGTGTCGGGCAGGTGTTCGCCCAGAACGTCCGCAAGCCCCAGCAGATCGGCCCCGTTGGCGCCATAGCCGTGCACGAACACCACGACCGAGCGCGTGTCGCCCGAAACCGGCTCTTTGCGGAGCGCGTTCAAAACCCGTGTCATCTGATCCCTTCCCTATCCTTGGCCACGCGGTAATAGGCCCACAGAACCCGGGCTGCAACCGACCGCCACGGCGACCACGCCTCGGCCATTTGCCGCAGCGCCTTGTCGGTCGGCCGATCCGGCAGGCCGTACAGCATCCGTGCGGCCTCCTGCAGGGCCAGATCGCCGGGCGCGATCACATCCGCCCGCCCCAGCGAGAACATGGCATAGATCTCGGCCGTCCAGACCCCGATGCCCGGCACTTGCGTCAGGGTCGCAATGACCACGTCATCGGGTGCCTGGCGCAGGGCCTTGTAGTCGATCCGCGCATCGGCCAGCGCACGGGCATAGCGGATCTTCTGGCGGCTCAGCCCCACGGCGCGCAGCTCATCATCGGTGGCCCATTTGATCTTGCGCGGCCCGGTCAGGCCGGCCTGCTGCATCCGCCCCCAAATCGCGTTGGCCGAGGCCACGCTGACCTGCTGGCTGACGATGGCGCTGAGCAGTTGCGCGAAGCCGTCGGGCCGGCGGCGCAGGGGCAGCGGGCGGGTCAGTTCGATCGCGTGCGCCATGCGCGGACAGGCGTCAGACAGCCACTCGGCCCCTTCCGCAACGCATTCTGGTGTCTCGATAATTCGACCAACGGTCATGGCTGCTCCGGGTGGCGGTTCGGGGCGCAGGTTAGGCTGCTTTGTCGCATATGCAACCCGCTTGTATGTCCGCCGGTTCGCCGATACCCATTTGCGCATGACGATGACCAGCACCGCCCCCGACGATACCCGCGCCAAGCGCAACGTTGCCGTTCTGGTGGCGGCGCAGGCGATTCTGGGCGCACAGATGCCGATGATCTTCATCGTCGGCGGATTGGCGGGCCAGTCGCTGGCCAGCAACGCCTGCCTCGCCACGCTGCCGATTTCGCTGATCGTTCTGGGGTCGATGCTGGCGGCCACGCCTGTCTCGGCCATCATGCAGCGCTGGGGCCGCCGCGCCGGGTTCCTCGTCGGCGCAACCGCCGGAGCGGTGGGCGGCGCCGTAGGAGCCTATGGCCTGTACCTAGGGTCGTTCCCCGTCTTTCTTGTCGGCAGCCTGCTGACCGGCATCTACATGAGCGCACATGGCTTCTATCGCTTTGCCGCCGCCGATACCGCGTCGGACGCATTCCGGCCCAAGGCGATCTCTTACGTCATGGCTGGCGGTCTGGCTGCGGCCATCATCGGGCCGCAGGTCGTCAAACTGACCTCGCAGGCCTATGTCATTCCGTTCCTGGGCACCTATTTCGCGGTGATCGCGGTGAACGTCATCGGTTCGGTCCTGTTCCTGTTTCTGGACATACCGACACCCGACCGCCCATCGCAGGATGCACCCAAAGGCCGGTCGCGGCTCGAACTGCTTAAAACCCCGCGCATCGCCGTGGCCATCATCTGTGCCATGGTCTCATACGCGCTGATGAACCTTGTGATGACTTCGACGCCGCTGGCCGTTGTCGGCTGTGGCTTCTCCGAAGGTGATGCGGCGGATGTGGTCACCAGCCACGTTTTGGCGATGTACGTTCCCAGTTTCTTCACCGGCCATCTGATCGCCCGGTTCGGGGCCGAGAAGATGGTTGCCATCGGGTTGGCGATTTTAGGCGGCGCGGGTGTCGTCGCGCTGCAGGGCGTTGAGATCGGGAACTTCTTTCTGGCCCTCGTGCTGCTTGGCATCGGCTGGAACTTCGGCTTCATCGGTGCCACCAGCATGCTGGCGGCCGAGCACGATGTGCATGAACGCGGCCGCGTGCAGGGCCTGAACGACCTGCTGGTGTTCGGAGGCGTGACGATTGCGTCGCTGGCCTCGGGCGGATTGATGAACTGTTCTGGCGGGTCCCCGGTCGAGGGATGGACCGCCGTCAACCTGGCGATGGTGCCGTTGCTGACTTTGGCGGGCGGCGCGCTGCTGTGGCTGGTGCTCAGACCCCGCGAGGCCAAACTCTCCTGATCACCACCGACCGGTGGTCGCGGTCCAGATCAGTGACACGCGCCGTCGGATCTCGCCCACGTTCAGCGCACCAGCAGCGACCCGACCGGGCTCAGCCAGCACATGACGCAGGACGCGGTCTGCCTGCCAGCCGCCATAAAGCGCAGGGCGCGCCTGATCCGAAACATCGGCGCGACGCGCCCGGGCCGCGGCCATCCGGTCCAGCGCGCGCTCGGCCAATTGGCGCACCCCGTCCGGTGTCCCATCCAACAGGGGGACGCGCCCGCGGGCTTCAAGCTCGGGGATGGCGCGAAACCAGTTCGCCACACCGACCGCGTAGCCAAAATCGCGCAGGACCGTTTCGTCGGCGGCACCCAGGGCTTGCGCCGAGGCGACCATCAGCGACCCGGCGCTGTGGGTCAGGTAGGCCTCGAAGTGTTCCTCATCCTCGAACGGATCCCGGTAGATATCCCAACGCCTTACGGCCACATATTCATCCAGCATCGCCGCCAGATGCGGGGACAGGACGCGCGACAGGGGCGTGACCACCTCGTGCCGCCGCACGGAGGGTCCTTCGGCGATCTCCTGCAGCGCGTCGCGCCACCATTGCAGGCGCATTTCCGCGATCATCGGCTCTTGGGTGACCCACGGCGCGCGGGCGACCTCGATATTCATCGCATAGATCGGAAACAGCACGGCCCGCGCCTGAACCGGCGCCGCCATCGCGGCCATGAACCGATCAGGGTCGGCCCGGTGGACCAGCGCCGCGCAGGCCTTGACGTCGTCTTCGAAGGGCACGCTCACCCGGCCACCACCGATTGCGGGCTGCAATCGCGCACCAGCTTCCACTGGATGGCCTCCAGCAGAGCCTCGAACGAGGCGTCAACGATGTTCGCGCTGACCCCTACCGTGGACCAGCGCCGCCCCTGCCCGTCTTCGCTGTCAATGATGACGCGGGTCACCGCCTCGGTCCCGCCTTGGGTGATGCGCACCTTGAAGTCCACCAGGTGCATATCGTCCAGGATGGGCGAGTACTGCCCCAGATCCTTGGCCAGCGCCTTGGCCAGCGCGTTCACCGGGCCACGGTCGCTGCCGCTCTCGTCCATCGACTCACTGACCGACAACTTCTTCTCACCGTCCACCTTCACCACGACGACCGCCTCGGACAGGCTGACCATCTGGTTGTACTTGTTCTTGCGCCGCTCGACCGTGACCTTGTAGCGCTTGACCTCGAAGAATTGCGGCAGCTGGCCCAGTTCATCGCGGGCCAACAGCTCGAAACTGGCCTGCGCTGTGTCATAGGAATACCCCTCGGCCTCGCGCGCCTTGATCCGTTCAAGGATGCGCCCCAACGCCGGGTCGCCCGGCTCCACCTGCAACCCGGCCTCGGTCAGGCGTTTGCGCAGGTTCGACTGGCCGGCCTGGTTCGACATCGGAATGATCCGCGCATTGCCCACGGTGGCCGGATCGACATGTTCATAGGTCGAAGGGTCCTTGAGGATCGCACTGGCATGCAGCCCCGCCTTGTGCGCAAAGGCCGACGCCCCGACATAGGCCGCCTGTTTGCTGGGCACCCGGTTCAGGATGTCGTCCAGCATGCGGCTGATGCGGGTCAGACCGGTCAGCGCATCGCGGCTGACCCCGATCTCGAAGGCCGAGGCATAGGGTTCCTTCAACAGAAGCGTCGGGATCAGGGCGGTCAGGTTGGCGTTGCCGCACCGCTCACCCAGCCCGTTCAATGTGCCTTGGATCTGGCGTGCGCCGGCATCCACGGCCGCCAGAGAACAGGCCACGGCATTTTCGGTGTCGTTGTGGGTGTGGATGCCCAGCCGGTCGCCGGGAAAACCCGCCGCGATCAGCTCGGACACGATCCGCCCCACTTCGGCCGGCAGCGCGCCGCCATTGGTGTCGCACAACACCACCCAGCGGGCACCGGCCTCCAGCGCAGCCTGGCAGACCCGCATGGCATAGGCGGGGTTGTCCTTGTAGCCGTCAAAGAAATGCTCGGCGTCGAACAACGCCTCGCGCCCCTGCGCCACGATATGCGCGACCGAGGCGCGGACGTTCTCGACATTTTCCTCCAGCGAGATCCCCAGCGCGTCGGTCACGTGATAGTCATGCGACTTTCCGACCAGACAGACCGCCCGCGTGCCGGCGTTCATGACGGCGGCCAGCACGTCGTCATTCTCGGCCGAGCGCCCGGCCCGCTTGGTCATGCCAAAGGCGGTCAGGCAGGCGCGCGTCTTGAGCGCGGCGTCAAAAAACGCGCTGTCGGTGGGGTTCGCACCGGGCCAGCCGCCTTCGATATAGTCCACCCCCAAAGCATCCAGCGCCTGCGCGATCTGGACCTTTTCGGCGGTCGAGAACTGAACGCCCTGCGTCTGCTGCCCGTCGCGCAGCGTGGTGTCATAGAGGTACAGGCGCTTTTTGGTCATTCCACGCCCTCCAGCCTGCTGGCGTCAAAACCCGCGCCGGGCACCAGTTCGACCCCGTCCTTGTTCATCCGCACTTCCAGACCAGCCGCCAGATAGACGGCCTTCAACCGATCCACTTCCGAGAAATCCTTGGTCTGCATCGCCTCGGCCCGAACACGGGCCAGCCGGTCGGCATGGACCGACAGATCCACGCCGTCGGTTTCGGCCCAGGCCCCCATATCAGGCTCCAACAGGCCCAAGACCCGCGCACTGGCCAGCAAGGTCGCGGCGTCGCCGTCCGAGGCCAGACGATGCAGCTCGGCCAGGGCGCCCGCCGTGTTCAGGTCATCGGCAAGCGCCTCGATCACCGCGGGCGCCGCGCTGGCTGCGGGTTCGATGCCCGCAGTCAGCGCCCGCCACTTGCGCAACGTGGCCTCAGCCTCGCGCGCCTTTTTCTCGGTCCAGTCCATCGGCTTGCGATAGTGGGTCTGCAGGAAGACGAACCGGATCACCTCACCCGGCACGCCCTGATCCAGCAGGTCATGCACGGTGAAGAAATTGCCCAGCGATTTGGACATTTTCTTTCCCTCGACCTGCAGCATCTCGTTATGCAGCCAATAGCGCGCGAATTCGCCGTGCGGATGGGCGCATTTGCTCTGGGCGATCTCGTTTTCGTGGTGCGGGAACATCAGGTCATTGCCGCCACCATGGATGTCGAAACTCTCGCCCAGCAACTCATAGCTCATGGCCGAGCATTCTATATGCCAACCCGGACGCCCCCGGCCCCAAGGAGACTCCCAACCGGGCAGTTCATCATCCGAGGGCTTCCACAGCACAAAATCCATCGCGTTCTTCTTGTAGGGCGCCACCTCGACCCGCGCGCCTGCGATCATGTCATCGACCGACCGGCCCGACAGCTTGCCATACTCGTCGCGCCAGCTGTCCACCGCGAACAGAACATGCCCCTCGGCCTCATAGGCGTGCCCCTTGGCGATCAGGTCCTCGATCATGGCGATCATCTGGTCGATATACCGCGTGGCCCGCGGCATCTGGTCGGGCTCCAGCGCCCCCAGCGCGCCCATGTCATGCAGGTACCAGCCGATCGTCTCGTCCGACCGCTCTTGCACCAACTGCTCGAGCGTTCCTTCGGCCCCGGCCCGCTTGCGCGCCAGGGCCGTCGCGTTGATCTTGTCATCGACGTCTGTGAAGTTGCGCACATAGGTCACATGCGCGGGCCCGTAGACGTGACGCAGCAGACGGTACAGCACGTCAAACACCACCACGGGCCGTGCATTGCCCAGATGCGCCCGGTCATACACGGTGGGACCACAGACATACATCCGCACGTTGTCGGGATCGATCGGAACGAAATCTTCCTTCGTCCGGGTCCGCGTGTTGTGCAGTTTGATCGTCGTCATGCGTCTGGCTCCTGGATACAGCAATAGCGTGCGCGTTGACGCGGGCTTAGCAACTTGTCTCAGGGAAGAAAACGAAAGAAACCGGCCCGCGTGAAAGTTCAGCAGGGAATGCAGCAGATAATGATGCAGGTCTTCCGGTTCATGGCCCATCGCATAACACGCCCGGTCCCGCGCGCCAAGACTTCTATTGCCGGCGGGGGAAGCTGATTGACAAATCATCGCGGCTCTGACCCATTCGGCGGACTTGCTGCAACGGAGGCGCGCCATGAAACTTTCGCACCGCATCACGCATCTGACCGGAGGCGGTTCGGACGGGTGGGACGTGTTCTATCGCGCGCGCCGCATGATTGCCGAAGGCCAAGCCGTGACCGAACTGACCATCGGCGAGCATGACATCCGCACCCACCCCTCGATCCTGGCCGAGATGGACCGGTCGGCGCGCGCGGGCCATACCGGATACGCCATGGTGCCGGGCACGGATCTGCTGCGCGATACCGTAGCCGCGCGGGTGCAGACCCGCACGGGCGTTCCCACCACGCGCCACAACGTGCTGATCACCCCGGGCGGACAAGCCGCACTGTTCGCCGCGCATATGGCAGCGTGCGACCCGGGCGATGTGGGTCTCTATCTCGATCCATTCTACGCGACCTATCCCGGCACGATCCGCGGAGCCGGCGCGATCGCGCGCGCGGTTCAGACCCGGGCCGAGGATGCCTTTCAGCCCGACGCAGCCTTGATCACGGAACAGGCCGAGGGTGCCGCTTCGCTGCTGATCAACACGCCAAACAACCCGACCGGGGTCGTCTATTCCCGCGAGACCCTGACCGAGATCGCCGATCTGTGCCGCGAACGCGACATCTGGCTGATTTCGGACGAGGTCTATGACACGCAGGTCTGGGACGGCGCACACCTGTCGCCCCGCGCCCTGCCCGGTATGGCCGACCGCACCCTGGTCGTGGGCTCGATGTCGAAATCCCACGCCATGACCGGGTCGCGCTGTGGCTGGATCGTTGGCCCCGAAGAGGCCATCGACCATTTGATCAACCTCGCCACGCACACCACCTACGGGGTTCCGGGATTCATTCAGGACGCTGCCAGCTTTGCGCTGACCGCCGGGGACGAACTGGAGGAAGAGGTCGCGGCCCCCTTCCGCCGCCGCCGCGCCCTGGCGATGCAGGTTCTGGCCCGACAGAACACGGTGGGCCTGATCCCGGCTCAAGGCGCGATGTATCTGATGCTGGACATCCGCGCGACGGGGCAAAGCGGCGAAGACTTCGCCAATGCGCTGCTGGACACCCACGCCATCGCGGTCATGCCCGGAGAAAGCTTCGGCCAAGCCGCCGCTGGACATGTGCGCGTGGCCATGACCATTGACGATGACCGGTTCGCCGCCGCCCTTCAGACCCTATGCGATTTCGCCGCCCGGTTGGCGAGCCAGACGGCGGCCGAGTGACCGAGACGGGTTTTGTTCAGAACCGGAAGGTCGTGCGCAGATTGAAGGTGTTGGTGTCCAGATCGCCGCGCGACCGCGTGACATCGTTGAAATTCTGCCGCAAGGCTTCGCCACTGATGATCAGCCGGTCGCCCAGAGGATAGGCTACGCCGATCCCGTAGACGGCCGCCGTGTCGCTGTCGCCCGAAGTATTCGCCCGCGCGGCACCCACCACGACGTAGCCCAAAACGCGCCCGAACTCGTACCCGCCGCGCAGTTTCACGCGGGATACGCTGTCCAAACTGCCCTCCGAAGCGCCCAGGTCGAGGTTCAGCCGGTCATATTCCAACTCACCCCCGACGACGAAGCTGCCAAGATCCAGATCGTATCCGATATTCGCGCCGATGC
The DNA here is from genome assembly GCF_059613085.1 of Ruegeria sp. BHSC029. Taxonomy (NCBI): domain Bacteria; kingdom Pseudomonadati; phylum Pseudomonadota; class Alphaproteobacteria; order Rhodobacterales; family Roseobacteraceae; genus Ruegeria; species Ruegeria sp. BHSC029. Next base: position 652,561 of record NZ_JBXWRU010000001.1, read on the forward strand.
TGCCCGAATTGCTTCCACTGCCGCCGGGGCCGTCCGCGTCGGCATAACCGAAGGTGAACCCTGCATAAGGCCCGGTCCAATCCTCGGCCAACGCCACCTGCGCCGCTGGAATCAGCAGGACCGACAGCAAGGCGCGGATCAGTTTCATGCAGACCTCCGGTTTTTGTTCAGCACCCTTTGCGATTGCAACAGATGCGGTGATGTGCACCTCAATTAAACACGTGCTTTGGTGCCGTCAGATCAATTCAAGTCACGCAAATCTTAACAATAAGTAATGGAAGCATAACATATTTCGCCCTTTGCGTGAGGATTTCCTGCGGCGTTCATCGAAGTTTCAAATTTTCGGGGCCAAAAGCGACATCGGTCGCAAACAGGACAGATTGCTTGCGCGGACCCTGACACCATTCGTCGCAGGAGTTGAGGACCACATGCCAAACGATATCTGGAAGATCTGCCTGATCAGCCGCACCATCGGTGCCGATCGGGGGCGTGCGGCACGAGGACGGCCGTGACGGGTTGAAGCTTCCCCCTTTTGACCTGACTTTCAATTTGGAATCCTCACCATGAACGACCACTCCCGCTCAACGTCCCGCAGTGGCGGCCGCGCCGCCCGACGGGCCGCCCGTGCCGCGGCCCTGCCCGAACATCTACGCCCCGTCCGCCCGGGGCTTGAGGGCGGCACCTACAAACCGCTCAGCCAACAGGACATGGAGCGTATTCACTCCGCCGCTCTCGATGCGCTCGAAACCATCGGTCTGGCCGACGCGCCACCCAGCGGGATCGATTACCTGGTCAATGCCGGCTGTACGCTGGGCGATGACGGACGCATCCGTTTTCCCCGGGCGCTGGTCGAGGACACGATCGCCCGCGCCAACCGCTCGGTAACGCTGTACAGCCGCGACGGCAAAACCGATCTCGAACTGTCCGGCGGACGCGTTCATTATGGAACCGCCGGTGCAGCCGTCAGCATGGTCGACGCCCAAGGCCGCAACTACCGCGACTCAACCGTGCAGGACTTGCACGATGCCGCGCGGATTTGCGAACAACTGGACAATATCCATTTCGTGCAGCGCCCCATGGTCTGCCGTGACATCACCGACAACCGCGAGATGGACCTGAACACGATTTATGCTTGTTGTTCTGGGACTTACAAGCATGTCGGAACATCCTTCACAGACCCCAGCTATGTAGCTCCGGCCATGGAAATGCTGCATATGATCGCTGGCGGCGAGGATAAATGGCGTGAACGGCCCTTCGTCTCGAACTCGAACTGCTTTGTCGTGCCTCCGATGAAATTCGCGACCGAGAGCTGCCAGGTGATGGAAGAATGCATCAAGGCGGGGATGCCGGTCCTGTTGCTATCCGCTGGGATGGCGGGTGCCACGGCCCCGTCAACGGTGGCCGGTGCGATTGTCCAGGCTACGGCGGAATGCCTGGCAGGTCTGGTTTATGTAAACGCCGTAAGCCCAGGCGCTCCGGCGGTTTTTGGCACTTGGCCCTTTGGTCTTGACCTCAGGACCGGTGCGATGAGCGTCGGGTCCGGCGAGCAGGCCCTGCTGACGGCAGGCTGCGCCCAGATGCACAAATTCTACGACCTGCCCGGCGGCGCTGCAGCCGGTGCTTCGGACTCCAAACTGCCCGACATGCAAGCCGGATGGGAGCAGATGTGTTCCAACGTCATGGCCGGGCTGTCCGGCCTGAACATGGTCTACGAAGCAGCCGGCATGCACGCTTCGCTGCTGGGTTTCTGCTTTGAAAGCCTGATCCTTGGTGACGATCTGATCGGTCAGGCCCTGCGATGCGTTCGTGGGATCGAGGTCACGGACGACACGCTGGCGCTGGACCAGATCGCGTCGGTCTGTCTCGGTGGCCCGGGTCACTACCTGGGAACCGACGCAACACTCAGCCGGATGCAGGCCGACTATGTCTATCCAGCGCTTGGCGACCGGACCTCGCCCAAGGAATGGGCCGAGCTGGGCAAGCCGGACCTGGTCGAAAAGGCCACCGCGCGCAAAGAAGAGATCCTTGGCGCTCCGTCTCCGGCGCGTTTCGATCCGGCGCTGGATGCGGAACTCAGAAGCAGGTTCAACATTCACTTGCCTGCATAACCAATTGAAAAGCAGCCCAGATCGCTCTGGGCTGCCTCGTTTTTCAAGCTGTTAACCGTTGCTGGGCGGCAGCAGACCGGCTTCTTGCGCGGCTGCGATTTCGGCCTCATCCAGAGCGCCGTCACCATTCGCGTCCAAAAGCGAGAACGCATCGGCATCCATGTCGGGCACAACGGCCTGAACCTCTTCGATGGTCAGAACGCCGTCGCCATTTGCGTCAGCCGAGCTCTGCGCGAATGCAAGCGCAGGGAACCCGAGGGCAACTGCGGCCAGAACGGCCAGTTTCTGAGAGTTCATTGTCAGTCTCCTGATAGGGGGTTTGTGGTAGTCTGTCCGGACAGGCACACAAAACACCTGCTCAGCCGCACTGTCATCGGCCGCAGAGATTTTTCCGCAATTCGCGCCAATCCCTGCCCGTTTGGGCCATTTGGAGTCGCAAGCTTTCGCTGTGCCAAGCCGCCCGCTGGCGCATCGGCACAACTTCCCTCATCCGTACCCCCGTTCCCGGCAATCTGCCGCTCAGCCCGACCGAGTCGAAAAAAGAAAGGGGGCCGAAGCCCCCTGTCAGTTTTGCTGTCCAGGCTCAATTCGTTGACCGCCCGGTATTTTTTTGCCTGCGGCCTGGACTGCACATGGGACGAGCGCACCCGCCCCGTGAGAGAGTGGGAAGGACCGATATTCCGCCCCACCCTGTTCCCGGCCAGCACGGGCATGCCGGCCGAGTGGACCAAGGCGACCTAGGGTAAGTCTCAACGCCCTGATCCGTATTCGTCGGGACCGGAAGTCCGGGGGGAAATCCAGGTCCCTACACCCCGCCTGGCGGGGCGTTTGCCTTAGCTACACCCGCTGGTTGCCCCGCAGGTGTTGCATTTCATGCAGGTGCCGTTGCGCACCAGCGTGTAGTTTCCGCATTCGCCACAAGGATCACCCTCGTATCCCTGCATTTTGGCTTTGGTCCGGGCATCCATCCCGGTAGCCGTTTCGGTGACGACGGTGGTTTCGCTCTTGGTTTCAAAGGTCACGGCCGCTTCGGACAGTCCGGTCGCTTCGCCGGCGGCGCCGTTGAACATCATCAGGTCCTGCGGCAAACGCTTGCGCAAATAACCGGTCGAGCTGATCTGTTTCAGAACCTCCAAGGATTTCGAAGCCGCGCTGTCGCTGATCTCCGAGACGTTCGATACACCCTCTTCTTCGCCACGACCCAAGTCGTCGAATGTTGCGCCCTCGGGTTTCACATGCGCCAGGTCGGTGCGATCGAGGTACGACACGGCCAGTTCGCGGAAGATGTAGTCGAGGATCGACGTCGCGTTCTTGATCGAGTCGTTGCCCTGAACCATCCCGGCCGGTTCGAACTTGGTGAAGGTGAAGGCGTCGACAAACTCTTCCAGCGGCACGCCATATTGCAGACCGACCGAGACGGCGATGGCGAAGTTGTTCATCATCGCACGGAAGCCAGCGCCTTCCTTGTGCATGTCGATGAAGATCTCGCCCAACTGCCCATCTTCGAATTCGCCGGTGCGCAGATAGACTTTGTGCCCGCCCACGATCGCCTTTTGGGTATACCCCTTGCGACGATGCGGCAGTTTTTCGCGGTGACTGCGGATGATCTCTTTGACCACCACCTTTTCGACGACCTTCTCGGCCAGGGTCACGGCCTTTTCCTGGATCGAGCCGCTTTCGAGGATTTCAGCCGCTTCGTCGTCATCCTCGACCAGCGCCGCTGCCAGCGGCTGGCTGAGCTTGGACCCGTCGCGATACAGCGCGTTGGCCTTGACGCCCAGGCTCCAGGACAGCTCGTAGGCCTTCTGGCAATCTTCGATCGTGGCGTCATTAGGCATGTTGATCGTCTTGCTGATCGCGCCCGAGATGAAGCTTTGCGCCGCAGCCATCATGGTGATGTGGCTGTCAACACCGAGGAACCGCTTGCCCTTCTTGCCGCAGGGGTTGGCGCAGTCGAAGATCGCATAGTGCTCGGGCTTCAGATGCGGGGCCCCTTCCAGGGTCATGGTGCCGCAGACATGGTCGTTGGCCGCGTCGATATCCGACTTGCTGAAACCCAGATGGCGCAGCATGTCAAAGGTCGGATCGTTCAGCTTGCTGGCCGGGATGCCCAGGACGCCGGTGCAGAAATCCTCGCCCAGCGTCCACTGGTTGAAGACAAACCGGATGTCGAACGCGCTTTCCAGCGCGGCGTCGATCTTGGCCAGCTCGTTCGGGCCGAACCCGTGACCGGTCAGCGAGGTGTGGTTGATCCCCGGCGCGTTGCCGATGGTGCCATGCCCGACTGCGTAAGACACGATCTCCTCGATCTGGGCCGAGGAATAGCCAAGCTTTTCCAGCGCCGACGGCACCGAGCGGTTGATGATCTTGAAGTAGCCGCCCCCGGCCAGTTTCTTGAACTTGACCAGCGCAAAGTCGGGCTCGATCCCGGTGGTGTCGCAGTCCATCACCAGTCCGATCGTGCCGGTCGGCGCGATCACGGTGGCCTGCGCGTTGCGGTAGCCGTTCTTCTCACCCAGGCTCAACGCTTCGTCCCAGGCGCTCATGGCCAGATCGACAAGGCGTTTGTCCGGACAGTTGGCGTGATCCAGCGGCACCGGCTTGACCGACAGCTTCTCATAGCCCTCGGTCACACCCTGGGCAGCGCGACGGTGGTTGCGGATAACCCGCAGCATATGCTCGGCATTGCGCTTGTAGCCGGCGAACGGCCCCAGCTCTCCGGCGATCTCGGCCGAGGTGGCGTAGGCAACGCCGGTCATGATTGCGGTCAGTGCGCCACAGATCGCCCGACCCTCGTCCGAGTCGTAGCCATAACCCATGTTCATCAGCAGCCCGCCGATGTTGGCATATCCCAGACCCAGCGTACGGAAGTCATAAGACAACTGCGCGATCTCTTTCGACGGGAACTGCGCCATCGTCACCGAGATTTCCAGCGTCAGCGTCCAAAGACGGGCCGCGTGCATGTAGTCGGCCGCCTGGAACTCGCTCTCCTTCAGGAAGGTCAGCAGGTTCATCGACGCCAGGTTGCAGGCCGTGTCATCCAGGAACATGTATTCCGAGCACGGGTTCGAGCCGCGAATCTCGCCGTCTTCGGGGCAAGTGTGCCATTCGTTGACCGTGTCGTGGAATTGAATGCCCGGATCGGCGCAAGCCCAGGCCGCGTGGCCGACTTTTTCCCACAGATCGCGTGCTTTGACCGTGCGGGCAACCTTGCCGTCGGTACGATTGATCAGCTCCCAATCGGCATCTTTCTCGACCGCCTTCAGGAAGGCGTTGGTCACACGGATCGAGTTGTTCGAGTTCTGCCCCGAGACCGAGCTGTAGGCCTCAGAGTCCCAATCGGTATCATAGGTCGGGAACTCGATGCTGTCGTGGCCCTGCTTGGCGTAATCCAGCACGCGCTTAATGTAAGTCTCGGGTATCGCGACCTTTTTCGCCTCGCGGATCGCCGTTTTCAGCGCGTCATTCTTCTTGGGATCATAGGCATCCGCTTGCGCGCCGTCCCAGGCGCGGATGGCCTCGAAAATGCCGTTCAGCATCTTCTCGTGCATCTTCGATCCGGCAACGATCGAGGCCACCTTCTGCTCTTCGATCACCTTCCATTCGATGAATTGCTCGATGTCAGGGTGATCTGCATCGACGATCACCATCTTTGCTGCTCGACGGGTTGTCCCGCCTGATTTGATCGCGCCAGCGGCGCGGTCGCCGATCTTGAGAAAGCCCATGAGGCCCGAGGACTTGCCGCCACCCGACAGCGCTTCGCCTTCCGCGCGCAGATGGCTGAAGTTGGTCCCGGTACCCGAGCCGTATTTGAACAGGCGCGCCTCGCGCACCCACAGATCCATGATGCCGCCTTCGTTCACCAGGTCATCGTCGACCGACTGGATGAAGCACGCATGCGGCTGCGGATGTTCATAGGCCGATTTCGACTTGGTCAGTTTGCCGGTCTTGTAGTCCACATAGTGGTGACCTTGGGCCGGGCCGTCGATCCCATAGGCCCAGTGCAGACCGGTGTTGAACCATTGCGGGCTGTTCGGCGCGGCACGCTGTGTCGCCAGCATATAGCGCATCTCGTCGAAATAGGCGCGCGCGTCCTCCTCGGTCGAGAAGTAACCGCCCTTCCAGCCCCAATAGGCCCAGGCACCCGCGAGGCGGTCAAACACCTGCTTCGAAGACGTTTCGCCACCAAATTCGGCATCGTCGGCCGGAACCGAGCGCCACAGAAACTCGGGCACGTCCTTCTCACGGACTTTTTTCAGTTTGCTGGGAACGCCGGCCTTGCGGAAATACTTCTGAGCGATCACGTCGCTGGCGACCTGGCTCCACCGAGAGGGGACCTCGATGTTATCAAGGCGGAACACGATCGTTCCATCCGGATTGCGGATCTCGGACGTGACGGACACGAAGTCCAATTCTGCGTATGCGTCCTGCCCTGCCTTGGTAAATGTTCTTTCAATCTTCATGTCCGCCGCCCTAGATCAATCAGCCCAAATTCGGTTGTCCGGCACCAATTCCGTTCTCTGGCGGGGTGCCGCCCGCCTTGACCGCCGATCAGGGACGCAGAGGACCGGGCGCTGCCTTTGGCAGCGCAAACCCGTTTGCACGGTTGCACGTCAGTTTGGAGTGCTTTCCGACCCTCGCCCTATGCCAATTCCGGCTATTCCTACCAGATTTAGTGGCAACTCACTCGGCCCATACAATCTGGCGTATCTACCCATAGTTGGTCAACGGCATTTTTTGGCTTCTAACCAAAACTTTTCTGTTGACCGCAAAACCGCAGGATGGGCCAAGGCACAACGCGCCGATTCCTCCACAACGCTGTCCACAAAACCGTGCAGATCGGTCAAATCGGATTTTCTTTTTTCCCGGCCCGGTTACGAGAAAATGGTCACCTGCCCGCCCGTGCCCCATACTGTGAGGAGAATCACCAATCTTCGTGGCAGCGCAACGCGATGCATCACGACACACAAATGACGGAGTGCGCCCTGAAAACCTCGATTATCCGTTTGTTTCCGGTCCTTACCTTGCTGGCCGCTTGTGCGACGCCCGAGCCGGAACAATCTTCACGCAGCGCTCAGTTCGCCGAATACCCCGATCAGTTATTCAGCACGTTCGAGATCAGCTGCGAAGGTCCGGAGGAACGGTTCACACGGCCCGAGCGCAGCAGTTTCGAGTGCCGTTCCTCTCTGCCTCCGGAAACCACCGCGTTCTTGATCCTCAACTATGACGGTTACCCGCAGGACTTGCCCAAAGGGGTGCGCCGCATGTCTTCGACCCGCAATCAGGCCGGTTACCGGGTCGATGCCGAGTTGTTTTTCCTGGTCCCCCAGAAGGACGGAGCGACGATCAAGGTTCCCGTCGAAAGCTCGGTTCTGGATGATGAATTGACACGGCTCTACCGGTATTTCGGTGGAACTCCGTTGTAAGGAAAGTGGTCGGGGCGGCGAGATTCGAACTCACGACCCCCTGTACCCAAAACAGGTGCGCTACCAGACTGCGCCACGCCCCGGACCGTGCGCCTTCCTAACGGCGTCATTCGGATTTGAAAAGCCCTAACAGGGCCAGATTGCCGGGCCTTGCGAAAAAATTTCGTGCCGCATGACCGTACCTGGTGCGATCGAGTAACGGGCGGCAAGCCCCGCATTCACCTCAAGAACCGCAAAGACCGAATCGCCGCCCTCGATTGGGGTCAGATCCCCCGGTACGGCATCGGAATGAACACGGGTCACCAAACCTGTGCGATCCAGAAAGATCATGTCCAGCGGGATCAAGGTGTTCTTCATCCAGAATGCGACCGGCTGGGGCGGATCGAACACGAACAGCATCCCTTCGCCCTGAGGCATGCTTTCGCGGAACATCAAACCCTTTGCCCGCTCCTGCGGGGAAACTGCCAATTCGACCAGAAACCGGACCTGTGCCTTGTCATTGCGAAGGTCCACCCGGTCAGACCGGCATTCAGCAAAGGCGCCTTGTGACAGAAAAATACTCAGAAGAAGACAGGCCAGAATCCGCATCACGCGCAGCGCTCAGTCATTGAGCGCGGATTCCCACGCAAGCACTTGTGCGGCCATGCGGCCCCGCTTGCCGTCGATGACCCGCATCGCCAGCGCCTCGCCCGGTTGGAGATCCGCCAACCCGGACCGGCGCAGAACTTCGATATGCAGAAACACGTCCTCGCTGCGACCAAAGACATTGGCAAAGCCGAAACCCTTGCTCTTGTCGAACCACTTGACCCGCGCGGCCTCGAGCGGCGCATGTGCGATCTCATTGGGATCCATTTCGGCGAAATCCGCCAGCATCACCGAGTCGGCCCGCTCGGGCGGATCAATGCTCACGACCTCAACCGCTTGAACGCCACGATCGGTGCGGTGAGTCATGATCTCAATGCCCGCGCCATCCGCGACCGAGCTTTGCCCGAAGTTCCTCAGAACGTTCACGTGCAGCAGGATATCAGGACCGCCATCGTCGGACACGACAAAGCCATACCCCTTTGCAGGGTCAAACCATTTTACGTGTCCACGAACGCGGTACATGCTGTTCAGGTCTTCTGGCACGGTGTTCCCATCACGAGATTCAAAGGGTCGTTAGGGGTCTGATGTGTATGGAAACGTCGGGCAAATTCAAGCTGAAAAAATTCAGACATTTCCGGGTGTTGCATTTCACGATACGCGAACGTCATGGATTCAACCTCTGTACGTTCCACTTTTGCTCGGACGGGTCGCGCCGCCAGCGGAACCTGTCGTGCAGCCGAAAGGCACCATCCGCCCAAAACTCGATTTCAACCGGCGTCAGCCTGTAGCCACCCCAGAATTCGGGCCTCGGCGGGTTGGATCCCAGCTTTGCCGTCACCTTTGCAACTTCGGCCATCAAAGCAGCCCGGCTGCTCAGAGGTTCCGACTGTCGCGATGCCCAGGCACCCAGCCGGCTTTTCAGCGAGCGTGACGCATAATATTCGTCGGCCAAGGGACCGTCTTCTTTGGTGATTGTACCACGAACCCGGATCTGACGCCGCAGTGATTTCCAGTGCATCACAAAGGCGGCTTTGCCGGCCGCATCCAGCTCTTGGGCCTTGGCACTGTGATAGTTGGTATAGAAAACGAAGGAGTCCGCCTCGATATCCTTCAGCAACACCATCCGTGCGTTCGGCATACCATCGGGGTCCACGGTCGCCAGGGCAATCGCGTTCGGATCGTTCGGTTCCGTCTTTTCGGCCTCGGCCAACCAACGGGCCGCGATCACGAACGGATCGTCACCGGCAAAGATGCCGTTTCGCTCACTCATGTCCATCCCCTGGAACGAATTGAACATGACCCTACGGCGAGAACCCGCCCCGGGCAAGAGTGCACGGCCTTGATGCAGCGCAATCAATGGCATAAACCAACGCAACACATCGCGACGACAGGCGGAGAACCGAACATGTCAAATCAGTTGATGGCCGGCAAGCGCGGCCTCATCATGGGACTGGCCAATGACAAATCAATCGCATGGGGAATCGCCCGCGCCTTGTCCGAAGCCGGAGCCGAACTGGCTTTCTCTTATCAGGGGGATGCACTGAAAAAACGGGTCGACCCGTTGGCGGCCCAACTGGGGAGCGAGATCGTCCTGCCCTGTGACGTCAGCGACGAAGAGTCGATCGATGAGCTGTTCGCAGCGCTGAAAGAAAAATGGGGCAAGCTGGATTTCGTCGTCCACGCCATTGGTTTCTCCGACAAGAACGAACTTCGCGGCCGCTATGTCGACACGTCGCGCGCGAATTTCAAGCTGACGATGGATGTGTCGGTCTACTCCTTCACCGCCGTGATGCAACGCGCCGAGAAGCTGATGACCGACGGCGGCAGCGCCATCACCCTGACCTATTATGGTGCTGAGCAGGTCATGCCGCATTACAATGTCATGGGTGTGGCCAAGGCCGCGCTCGAGGCGTCGGTGAAATACCTGGCCGAGGACCTGGGCAAGGACAACATCCGCATCAACGCGATCTCGGCCGGGCCGATCAAGACCCTCGCCGCCAGCGGCATCGGCGACTTCCGCTACATCATGAAGTGGAACGAGTACAACTCTCCCTTGCGCCGCAACGTGACCATCGATGACGTGGGAAAATCGGCCCTTTATCTTCTGTCCGACCTCAGCAGCGGCGTGACCGGTGAAAACCTGCACGTTGACTCGGGTTATCACATCGTCGGCATGAAAGCCGTCGACGCGCCGGATGTGGAAAAGGGATAAGACCATGAGCGCAAAGGACCGCCTGCCACACGAAAAAGGCTTTCATATCAGCTGGGACCAGATTCACCGCGACTCGCGCGCACTGGCCTGGCGGCTGGACGGTCAGGGACCGGATGAGGGCGCATGGCGCGCCGTCGTCGCGATCACGCGTGGCGGCATGGCACCTGCGATGATCGTCAGCCGAGAGCTGGACATCCGCACCGTAGATACGATCAGCGTCAAATCCTATCACCATCAGGAACGTGGCGAGGCAGAGGTGCTCAAGGCCCCCGATGCCGATCTGATGGGGGATGGTGAGGGCGTGCTGATCATCGATGATCTGGTCGACAGCGGCAAGACGCTGGAACTGGTGCGCAAGATGTACCCCAAGGCCCATTTCGCCACGGTCTATGCCAAGCCCAAGGGCCGCCCGATGGTCGATACCTTCATCACCGAGGTCAGCCAAGACACCTGGATCTTCTTCCCTTGGGATATGGCCCTGCAATATGTCGAGCCCTATCGCGGCACCGACTGATCCCACTTATCCACCACAAATCAGCAAGACCGGACACCCGATGACATTGACCCGCACCGCCGCCACCTTCGCCCCTCCGGTGATGGAGGCGCGGCGTTGGCTCGAAGGGGTCACGTTCTCGGATGACCGCCCGCTGATCAATGTGAGCCAGGCGGCGCCGGTCGATCCGCCGCCGCTGGCGCTGCGGCAGGCGATGGCCGATTTCGCGATCAATCAGGACGCCGCACATCTCTACGGCCCGGTACTGGGCAACCCCGATCTGCGCGCGGAGCTCGCGCGTGAGATCGGCGATCACTACGCTGCCGAGGTTCGGCCGGAGCAGACAGCCATCACCTCGGGCTGCAATCAGGCCTTTGCCTCGGTCATCTCGGCGATCACGGATCAAGAGGATGAGGTCATCCTGCCAACGCCTTGGTATTTCAACCATAAAATGTGGTTGGACATGGCCGGTGTCAAAACGGTTGATCTGCCGACCGGGTCGGACCTGCTGCCCGATCCGGAACAGGCGCGCGCGCTGATCACCAAGCGCACGCGCGCGATCGCGTTGGTCACACCCAACAACCCGGGTGGCGTCGAATACCCGGCGGATCTGGTCCGTGCCTTCTATGACCTGGCGCAACAGCATGGCCTGCGCCTGCTGGTCGATGAAACCTATCGTGATTTCGACAGCCGCAGCGGCCCGCCACACGCGCTGTTCCAGCAGCCCGACTGGGACCGGACGCTGGTGCATCTCTATTCCTTCTCGAAGGCCTACCGCCTGACCGGCCACCGCGTGGGCGCGATCGCCACAGGTGCGCCGCTGCTGGCCGAGGTCGAGAAATTCCTCGACACCGTCGCCATCTGCCCCGGCCAGATGGGCCAGTTCGCGGCGCTGTGGGGGATGCGGAACCTGTCGCAGTGGCTGGCGGGCGAACGCGCCGAGATTCTGGATCGCCGCGCCGCAATCACCGAGAACATGCCCCGCCTCATCGACAAGGGTTGGCGGCTGCTGGGTCTGGGGGCTTATTTCGCCTATCTCGAACATCCGTTCGACATGCCGTCGGACGAACTGGCGCGCAGATTGGTCTCCGAGGCCGGTATTCTGCTGTTGCCGGGCACCATGTTCATGCCCGACCACGACCCCGCCGGGAAACGTCAGGTGCGCATTGCTTTCGCCAATCTGGACCGTGCTGGAATCGGGTTATTGTTCGACCGCTTGAAGGCCCTGTCCTTCTGAGCTTGCCCCCCGGCATCCCGCGTCGTATTCAGGGCCGCAACAGTCACGGCAGAACCCTGCCGCAAGATCCAAGAGGGCACTATGGCCGCAGGCATTAACAAACTCTCCAAAACCTTCGTCTGGATTCTCATGGGCATGCTGATGCTAGGTCTTGCCGGTTTTGGCGCCGTCAACCTCAGCGGAACGGTTCGCACAGTCGCCCAGGTCGGGGATGAGGACGTTTCGGTCGATGCCTATGTCCGCGAGCTGCAGCGCGAAATCCGCGCAGTCGAGGCGCAGACCGGTCAACCGATGCAGATGTCACAGGCCCGGGAACTGGGGTTGGATCAGCGGGCCTTGGGGCGTCTGGTTTCGTTGGCAGCCCTGAACAACGAGGTCGCACAGCTGGGTGTTTCGATCGGTGATGCCAACCTGCAGAAGGAAATCGTCGGCATTCAGGCCTTTCAGGGCCCTGACGGATCTTTTGACCGCGAAGCCTACCGGTTCCAGCTGGAACAGATCGGCATGACCGAAACCGAGTTCGAGGAAGACCTGCGAAAGGAAACAGCACGGACAATTGTCCAAGGCGCGATGATGGGCGGAGTTGAAATGCCCGCGATCATGACCAAAGCCCTGGCCGACTATGTTCTCGCTCGCCGCAGCTTTACCGTCGCAACTCTTTCGCCGGACGCTCTGACGACCCCGATCTCCGAGCCAACAGACGCCGATATCCAAGCATATTACGACGCGAATACCGATCGGTTCACCCTGCCGCGCACCAAAAAGATCACCTACGCCGTTCTGTCGCCGGAGATGCTGCAGGATAAGGTCGAAGTAGACGAAGACGCACTCAAGCGTCTGTATGAACAACGCAAGGACCAGTATCAGCAAGCCGAACGTCGTCTGGTTGAGCGGCTGGTCTACCCCTCGGAGGAAGAGGCGACTGCGGCGATGGCGCAGCTGGAAGTCGGCGGAGCGGATTTTGAGCAGCTGGTACGCGAGCGCGAACTTGAACTGAGCAGCGTCGATCTGGGTGATGTGACCCGCGAAGATCTGGGCGAGGCCGCGGATGCCGTTTTTGCCGCAGAGATTGATCAGGTCGTGGGCCCCCTGCCCTCGGTCTTTGGTCCGGCCCTGTTCCGGGTCAACGGATCGCTGGCCGAACAGAACGTGAGCTTTGAGGACGCCGAACCGGAACTGCGTGCAGAGCTGGCCGGCGAACGCGCCCGGCGCCTGATTGAGAGCCAGGCCGAAGACATCAACGACATGCTGGCCGGCGGCGCCACGCTGGAAGAATTGGCCAACGAAACCGAAATGGAGCTTGGTAAGATTGACTGGACCCGTCAAAGCGATGACGGCATCGCCGCGTATGACGGCTTCCGCCAGGCTGCGCAGGCCGTCCGCGAAGATGATTTCCCTGAAATCGGATTCCTCGAGGATGGTTCGATCTTTGCCCTGCGACTGGATGAGGTTCTGCCGCCGCGCCCCGAGCCGCTGGAGTCCGCACGCGACCGCGTCGCCGCCGCATGGGTACAAGAACAGACAGCCAAGGCGCTTGAGGAACAGGCCAACGGCATCGTGACTCAATTGGCCGTCGACGGTGACTTCACGGCGACCGGGCTGCCATTCCGTGTCGAAAACGCGCTGACCCGGACCGCCTTTTTGGACAACGTCCCGGCCGACTTCATGACCCAGATTTTTGAGATGGAGCCCAATGAACTGCGCGTGATCGCGGGACCGGATGCGGCATTCATCGTGCGGCTGGACGAGGTTCTTCCGCCTGCGGAAACCGACGAACAGCGCCTGATGCAAGAGGCCGCTGCCGCTCAGCTGAACCAGGCACTGGCCCAAAACATTTTCGACATCTATGTGCGCGACGCTCAGACACGCGCGCAGCCGACCCTGGACCAGCGCGCGCTGAACGCGGTTCAGGCCAACTTCTGACCGGAACGAAAATGGCTCTGACACCCGATTTCGACAGCTTTGCCCGCGCCTATGAGGCCGGACAGAACCAGGTCGTTTATACCCGTCTGGCCGCGGATCTGGACACACCGGTTTCGCTGATGCTCAAGCTGACGGGCGCCCAGAAGGACGCCTTCGTGCTTGAATCGGTGACCGGAGGCGAAGTTCGCGGGCGGTATTCGATCATCGGGATGAAGCCGGATCTGATCTGGCGCTGTCGGGGCGAAACCTCGGAATTGAACCGTTCGGCGCGGTTTGATGCGGATGCGTTCGACGCGCAAGATGGCAACCCGATGGACAACCTGCGCGCGCTGCTCGCCGAAAGCCGCATCGACCTGCCCGATGACCTGCCCCAGGCTGCGGCCGGCCTGTTCGGTTATCTGGGTTACGACATGGTGCGCCTTGTCGAATACCTGCCGGATGTGAACCCCGATCCTTTGGGCCTGCCGGATGCGATACTGCTGCGCCCGTCGGTGGTTGCGGTCCTGGACGGCGTGAAAGGCGAAGTCACCATTGTGTCTCCGGCCTGGGCCAGCGACGGGCAGTCAGCCAAGGCAGCCTACGCACAAGCGGCCGAGCGTGTGATGGACGCGGTTCGCGACCTGGAACGCGCGATGCCCTCGGAGTCGCGGGATTTGGGCGAAGCACACGAGATCGCGCCGCCGGTATCCAACTTCACCAAGTCGGGCTACATGGAAGCCGTGGAAAAGGCCAAGGAGTACATCCGGGCTGGTGACATCTTCCAGGTGGTTCCGGCACAACGCTGGACGCAGGATTTCCCGCTGCCGCCCTTTGCGCTGTATCGTTCCTTGCGCCGCACAAATCCGTCGCCGTTCATGTTCTATTTCAACTTCGGTGGCTTCCAGGTGATCGGCGCCAGCCCCGAAATACTTGTGCGCGTGTTCGGCAACGAAGTGACCATCCGGCCGATCGCCGGAACACGTCCTCGCGGTGCCACCCCCGAAGAGGACAAGGCGAACGAGCTGGATTTGCTGGCCGACAAAAAGGAACTGGCCGAGCACCTCATGCTGCTGGACCTGGGCCGCAACGACACAGGACGCGTGTCCAAAATCGGCACCGTCCGCCCGACCGAGGAATTCATCATCGAGCGCTACAGCCACGTGATGCACATCGTGTCGAACGTTGTGGGCGAGTTGGCCGGCGACAAGGATGCCCTGGACGCCTTCTTTGCCGGGATGCCGGCGGGCACAGTGTCAGGTGCACCGAAGGTCCGGGCGATGCAGATCATCGACGAGTTGGAGCCCGAAAAGCGCGGTGTCTACGGCGGCGGTGTCGGCTATTTCAGCGCCGGTGGCGACATGGACATGTGCATTGCGCTGCGTACGGCCATCGTGAAGGACCAGAAACTGTATATCCAGGCCGGTGGTGGTGTCGTCTATGACAGCGACCCCGAGGCCGAATACATGGAAACCGTGCACAAATCGAATGCCATCAGGCGAGCCGCGGCGGATGCGGCGCGGTTCACCGGATCCGGGAATTCATAAAAAAAGGCGGCCAATCTGGCCGCCTTTTCTTCTTTTTCTGCACTGATTACTGGATCTGGCTTTTCATCACCGCCGAGATCGGGGCCAGGGCAACTCGGTTGCCGCGATCCTCAAGCCCCCAGAGCAACAACGCCGAAATTGTCTCGGGCCGCAATCGGCCCAGCATCACAACTGCGCCTTCCTGCCCGGCACGAAAAGCTGCCTGGTCCAGGAACCGGCGCATGACCGTTGGATCCTGACGCGCACCGTCGATGTCGCGGAACACCACACTGGATGGAATGCCATTCCGCGCGGCCAGCTTTTGGACGGTGTTCAACCCGTTGTCCTGCACGACCAGCCCACGGCCCGTTCCTGCCGCGATGGCAGCCACCTGATCGGCCAACTTGCGGTTGCCCTGTATCCCGGTGTTCACGCCCTCGAGCAGGCCAACGGTTTCAGGCAAGGTTTCAAGCCAGACCGCCAGCGAAACTTCGGCATCCTGCGCGCTGGCCGCCTTTGGCAGGTCGGTCAAGGCCAGAACCTCGAACCCAGCCTCGCGATAGCGCTTCATCTTCTCCGCCGCTTGCGGATCCGAAGGGCTGACCGCAAAGCTCAGCGGATACGGAAAATCCTTCAGCGCCTCGGCCCCGAACGCACCTTCGTCATCGATCAGGATGATCGACATCAGAGGTTTGGCATCCGGGTTGTCAAAGGCGGCGGCATAAGCATCGATCGGCTTACCGGGCATGCCCTCACCCTCTGCCGGCTGATCGGCCGGGGCATCATCGCGTTCGGTCAGCGGGATCACGCGTTTGCCGGCAATCGAAGATGAGGCCGTTGCCTGTTCGCCGCCGATCTGGGGCAAGGCCGCGATCCGGGCCCGTTTGCGGGGCTGCGTGTCTTCGTCCCCCTCGACCGCGATCGGGCTGTCGCCGGTTCCGGTCGGTTGATCCGGCTCAGGTGTCGACGGCAGCGCGGCTGTTTCCGGCGCCGGGGTCGCCTCGAGTTCCGCATTTGCCGCGGTCTCTGGTTCGGCGGTCTCTGGCTCGACGGTCGTGACCTCTTGCGCCGGGGGCTGTGGTGCGGCCGGCGGTGTCGCGTCCACGGTAACGGGCTGGACCTCCTCGTCCGGACTGGAGGGAACCGGTCCGGGCGCCGGGGGCGCGGCTGGCGCGTCGGTCGTCACATCGACCGACGCGGCGTCTCCCGCACCCGGGTCGTTCAGGCCTGCCACGGTGTCACCGACCTGCGGACGATCATCCGGCTCGGCCTGAATGCCATCCAGTCCAGTGGCCCCATCCGCCGTATCGTCCAGCGCCTCCAACGCTCGTGGTGCGATTTCGACAAGATCGGAATCCGGACCAGCGCCCTGCACTTCCGTATCCGCCTTGGGCAGATCGGCTTCCACCGCGGCTGGCGCCGCTGTCTGAATATCCGGTTTGCTGCCAAGTGGCGTGTTCAGGGAAAGCACTGCGCCCAGAACCAACACAACGACCGCGCCGGCGATCATTCCACCGATAAATCCGCCCATCTGTTCTTGCCTCTCGTCTTTCATCCTGCCTCGGCAGCCAGTGCACCGTCTCTGCGGCACTCACCCGTCCGGTCGCCTTGTTGGGGTTGTCCCCTTGACGCTGCCGCACAAGCCTGAGCATGTATGTCCCGACACTATACCGTGGCGCGGGGCTGTATCGCCAGTCCGAATTGCCCAAACACAAGACAAGTGCCAAATGCTGCTGCTGATCGACAACTACGACTCGTTTACCTACAACCTTGTCCACTATTTGGGCGAATTGGGCGCGGAAATGGTCGTGCGCCGCAATGATGCGCTGGATGTGCAGGAAGCGATGGCCATGAACCCTGCCGGCATCTTGCTGAGTCCCGGCCCTTGTGATCCTGACCAGGCAGGGATCTGCCTCGCCCTGACCGAGGCAGCTGCGGAAACGCGCACGCCTTTGATGGGTGTTTGTCTGGGTCACCAGACCATCGGTCAGGCCTTTGGCGGCAAGGTCGTGCGGTGCCACGAAATCGTGCACGGCAAAATGGGAACCATGCATCACACTGGCAAAGGCCTGTTCGCCGGCCTGCCGTCACCGTTTGAGGCGACCCGCTACCACTCACTGGTCGTCGATCGGGATACCCTGCCCGATTGCCTCGAAATCACGGCAGAGTTGGAAGACGGCACCATCATGGGCCTGCAACACAAAGAGCTGCCGATCCACGGTGTTCAATTCCACCCGGAGTCGATCGCCTCGGAACACGGCCACGCTCTGCTGAAGAATTTCCTGAACGAAATGAAAGTCCCCGCATGAGTGACGCGCTGAAACCGCTGATCGGAGCTGCGGCCGATCGCGCCCTTACCCGTGCCGAAGCCGAACAGGCCTTTGAGATCCTGTTTGAAGGCCGCGCCACGCCCAGCCAGATCGGCGGTCTGTTGATGGCCATGCGGACGCGCGGCGAAACGGTCGAGGAATATGCCGCCGCTGCCGCCGTGATGCGCGCGAAATGCAACGCGGTCAAAGCGCCATCTGGCGCGATCGACATCGTTGGAACCGGCGGCGACGGGAAAGGCACGCTCAATATCTCGACCGCAACGGCTTTTGTCGTGGCTGGCGCGGGCGTGACCGTGGCCAAGCACGGCAACCGGAATCTCAGCTCGAAATCCGGGGCCGCCGACGCATTGGGACAGATGGGAATCAACGTGATGGTCGGGCCGCAAGTCGTTGAAAAGGCTTTGCAGACCGTCGGCATCGGGTTCATGATGGCGCCCATGCATCACCCGGCCATCGCCCATGTCATGCCCACCCGGCAAGAGCTTGGTACCCGAACCATCTTCAACATCCTTGGCCCCCTGACCAACCCCGCCGGTGTCAAGCGGCAGCTGACCGGAGCCTTCAGCCGCGACCTGATCCGACCGATGGCGGAAACCCTTGGTCTGCTCGGGGCCGAGCACGCCTGGCTGGTACATGGCTCGGACGGGACCGACGAGTTGACGATTACTGGCATCAGCTGGGTCGCGTCGCTTGAGGACGGACGGGTGAAAGAGGTCGAACTGCATCCCGAAGATGCGGGCCTGCCGGTTCATCCGTTTGAAGATATTCTGGGCGGAACACCCGAGGAAAACGCCGTCGCGTTCCGCGCATTGCTGGATGGCGCGCCGTCGGCCTACCGGGATGCGGTCCTGCTGAACGCGGCTGCGGCCCTTGTGGTCGCCGAAGCTGCACCGGACCTGAAACAAGGCGTCGAAATGGCCGCCGAAAGCATCGACAGCGGCAAGGCGAAAGACAAGATTGCTGCTCTGGCACAACTCACACAGGAAGCCGCATGACCGAAACCGTTCTGGATAAGATCAAGGCCTACAAGCTGGAAGAAGTCGCCGCCGACAAAGCCCAAGTTCCCCTTGACGAGGTCGAGCAACAAGCCCGCGAAGCGTCTGAAACGCGCGGCTTTGTGGATGCTCTGCGCACGGCCAGTCGCCGCGGTTATGGTCTGATCGCCGAAATCAAGAAGGCAAGCCCGTCCAAGGGTTTGATCCGTGAGGATTTCGATCCGCCCGCGCTGGCAAAAGCCTATGAAGAAGGTGGCGCCGCCTGCCTTTCGGTTTTGACCGACACACCCAGCTTTCAGGGCGCCAAGGGCTTCCTGACCGCCGCCCGGGCTTCATGCTCGCTTCCGGCACTGCGCAAGGACTTCATGTATGATCCCTATCAAGTGGTCGAAGCGCGGGCACTGGGTGCCGACTGTATCCTGATCATCATGGCATCGGTCGACGATCAGCAAGCCGCCGAACTGGAACAGACCGCGTTTGACTGGGAAATGGATGTCCTGATCGAGGTACATGACGAGGCCGAGCTTGAGCGCGCGGCCGATCTCAAAAGCCCTCTCATTGGAATAAACAACCGCAATCTCAAGACGTTCGAGACCTCGCTTGATACCACTCGCCGCTTGTCCAAGCTGGTTCCCGCTGACCGCATGATCGTGTGCGAAAGCGGGCTGAACACCCCGGAAGACCTTGCGGATATCGCCCGCTATGGTGCCCGGTGTTTCCTGATCGGAGAAAGCCTCATGCGGCAGCAGGACGTCGCCGCCGCGACCCGTCACATCCTGTCGAACCCGCTGGTGCCGGGGGTCATGTGATGCCCTTGACGCATTTTGACAGCGACGGCCAGGCCCATATGGTCGATGTATCGGACAAGGACACGACAAACCGCGTCGCCGTTGCAACGGGTCACGTGAAAATGGCGCAACAAACATTTGAAATCATTTCCGAAGGCCGCGCGAAGAAGGGCGATGTTCTTGGGGTTGCCCGGTTGGCCGGGATCATGGGGGCAAAGAAGACACCGGACCTGATTCCGCTGTGCCATCCCTTGCCTGTCACCAAGGTGTCGGTTGACCTGACATTGGACCCGGACCTGCCGGGCGTGCAGATCGAAGCGACGGTCAAGACCACCGGTCAGACTGGTGTCGAGATGGAGGCCCTGACAGCTGTGTCTACCGCGGCGCTGACCGTCTATGACATGGCCAAAGCCGTTGACAAGGCAATGGAAATCGGCGGGATCCGCGTTCTGCTGAAAGATGGCGGCAAATCAGGTCGTTACGAGGCGAAATGATAACGGTTGAAGAAGCCCGACAGTTGCTGTTCGGCCTGGTAGCCACCATGCCCGAAGAGCAGATTGCGCTTGCTGACGCGGCCGGTCGAGTGCTGATGCGGGATGTCAAAGCCGAGCGGGATCAACCCCCGTTTGCCGCTTCTTCAATGGATGGATATGCGCTGAAGTCGGCCGAAGTGGAACGTCACGCGATGTTCAAGGTCATCGGTGAGGCCGCCGCTGGCCAGCGTTTCACCGGCACGGTTGGCCCGGGCCAGGCGGTTCGGATCTTCACCGGGGCTCCGGTCCCCGAGGGGGCAGATTTCGTCGTCATCCAGGAAGATACCGACCGGCGCGGCGATCTGTTGACGATCACGGAAGAACCCGGCCAAAAAACCAACATCCGACCGGCAGGCGTGGACTTTACCATCGGCGATGTAGTTAGTGCACCACGAGTCCTCTCGCCCGAAGATCTTGCATTGCTGGCGGCGATGAATGTTCCAACCGTCTCAGTGGCCAGCAAACCTCAGATCGTGCTGATCGCTACGGGAAACGAGCTGGTCATGCCGGGCGAAACTCCGGGACCTGACCAGATCATTGCCTCAAACTCGTTTGGCATCAAAGCGTTGCTCGAGAAAGCTGGCGCAAATGTTCGCATGTTGCCAGTGGCACAGGACACCCTGTCATCGCTGGAAACCGCGTTTGGCTTGGCCGAAGGCTCCGATCTGGTCGTGACAATTGGCGGAGCGTCGGTGGGTGACTACGACCTTGTGGCCGAAGCATCGCATCGGCTGGGGCTCGAGCAATCCTTCTACAAGGTCCTGATGCGCCCCGGCAAGCCGCTGATGGCCGGGCGGCTGGGTGATGCGACGATGATCGGGTTGCCCGGCAACCCGGTCAGCGCGATGGTTTGCGGATATCTCTTCCTGGTCCCCTTGGTCAAAAAGATGCTGGGCATCCAGACTGTTGACCCGATTCTCCATCAGGCCATCTTGTCGGATGCCCTTCCACCAAACGGCCCGCGCGAGCATTACATGCGCGCTCGATTGGAAAGCAATGGGATACGCGCATTCGAGGATCAGGACAGTTCGCTGCTCAGCGTTCTGGCGCGGTCGAACGCCTTGCTGATGCGCCCTCCAAACGATCCCGCGCGGGCTGCGGGGGAAACGGTGTCCTACCTGGCCATCTAGGTTCAGTCGGCAAATCCATTGACACAAAACGTGAACATGCGTAGAACAAAAGAAAACGTATGGGCAACGAGGTGTGAGCGATGCTGACCAAGAAGCAATTGGATTTGCTGGAATTCATCCACAAACGCGTTCAGGCGGACGGTGTTCCACCCAGCTTTGACGAAATGAAAACGGCGTTGGACCTGAGATCCAAATCCGGCATCCATCGGTTGATTACCGCACTGGAAGAGCGTGGATTCATCCGGCGTCTCGCCCACAGGGCGCGCGCGATCGAGATCGTGAAACTGCCCGAGAGTCTTGGAGGCGAGCCGACCGCCGGCTTCACGCCCCGCGTGATCGAAGGTGACAAGCCCAGCATGCCCCGCCCCGCCAATGTCGATCCTGTGTCGGTGGACGCTCTCGAACTTCCGGTGATGGGCAGAATTGCCGCCGGTGTTCCTATCGAGGCGATCAGCCACATTTCCCATCATGTTGCGGTACCGGGCACGATGGTATCGGGCCGTGGCGAACACTATGCCCTTGAGGTGCGGGGAGACTCCATGATCGACGCCGGTATCAATGACGGGGACGTGGTCGTGATCCGCGAAACGTCTTCGGCAGACAATGGCGACATCGTCGTGGCTTTGGTCGAAGATCAGGAGGCAACCCTGAAAAGGTTTTTTCGGCGCGGCCAGGCGATCGCGCTCGAGGCCGCCAACCCCGCTTACGAAACGCGGGTATTGCCCGAGGACAAAGTCAAGGTTCAAGGGCGTCTCGTCGGACTTATTCGGACTTACTGAAGCCGTCGGGCCGAGCCGGTGACCAAAGGCGCGGCCCCGTCGCATCAGCGCTGCTGAACATCTTTCCTTGGCGGATCGCAAGGCTGCCGGTCTTTCGCAGTCGGTCAGGATCAAAAACGGCGCAGTCACCGGTCAGTTTGATCGGCACGGCAGAGACCACGAGTTCGCCCGGTCGGCAAACGGTGACCTGCTGCGCCGCGCGCTTGCCCGTGATGTGGACCAGCTGGAAATCCTCTAAAGGATATCGCTGAACAAGATCTGGGGCCGATGGCCACCGGCCCGCGGCCTCCGGCTGGGTTGCTCCGTCTCCATCGTTTTCAAGCCAGACCGAAGCGACGAACCCAGCGCCTTTTTCCTTGCTCAACGCGCGACCCTTCTCGGTCATCACCCCGACCAAACCACCTGAATCGGCGATCAGCACCTCGGGCCGCTGGCCTTGTCCCCAGAATACTGCGGCGAACGCCATCGGAAAAACTCCAACCCAGCGGCTGCGTCCCTGCCACAAAATGACCCACAGCGCACCCAAGGAAAACAGCGGCAGGACAAAACCGGGCGAGCTGGCAACGAAGCCCCGTGCACCATCCAGGCCGGACACCCAGTCCGAGACGGCCAGGATCCACGCCAGTCCGATACCCATAACATGGATCGCAACGGCCTCGAGCCCGAAAGGCGCGAGGATCGCTGCCAGAACTGCCGAGGGAACCACGACGGATCCCATAACCGGCACGGACAGGGTGTTGGCCAGCAAGCCGTAGTACGACACCATGTTGAAATGTGCCGCACCAATTGGGGCCGTCGCCAAACCAGCGACCGCCGAGGAGCACAGAAGCCCACCCACCGGGCGCAACCACTTGGGCACTCTTGGAACCTCAACGTCGCGAAGGGCACCGAAAACCGCGACCAGTGCTGTCGTGGCGGCAAAGGACATCTGAAATCCGGGGCTGAGCAATGATTCGGGGCGAAGAAACAGCACCAACAGCGCCGCAACCGCGACGGCCCGCAAAGATATGGCACGCCGATCGATCAAAACCGCCCCAAACAGAACCGATACCATCACGAAGGCGCGCTCGGTCGCGACATTGCCCCCAGAAAGCAACAGATAGAGCGTTGCAGCGATCAGCGCGCAGACCGCGGCAACCTTGCGAACCGGCCACCGCAACGCCAAGGCGGGCAAGGCCGCAAGCAGTACCCGGCAAGTCACAAAGACGAACCCCGTCAACAACCCCATATGCAGGCCGGAGATTGCAAGCAGATGGGCAAGGTTCGACGCGCGCAAATTGTCCAAAGCGGCGGCGCTGATGCCGCTGCGATCCCCGGTCGAAACAGCTGCGGCAAAGCCACCGACATCACCTGGCAGCACTTCTCTCACTCTGTCGGAAATGGCCATGCGCACGGCAGCGACACGCACCCCGGCCTCAAAGCGGGACGGAGCGGCGGTGACCACTGGCGTGCGCGCGTATCCGACCGCGCCCAAGCGCTGAAACCAGGCGTGTCTGCGAAAATCAAAGCCGCCGGGTTCGACGGGACCTTGCGGCGGTGACAGATGGGCCGTCGTCATAACGCGTTGCCCTGGCACAATCGGTACATGGTCGCCATGCAACGAAAGTCGGATGCGCCGCGGGGCTTGGTCCGACGGAACGTCCCCGATCCGTACCTGGTCCAGCGTAACCCGCAGCGCATCCGAAGCAGAGCGATCCAACGCCACGACCCTCCCCTCAACCGGGCCGTAATAGCGCCATTTCAAAACCGGCTCTGCAACCATGTGAGCGCGAGCACCCGCCAGGATGAACCCAACGGCGACCAGCGCCCCCCCTATAGCCAACGGAGCCCAGGCAGACGACATCCGGCGGCTGGCCCAAATGGCAAGCAGGGCCAACCCGGACAGGCCCGAATAAATCCGCGCATCCGGCTCGAACCGGATTGCGAAATACAGGCCTATGCCGATGGCCAGACAAACCGGAGACCAAGGCAAAAGGTGCCCTCGCTGGATTAGCAACGCACCTTCGACCCACGCCACAACACGCATGGTTGCCCCCGTCCTTGAGGCTCGTTAGACAGGCTCGACTCTACGCTCAACGCGGTTACCAAAAGGTTAATCACTATAATGTCCGATCAGGTCGTCACCCGATTTGCACCCTCGCCCACCGGCTATCTGCACATTGGCGGAGCCCGTACTGCGCTGTTCAATTGGCTTTACGCCCGTGGTCGAGGCGGAAAGTTCCTGCTGCGGATCGAAGACACGGACCGCGAACGGTCAACGCCCGAAGCGACCGAGGCCATCCTCAAGGGCATGAGCTGGCTCGGGCTCGACCACGACGGAGATGTCATCAGCCAGTTCGAGGGCGCAGCTCGTCACGCCGAAGTCGCGCATCAGCTGCTGGCAGAAGGCAAAGCATACAAGTGCTTTGCGACCCAGGAAGAAATCGCGGCCTTTCGTGAACAGGCCCGGGCCGAGGGCAAGTCGACCCTGTTCCGCAGCCCGTGGCGCGACGCCGACCCCAGCACACACCCCGACCGCCCCTTCGTTGTGCGGATCAAGGCTCCGCAGGATGGCACAACCGTCATCCGCGACAAGGTCCAAGGTGACGTAACCATCCGAAACGATCAGCTGGACGACATGGTCCTCCTGCGTTCGGACGGCACACCGGTCTATATGCTGGCGGTGGTCGTTGATGACCACGACATGGGTGTGACGCATGTCATTCGTGGCGACGACCACCTGAACAACGCGGCGCGGCAGATGATGATCTATGAAGCCATGGGCTGGAAAGTTCCGGTCTGGGCGCACATCCCGCTGATCCACGGCCCTGACGGAAAGAAACTCAGCAAGCGGCACGGCGCATTGGGCGCGCAGGAGTATCAGGCCATGGGCTATCCTGCCGCCGGTATGCGAAACTATCTGGCGCGCCTGGGCTGGAGCCACGGGGACGACGAGTTCTTTACCGATGAACAGGCCAAGGAATGGTTCGACCTGGACGGAATCGGGAAAAGCCCGGCGCGGTTCGATCTGAAAAAGCTCGAGAACTTGTGCGGGCAGCACATCGCCATATCCGATGATGCTGCATTGCGGCAAGAAATCGAAGAATATCTGGACGCCGCTGGCCTGCCTGCGCTGACAGAAACACAATCGGGTGATTTGGAACGTGCGATGTATTGCCTCAAGGATCGGGCGCGTACATTTCCGGAACTCCTTGAAAAGGCGCATTTTGCACTGACTTCGCGACCGATCGAGCGCGATGAGAAGGCAGAAAAGGCGCTGAGTTCTGTATCCGACGGTATACTGGATCAATTGACGCCGCAGCTGCAAAATGCTAGCTGGACCCGGAACGAACTGGAGGAGACCCTCAATTCGTTTGCCGAGGCAAACGGGTTGAAGTTCGGCAAGCTGGCTGGCCCCCTCAGGGCTGCGTTGGCGGGTCGGGCCGTCACACCTTCGGTTTTTGACATGATGCTCGTGCTGGGTCGGGATGAGACCATTGCACGGATTTCTGATGCAGCGGCACAGTCCTGACTTCACATTCGGGTAACGCTGCTCCGCTACGACCTGACTCGCGCAGCCTTGCGCGATCACCGCCCGTTTTGTCGGTCAGCGAGCCGGCATTCGTATGATTGAGGAAGGGAAAACATGACCGAGAGCAACAAGACAGCGACTCTGACCGTCCACGGAAAAACCTATGAGTTGCCAGTTCATTCGCCAACGGCCGGACCCGACGTAGTCGACATCCGCAAGCTCTACGGTCAGGCCGGCGTGTTCACCTACGACCCGGGCTTCACTTCGACCGCAAGCTGCGACAGCACCATCACCTATATCGACGGTGAAAAGGGCGAATTGCTGCACCGTGGCTATCCGATCGACCAACTGGCCGAGAAATCGCACTTCCTCGAAGTGTGCTTCCTGCTGCTGTACGGATACCTGCCCAAGGCCGACGAACTGGAAGAGTTCGAAACGACCATCACCCGCCACACCATGATCCACGAGCAGATGCACTATTTCTTCCGTGGCTTCCGCCGCGACGCGCATCCGATGGCTACGATGGTGGGCGTGGTCGGAGCCATGTCGGCTTTCTATCACGACTCGACTGACGTGGGCGACGAGCGCCAGCGCGAAATCGCGACGCACCGCCTGATCGCCAAAATGCCGACAATTGCGGCGATGGCATACAAATACTCGATCGGTCAGCCGTTCATCTACCCGCGCAATGACTTGGACTACGCGTCGAACTTCCTGTACATGTGCTTCGCCGTTCCGGCCGAGGACTACGTCGTCAACCCGATCCTCAGCCGCGCCATGGACCGGATTTTCACCCTGCACGCCGATCACGAGCAGAACGCCTCGACCTCGACCGTGCGTCTGGCTTCGTCGTCGGGCGCGAACCCGTTCGCCTGCATCGCGGCCGGTATCGCCTGCCTCTGGGGCCCGGCGCACGGCGGCGCCAACCAGGCCTGCCTCGAGATGCTGGAAGAGATCGGCAGCGTCGACCGCATCCCCGAGTTCATCGAACGCGCCAAGGACAAGAACGATCCGTTCCGCCTGATGGGCTTTGGTCACCGCGTGTACAAGAACTTTGACCCGCGCGCCAAAGTGATGAAGCAGTCGGCCGATGAGGTTCTGGACTTGCTGGGCATCGAGAACAACCCGAAACTGCAGGTCGCCAAGGCGCTTGAGAAACAAGCACTGGAAGATCCGTATTTCGTCGACAAGAAGCTGTTCCCGAACGTCGATTTCTACTCGGGCATCATTCTCGAGGCGATGGGTTTCCCGACCTCGATGTTCACCCCGATCTTCGCGCTGTCGCGCACCGTTGGCTGGGTCAGCCAGTGGAAAGAAATGATCGCCGATCCTCAGAACAAGATTGGCCGCCCGCGCCAGCTGTACCTGGGCGAAACTCTGCGCGACTACGTCGACATCGAAAACCGCTGAGACAGACAAAAGGCCCCGCCATCGAGCGGGGTCTTTTCTTATTGGAACAGTGACAATTGATCCCCGGCCCGCGCAGGCCGTGCAAAGAGGTCGCAACGCAGTTTGGGAGTTGTGGTCGCCAAGCCAAGTCGCGCAATCGCAGACTTGAACCGCTTGGCGACCATTTCGGCGTAGACTCCCTCGCCGCGCATCCGATGCCCCCACCGCGGGTCGTAGTCCCTGCCCCCGTGCATTTCGCGCAACCGCGCCATGACCTTTTCGGCGCGACCAGGCTCGTGTTCGGACAACCACTCCTGCCACAGTTGCGAGACTTCGCGGGGCAACCGTAGCATGATCCAACTGGCCGCATCCGCGCCGGCGTCGCGGCCCGCCTCCAACAGCGCTTCAAGCTCGTGATCGGTCAGTCCTGGAATGATCGGGGACGTCATGACGCGCACGGGAATCCCGGCCTCGGTCAACTTTCGGATCGTGCGCAGCCGACGTTTTGGCGCAGGGGCACGCGGTTCCATCCGCCGCGACAGGCCAGAATCCAACGTGGTCAGCGAGATGCCGACCCGGACCAGCCCGAGGGCGGCCATCGGCGCGAGAATGTCGATATCCCGTTCGAGCAAAGCACCCTTTGTCACGATCGCAACCGGGTGGTTGAAATCTCTCAGAACCTCCAGGCAGGCCCTTGTGATCGAAAGTGTTTTTTCGATCGGCTGATACGGGTCCGTATTTGTACCCAGCGCAATCGGCGCCACCTTGTACCGCGCGGACGAAAGCTCGCGCGCAAGCACATCAGGCGCGTTCGGACGTGCGATCAGTCGCGTTTCGAAATCCAACCCGGCAGATAGACCGAGATATGCATGTGTGGGTCGGGCAAAGCAGTAGACGCAACCGTGTTCGCACCCGCGATACGGGTTGATCGACCGGTCAAATGGCAGATCGGGTGACTTGTTGTAGGTGATCAGAGACTTCGCGACCTCGTCCCGAACCGAGGTTCGCAAGGGAGGCAGAGGCTCGGGATCCTCCCAGCCGTCATCGACCGCTTCGTGCGCATACGCCTCGTACCGACCAGCATCGTTCGATACGGCACCTCGCCCGGAAATAGTGTGGCGCAACGGCATATTTGTTCCCTCTTTGTTCACGTAATTCCTAGCATCTGCGGGTTTCCGCGGCAAGTCTGCCATCACAGTTGCCGGCCTTGTCTCAAGCACAGAACCCATGAATACCGCTCAGAAAGATCATGTGAAATTTGGCGTCGAGCGCGGCAAGATTTTCACCTATAGGTCGGTCTCGGAACCGCCGAGGTCGCAATCGTCACAGTCTAACTGCGGCGAAATGGCCAAAACGGGAAAAACAGCCACCAAGGGCGCAAGGCCCGCCAGCTCAGGGAAATGACCCATGTCCGATGAAGAAGACATCGTCCTGTCGGAACTCAACGACGACGAACTCGTCGAACAGATGTTTGATGACCTCTACGATGGTCTGAAGGAAGAGATCGAAGAAGGCGTGAACATCCTGCTGGAACGTGGATGGGCACCTTATGACATTCTGACCAAGGCGCTTGTCGGCGGCATGACTATCGTCGGCCAGGATTTCCGCGACGGCATCCTGTTCGTGCCCGAAGTTCTGCTGGCCGCCAACGCGATGAAGGGCGGCATGGCCATCCTCAAGCCTCTGCTGGCGGAAACCGGCGCTCCGCGCGTTGGCAAGATGGTGATCGGCACCGTCAAGGGCGACATCCACGACATCGGCAAGAACCTCGTCTCGATGATGATGGAAGGCGCCGGTTTCGAGGTTGTCGATATCGGCATCAACAATCCGGTCGAAAACTACCTGGAAGCGCTTGAAACCGAGCAGCCTGATATTCTGGGCATGTCGGCCCTGCTGACGACGACCATGCCGTACATGAAAGTGGTCATCGACACGTTGGTCGAACAGGGCAAGCGTGACGATTACATCGTGCTGGTAGGCGGCGCCCCGCTGAACGAAGAGTTCGGCAAGGCGATCGGCGCTGACGCCTATTGCCGGGACGCGGCGGTTGCGGTCGAAACCGCCAAGGAGTTCGTCTCGCGCAAGCACAACCAACTGGCGGGTTGATCCTGCACGCCTTGTTTTGTCAAAGCCGCCTGTCCGGGCGGCTTTTTCATTTCCGGGCCGTGGCATCACAACGAGATCGAAACTCAGGTGCCGAGTGTGTGATCCCAAAGGCCGCGAACTTGCATCCGGGGCTTTTTCGCAGTCATTTGACATTGGAACCTTGCGGAGGCGAAACATGCCGCAGCACGACATGCCTGACGACAAACGCCTGACGGAAAAGGGCTTTGACGAGATGGATGCACAGCAAAGCATCCTGTTGATCGCCTGCGGCGCGTTGGCGCGCGAGATTCTGGACCTGAAAACACGCAACGGCTGGGACCACCTTGCTCTGACGTGCTTGCCTGCCATCCTGCATGTCTATCCCGAACGGATCACTCAGGCCGTCGAGGATGCCGTCGCCAAGCATCGCGACCAGTATGACCGGATTTTTGTCGTCTATGCCGATTGCGGGACCGGCGGACTGTTGGAGCAGGCCTGTAAACGACTGGGTGTCGAAATGGTGCGGGGACCGCACTGTTATTCCTTCTTCGAAGGTAACGACAAATTCGCCGAACGCGACGACGATGAGACTACGGCCTTTTACCTGACCGACTTTCTGGCCAGACAATTTGATGCGTTCGTCTGGAAACCGCTGGGGCTGGATCGGCACCCGGAACTGCGCGACATGTATTTCGGAAATTACACCAAGCTGATCTACCAAGCGCAGACAGATGACCCCGAACTGACCCGTCGGGCACAGGAATGCGCCGATCGGATGGGGCTGGAGTTCGAACGCCGTTTTACCGGATATGGCGATCTCGAGACCGCGCTGAAAGACTGGGCCGACGCACGCCCCAATTCTTCCTGATTGGCCCCCGAATGGCAAAACCGGCTCAGGCGTTTTCGCGCGCTACGTCTCGGATTCGGTCGATCATCGCACGCACACCGTTCGACCGCTGGGCCGACAGATGTTCATTCAACCCCAATCGGGCAAGCTCGGCCGCGGCGTCGACCTTCTCCACTTCGGCAACGGGCAAACCGTTGTAAAGCGAGCGCAATACAGCGATCAGACCGCGCACGATCAGCGCGTCGCTGTCGCCGTCAAACCGAAAAACACCATATTCGATCACCGGATGAAGCCAGACCTGACTGGCGCAGCCATGGACTTTGGTTGCCGGCACCTTCAAGGCGTCATCCAGCGGCTCCATCGCCTTGCCCTGCTCGATCACGTGGCGGTACCGGTCTTCCCAGTCCTCAAGGAACTCGAAATCCTCGACAATCTCCTCAAAGGCAGGCGTGGCCATGAACGTGGGTCCTCTGGTTGCGGTTCTGGTTCTGACCTAAGTCGCTCGATGTCCGGTGTCCACCCCCATGGGCGGCTTTTCAAACGACCGAAAGTAGGCTAACCCAGTGCGGGTAATACCTTGCAAAGCTTTGGGTCCATGCAAAAAACTGTTTCCGTCCTTCTTGTCGCCCTGTTGACCCTGTCCGCCTGCAGCAGCTGGCGCGATTCCCGGGCAAACCCGTCGAACTGGTTCGGGAACAGCGCGCCTGCCCCGGTCGAGACATCGGCCAGCGACGCAGATGCGCTGGTGCCGAAGCAAAGCTCGGGCCGGGGACTGTTCGCGCGCCCTGAACCCGAAGATACCAGCGTACCGATCACCACCATCACCGAGCTGCGGATCGAGCCGAACGCCTCGGGTGCCATCGTTGTCGCGCAAGGCACCGCCTTCCGCCAGGGCGCCTATGACGCAAAGCTCACCTTCGTCGAATCCGAGGAAAACCGGAAGAACGGCGTTATGGAGTTCGTTTTCCGCGTGAACTACCCGACCTATGCCACTGCGCAGGGGCCCGAACGTACGCGTGAAGTGACCGATGCGGTCAATGTCAGCCGTCAGGACCTTGAAGGCATTCGTCTGATCCGCGTGGTTGGTCAACAGAACGCCCTGGAATCGCGTCGGCGCTGAAATCAATCTTAAAGGGGGACGACCTGAACAGTTTGTCCCTTCGCTGCCAAGGCAATCTCGCCTCTGCAGAGTTTGAGCGCGTCCTCGCCAAAAACCTCGAACCGCCAGCCGGACATCGCAGCAACGTCACGGTCCCCAGCCGCGATCTGATCCAGCTCCGAGCTGGTCGCGATGAGCTTGGCCGCGACCCCTGCGGTTTCCGTCTTTGACTTCAGCAATACCCGCAGCAGATCAGCCAGCGCGGGGTTCACCTTGATCTTGTCCCGGCTGTTGTCCACCCGGGGAAGATCCTCTGGCGGGCAATTCACACCGGCCTGTACGGCTGCCAGAATACCGTCAGCGATGGCACCTTTGCGCGCTTCGCGCAGCAGCAAACGCGAGCTGCCCAGATCAGCATGCGTGCGTGGTTTGGTCGACGCCAGCTCGACCAGCGCATCATCCTTGAATACACGGCTGCGTGGCACGTTGTTCTGCTGGGCATATTCCTCACGGAACCGGGCAAGCTCCCGCACCACCGCAAGGAACTTGGCCGAGTTGGTTCGGGTCTTGACCCGCCGCCATGCCTCTTCGGGGCGGATGTCATAGGTTGCCGGATCGGTCAGAACGCGCAACTCCTCCGCTACCCAATGGCTGCGCTTGGACTTCTCCAGCTCGGCGGCCAGATGTTCATAGATTTTGCGCAGATGCGTCACGTCCGCCAGCGCATAGGTCTGCTGGGCCTCGCTCAGCGGGCGCCGCGACCAATCAGTAAACCGCGAGGTCTTGTCCAGACCCTGTTTGCAGATTTTGCGAACCAGCGTTTCATAGCCAACCTGTTCCCCGAAACCACAAACCATTGCAGCGACCTGCGTGTCGAATAGCGGCTTGGGGAAAATACCGGCTTCCACCCAGAAAATCTCAAGGTCCTGGCGGGCGGCATGGAAAACTTTGACGACGTTTTCGTTCTGGAACAATTCGTAAAGCGGCTCAAGCGACAGTCCTTCTGCCAGCGGATCGACCAATACCGCGCTGTCCTCGTCTTCAGAGGGCACGGCCAACTGGACCAGACATAACTTGGAGTAGTAGGTCCGCTCGCGCAGGAATTCGGTATCGACGGTCACATAGGGGTGTTGGGCGGCAGCCTTGCAGAAGTCAGCCAACTCTCGCGTGGTTTTGAGGGTCTTCATGCGCTTGCTATTCTTGCTCTTGCTCTGGTCATTGCCCGTTGGTTTCTTCTGCCCCGAGCGCTTGGCCAGACCATAGGCCGAATTGGCCGCTCATGTAAATCTCTGGCGCAAGATCAGGGGAGTAACACCGGTGCGCGATCGCCACGGGCAAAGCGCTCCAGAACCGCCGGATACAGCTTGTGTTCCCAGGCCAGCACCTTCCGAGCAAGCGAATCCGGGGTGTCGCCGGGTTCGACCGGAACCCGGGCCTGCCCCAGGATCGGACCGTCATCCAGCGCCGCGGTGACCTCGTGCACGGTGCAGCCGTGTTCGGCATCCCCGGCGGCGATGGCGCGGGCGTGGGTGTTGAGCCCTTTGTACTTGGGCAGCAGCGAGGGGTGGATATTCAGCATCCGTCCCTGAAAGCGGGACACGAAATCGCCCGTCAGCACGCGCATGAACCCCGCCAGGCAGACGATGTCTGGGTGCGCCTCGAGCAGCGGCTTGCACAACTCGGCCTCAAACGCGGCGCGGTCACCGCCGAACGGCCGGTGATCGACCACGGCTGTGGCAATCCCGCGATCCGCCGCCTTGGCCAAGCCGCCAGCATCTGCATTGTTCGACAGAACCAGACAGGGGCGCGCCGGGTGGTCGCCTGTCATGCTGTCGACCAGCGACACCATGTTCGACCCGCCCCCGGAAATCAGGATGGCGACGCGCTTGTGGCTCACAGCAGCTTGCCTGCGTAGCTGACGCCCGCCCCTTCGGTGACCGATCCGATGCGCGCGACGCTCTCGCCGGCATCCGTCAGCAGGGCGGCCAGGTCATCTGCGCGGTCGGCGGCACAGACGACGATCATGCCGATCCCGCAGTTGAAGGTCTTGAGCATTTCCGACTCGGCGATACCCCCGGTTTCCGCCATCCACCTGAACACCGGCGGCAGGTCCCAGGCGTTCAGGTCGATTTGCGTACCCAGATCGTCGGGCAGCACGCGCGGCAGGTTCTCGGTCAGCCCGCCGCCGGTGATATGAGCCAGCGCGTGCACGCCACCGGCCCGGATCGCGGCCAAGGCGGGTTTGACATAGAGCCGCGTGGGCGTCAGCAGCGCCTCTCCCAAAGGCCCGTCGCAGAAGGGCGAGTCCGCGTCCCATCCCAGGCCCGAGATCTGAACCAGCTTACGCACCAGCGAGTAGCCGTTGGAATGCACCCCGTCCGAGGCCAGCCCCAGCAGAACATCCCCGGCCTGCACACCGGCGGGCAGATCGCTGCCGCGCTCCATCGCGCCGACAGCAAAGCCTGCCAGGTCGAAGTCGCCATCGGGGTACATCCCCGGCATCTCGGCGGTTTCACCCCCGATCAAGGCACAGCCCGATCGGACGCAGCCCTCGGCGATGCCCTCGATGATCCGCGCGGCGGTCTCGGTGTCCAGCTTGCCCGTGGCGAAGTAATCCAGGAAGAACAACGGCTCGGCCCCCTGGCAGATCAGGTCGTTCACGCACATGGCCACCAGGTCGATCCCCACGCCATCGACCACGCCCGTGTCGATCGCGATC
This sequence comes from Ruegeria sp. BHSC029, assembly GCF_059613085.1. Taxonomy (NCBI): domain Bacteria; kingdom Pseudomonadati; phylum Pseudomonadota; class Alphaproteobacteria; order Rhodobacterales; family Roseobacteraceae; genus Ruegeria; species Ruegeria sp. BHSC029. Next base: position 686,252 of record NZ_JBXWRU010000001.1, read on the forward strand.
CGCAGCTTGGTGCCAACGCCATCGGTTGCCCCCACCAGGATCGGGTCGGAATACCCTGCCCCTTTCAGGTCGAACAGCGCGCCGAACCCGCCAAGGCCGCTCATGACGCCGGGGCGGTTCGTCCGCTTGGCGGCGGGCTTGATCCGGTCGACCAGCGCGTTGCCCGCATCGATATCCACGCCCGCATCTGCATAGGTGATGCCGTTCTTGCCCGCTGTCATGGCCGTTCCCTCATGAATGCTTTCAGCGCGGGTTAGTCGATTGTGCGCCGCGTTGCAACGGTCAGGCTTGACGCGGCTGTTCTGCGTGGTACCCAAGCGCTCAGGCGGGCCTGTAGCTCAATTGGTTAGAGCAGAGCGCTCATAACGCTTTGGTTGGGGGTTCGAGTCCCTCCGGGCCTACCAAATACGGCCGAAATCACCGCCCGATGATGATGTCTGCGCACAAACCGCCCAAGCGCTCGCTTTGTCCCAGGCGTAAAACACCGCCGTGGACACGAGCGATATCTGCAACGATCGCCAGCCCGAGGCCTACCCCGCTGCCCTGATTCTGGTTCCGCGACGGGTCCAACCGGCTGAACGGCTTAACCGCCTCGGTCCGCTGTTCGGGCGGGATGCCGGGGCCATCATCCTCAACCCGAATGCGCAGCGATTTGTCAGTCAGGGTCATGCTGACCATCGCGTGCGACCCGTAGCGCACCGCGTTGCCGATCAGGTTTTCCACGGCGCGGCGGATTGCAGTCGGACGCAGCATCACTGCACCCTGCCCTTCGGGCGGCAGCAACTCGACGCTTTGTCCGGCCCGTTGCGCATCATCCACGATCGAGCGCAGAAGCTCATCCGGACGAACCTCGACCTGCTCGCCCTCGGACGCGCCGCGCGAGAAATCAAGGAAGGCATCCAAGAGTGACTGCATTTCGTTCACGTCCTGAAGCAGCGGCTTTGCATCTTCCTCGGGCAGCATCGACAGGCCAAGCTTGAGCCGGGTCAGAGGCGTTCGCAGGTCATGGCTGACTCCCGACAGCATCAGGGTCCGCTGCTCGATCTGCCGCTCGATCCGGGCGCGCATGTCAAGAAACGCGCTACCGGCGGCCCGCACCTCGACTGCCCCTCCGGGGGTGAACGGCACGACCCGACCGCGACCAAAAGCCTGCGCCGCATCGGCCAGCCGAGTGATCGGCCGCAACTGATTGCGCATGTACAAGAACGAAATCGAGGTCATGATCACCGCAAAGAACAGCATCGTGACGATCAACTGGTGCGGGGCGACCGTCGACAGACGCCGGCGATCAAAGCCAAGCTCCAACACACCTAGATGGGTGTTCAAGAACAAAGTCGCGACCTGACTGTCCGGCAACGATACCGCTACGAGGTTCGGCAGCAGCTCTCGAAGATCAGCGTCGATCTGCGGTGCGATGAAATCATACCAGCGCCGAGGTTCAATAGTAGGCGTTTCGTTGATCCCCAGAAAACGGGCCTGCATGTCCAGCACCCTCAGATCCGGACGCACCGCGGCCAGCGCCTGCTGTTGGGTTTCGGCACCCTGAATGCCTTCCAGAACCAGCCGCACTTCGCGCGACGCCGCCCGGGTCATCTGACCGGTCACATCCTCTAGGTGTTCACGCACGAATGCCACCGACACCACCAACAGAACCACGATCACCGGCAGCACCAGAATCAGGGCCGCCCGGGCATACAAGCTGCGGGGCAAATAGGGTTTGAGCCAGCGCGAGGACATGCGCTAAACCTAGCGGGCTGCCCCGCCAAGAGAAAGAGGCCAAGATGCTGCAAGCAGACGATTTCAACCCGAAACCGGGGATCCCTGTCGCCCTGCAGCCGGGCCTCAGGCTCTTGCTGGCCCCAAACCCGTCGCCGATGACCTATCTGGGGACAAATACATATCTCTTGGGCACCAGCGACCTTGCCGTAATCGACCCCGGACCGTTGAGCGACAGTCACATGCAGGCCATTCTGGATGCGTTGCAGCCCGGGCAAATGATCAGCCATATCGTGGTCACCCACAGCCACCTGGACCATTCGCCGCTGGCTGCTCCGCTGTCAGAGCGGACAGGTGCCCCGATCTACGCCTTTGGCGGGCCACAGGCAGGGCGCAGCGCGATCATGTCCCAACTGGCCGAGCAAGGCCTCGCCGGCGGCGGCGAGGGAATCGACACGGAATTCCGCCCGGACATCGAGTTGGCGGACGGCGACAGGATCGAGGGGGACGGATGGGGCCTTGAGGTCATTCACACGCCGGGTCATCTGGGCAACCACATCGCGCTGGCCTGGGGAGACGTGTGTTTCACCGCCGATCACGTGATGGGCTGGGCCAGTTCGCTGGTTTCGCCTCCGGATGGTGATCTGACAGACTTCATGAAAGCCTGCCACCGGCTACGCGCGCACGACTGGTCGGTCTTCCATGCCGGGCACGGCGCGCCGATCACAGACCCCTCGGGTCGGCTTGACTGGTTGATCCGCCACCGGCTGGAACGTGAGGCACAAATCCTCGACGCGCTGGCCGAGCGCCCGGGCACAGCCCGAGATCTGGCCCAGCGGATCTATGTCGAAACCCCGCGCGCCCTGCTTCCAGCGGCCGAGCGCAACGTGTTTGCCCATCTGGTAGACCTGACCGGAAAAGACCGCGTCGCCCCCCGGGGCGCGCTGTCGGTGCAGACCAGTTTTCATCGCATTTCCTGAACGCGCAAAAAATTCGCCCTCGGTGCTTTTCCCCTCTGGACGCCGAAAAACCGGATTGCTATATGCGCCTCAGTTCCGGCGTAGCTCAGCGGTAGAGCAGTTGACTGTTAATCAATTGGTCGTAGGTTCGATCCCTACCGCCGGAGCCAAAATCCTCTGATTTCAGAAGTTTGTGGCGCACCCAACCGCTCACGTCCCGTGTGCAGTCGGTTTCCGATCCGACACGCGGAGTTTTCAGCCGGTTCAACGCATGCGATCAGACTGCCCCCAAGGACCTGCGCCGTTAGTTCGGAGTTGGTCTTTCGATCAGCCCAATCCTGTCAACCACACTCGCGAAACATCAGAGAATTTTCCAGCGCCTGTGACTCAAGTTTGGTCCGCCTTGCATTTGCACAGCAGACCGTCCGCTACAGTTCGTTTTTGTAGATCACCCCGCCCTTCATGATCAGATCGAAGCGCTCTTCGTATTCGGTCATGACAGACATGTCCTCAAGGGGGTTGCCGTCGATCAAAAGGATATCCGCATGAGCACCTTCCGCAATGACACCCAGCGCCCCGGGATAAGGATTGCGCGGCCCCGACAAGGCAAGCAACTCGGCTGATTTCGAGGTTGCCTGACGGAGTATTTCGGCATTGTCGAACCATTCCGTTCTCAGAACGAACTCCTCGTTTGCGCGCTTGATCATCTCAGGAGAAGTGATCACGTCCGTGCCGAAGACGATATTCTCGAATCCAAGCTCCTTGGCCATGGTGAACATCTGGTTGATGCCGTCATAGGCTTCGTCATGCTTGGCTTTTTGTTCGTCGTTGTAGCCGGCCGGATGGAATGTGTAGACGATGACCTGCGGCGACAGCCAGGCATCATGCTCCATCATCACGCGCATGGCCTCTTCGCTCATCAGATTGCCATGCTCGATGGACTTCACCCCATTCTCGACGGCGCGGATGATGCCATCCGAGTTGTAGACATGGGCGGTTACGTAGGTGTTCCAGTCTTCTGCCGCTTCGACGGCTGCACGGATTTCGTCTGCCGTGTACTGCGTGGTGTCCAGTGGATCAGCAAATGACCCGGTACCGCCACCGACCGAAATCTTGATCTGCGAGGCCCTGCGGCGCAACACCTCGCGTACGGTCTTCAGAACCTCGTCACGCCCATCGGCAACTGCGACATGGAAGTATTTCATCGGAATGCTGGGCTCGAACACCAATGACCCGGGCTCGTTTGCGTCCGTCCGATGATCCGAGTGGCCCGAGCTCTGCGAGATCATGGGACCCGAAGGATAGACACGCGGCCCCACCAGAATGCCCTCGTCGATGGCGCGTTTCAGTGAAAACGAGTTCCCGCCGACATCGCGGACCGTCGTGAACCCCTGCATCAGGTATTGTTCGGCGACGGTTGCGGCAACATAGGCCCAGTATTCGCGATCGGCATTGAATGCGATACCGAACGGCATCTGAAACATCAGATGCGCATGCATGTCGGCAAATCCGGGCATCAGGAACCGACCCTGCGCATCGATCACCGTCGCCCCCTCCGGCGCATCCAGATCAGGGCCAATGGCCGTGATCACGCCGTCTTGGATCAAAACGTCCTGACCCTCGATCAGGTCGGAACGGACACCGTCGAAAATCCGAGCGCCGGTGATCAGGGTTCCGGCCTCTTGGGCGATCCCCGGCGCGGCGAGAACAAAGAAGAAAAGCTTCGCTGCAATCCTGCAAGCTGTCCGCATCTTGGGTTCCTTTCCGATTTCAACAGGTTCACCGAAGAATGGTGCATTATCGAGAGGCTAGTCTCTTTCTGATCCGGATGAAACGATCACGTCGCGGCCGGTGCGTAGATCAACGCAACGTTTCACTGCCGCACGAAACAACAAACCTGTTCACCCCGATTGAAATCCGAAACGGAAACCTGGGGCGCGCAATTCGTCCAAAGAAAGCAATTTTCGTCTGGACCTCGTCTTTGCAGATTGGTACACGCCCCTCAGTTCCGGCGTAGCTCAGCGGTAGAGCAGTTGACTGTTAATCAATTGGTCGTAGGTTCGATCCCTACCGCCGGAGCCAAAAATCCTTATAAATCAAGCGTTAACCTGCCAAGGCGTCCTTGAATTCATCCCGCAGTTTGCGTTTCAGGACCTTGCCCGTCGCATTGAGTGGCAGCGCGTCGACGAAGACCACTTTGTCCGGCACCTGCCACTTGGCAATCTTGCCGTCGAAAAACTCTAGCAGCTCGGCCTCGGACGGGTCTTCGCCCTCGGCCTTGACCGCCACCAGCAGCGGGCGTTCGTCCCATTTGGGATGCGGCACGCCGATCACCGCCGCGGTGGCCAGTTTCGGGTGCGCTACGGCGATGTTTTCCAGCTCGACCGAGCTGATCCACTCACCGCCCGATTTGATGATGTCCTTGGAACGGTCGCGGATGGTCATGTAGCCATCGGGGTCCAGCGTGGCCACGTCGCCGGTGGCGAACCAGCCATCCTGCAGAAGATCTTGATCCTGCTGCTGGAAATAGCTGTCCAGCACCCAGTGTCCGCGCACCATCAGGTCGCCCTGCGTGACCCCGTCATGCGGCAGGTCGTTGCCGTCGTCATCGACGATCTTCAGTTCGACCCCAAAAGGTGGACGACCTTGATTCTCGCGCAGTTTGTGCTGTTCCTCGATCGGCAGCTTGCGATGCTTGGCCAGCGGGATGTTGGCGGTGCCCAGCGGGCTCATCTCGCTCATCCCCCAGGCATGCACGGTGTCGACGCCGTATTTTTCCCGGAAGGTCTCGATCATCGAGGGCGGGCACGCCGCGCCGCCGATCACCGTACGTTCGAGGCTTTCCAGCCTGGTGCCGCATTTGGCGGCATGGGCCAGCAGGCCCTGCCAGATCGTGGGAACCCCCATCGCCAGCGTCACGCCATAGGTGTCGATCAGGTTCACCAGTGCCTCGCCATGCAGGTCCGGCCCGGGCAGCACCATCTGCGAACCGGACATGGCGCAGCCATAGGGCGACCCCCAGGCGTTGACGTGGAACATGGGCACCACCGGCATCACCACATCCATCGCCGAATACCCGATCACGTCGCGGGTGTTCGAGGCAAAGCTGTGCAGAACGGTCGAACGGTGCGAATACAGCACGCCTTTGGGGTGGCCGGTCGTGCCCGAGGTGTAGCACAGGCTCGAGGCGGTGTTTTCATCGAAGACCGGCCATTCGAAATCGGCGTCGCCGGTCTCGATCAACTCGTCATAGAATTCCAGTCCGGGGATCTGCTGCAGTGCGTCCTCGCTGCGCGGTCCCATCAGGACGAAATGCTTCACTTCGGTCAATTGATCGCGGATCGCGGCGACCAGCGGGATGAAGGTGGCGTCGAAGAACAGCACCCGGTCCTGCGCATGGTTGATGATGTAAACCAGCTGTTCGGGGAACAGGCGCGGGTTGATCGTGTGGCAGACGAACCCGGCACCCGAGGCGGCATAGTAGATTTCCAGATGCCGGCGGTTGTTCCAGGCCAGAGTGCCGATCCGATCCTGCGGCTGCAGGCCAAGCTTGGTCAGCGCTGACCCAATGCGCCCGGCATTGGCGGCGATCTCGCCCCAGTTCGTCCGGGTGACGGTTCCGTCGGTTTCGACCGACACGATCTCGGTCTGACCATGATAGCGCGCAGCATGATCGATCAGTGACGAAATCAACAGCGGCTGCGTCATCATCTGTCCCAGCATGGACATCCTCCCATTCATCGCGCCGGCCTGATGCGGCGTCTGTTGCGGCCAGGCGACACGGCGGCATGGCCGGCCCCAGGGCTTCTCCTCGGGGCCGATCCTGCCAATCATTTAATTGTCTGACAATAAAAGAATGCGGCCTGCCGTGGCGGCAGGCCGTCAGATTTGCAGGGCTTCAGCCCCGGTGCCGCAGCGCATAGGCCACAAGTGCGGCGGTCGAGCCGTCCTTGCCCTCGGTGCCCGCATCGCCATCGACGATTGGCCCCAGCGAGGTGGCCAACTCCTTGCCCAGCTCCACCCCCCACTGGTCGAACGAGTTGATGCCCAACAGCACGCCTTCGACGAACACCCGGTGTTCATACAGCGCAATGATCTGGCCCAGAACGAAGGGCGTCAGCTGCGGATAGATCAGCGTGGTCGAGGGCCGGTTGCCCGGGAACACGCGATGCCGGGCCTGACGCTCCAACTCGTCGCCATGCAGGCCCATCTCGGCCATGCGCGCTCGCGCTTCCTCAAGCGACCGGCCACGCATCAACGCCTCGGACTGAGCCAGGCAGTTGGCCAGCAGCAGACGGTGATGATGGGCCAGTTCGGGCTCGTGGCCTTCGGCGGCCACCATGAATTCGCAGGGGATCACGTCGGTGCCCTGATGGATCAGTTGGTAAAACGCGTGCTGCCCGTTGGTGCCGGGCTCACCCCAGACCACCGGCCCCGAAGGCACGCTCAGCGCCGAGCCGTCCATGGCCACCGATTTGCCGTTCGATTCCATCTCGAGCTGCTGGAAGTAGGCCGGCAGCCGCAGCAGCCGTTGGTCATAGGGCAGAACCGCGCGGCTGGCATGACCCAGCACCTGACGGTGCCAGAAGCCCACCAGCGCCAGCATCACCGGCATGTTCTCGGCCCAGCCCGCGGCGCGGAAATGCACGTCCATCGCCTGCCCGCCGCGCAGGAACGCGTCGAAGGCGTTCGAGCCCACCGCAATCATCACCGGCAGTCCAACCGGACCCCAGACCGAATAGCGCCCGCCGACCCAATCGGCGAAGCCGAACACGCGGTCAGACGGGATGCCGAAGTCCGCCGTCTTGTCCACGGCGCTGGACACGGCCGCGAACTGCCGCCCCGGGTCGCCGCCGCCGTCCAGCATCCAGGCCCGCGCCGTCCGCGCGTTGGTCATGGTTTCGATGGTGGTAAATGTCTTGGACGCCACGATCACCAGCGTCCGCGTCGGGTCCAGTTCGCGCAGCGTGTCGGCGATGTGCGCGCCATCCACGTTCGAGACATAGTGCAGGCGCGGCCCGTCGTGATAGGGCGCCAGCGCCAGCGTCGCCATCACCGGCCCAAGGTCCGAACCGCCGATGCCGATATTCACCACGTCGGTAAAGCTGCCCCCTGCCCCCTGGGCCGTTCCGCCCCGGACCTCTTCGGCGAACACGCGCATGCGCTGCAGGGTGTCCAACACCTCGGGCATGACGTCCTGGCCATCAACCTCGATTGGGCCGCCATCCAGATTGCGTAGCGCCGTATGCAGCACAGCGCGGCCTTCGGTCTCGTTGATCTTGTCGCCCCGGAACATCGCGTCGCGCCGCTCGGCTAGACCGGCCTGATCGCACAGGTCGATCAGCGCCGCGCGGATGTCCGTGTCGATCAGGGTCTTCGAATAGTCGAACAGCAAATCCCCGGTCGAGGCCGAGAATCTCTGCGCCCGGTCGGGATCCTGCGCGAACAGGTCGAGGATGCGGGTGTCCGCCGCCTGCGCGGCAAGGGTTCTGAGAGTGTCCAGTTGCATAAGATCAATCCGCCCAGTGTACCGTCATTCCATCCAAGACTGCCGCAATTGGCGCCTCCTCAGGCGGCAGGCTCATGGCACGCTCAAGCGCTGCACGCTTTTGTTCCCCATAGATGACCAGGTGTTTGGACAGCGCCCCATCCAGAACCGGACCCGTCAGGGTGATCCGCGTCTCGGGCTGCGTCTGCGGGCGAGCAACGGCCAATGCCGGTGCGTTGCCGGCCAATGCCTGCGCCAGCCCCTCCATCCCCGGAAACAACGAGGCCGTATGCATGTCGTCGCCCATTCCAAGAACCAGCACCGCCAACGGGCGCAGCGGCTCGATCAGAGCTTCGATTTGGGGCAGAACCTCTTCGGGCGCCTTGCCCGGAATATAGAGCGGGACATAGTCCGCTGCCGCCGCCCGGTTGGTCAGAAGACGGTCGCGGATCAAGCGCTCGTTCGACCGGTCACTGTCTGCTGGAACGCAGCGTTCATCGGTGGGCAGAACACGGACACGCTCCCATTCAAGATCCGCGGCGCACAGGCTGTCGAAGATCGGTCCGGGCGTGGTGCCGCCGGGAACCGCAAAAGCCACGACATCGCTGTGCAGCAGCGCGGCCTCCAACTCGCCTGCCAGAACGTTGGCAACATCAATGGCCAGCATGTCCCTGTCGGCATATTCCTGAATCTTCATGGCTTGATCCCTTGCCAATGGCGATCGTCGCGTTTCATCAGCAGTTCGGCGTCGCCGGGACCGGTACTGCCGCTGTCATAGGGTTTAGGCACGTCGCCGCGCGCCTGCCACCCCGCAATGATCGGGTCGGTCCAGGCCCAGGCGGCCTCGACCTCGTCTCCGCGCATGAACAGTGTTTGATTGCCTCGGATCACGTCCATCACCAAACGCTCATAAGCATCCGGCGCTTCCTCGTTTTCGGGCCCGAGCGCTTCGGCAAAGCTCATGTCCAACGGGACGTCGATCAAACGCATTCCGCCCTGCCCCGGCTCTTTGATCGTGACTTTCAGCGTTATGCCTTCGTTCGGTTGAAGGCGGATCGACAACGTGTTGGCATGCCGCCCGGCCTCGGCCCCGAAAATCGAATGCGGCGCATCCTTGAAGATCACGTTGATAACCGAGGACCTTGCCACCAACCGCTTGCCGGTGCGCAGGTAGAACGGAGTTCCCGCCCACCGCCAATTGCTGACATGCGCCCGCAGCGCCACATAACTTTCGGTGGTCGAGCGCGGATTGCCCACCGCTTCGCGGTAGCCCGGCCCGTCGGGACCACCCGAATACTGCCCACGCACGATATGGTGCGGCTGCACCGGGTCCAGTGCGCGGATTACCTTGAGCTTTTCATCGCGCACGGCATCCGAATCGAACTTGGCAGGCGGTTCCATCGCGATCAGGCACAACAGCTGCATCAAATGGTTTTGCACCATGTCGCGCATGGCCCCCGCGCGCTCGTAATACTCTTCGCGACCATCCACGCCGACGGTCTCGGCGACGGTGATCTGGATATGGTCGACATACTGGCTGTTCCACAGCGGCTCGAACAGCATGTTGCCGAACCGGACGGCCATCAGGTTCTGGACGGTTTCCTTGCCCAGATAATGATCGATCCGGTAGATTTGGTTTTCGCTGAAATACGAGGCCAGCGTGGCATTCAACGCCCGCGCGCTGTCCAGGTCGTGACCGAACGGCTTTTCGACGACGATCCTCGTCTGCTCGTTTGCCAGACCATGCTGGCGGATTTTCTCCGCCAACGGGGCGAACAATCCGGGTCCAACCGAGAAATAGAAGGCGCGGATCCGCGAATCCGCCAACAGACCTGAAAGGTTTTCCCACCCATCATCAGAGCTGGCATCCAACCGCAGATACTGCAGCCGGTTCAGGAACCCATCAAGGTTGCCGGGATCTGCCGCTTGACGAGGTGCGTGCTGGGCCAGCGACTCGGCGACGATCGCACGATAGCCCGCCTGATCATGTGCGGACCTTGCTGCGGCGATTATCCGAACATCGTCATTCCACTGTCCCGCGCAATAACGACGAAACAAGGCAGGCAAAATCTTGCGCTGCGCCAGATCCCCGGTGCCACCAAAAATGACCAGATCAAATGGGTCGACGGGTATAACGCGAGAAACCATGAACCGTCCTTAACGCGCCATCGCCGGCATGTCCAATGTTAGCGCAATCATATCCTGGACTTTCTCTGGTTTTCCAATCTGTACCAATCGTGTGCGGCGCACCGGACCGCCACCGAAACGCACAAGAATATTCAACCGCTCAACGCGTCCGCCGTCAACGGATTGCCAAGATCTGGTTGTGTTCAGAAATTATGAGAGTGAGTAACCTGCGCCGAAACGCAGGTCGGCATTCATTCGATGATCCATCGGCCGGATCAAGGCGCATTGGCCTCGAGCGCAACCTGGCCGAAACGCTAGTTCAGCCGGTATTCTCCGACGACGTTCCGCCATTCTCCGGGTGCGATCATCTTGCGGTGGGTAAAGCGCACCGAATGCAGCGGACCCTCGATTTCGCGCTGCCAGAACTCGATGAAATTGAACAGCTTGGGATGATCCGGCGCCAAGTCGTAATCCTGCCAGATGAACGTGTTCAGAACATGGATGTAATCCGGCATGCGATAGAAGATTTCAGCCGTTGTCAGGCCATACCCCTTCAGCATCAATTCGGTTTCGTTTTTCTCCATTCAGACCTCCAGATTTCCTCAAAGGTCCCTTCAGGGTAACATGATTCCTTTTCAATCCGTATTAAAACAATGTGTTACCCGAAAAACACCGCGGTTCCAGGCCACTTCCGGGTTGCTTGCTTGCACCCTATGTGCCGGGTCTGATAAGATGCATCCACAAGATATAGACCCAGCACAATAAACGGGCAGTTTACGTGAGCGATACGCCAGAAATCCCCGAAAACATGGATGAAACCCCGCCCGAGCGCCCGGTTTACGACGGCCCGACGGTATCCATCGAATCCGAGATGCGGACGTCCTATCTGGACTATGCGATGTCGGTCATCGTGTCCCGTGCGATCCCCGATCTGCGCGACGGCTTGAAACCGGTGCATCGGCGCATCCTCTATGCGATGCACGAGACCGGGAACACCCACGACAAAGCTTACCGCAAATCGGCCCGTCCCGTGGGCGATGTGATGGGTAAATACCACCCGCACGGTGACAGCGCGATCTATGACGCGCTGGTGCGGATGGCGCAGGATTTCTCGATGTCGCTGCCGCTGCTGGATGGTCAGGGCAACTTCGGCTCGATGGACGGCGACAACCCGGCGGCCATGCGCTACACCGAGGTCCGCATGGACAAGCCCGCCGCCGCTCTGCTGGCGGATATCGAGAAAGAGACGGTAGATTTCCAGGACAACTACGACGGCAAGGACAAGGAACCCACCGTCCTGCCCGCGCGGTTCCCCAACATGCTGGTCAACGGCGCCGGCGGCATCGCGGTGGGTATGGCCACCAACATCCCGCCGCACAACCTGGGCGAAGTGGTCGACGCGACGCTGGCGCTGATCGACGATCCGGACCTGACCAGCGAACAGCTGATCGAATACATCCCCGGCCCCGATTTCCCCACCGGCGGCGTGATGCTGGGCCGGTCCGGTGCGCGCAAGGCCTATCTGGAGGGCCGTGGCAGCGTCATCATCCGCGCCAAAACCCGCGTCGAGGAGTTGCGCAAGGACCGCTATGCCATCATCGTGGACGAGATCCCCTATCAGGTGAACAAGGCCTCGATGATTGAGAAGATCGCCGAAGCCGTGCGTGAAAAGCGCATCGAAGGCGTCAGCCACGTTCAGGACGAATCTGACCGCAACGGCGTGCGGGTGGTGGTCGAGCTGAAGCGCGACGCAACGCCCGAGGTGGTGCTGAACCAACTTTACCGGTTCACGCCGATGCAGACCTCATTCGGCTGCAACATGCTGGCGCTGAATGGCGGTCGCCCCGAGCAGCTGACCCTGCGCCGGTTCCTGACCAGCTTCATCGACTTCCGCGAAGATGTCGTTGCCCGCCGCACCGCATACGACCTGCGCAAGGCACGGGAACGCAGCCATATCCTGTGCGGTCTGGCCGTGGCGGTCTCGAACGTGGACGAGGTCGTTGCCACGATCCGGTCTTCGGCCGACGCGGCAGAGGCGCGCGAAAAGCTGATGACCCGCCGCTGGCCCGCAGCCGAGATCGAGAGCTATCTACGCCTGATCGACGATCCGCTGTCCAAGATGAACGACGACGGCACCTACAACCTGACCGAGGTTCAGGCCCGCGCGATCCTTGATCTGCGCCTGCAACGCCTGACCCAGATTGGTGTCAAAGAGGTCACGGACGAGCTGGAAGACCTGGCCGCCAAGATCAAGGAATACCTGGACATTCTGTCCTCGCGCGAGCGCATCATGAGCATCATCGCCGACGAGCTGCGCGAGGTTCGAGAGCAGTTCGCAGTGCCGCGCCGCACTGAAATCGTCGACTGGTCCGGCGATATGGAAGACGAGGACCTGATCGAACGCGAGGACATGGTCGTCACCGTGACCTCGGGCGGCTACATCAAGCGTACGCCGCTGGCCGACTTCCGCGCGCAGAAGCGCGGCGGCAAGGGTCTGTCGGGGATGCAGACCAAGGAAGAGGACGTCGTAACCAATCTGTTCGTGGCGAACACGCATACGCAACTGCTGTTCTTCACCACCGATGGGATGGTCTACAAGCTCAAGACATGGCGCTTGCCTCAATCTGGGCGAACCGGCAAGGGCAAGGCCATCGTCAACATCCTGCCGATTCCCACGGGTGTTTCGATTGCGGCGATCATGCCGGTCGATGTGCCGGATGAAGAATGGGAAAACCTGCAGATCGTCTTCGCCACCAGTGCCGGTGACGTGCGCCGAAACGCGCTGAGCGATTTCACCAACGTCAAGCGCAACGGCAAGATCGCGATGGATCTGCCCGAGGGTGTGGAACTGGTCAACGCGCGCATCTGTTCCGAGGATGACGACGTGATGCTGGTCACCAATTCCGGCCGGGCAATCCGCTTCCCGACCACTGCCGTGCGCGTGTTCAAGGGCCGCAAATCGACCGGTGTGCGCGGCATCAAACTGACGAATGGCGATCGAGTCGTCTCGATGTCCGTCATTCGCCACTTCGAGGCCACGGCAGACGAGCGCGCCGCCTACCTGAAGATGCGCCGCCTGATGGCAGGCGTCACCGAAGAGACCGAAACCGACGAAGACGAAGGCAACGCAGACAGCATCCTGCCTCAGGAGCGCTATGCCGAGATGTCTGCGGCGGAAAACCTTATCCTGACTATCACGGCCGGCGGGTCGGGCAAGCTCAGCTCGTCGCATGACTACCCGGTGCGCGGCCGCGGTGGAATGGGCGTGATGGCGATGGACAAGGCGATGCGGGGCGGCCCGCTGGTGGCCTCGTTCCCCGTCGAAATCGACGACCAGATCATGCTGGCCACGTCCAAGGGGCAGTCGATCCGGGTTCCGGTCGACGGTATATCGTTCCGGTCCCGCAGTGCGGGCGGGGTCAAGGTGTTCAACACCGGCAAAGGCGAGGAAGTCGTCAGCGTCGCTTGGATCGCAGACCAGGGTGACGAGGAAGACGATAGCGAAACGTAAGGATGGCCGCCTCTGATCGGCGGCCCTCATTTCAACGACGACGGAGCGGCTCTGCAACAGCAGCCGCTCCTTTTCGTTTCGGCGAATGTCGAAGCGTTCTTTCTGGGGTCAAGCCGGGTTTTGCGGTAGGCTCATCCAATGAGACCCGAACCCAGACTGGACATCATCGGCGCCGCCCTCGCCGACCCAACCCGCGCACGCATCCTGTGCAAACTGATGGACGGGCGGGCGTTCACCAACAAAGAGTTGTCCTGCGCAGCCAACATAACGCCACCAACTGCAACGGCCCATCTCAAGCAGTTGGAGCGGGCCGGCCTGACCACTTCGATACGCAGCGGCAGGCATGTCTATCACCGGATCGCAAGCGCACAGGTCGCATCGGCTTTGGAAAAGCTGTCCACGCTAACCCCCAGCGATCATGTCCGGCGGGCCGCGAAACCGGACTTGGGCGTTCTGTTGGCCCGTTGCTGCTATAACCATCTTGCCGGGCGTCTCGGTGTGTGGATCACGGACAACCTGCTGGATACGGGCGTTCTGCAACTGGCACATGGGGCACTGGCGCCGGGTCCGCGATATCACGCATTTCTGACCGATCTCGACCTGGACCCACCGCGGGTCAGCGCCCACCGGCCGGTCGCCAAATTCTGTCTGGACTGGACGGAACGCCGAAATCACATCTCAGGTTCCTTGGGAATCGCGATTCTGGAAAAAGCTCTGAAAGACAAATGGCTGACGCGCCAAAGGTCCAGTCGCGCCCTGACCATCACGCCGGAAGGCAAGATCGCTCTTGCTCGCCATTTCGGCCTGTCGGACTCCGCGTTTGATTGCCTCGGGTCGTCGGTTCGGTCGATGGCGAAGCGATAAGTCACACTTGAGATACAAACCCGGTCATTTTGACGTTGCTTGGTTAGGAGACTGGAATGACCCAAAAACCACAGGACACCGAACGATATCTGACAGACGAAGGTTGGCGCGTGATCGTTCAGGTTCCCGAGGACCGCGCGCAGGCGGTGATTGATGCCGTTCTGGCCGAAGCCAACCTTGTTTACGGCGATTATGATCGCGTCACCTTCCGGTCGACGCCCGGAACGCAGAGCTTTCGGTCACTCGGGACCGGACGCAATGCCGTCACCTGCGACACGGTGGATGTTCCCTGCGTCGAAGTCTCGTTCTTTCTGGATGTGTCGGACGGCGTGCGTTCGAAGGTGCTGCGCGCAATCTACGCGGCCCATCCCTATGAAGAACCGGTGATCCTTCTGC
Source organism: Ruegeria sp. BHSC029 (assembly GCF_059613085.1). Taxonomy (NCBI): domain Bacteria; kingdom Pseudomonadati; phylum Pseudomonadota; class Alphaproteobacteria; order Rhodobacterales; family Roseobacteraceae; genus Ruegeria; species Ruegeria sp. BHSC029. The sequence goes on from NZ_JBXWRU010000001.1 coordinate 701,313, forward strand.
ACCCGTGTTTTCGAACGCTGCACATCCGTGGGCAGGACGAAGACAACCCGAACCGGTTCTGGAACCGGCCTCTGGAAGACTGGGTGCCTGATGCACACCGCAGCTAGATGACCCCTATCATACCCATAGCGGTCATCTTTCCAGGTCATAGACCGTAGAGCGTGCCGAATTTGTCTTCGAGATAAGCCAACAAAGGCTCGGGTCCGGGCTCCATGCCGCTGGCGCGGCGGATGACGTCGCGTGGGGCATACAGACCGCCATGCTGCTGAACATGCTCGCGCAGCCAGCCGGTTGCAGTGGCGGTATCGCCCTGCGCCAGTTGATCGTCCAAGCTTGGAACTGCCGCTCGGAGAGCCTGATACAGACAGCCTGCGTACACATTGCCCAGCGAATAGGTCGGGAAGTAGCCAAACAGACCGACCGACCAATGCACGTCCTGCAGACACCCGTTCGAAGGCTTGTCGACCGCATAGCCGAAATCGGCATGGAAGCGGTCGTTCCACGCGGCCTCGAGGTCCTTCACCTGCAGTTCGCCCGACATAAGTGCGCGCTCCAGATCGAACCGCAGCATTACGTGCAGATTGTACTGAACCTCGTCCGCTTCGGTTCGGATGTATCCGTTGTGCACCCGGTTTACGGCGGCATAGAAGGCATCTTCATCTGCTATGCCGAAATCACCGAAGGTGTCCATCATCTGCCGGAACAGCCAGCCCGTGAAGGCGCGCGAGCGGCCCAGCTGATTTTCATAGATGCGGCTCTGGCTTTCATGAACGCCCATTGACACGCCCTGGCCCAGCGGTGTCAGCGCGTAGGCCGGGTCGATGCCCTGCTCATAGCAGGCGTGCCCGACCTCATGGATGGTCGAATAGAAACAGTTGAACGGGTCGGTTTCGCTGGTCCGAGTGGTGACGCGCACGTCGTCGCCGCTGCCCGAACAGAACGGGTGTACGGCCTTGTCCACCCGCCCCCGGTTCAAGTCGTACCCGAAAGTCTCCGCCAGCTTTTGCGTCAGCTTCATCTGGGCCGCTTCGTCAAACGTTCCGGTCACGCCCGCGGGGGACGGCCGGTCAAGAACCGCGGAGCGCAGCGCAACCAGACGCGGGCGCAGGGCGTCGAAGATGTCGGCGATCTGGGCAGCGGTCGTGTAGGGCTCGTAATCCTCGACCAGCGCGTCATAGACATCGCCGCCCTGCGCCAGAGCCGCCCCTTCCTCGCGCCGCAGCGCCACGACTTCCTCCAGAACCGGAAGAAACGCGGCAACATCCTCGTCGGCGCGGGCCTGTGCCCACTTGCCCTGCGCGGCCGATGTCACGCGGGCGATGGCCGTGGCCAGATCAGCGGGCACCTTGACCGTGCGCTCGTATGTGCGGCGGATTTCGCGCAGTTGCGCCTGACCGACCTCGGTGTCGGCATGGGCGTTTTCCAGCCACTCGGCCACGCGCGGATCCGAACGGCGCGCATGCAACACGGCTTCGATTGCGGCCATCTCCTCGGCGCGCTGGTTGGCGGCCCCGCGCGGCATGACAGTCTCCTGGTCCCAGCCCAGGCGCCCGGCGATCTGTGCCAGGGCCGAGGTTTCGCGCTGAAAGGCCATCAGGTCATTGAATGCAGTCATTGGGTCAAGCTCCGCGCAGCGAGGTTGCGATGGGATAAGCGGTCAGGAACCGGGCGCGCAGGATCAGGGTCCAGACGACCACGGCCATAAACTGGTGGAAGATGGCGATCTGCCAGGGCGCGCCGTAGACCACGGTGAGGATGCCTACGACCACCTGCAGCGACAGCGCCGCGAACATGGAGTTGAAGGCGAATCGGGTCTGCGGGTGGGCGCTGCTGCTGCCGCGCCGCCAGACGAAGATGCCGAAGGCGAACAGCACATAGCCCACGCAGCGGTGGATGAACTGCACCAGCCCCGGACTTTCGAAAAAGTTGCGCCACATCGGTTCAAGCGCGGTGGCGTCCGGCGGCAGCAGTTGCCCGCCGATCAGCGGCCAGTCGGTATAGGACCGGCCGGCGTCGATACCCGCCACCAATGCACCGATCAGGATCTGCAGAAAGGCAAAGTGCAGCAGCCCGGTCGACAGCGAGAACAGCCGCGCCTCTTTCGCGCGACGGGCCTGCATCAGGTCGCGTTCCTCGCGCCCCAGCATGAAGATGTACCAGGCCAGAAAGCCCAGGATCACGAACGCGAGGCCAAGATGGGTGGCCAGACGATAACTGGCGACCGCGGTCATCCCCTCGCCCTGCGTCACCCCCGAGGCCACCATCCACCAACCGACGGCGCCCTGAACGCCGCCCAGCAGTCCGGGGATCGCAAGGCGCCCGGTCCAGCCTGCGGGGATCTTGTGCAGCACCAGAAAGCCAAAGAACCCAAGCGCCCAGACCAGGCCGATCACACGGCCCAGCTGCCGATGACCCCATTCCCACCAGTAGATGGTCTTGAAGTCATCCAACTCCATCCACTGGTTCATGATGCGCCACTGGTCGATCTGTTTGTACTTGTCGAACTCGGCCTGCCAGTCCGCCTCGGACATCGGCGGGATCGCTCCGGTGACCGGTCGCCATTCGGTGATCGACAGGCCGCTGTCGGTCAGGCGGGTCAGCCCACCCACCGCGATCATCATGACGACAAGCGCGAACAGGATCATCAGCCAGATACGGATGGCCTTGCGTGCGCCACCCCGGCCGCGGTCGATCATGCCGGGCTGGATCGTTCCCTGCTTTTGTTCACCCGAGACTTCTTCGAAGATGCTGCGCTTGCCGCTCATGCCGTCCTCATGTCCTTGATTTTCCCGCAAGCTAGGGCCAGTGCCCGCGAAGGTCCAGCCTCAGCCCTTGTCCTTCCAGCGGACCATCTGACGCATGATCCCGTGCAGCATCTGCACATCGGCCCGCGTCATCTGCATGCGCGACCACAGGTTGCGCAGGTTTACCTTCATCCCTTCGGCCTTTTCCGGCGGGTAGAAGAACCCGGCATCGTCCAGCCGCTGCTCATAATGCTCGACCAGTTTCTCGACCTCGATGCCGGTGGCCCAGTCACCTTTGCCCAGATCGGTGGCCTCGTGCACCACGTCGCCGGTCTGGCGCATCCACTCATAGGCGGTCAGCAACACGCACTGCCCCAGGTTCAGCGAGGCATATTCGGGGTTCACAGGCACCGAGATGATCGCATTGGCCTTTGCGATGTCTTCATTCTCCAACCCGGCCCGCTCAGGCCCGAACAGCACGGCCACCTTTTCGCCCGCCGCCACCTTCTGGGCCGCGATCTGCATGGCCCGTTCGGGGCTGTAGACGGGTTTGGTCAGTCCGCGCTGACGGGCGGTGGTGGCGAACACATATGTGCGGTCGCCCAACGCGCCGCCCAGATCGTCGAACAGCTGCGCCTCGTCCAGCAGCCGCCCGGCACCGCTCGACATGGCCACGGCCTTGGGGTTGGGCCAGCCGTCGCGCGGGGCGACGATGCGCATCCGGTCCAGACCGAAATTCCACATCGCCCGCGCCGCGGCGCCGATGTTTTCGCCCATCTGCGGGCGGACAAGCACGAATGAGGGCTGGGGTCTGTCGCTGAGCATCCTGATCTCCGAAAGTTGCGCCTGCCATAATGCCGCCGCTGGCACAGGGCAAGCCCGGCCGCCCTGCCCGATTGCAAATCACGCGGTCTGCGGGCAATAAAGTTTGCTTCGCCGCCGCAATCGGCTAAACCGCGCCAAAGACCAACCGCGAAGGATCCGCCAATGGACACCCCCGAGCAGCCTCAGATCTATCTGATCACCCCGCCGACCATCGACCCGGCCACCTTTCCCGACCGGCTGGCCCGCGTTCTGGACGGGACCGAGATCGCCTGCATCCGGCTGGCGCTGGCCGGCAGCGACGAGGACGCCATCGCCCGCGCGGCCGACGCCTGCCGCGAGGTGGCCCATGCGCGCGATGTGGCGCTGGTGATCTCGAACCATGTCCTGCTGGCGCAACGGCTGGGGCTGGACGGGGTGCATCTGGAGGATGCGGCCCGCTCGGTCCGGGCCGCGCGCAAAGAGCTGGGGGCGGATGCCATCGTGGGCAGTTTCTGCGGAACCTCGCGTCATGACGGGATGACTGCGGGCGAAGCCGGGGCCGACTATGTGGCTTTTGGGCCCGTGGGGGAAGTGTCCTTGGGCAAAGGAACCCGTGCCGAGCGTGATCTGTTCCAATGGTGGTCCGAGATGATCGAGGTTCCGGTTGTCGCCGAAGGCGGCCTGACACCCGAACTGGTTGCCGAACTGGCTGAATGCACCGACTTCTTCGGTATCGGAGACGAGATCTGGGCCGCAGAGGACCCGCTAAGCGCCCTGAACACGCTGATCGCGCCGATGAATACCGGCGGTTAGGACATAACCGCCCAGTACAGACCCAAGCCCGCCAACAACAGCGAGGCTACTGTGGAAATACGGCCGCGCAGCCTGGGCGAATCCGGCAAGAGCACGGTCAGGGTGGCGAGGATCAGGATCGCGACTCCGCTCAGCGCCAACAGGATGCCAGCGGCAAAACCCAGCACCGCCGGCGCGACATGGTGCGGCGGCACACCAAGGCGCGACGATGCTTCTGACAGTGTCAGGCCAAGGACTGCACCGGCCGCCAAAAGGAACAGCACGCGCCAGACCCCCAACCGGTCGGTGACGAGGTTCCAAAGCGCCAACAAGGCGATGGCAGCCGGCACGACCGGCCACGGCAGGAACGGCCTCGCACTCAACACGTCGAACATCCCAAGCGGCAGCATCACCAGAACGCCCAGCCCCAGCGCGGCAAGTTGAACAAGGACCGGGCGCAACTTCAGTGACAAGAAAACCAGCACCGAGGCCAGCGCCAGAAGCTGTGCCCCCGCGCCCGCGACATGCAGCAGCCCGGCCCGGAAAAAAGCCTCGGCCGCTTGCTGCGCCCCCAGCCCGGCCCCGCCTGCCAAGGGAATGCGAGGACTGACCTCGCCGCCGCTCAGAAACCCGGTATAAGGCGCCTCGACCCCTTGCTGGCGCAAGACCACGGGGCCGATCCCTTCGGGCCACGTCAGGCGCAGACTGCTTGCATCGGGTGGCAGAGGACCGGCCAACAGCACTCGGGAAATCCGCGGCACGTCCGGGTTGCCGACCACTGGAATACTTGCGCCTTCATAGGACAATGCAACCGGCCCGTTCACGTCGATCTGCAAGGATTGCTTCCAATCCGTAACAAAATCGTGGACGTGTTCCTCAAGTTCGGACGAGACAAGCCGGCGCAGCTGTGCGTAACGCGCGCTCCCGCCGTCGCCGCCCTGCGCGACTTCTTGCGGATCGAACCCGGCCAGAACGGCCTCGGCGTTCATGGCGATTTCGACCAGAAGCCGACCGTCCCGGACCTGAAAGTCAACGATTGTCCGTCCGCTTTGTTGCGCCCATGCAGGCATTGCCAAAAAAATATATGCCAGAAATGGCGCAATGATCCAGGCGCGAAACCTCAGGAAGGTCAGCAAACGGATATTGAGACCCATCCGAAAATATCCAAAAGAACCAAAAAACACTGTGTCTGAGTGTTTCTTCCTTCCAAACAATTGGCAAGCCAAATCGCCGACGTGGACCCAGCCCGCGCAGCTTCCGGCTTGCGCGCGCCCTGCGCCTGCGGCATGACGAGGAAATGACTCAGAACAGCGACATCCTGTGTATCGGATCCGTCCTGTGGGACGTGATCGGACGATCCGCCAGCCACATGCGGCAAGGATCGGACGTGCCCGGCCGCATCACGCGCCTGCCCGGTGGCGTGGCGATGAACATCGCCATGACCCTTGTGCGCTTCGGCATGACCCCGACCCTTCTGACCGCCATCGGCAGCGACCCCGAGGGCGACGAGCTGGTCCATGCCTGCAAGCGGCTGGGCATGGACACGACCCATATCTATCGCTCGCAGGACCTGCCCACCGACCGTTACATGGCGGTCGAAGGCGCAAACGGACTGATCGCCGCCATTGCCGACGCCCATTCGCTGGAGGCCGCCGGCGCCAAGATCCTGCGCCCGCTGATCCATGGCCCGCTGGGCTATGAAAACACCCCGTTCGAGGGGCAGATCGCGCTGGACGGCAACCTGACGCTGGACCTTCTGGAAGAAATCGCCGTCAGCCCGGCCTTCGCCCGTGCCGACCTGCGCGTAGCCCCGGCCTCGCCCGGCAAGGCCGAGCGGCTGCTGCCTTTCCTCAAGCACGGCCGGGCCACGCTGTATGTGAACCTCGAAGAAGCCGGGCTGCTGTGCCAGCGCGAGTTCGACGATTCCGAATCCGCCGCCCGTGCGCTGCTGGAGCGGGGCGCGCTGCGTGCGCTGGTGACCGACGGGGGCAACTCGGCCACCGTGGCCAGTGCCCAGGCGGTGATCACCCAGAAACCCCCGTCGGTTCTGGTCACGCGCGTGACCGGTGCGGGCGACACGTTCATGGCGGCCCATATCGCCGCCGAAGCCAATGGCGCCAGCATCGACGAGGCGCTGACCCGCGCCCTGCATGCCGCCGCAACCTATGTATCCGGAGAGACTCCCCTGTGATCGACATCCAGTATTCCGCCGAAGTGCGCGCGGCCAAGGACGATGGAACCCCCATCGTTGCCTTGGAAAGCACCATCATCACCCACGGCATGCCCTACCCGCAGAACATCGAGGTGGCGGCCCAGGTCGAGCAGGACATCCGCGATGCGGGCGCCGTTCCGGCCACGATCGCGGTGATCGACGGCCGGCTGCATGTGGGGCTGGAACCCGATCAGTTGAAGGATTTGGGACAGGCGCAGGGCGTGGCCAAGATTTCGCGCGCGGATATGGCAGCCTGCATCGCTTCGGGCGGGACCGGGGCCACCACCGTTGCCGCCACGATGATCGCCGCCCATTTCGCGGGGATCCAAGTCTTTGCCACCGGCGGCATCGGCGGGGTGCATCGCGGCGCGGAAACCAGCTTTGACATCTCGGCCGACTTGCACGAACTGGCGCAGACGCCGGTCACGGTCGTGGCTGCCGGGGCCAAGGCCATCCTCGATCTGGCCAAAACGCTCGAAGTGCTTGAGACACTGGGCGTGCCGGTCATCGCCCATGGGCAGGATGAATTCCCGGCCTTCTGGTCGGCCAAGTCGCCCTTTGCCGCGCCCCTGCGGATGGACACAGCCGAGCAGATCGCCAAGGCCCATGCGACGCGCCGCGCTCTGGGTCTGCCAGGCGGGCAGCTGGTGGCCAACCCGATCCCGCTGGCCGATCAGATCCCGTCCGAGGAACTTGACCCGATCATCGCCTCGGCCCAGCAGGACGCCGAAGCGCATCGCATTACCGGCAAGGCCGTCACGCCCTACCTGCTGCAGCGCATCTACGAGCGGACCGAGGGCCGATCCCTGATCGCCAATATCGCCCTGGTGCGCAACAATGCGCGCCTTGCGGCTGGTATAGCCAAGTCTTTGGAGGCTCAGGCTGACTAAGCGTCAAACGGACCTATTGTACCAAGGCGCCGGACTGATTAACTAGTCCGGCAAACCGCTCGGAACCGCGATGAACACACCGTTTGATGAAGAACCCCACCGCCGCCCCGGCCTGCTGTCGCGGCTACGCGCGTCGTTTCTGACGGGTATCGTCGTCATCGCACCGGTCTGGCTGACGCTGTGGCTGATCCTGTCGGTAGTCGGCTGGATCGACAGCGCGGTCCTGCCCCTGATCCCGCACCAGTTCCGCCCTGAGCAATATGTGGGCATCAACCTGCGCGGCGTGGGCGTCCTGTTCTTCCTGATCTTCACGGTTCTGGTCGGCTGGATCGCCAAAGGTATCCTGGGCCGGTCACTGATCCATTTTGCCGAAAGCCTGGTCAACCGGATGCCCGTCGTCCGGTCGATCTATTCCGGGATCAAACAGATCTCGGAAACCGTCTTTGCCCAGACCGAGCGGTCGTTCGAGAAGGCCTGCCTGGTGCAATATCCCCGCCGGGGCATCTGGGCCATCGGCTTCGTCTCGACCGAGGCAAAGGGCGAGATCAACAAACGCGCCGAAACCGGCGGCGGCCTGCTGAGCGTGTTCATCCCAACCACGCCGAACCCAACCTCGGGTTTTCTGCTGTTCTTCCCCGAGGAAGACGTGATCCTGCTGGACATGTCCATCGAGGATGCCGCCAAGCTGGTGATTTCGGCCGGGCTGGTCTATCCGAATCAGAAAGACCCCACGCAGCCGCCCGAGTGATCAGCCGAACATCGCGGGCAGATCAACGGTGCTGCGCGCACCCAGATCGGGTTTGTGATCGGCCAGAAACTGGTCGGCCGCGGCCCGTCCCGCCTGTTTCAGGCTGTGCAGAACCACCGGGTTGGGCACTGTCTTGGTCGCCACCGACAGGCTGTTCATCAGCGCGTCATCGGCGATCATGTGCACGAAGACCCGGCTCATTTCACCCGCCTTCAGCTTGCCCTTGGCCAACAGGCGCTGCACGAAGTTGATCGCCCGCAGCTCGCGCAGAAGGGAAGAATTGAAGCTGATCTCGTTGATCCGGTTCTGAATCTGCTGCGGGGTCTTGGGAACCTCGTCGCGCTCCAGCGGGTTGATGTTCACGATCACAACATCTTCGGGCAGGCCCGCGTTGAACAGCGGAAACAGCGCCGGGTTGCCGGTATAGCCGCCATCCCAATAGGCTTCGGTCCGGTCGGTTTCGGGGTCGTGGATTTCAACCGCTTGGAACAGGTTCGGCAGGCAGGCCGAGGCGAGAATCGCGTCAGTCGTCACCTCATCGCCCGTGAAAACACGGATCTTGCCGCTGCGCACACAGGTGGCGCAGACGAACAGGCGTGGCCCCTGATCGGCGCAGACCTCGCCAAAATCAAACGCCTCTACCACCGGGGCCAGCGGATTGCGGTAGAACGGTCCATAGGCATAGGGCGACACCATCCGCGACCAGGTATCAGCCACCGAGAACGGCAAGGAATACTCCATCGCCTGCGCGATCTGAGCGGGCTCCATCCCGGCCAGCCAGTTGGCGATGCGCATGTCGCCCACCGCGCCCATCCTCTCCCACAGGGCGTTCAGGGTCTCGCGCGCGCCATCGCGACCGGCATGAACCATGCCGGCCTTGAACGCGGCTCCGTTCAGCGCCCCGGCCGAGGTTCCGGTAATCGCCGCAACCTCAATGTCTTCGTCGTCCAGCAGACGGTCCAGCACGCCCCAGGTAAAGGCGCCATGCGCGCCGCCGCCCTGCAGGGCAAGATTGATGCGCTTTACCATGTCCGCCGGCCCCGGCGCGCGCCGCGGATCACAACGCGGTCCAGCCGCCGTCGACCGAGATCGTGGTGCCGGTGATCTGGGCCGCGGCGTCCGAGCACAGGAACACGGTGGTTCCACCCAGCTGTTCGACGGTCGCGAACTCTTTCGAGGGTTGCCGCTCGAGCATGACGTTCTTGATCACGTCCTCGCGGCTCATGTTGTATTCCTTCATCGTGTCGGGGATCTGCGCCTCGACCAACGGCGTCAGCACATAGCCCGGACAGATGGCGTTGCAGGTGATGGGCTCCTGCGCGGTTTCCAGCGCAACAGTCTTGGTCATGCCGACGACCCCGTGCTTGGCCGCCACATAAGCCGCCTTGTAGGGCGATGCAGTCAGCCCATGCGCCGAGGCGATATTGACGATCCGCCCCCACCCGGCCTTGCGCATCATCGGCAGCGCCGCCGCCATTGTGTGAAAGGCCGAGTTCATGTTGATGGCGATGATCGCGTCCCATTTCTCGACCGGGAACTGGTCGATCGGCGCGACGTGCTGAATGCCTGCGTTGTTGATCAGGATATCGCAGGCTCCGGCCTGTTCGATCAGCGCGCGGCATTCCTCGCCCTTGGACATGTCGGCCTTGATGTAGCGCGCGTTGGTCCCGGTCTCCTTGCTGATCTCGGCCGCCAGCGCGTGATCTTCATCGCGGTTGGTGAACGAGTTCAGAACCACATCGGACCCCGCCTTGGCCAATTCGCGCGCGATGCCCAACCCGATGCCCGAATTCGATCCGGTGATGATTGCTGTTTTTCCCGACAGGTTCATTTTGGGTCTCCCACAGACTCATGATTTGGAGACACAGTGCCATGCTGCACCTGCAAAATAAACGGGGAAAGACCCGCTTGCGGTTCCGGTCGATTTATGGGCGGGAAACTCAGTGCTCGAGGCAGAAAAAAACGCCCGCACGAAGCGGGCGTTAAGTTATTGAGGCAGGTTTCATACAGGCAAGAAACCTATCGAGCAGTGGAACCTTTATAAGCAATTCCGCGCCGTCATCCAAGCTAAAAGTTTGATAATAAGAAAAATCATCGGTACGGTGAATCCCAACAAAATAAGGCCAGAGCAGGATTGTTTCCAAAATGAGCCCCGATATTCTCCGTCCCATCCGCCCGTTGATCGCGGGAATCGCTGCCTCGGTTGTCGCCACGTTAGCGCAAGCAGAATCGACCCATGGCATAGCTATGTATGGAGACCCGGCCCTACCACCGGATTTTGTGTCGCTGCCTTATGCCAACCCCGACGCGCCCAAGGGCGGCAAGGTCGTGTTCGGCAATACCGGCGGCTATAACAGTCTCAACCCGTTTGTGCAAAAAGGCACCGCCCCTTGGCAGCTGAGATTTTGGACCCACGAGGGGTTGATGGGCCGTTCGTGGGACGAACCTTTCACTCTTTACGGGCTTTTGGCCGAATCAATCGACACCGCGCCGGACCGATCCTGGGTCGAATTCACCCTGCGTGAGACTGCCCGATTCTCTGACGGATCGCCGGTCACGGTAGACGATGTGATCTGGTCTTACGAAACCCTCGGAACGCAGGGGCATCTGCGCTATCGCGGTTTGTGGTCCAAGATCGACAGCATTCAGCAAACCGGACCACGCTCGGTCCGGATCATCTTCAACGAGCCAGACCGCGAGCTGGCCCTGATCGCAGGGCTGCGGCCGATCCTCAAGAAGGCCCAATGGGAGGGCAAGGATTTCGCCGAGGCAGCGCTGCAAGATGTCCCGATCGGCACCGGCCCCTATGTCATCGATGACTACGAGGCCGGGCGTTTCGTGAACCTCAAACGCAATCCGGATTATTGGGGCAACGATGTGCCGTTCCGCCGGGGCACCATGAATTTCGACGAGATGCGGTTGGAGTTCTACGGCGACCAGACGGTTCTGTTCGAGGCCTTCAAGGCCGGCGCGCTGTCGGCCGTCCGCGAGTTCAACGCCGACAAATGGGCCACGCAATACGATTTCCCGGCCGTTCAGCGCGGCGATGTCATCAAAACCGAGATTCCGCATAAAAAGCCCTCGGGCATGACAGGTTTGGTCATGAACACGCGCAGAGCGCCTTTTGACGATTGGCGCGTGCGCGAGGCACTGACGCTTGCGTTCAATTTTGAGTTCATCAACGGCACGATCACGGGCGGGGCTCAGCCTCGGATCACCTCGTATTTCTCGGGGTCTGAACTGGCGATGCAGCCCGGCCCGGCAACCGGTCGGGTGGCTGAGATGTTGCAACCCTACGCGGCTGATCTGCTGCCGGGAACCTTGGAAGGGTATGTTCTGCCCGAGGGCGACGACTCGGTTCGCAACCGAAGGGACATCCGCAAGGCGGCTGATCTGCTGGAGCAAGCCGGATGGACAATCCAGGACGGCGTGCTGAAGAACGCAGCGCGAGAGCCCCTCAAGATAACCCTGGTCATCAGTCAGGGAAGCTTGAATGTGGTTCAGAACGTGGATGCGATCGCCGAGATGTATGCCCGCGCGCTGGAACGGCTGGGGATCGAGCTGACCGTCGACAAGGTGGATGACGCACAATACACCCAGCGGGTGTCCGAGCTGGATTTCGACATGACCCCGTTCCGCCGCGCGCTGTCGCTGTCGCCGGGCAACGAACAACGCCTCTACTGGGGCAGCGAAGGCGCGGATGCTTCAGGGACACGCAACCTGATGGGGGTCACCTCTCCGGCAGTGGATGGGCTGATCGATGCGATGCTGGCCTCGGAAAGCCGTGAGGATTTCGTGGCCGCCACCCGCGCGCTTGACAGGGTTCTGACCGCCGGACGGTATGTCATTCCAATCTGGAGCTTTGATGTTGGCCGCATCGCCCATGTGAAGGAAATGAAGCATCCTCAGATCTTGCCAATCTACGGCGACGGACCGCAGTTCATGCCCGATGTCTGGTGGTACGAGGAGTAGCAGGCAACCGGTAGGGGCTTGTGCCCCGGCCCATTTCAAGTGATGCACTTAGCTCGGATCGGGCGCCGCGCGGGCGTCGGCAATTTTCGGCACATGTGACCAAACACCAAAAGGCGATCAAACAACCCCGCTGGCCGCTATTTCTAGAGCATTTGACTACTTTTTGCGGGTGGAACGCCTGTTACCACGATATCTCGCAATCCAAGTGAGGATCGACGCAACGGACACCTGCACCGAAAACAGATTTCTTAGATAGAACAAAGCCCTGTATTCGGCGCAGTCCAGAGTGCGAGCATTTGAACGATCGCCAAAACCGACAGTGAGTGGGAAAACGGGCCGAGCACGGCGTGAAAAACCGCTTTGATTTTCCAGCACCCCGACCTGCGACATTTTGTCATGTCTTCGCGCGGGCTGCGCGCTCCGTACGCTGGTCTGGGGAAGAGCAGTCCTGAAACCCGAACCACGGAAGGCTCGCAGATGTTGAACTGGACTGATTTGACACAAGACTGGAGCGCGTCCTACGCACGTGCCAAGCGCCGTTTTCCGAACCTGCGCGATCAGGATATGGCGCGCGTGAGGACGGACAGGAAACGCTTTGAGGCCTATCTGGCCGAGCGGCACCACCTGACGGTGAACGAGGCCCATGAAGAGGTCGAGGATTTCCTTTACACCGAAGGCCTGAACCGCGAGCTTGCCCGGCGTTAGGCCAGCGACGTGACCCACAGGATGGTTGCATCCTCATCGCTTACCGAGATCACGTTGTGCCCCATGCTGCCGTCGTAATAGGCGCTGTCGCCCCGACGCATCTCAACCGGTTCATAAAACTCGGTGTACAGGCGGATCACGCCGGTCAGCACATACAGGAATTCTTCGCCATCGTGACGCACCCAGCCGTCGAACTCGTCCATTGACCGGGCGCGCACGCGGGCCCGATAGGGCAGCATCTGCTTCTTGGTCAGCGTTTCGGCCAGCAACTCGTGCTCGTAGGTCGTAGTGGCGTGCGCGGTGCCTTCACCCATCTTGGTCACCGCCATGCGACCGATCACTTGATCCCGCTCGGGCGGGGTGAACAGCTGCGGTACAGAGATTTCGAGACCGATCGCCAGCTTCTTGAGCGCATCATAGGTCGGCGACATTTGGCCATTTTCGATCTTGCTGAGCGTGGACCGGGCCAACCCGGCCTGGTTCGCCGCCTGCTCGAGGGTCCATTTCCGCGCCTTGCGCAGTTCACGCACGCGGGCACCCAGATCTACCGGCTCCAGCTCGGTGCGGGAACCGTTGTCGCGGGCGATGCGTACGATGGATTTGTGGTCTTTGCTCGTCATGCGTCATTCTATAGGGCCAGCGCCGCGCGCTTGCAACGCGTGACAAAGGGCAATAGCCAAGGCGCATGTTGTCGATCTTCGATCAGGGGCCGCCGACGCCCTGCCCCGCGCTGTTCAACCTGGCCGCCCATGTGTTGCGCCGCGCCGATGCCACGCCCGACAAGGTGGCCCTGTCCGTGCTGCGCCCTGACGGTTCGGACGACTGGACCTTTGCGAAGTTGAAATCCGCGGTTCTGGGCACCGGAACCGGGCTGCTGCGTGCGGGCCTGGTGCCCGGCGACATCGTGCTGATGCGTCTGGGCAATACGGTCGATTTTCCCATAGCCTATCTGGGGGCGATCGCCGTCGGGCTGATCCCGGTACCGACCTCCTCGCAACTGACCGAGCCGGAAACGGAGCGGATGATCCGGGAACTGTCTCCAGCCGCCATTCTGCGCGATCCGTCCGTGGCCTGTGCCGCGCACCCCAACCAGATCGGCCTGGCCGACCTTGCCGCCATGCGCGACCTGCCGCCCGCGTCGTTCGACATGGGCGATCCGGAACGCATGGCCTATGTCGTCTATACCTCGGGCACCTCGGGCAAACCGCGCGCCGTGGCCCATGCGCATCGCGCGATCTGGGCACGGCAGATGATGGTCGATGGCTGGTACGGCCTGCGTGAGGCCGACCGCCTGTGCCACGCGGGCGCGTTCAACTGGACCTACACGCTGGGCACCGGCCTGATGGACCCGTGGACCATCGGCGCCACAGCGCTGATCCCCGAACCCGGAACCGACCCGGCCGCCTTGCCCGGGTTGCTGTGCCGCCACCGCGCCTCGATCTTTGCGGCCGCCCCCGGCGTGTACCGAAAGATGCTGAACGCGGCGGACACGCTGCCCCTGCCCGATCTGCGCCACGGCCTAAGCGCCGGCGAGAAACTGTCGCGCGCCCTGCACGAACGCTGGGTACAGGCCACCGGGACCGAGCTGTACGAGGCCTACGGCATGTCGGAATGCTCGACCTTCATCTCATCCAGCCCGTCCCACCCCGCGCGCGGCGATGCGCTGGGACGGCCGCAACCGGGGCGCCGCGTGGCGATCCTGGGGCCCGACGGGCCGGTTCCGCAGGGGCAGGAAGGCACCATCGCCATTCACCGCTCGGACCCGGGGCTGATGCTGACCTACCTCAACGCCCCGGACGAGGCCCGCGCGCGCATGCAGGGCGACTGGTTCCTGACCGGCGATCAGGGGGCGATGGCCGTGGATGGGCAGATCACCTATCTGGGGCGCGACGACGACATGATGAACGCCGGCGGCTACCGGGTGTCCCCGGTCGAGGTCGAATCCGTCCTGTCGCGGTTTCCCGGAATCGCTCAGGTCGGCGCGGCGGCGGTCGAGGTCAAACCGGACACTTTCGTGATCGCCGCCTTCTATTCCGGGCCGGAAAAACTGGACGAAACCGCCCTGCGCGCTTATGTCGAGGCCAACCTGGCGCGCTACAAGCAACCCCGCGCCTTCATCCACCTTCCCGAACTGCCCACCGGGGGCAACGGAAAACTCCTGCGCCGTGCATTGCCGGCCTATTTCAAGGCACCCGAAGAATGACCCAGACCGTCAAGCTTGATATCCTGTCCGACCCGATCTGCCCGTGGTGCTATATCGGCAAGACCAACCTGGACAAGGCGCTGGCCTCGGTCCCGGACCATCCCTTCGTGATCGAATGGCATCCGTTCCAGCTGAACCCCGACATGCCCGAAGGCGGCATGGACCGGCGCGAATACCTGGAACGCAAATTCGGTGGCAAGGAGGGTGCGGTTCGCGCCTATGCGCCGGTGGTGGAGCATGCCGAAAAGGCCGGCCTGAACATCGATTTCGAGGCCATGAAACGCACCCCGAACACGCTGGACGCCCATCGCCTGATCCATTGGGCAGGGATCGAGGGTAAGCAGAACCAGGTGGTGGATGCGCTGTTCACTGCGTATTTCGTGCAGGGCCGCGACATCGGCGACCACGAGGTTTTGGCCGACATCGCCGACAGCGTGGGCATGGACGCCGCAGTTGTTCTGAAGCTGCTGAAATCCGACGCCGACCGGGACGACATTCGTCAGCGGGATACGCACTCGCGTGAGATGGGCGTAAACTCGGTCCCCACCTTCATCGTCGCCAACCAGCACGCGGTCCCTGGGGCGCAACCACCGGAATTGTGGGCGCAAGTGATCGGCGAAATCATGTCTCAGCTTGAGCCTTCCTCTGCAGAATAGCACAGAGTTCTGTGCGCGATTGCACCTAGCCCACCTTGCCCTGTCGTGTTAGCGCGTTGGGGCAAGGAGTCCCCGCATGGCTGACCGTATTTCCAAGGCCGAATTCATCGCGCTGATCGCGATGATGTTTGCCACGATCGCATTTTCGATTGATTCAATGCTGCCTGCTCTACCTGAGATCGGCGCGCAGCTCAGCCCTGATGACGTGAACCGGGCGCAGCTGATCCTGACCAGCTTTGTTCTTGGCATGGGAATCGGCACGTTCTTCACCGGCCCGATCTCGGATGCGGTCGGACGCAGGCCGGTGATCTTCGCCGGAGCAGCAGTCTATATTCTGGCATCGGCCGTGGCTTGGGCCAGTTCGTCGCTGGAGTTGGTTCTGGCTGCCCGGGTGGTTCAGGGACTGGGGGCCGCCGGGCCCCGCGTAGTCGCGATGGCGATCATCCGCGATCTGTTCTCGGGCCGGGAAATGGCGCGGATCGTGTCCATCGCGATGATGATCTTCACCCTGGTGCCCGCCATCGCGCCCATGGCCGGTGCCGCCGTGATCGCCTTTGCCGGTTGGCGCGGCGTGTTCATGTCGTTTATCCTGTTTGCGTTGGTCATCATTGTCTGGATGGGGTTCCGTCTGCCGGAGTCCCTCGCGCCGAAAAACCGCCGCCCGTTCCGCCTGCCACTGATGGTCGGTGCCGTGAAAGAGATGTTTGCCCACCCCACCGTGCGCCTGTCGATCTTTGTCCAGACCCTGTGCATGGGCATGCTGTTCACCATGCTGACCATGGTGCAGCCGGTCTATGACGTGATCCACGACCGCGCCGACAGCTTCCCTTTCTGGTTCGGATTCGTGGCGCTGATGTCCGGCTCGGCCAGCCTGCTGAACGCAGCCGTCGTGGTGCGCGTGGGCATGCGCCGGATGGTGACCTGGGCGCTGGCCGGACAAATCCTGATCACCTCGTTGGTGATTGCCCTCAACATGTCGAACCTGTCGTCCCAGGCCTCGTTTGCGCTTTTCGTGTTCTGGCAGACCACGGTCTTTTTCATGGCCGGCGTCACCATGGGCAACCTGAATGCCATCGCGATGGAGCCGATGGGCCATATCGCCGGCATGGCGGCCTCGGTCATCGGGTCGATCTCGACCGTGCTGGCCGCCGCGATCGCCGCACCGGTGGGGCTGCTGTTCGACGGTACGCTGGGGCCGCTGAGCATCGGCATCCTGATCATGTGCGTGCTGGCCTTCGCACTTATGGTTCACATGGGCCGGATCGAAGACCGCGTCCCCGCCTGACCTGTCCCGCGTGCCCGAACTGCGCTAGACTCGCCCCAGTCAGGGGGAATTCGGCATGAGCGACTATTACGATCTGGGCACGCATAGCTGCCCCGTCACCACGTCCTCGGATCAGGCGCAGCTTTGGTTCGACCGGGGCCTTGTCTGGACCTACGGCTACAACCATGAAGAGGCGGTCGTGTGTTTCCAGCGCGCGCTGGAGCATGACCCCGACTGCGCCATGGCCCATTGGGGCGTGGCCTATGCCGCCGGGCCCAACTACAACCTGCCCTGGGATCTGCTGGACGACCGCGGTAAGGCCAAGGCCCTGAACTGCGCCTATGACGCAACCCAGTGCGCACTGGCCCTGCTGGATCGCTGCACGCCGGTCGAACGCGAACTGATCCGCGCTCTGCCCGCCCGCTATCCCCAGCGGGATCCGGCGCTCGACATGCACCGCTGGGACCACGACTTCGCCGACGCCATGCGCGCCGCCTTCGTGGCCCAGCCCGACCATCTGGACCTGCGCACCATCTATGTCGAGTCACTGCTGAACCTGACCCCTTGGCAGATGTGGGACCTTAGGACAGGCCAGCCTGCCGAGGGCGCCGCGACGCTTGAAGCGCAGGAGGCGTTGGAATGGGCCATGGCCAACGATCCGGCGGCAATGTCGCATCCGGGGCTGCTGCACCTCTATGTGCATCTGATGGAGATGTCGCCCACACCGGAAAAAGCGCTGAATGCCGGTGATGTGCTGCGCACGCTGGTGCCCGATGCCGGACATCTGGTGCACATGCCCACCCATATCGACGTGCTGTGCGGCCACTACCAGAACGTCGTCCACTGGAACGAACAGGCCGTCATCGCTGATCTGAAATATTACCAGCGCGAAGGCGCGTTCAACATCTACACCGGCTATCGCCAGCACAATTACCACTTCGTCATCTATGGCGCGTTGTTCCTGGGCCAGATGGAGCCCGCCCTGCGCGCCAACACGGGCCTGTGGGACACCACGCCCGAGGAAATGCTGCGCATCGAAAGCCCGCCGATGGCGGATTACTTCGAAAGCTACATGGCCATGGGGCCACATATTCTGATCCGTTTCGGCCGGTGGGAGGAAGCCAAGGCCCTGCCCCTGCCCCCCGATCCCGACCTGTATCTGACGGTGACGGCCACCACGCATTACGCCCGCGCCATCGCCCATGCTGCCACCGGCGACGTGGTCGCGGCCGAGGCCGAGGAACTGCTGTTCCTCGCCGCCAAGGACCGCGTGCCCGAAACCCGTCTGCTGCACAATAACCGTGTAATCGACCTGCTGGAGATCGCGCGCGAGATGCTGCGGGGCGAGATCGAGTACCGTAAAGGCAATTTCGACACGGCCTTCGCCCACCTGCGCCGCTCGGTCGAGCTGGACGACAATCTGCCCTATGACGAGCCCTGGGGCTGGATGCAGCCCACCCGCCACGCGCTGGGGGCGCTGCTGTTCGAACAAGGCCACGTGGCCGAGGCCGAAGCCGTCTATCGCGAAGATCTGGGATTGGGCGGCACCCTCAGCCGCGCCTCGATCCATCCCGACAACGTCTGGAGCCTCAAGGGTTTGCACGATTGCCTCAAGGCGCGTGGCGCGGTAGAGGAATTGCAGTTGATCCGACAACGACTTGACCTGGCCCTGGCGCGGGCCGACCGCAGTGTCGGCGCCTCGTGCTTCTGCGCCCAGGCCGCGATGAGAGCCGCTGAATGAAACTGTTGAACGCTGCGCTGATCGCGCTGTGCTGCGGTCCCGCCTGGGCCGACCGTCAGACCTTTCCGCCTGTGGACGAGGCCAGCAAAGACCCGGCACTGGAAGCCTTCCGTGCGGACCTGCGCGCCAAGGTCGCCGCCCGCGACCTCGAGGGCGTCATGGCCGCCACCTGCCACGAGATCTATACCAGCCACGGCGACCCGGACGGCCCCGAGACGTTCCGCGCCAATCTGACGGTCGATCCCGAAACCCTGCCCGAGGCCGACCGCCGCCACGCCGCCACCATCCGCGAGGACTACTGGCGCGACCTCGAGACCACGCTGGCCCAGCCCGGCTATTTCGACGAGGATGGCGAATTCTGGATGCCGCACCAGTGGCGGCTTACCCTGCCAGCGAAGCTGGATCCGTTCACCGCCTATTTCGTGACCGGTCAGGATGTCACCCTGCGCCAGGCCCCAAACCGCGGCGCGCCCATTCTGGACCTGATCAGCCACGAGGTGGTGATCGTGCCGGACTATCTGGAAGAGGCCGAATATCAGGGCGTCATCCTGACCGACGGAACGCGCGGCTATATCTATTCCGAATTCCTGTGGTCGATGGTCGGCTATCGCGCGGCCTTCGTGAAGTCGGACAGCGGCGACTGGCAGCTGTGTACGTTCGTGGCCGGGGACTAGGCCGCGCCCTCAGGCGCTGGCCTTCTTCTTTTTCTCGGCGGCGACCTTCTCGGCCAGATCGCGGGCAATGGCAAAGGCGCCCTTGATCTTGTCGCTGTCCTTTTTCCAGTCGCGCCGCACCACGATCTTGTTGTCCTTGACCTTGGCCAGCCCGCGCTGGTTCTGGATGAACTCGACCAGACCTTGCGGTGAGGCGAACTTGTCATTGTGGAACTGGATCGTTGCTCCCTTCGGTCCGCCGTCCAGCTTGGCGATGCCGGCGCGTTTGCACATGGCCTTGATCCGCACCACCAGCAGCAGCGTGTTCACCTCTTTCGGCAGCGGGCCGAACCTGTCGATCAACTCGGCGGCAAAGCCCTCCAGTTCGACCTTGGTCGACAGCGACGACAGGCGGCGGTAGAGGCCCAGCCGCACGTCCAGATCGGGCACATAGTCTTCGGGGATCAGTACCGGAACGCCCAGGTTGATCTGCGGCGCCCACTGATCGTCGGCCTCGCTCAACCCTTCCATCTCGCCGGCCTTGATCTTGGCGATCGCCTCTTCCAGCATCGACTGGTAGAGCTCGTATCCCACGTCGCGCATCTGGCCCGACTGTTCCTCGCCCAGCAAGTTGCCCGCGCCGCGAATGTCCAGGTCCTGGCTGGCCAGCGTGAACCCCGCCCCCAGCGTATCGAGCGACCCCAGAACCCGCAGCCGCTTGTCGGCGGCCGGCGTCAACCGCGCGCGCGGCTTGGTGGTCAGATAGGCATAGGCGCGGGTCTTAGATCGCCCCACCCGGCCCCGGATCTGATAGAGCTGCGCCAGCCCGAACATGTCGGCCCGGTGCACGACCATCGTGTTGGCGGTGGGAATGTCCAGCCCGCTTTCGACGATCGTGGTGGCCAGCAGGATGTCATACTTGCCGTCGTAGAAGGCATTCATTCGATCATCCAATTCGCCCGCCGCCATCTGGCCGTGGGCCACCACATAGGTCAGTTCCGGCAGCTGTTCCTTCAGGAATTCCTCGATCTCGGGGAGGTCCGAGATGCGCGGCACCACATAGAAACTCTGCCCGCCACGATAGTGCTCACGCAGCAGTGCCTCGCGGATGGTGACGGCATCGAACTCGCTGACATAGGTGCGGATCGCCAGACGATCGACGGGCGGCGTGCCGATGATCGACAGGTCGCGCACGCCGGTCAGGCTCAGTTGCAGGGTGCGCGGGATCGGCGTTGCGGTCAGTGTCAGCACATGCACGTCCGAGCGCAGCTGCTTGAGCCGCTCCTTGTGGGCCACGCCGAAATGCTGTTCTTCGTCGATGATCAGCAGGCCCAGATTCTGGAACCGGATGCCCTTGGCCAGCAGCGCATGGGTGCCGATCACGATATCGACCGTGCCCTTTGCCAGCCCTTCGCGGGTCTGCTGCGCCTCTTTGGCCGAGACGAAGCGTGACAATTGCCTGACTTCCAGCGGGAAGCCCCGGAACCGGTCCTTGAAGCTGGCGGCGTGCTGACGGGCCAGCAGCGTTGTGGGCGCAATCACCGCCACCTGCAGGCCGGACATGGCCGCAACAAAGGCCGCGCGCATGGCGACCTCGGTCTTGCCAAAGCCCACGTCGCCGCAGATTAGGCGATCCATCGGCGTGCCCGAGTGCAGGTCCTCCATCACGTCGGCGATGGCGCGCAACTGGTCTTCGGTTTCCTGATAGGGAAATCGGGCGCTGAACTCCTCCCACGCGTGGGGCGGCGGGTCCATGATCGGGGCCTTGCGCAAGGCGCGTTCGGCGGCAATGCGGATCAGCCGGTCGGCCATCTCGCGGATGCGTTCCTTGAGCTTGGCCTTCTTGGCCTGCCATGCGCCACCGCCCAGCTTGTCGAGCAAACCTTCCTCGTGCCCGTATTTCGATAGCAGTTCGATGTTTTCGACCGGCAGGTACAGCTTGGCGCCTTCGGCATATTCCAGCAGTAGGCATTCATGCGCGGCGCCCAGGGCGCTCACGACCTCCATGCCCATGTACCGGCCGATGCCGTGATCAACATGCACCACCAAATCGCCGGGGCTGAGCGACTGGGTCTCGGTCAGGAAATTCTCGGCCTTGCGGCGTTTCTTGGGCTGGCGGATCAGGCGGTCGCCCAGCACGTCCTGTTCCGAGATCACGGTCATGTCGGGCGTCTCGAAGCCGTGCTCCAACGCCCAGACCGCCAAGTGCAGGCCGCGTTTGCCGATGCGCGAGCCGTCGGAAACGGGAATTGCCTCGGCCAGGCCCTCATCCTCGATCAACCCGGTCAGGCGTTCGCGCGCGCCCTCGGAGTACGAAGCGACCAGAACCGGCCCCTTCTCAAGCTTGTTCTTGATGTGGCTTGCCAGCGCGCCGAACAGGCTGATGCTTTCCTGCTGGCGCTCGGGGGCAAAGTTGCGCCCGATCCGACCGCCCGCGTCGATCACCCCCGGGCCGCTGGCCTGCGGCAGGGGGCTGAACTGCAGCACCCGCCGCTGCGCCACCGCCCGGGTCCAGGCGTCATCGTCCAGATACAGCAGGCCCGGCGGCGTGGGTTTATAGACCGAATCCATCCGCGAGCGGTTCTCGAGCGCCAGACGCCGGGTTTCGTATTGATCGGCGATGCTGTCCCACCGGGCCAGACGCGCGGGCGTGACCTGATCGTCCAGCGTGATCGTCGCATCCGGCAGATAGTCGAACAGCGTTTCCAGCTTTTCGTGGAACAGGGGCAGCCAGTGCTCCATGCCCTGATGCTTGCGCCCGGCGCTGACCGCCTCGTACAGCGGATCATCCGTGCCGGCCGCACCAAATTCGATGCGATAGTTCTGACGGAACCGGGTGATGGCGGCGTCGTCCAGTATCACCTCGGAAACCGGGGCCAGTTCGACCAGATCAAGCTTTTCGGTGGTGCGCTGAGTGGCCGGATCGAACCGGCGCGCGCCGTCCAGCACGTCACCGAACAGGTCCAGCCGCACCGGCCCTGCTTCGCCCGGCGGGAAGATGTCGATGATCCCGCCGCGCACGGCATAGTCGCCGGGCTCCATCACCGTGGGGCTTTGGCTGAAACCCATGCGCACCAGAAAATCGCGCAGCGCGGCCTCGTCGATGCGCTGGCCGACCCGAGCGGTGAACGCCGCCTGCCGCAGCACGTCGCGCGCCGGCACGCGCTGGGTGGCCGCGTTCAGCGTGGTCAGCAGAACGAACCGCTCGGGCATCTGGTGCACCAGTGCCGCCAGGGTCGCCACCCGCGCCGCCGCGATGTCGGGGTTGGGCGACACCCGGTCAAAAGGCAGGCAATCCCAGCCGGGAAACAGGATCACCGGCATGTCGGGCGCAAAGAAACGCAGCGCGGCGCGCATCGCCTCGGCACGTTTGTCGTCGCGCGCCACATGCAGAACCGGCCCACCCGAGCGGGCAACCTCGTTCAGCACCAGCTGCGCGTCAAACCCCTCGGGGGCGCCGCCGACTGTCACGTGGTTCGGAGCCTTCATCACGCTGCCTTTCTGAATCTGCTATCCCAGAACGCCTATCGAAAGGTTCTGATACATGCCCCACATCGAAGTGACCAGTATCGCAAACATGCCGATGACCTGCGTCGCCAGCCGGCATCGATGCAGCGCCTTGGACACAGCTTCAATCGTCAACTCCTGCCGCCGCAGGTTCCGGGCCACCCGCAGGCTGTTTGCGCCGACAAGAACCATCGGGAACAACAGCAGGAACACGGCCTGGGCGAACTCGACCTGATAGTAAAACCCAAGCGTCGCCAGCCCTGCGAACAGGAAACAGCACAGCGCCAAGATTACGACCCCCGAAACGTCGGCAATGTAGAGGATGCGATTGGTGTTGATCCGCACGATGTCCAGCAGGTCGGTCTCGGCCTGGCCTCCGACGCGGCGGGCGCGCACGACCAGATCATAGGGAACGCCCATCACCCAATGGCTGGCTGTCGACCACAGCACCGCAAGCGCGATCCAGTACCACAGATTCGAGAAACTGCGCATGTCGATGAGCTCGAAGATCGTGGAGTACCAGTCCAAACTTGCCTCATTGTTCAAAATTCTCAGGCGGTTCTATCGCAACGGCGCGGCCATTGGTACCCTTGAGACCTGTGCAAATTCATGCCACCCAATGCGCGACTGTTCAAGGAGAACGCGCCATGAAACCGACAATCGCTCCCTACCCCCACGGCCGCTTTCGTCGCGCCCGCCAGTCCGAGGCGATCCGGGGCTTGGTGCGCGAGAACACCCTGACCGTGGATGACCTGATCTGGCCGGTTTTCGTGCGCGACGGCGAGGGCATCGAAGAGCCCGTGCCCTCGATGCCCGGCGTGGTGCGCCGCTCGGTCGATCTGATCGCCAAGGCGGCGGCCGAGGCGCAGGCGATGGGCATCCCGGCGATCTGCCTGTTTCCCTACACCGATCCCGCCCTCAAGACGCAGGATTGCGCCGAGGCGTGGAACCCCGACAACCTTTCGAACCGCGCCATCCGCGCGATCAAGCAGGCCGCACCTGAAATCGCGGTGATGACCGACGTCGCGCTGGACCCCTACAACATCAACGGCCATGACGGATACGTGGTGGACGGCAAAATCGTGAATGACGAAACGGTCGAGGCGCTGGTCAAGATGACGCTGGCCCAGGCCGAGGCCGGAGCCGACATCATCGGCCCGTCCGACATGATGGACGGCCGGATCGGCGCGATGCGCCAGGCGCTCGAAGCCGCCGGCCATCGCGACGTCATGATCCTCAGCTATGCCGCGAAATATGCCAGCGCCTTCTACGGACCCTTCCGTGATGCGGTGGGCGCCTCGGGCGCGTTGACCGGCGACAAGAAGACCTATCAGATGGACCCGGCCAACTCGAACGAAGCGCTGCGCCTGATCCAGCGCGACCTGACCGAGGGCGCCGACATGGTGATGATCAAGCCCGGCATGCCCTATCTGGACATCTGCCGGAGGGTCAAGGACACGTTTGGCGCACCCACCTATGCCTATCAGGTGTCGGGTGAATACGCGATGATCCAGGCCGCGGCGCAGAACGGTTGGATCGACGGCGAAAAGGTGATGCTGGAAAGCCTGCTGGCCTTCAAACGCGCGGGCTGTGACGGCATACTGACCTATTTCGCACCGCAGGTCGCCCGGCTTCTGCACGGCTAATCCCGCGGGACTCCGCGATTTTTCGCCGATCGGCCGGCCTTGGCCTGCCGGTTTTCCCGTGACACCCGACGCCGTTCGGCGTATTCTTGCACACAAGACCGGGACCACCCGGCTTTTCAGGCACATCGACAGAGAAAAAGAAAAATGAGCAGTTCCAACACACCACGACTGAGCCGTCGCGGCTTTGCCTTTGGCATGGCCGGACTGACCCTGACCGCCGCTTGCGGCAACGGCGTCGGAAACTCGAACGCGGCAACGATCGATGCACGCGTCGATGCCACGCTGACCGAGATGTATACCCGCTACCCGAACACCCAGGAAATCGCCAACAAGGCCAACGGGATGCTGGTCATGCCGCTTATCACCGAGGCGGGGTTCGTCTTTGGCGGTGGCTACGGAAAAGGCGCCTTGCGCATCAATGGCGCGACGGTCGACTACTACTCGGCTGTCAAAGGCACCGCCGGGCTGCAGATTGGCGCCCAGCAATACGCCCATGTCCTGTTCTTCATGACCGAGGACGCCCTGAACGATTTCCGCCGCTCAAGCGGATGGACCGCCGGCGCGGACATTGGATATGTCGTCAGCGACCAGGCGGACCAGTTGTCGACCGACCTGACTACCCTGCGCAAACCTGTGCTGGCGGCGGTCTTCGGTCAGGCTGGGCTGCAATTGGGCGCGACGGTCGAGGGCATCAAATACACGCGCATCATTCCCTGACCCCCTGCCCCCCTCAAGAAAACTCCGTCACTGGCCAATGCCGTGGCGGAGTTTTTCGTTTCAGACGCAGATTCCGCGGCGCGGCCTCTTTCGGTCGCCAGAGCCATGAATTAACCTTCGCCTGATCTGCAAATTCAAATGGTGCGCTGCTGATGGGTGTCGTCTTTCGCTGGTTGATGCGTATCGCCTCGGGTCTGGTCCTGCTGACCCTCGCGGCGATCGGTCTGGTGTATTTCCTGGCCAGCCAGTCGCTGCCTGACTACGATCAAACGCTGCAGGTCAAAGGCCTGAATGCCCCGGTCGAGATCGTGCGCGACACCGCCAACGTGCCTCACATCCTGGGGCGGACCGACCCCGACGTGTTCTTCGGTCTGGGCTATGCGCATGCCCAGGATCGGTTGTGGCAGATGACGGTCATGCGCCGGACCGTGCAGGGGCGCCTGTCCGAGGTTTTTGGCCAGCGGACCGTGCATATCGACAAGCTCATGCGTCGGCTGGATCTATACGGGCTGGCGCATCAGTCCTTCGAAGTTCAGGACGATTACACCAAGGCCGCTCTTCGCGCCTATGCCGCGGGTGTCAATGCGCGGCTGGACGAAATCAACGAAAATGCCTTGGGCCGCGGCGCGCCGGAAATGTTTTTGTTCAACGCACCGGTTGCTCCTTGGCAACCGGGCGACAGCATAGCCATGATCAAGCTGATGGCGGTTCAGCTGTCCGGGCATTTGCAGGACGAAGTGCTGCGGGCGCGCACCTCCTTGATGCTGAACGATCCGCAGCGGCTGTCAGATATTCTGCCCGACGTGCCTGGCGCGGGCATTGCAGCGCTGCCCGAATATGCGGCGTTGTTTCCCGACCTTCCCCGCTATGCCACCAGTTCTGAACCCGCAGCCGCATGGCTGAACCCGGTCCCGCAGCGCGGGTTGGCGGGCGCCTCGAATGCATGGTCTGCGGCTCCTTCGCGCTCGGCCACCGGTGGAACCCTGTTGGCCAACGATCCGCATCTGGGCCTGACTGCGCCGGGGATCTGGTATCTGGCGCGTCTTGAACTGGCCAAGGGCGGCGTGATCGGCGCCACCATCCCCGGCATTCCGGCGGTTATGTCCGGCCGCAGTGACCGGCTGGGATGGGGCTTGACCTCGTCCTATCTGGACGATCAAGACGTGCATATCGAGAAGGTCAACCCCGACAACCCCGAGGAATACCTGACGCCTGAAGGCTTCAAACCCTTCAAGACGCGCCCCTCAATCATCGAGATCAAGGACGCCCCCCCGATCACTCTGACCCTGCGCTGGACCGAGAACGGCCCCGTTCTGCCCGGCACCCATTACAACCTGGAAACCATCACACCGCCGGGCCATGTCGCCTCGCTGTCCTGGACGGCGCTCAGCCCGCGCGACACATCGATCAGCGCGTCGATGGCGCTGATGAGCGCGGATACCGTACGTGAAGCGATTGAAGCTGCCGAGCGGTTCATCGCACCGTCGCAAAACCTGTCGGTGGTCGACAAGACGACCGTCGGCATGAAACTCATCGGCGCAATGCCCAGCCGCGACCTCAACAACCAAAGCCGCGGCCGCATCCCGACGCCGGGCTGGATCGCGGCAAACCGCTGGCAGGGGCGTCTGCCCTATTCCGACAACCCCGAATTCGTGGCCCCCGCCGGCGGCGTTTTGGGCAACACCAACAACAAGATCATCGACCGGCCCTTCCCCCTGCATGTGTCCTATGAATGGGGCGATACGCAGCGCGTCCACCGCTGGGAATTCCTGATGCAATCCCGCGAGGTGCACACCCGCGACAGCTTCATCGAGGCGCAGCTGGACACGGTCAGCTTCACCGCGCGGTCACTGCTGCCGCTGATCGGGGCCGACCTCTGGTTCACCGGCGAGGCCGCGCCCGAAGGCACCCCCGAACGCCAGCGCCAGATCGCCTTGACCCTGCTGGCCGAATGGAACGGCGAGATGAACGAGCACCTGCCCGAGCCGCTGATCTACGCGGCCTGGGTCCGCGCGCTGCAAAAACGCCTGATCGCCGATGACCTCGGGCCGCTGGCCAAGGAATTCAAGCATGTCGAGCCCCTGTTCATCGAACGCGTCTTCCGCGACATCGACGGGGCCTCGGCCTGGTGCGACGTCCGGCAGAGCGCGCCGGTGGAAACCTGCACCGACATGGCCCGGCTGGCCTTGGACGATGCACTGGTCTGGATTTCCGAGCGCTATGGCAGCCAACTGGAATCCCTGCGCTGGGGCGATGCCCACCAGGCCACCCATGACCACCCGGTGCTGGGCGAGGTTCCGGTGCTGCGCTATTTCGTCAACATCCGCCAATCGACCAGCGGCGGCGACAACACCCTGCTGCGCGGACGCACCTCGGGCGAAGGGCCGGACCCGTTCCAGAACGTGCACGGCGCGGGCTATCGTGGGGTTTATGACTTTGCCGACCCCGACAGCTCGGTCTTCATCACGGCCACCGGGCAATCGGGCCACTTCCTGTCGCGCTACTATGACGATCAGGCACAACTGTGGCGCCGGGGTGAGTACATTCCGATGTCGCTGGATCTGGATCTGGCGCGCGCCGCCGCCGTCGGGACCACCCGCCTGATGCCGCAATAGGCGGGTTTTCGGCGGACCCCCGCCCCTTTTTTGTCGCCCCGTGGACGTGGCCCCGTGGCTTGGCCTACCATTCCGGTGCGCCGGGACCGCAGCGCGAGGGGGAAACTCATGGCCAGTTTGCGCGATACCCTGAACAATCTAGCCCGCGACTATGCCATCGCCTGGAGCTCGGGTGACGCCGATGCCGTGGCCGAATTCTTTACGTCGGACGGGCAGATCACCATCAATCGCGGCGACCCCATCGTTGGGCGGGCGGCCATCGCAGAGATGGCGCGTGGGTTTCAGACCGACTTTCCCGACCTTGAAGTGCGCTGCGATATGCTGCGATGGGCCGGTCCCCACGCCATTTTTGTGTGGACCCTTGAAGGGCACCATGCCCAAACCGGCAATGCGGTGATCACGCGCGGCTGGGAAGAATGGGAACTGGATGCGGATTACAAGATCCGGTCGTCATTGATCTGGTTTGATGCCGACGACCATCAGCGCCAGATCGACGGGGCCTGACAGTCAGAGGCCCGCGAACTGATTGGCCTGCTTGTCGGTCCACAGAACGGTGATTTCGAACCCGTCCTCGGTCTGTTTTTCGCCGCGCACCACGTCCTGCCGGAATAGCCAGGCGCGTTTGTTGCCGTCGGCAAACCCCAGTTTCAGAATCTCCTCCCGGCGCACGCCCCGCAGGGTCGTGGCGATCTCGGTCAGCAGCAGATCGATGCCCTCACCGGTCACGGCCGAGATCGGGAACACCGCCGGATCGCGCTCGGCCCGGGCCTGCACGGCCTGCCGGTCTTCGTCGGACAGCAGGTCGATCTTGTTCCAGACTTCAAGCTGAGGGCGGGTGTCGTCCACACCCAGCGAGGCCATGATCGTGCGCACATCCTCGGCCTGCTCTTCGGTCTCGGCATGACTGATGTCGCGCACATGCACGATCAGGTCGGCGGCCAGAACCTCTTCGAGCGTGGCGCGGAAGGCCGCGACCAGTTCGGTCGGCAGGTTCGAGATGAAACCCACGGTGTCCGACAAGATCACCTCGGGGCCGTCGGGCAGTTCGATCCGGCGCATGGTCGGGTCCAGCGTGGCAAACAGCATGTCCTTGGCCATGACTTCAGCCCCGGTCAGGCGATTGAACAGCGTAGATTTGCCCGCGTTGGTATAGCCGACCAGCGCCACGATCGGATAGGGCACCTTGGCCCGCGCGGCCCGGTGGAGCGTCCGTGTCTTCACGACCTTCTGCAGCTGACGACGCAGCCGCACCAGTTGATCGTCGATCGCACGCCGGTCGGCCTCGATCTGGGTTTCCCCCGGTCCGCCGACAAAGCCCAGCCCACCGCGCTGACGTTCCAGGTGGGTCCAGGCTCGCACCAGCCGCGTCCGCTGATAGCTCAGCGCGGCCATCTCGACCTGCAGCACACCCTCGCGCGTGCGGGCGCGGTCCGAGAAGATTTCCAGAATCAGCCCCGTCCGGTCGAGGATCTTGACCTTCCACGCCTTCTCCAGATTGCGCTGCTGAACCGGGGTGACCGGCCCGTCGATCAGAACCAGCTCGATCTCGTTTTCCGCAAAACGCGCGCCCAGTTCCTCGATCTTGCCGCTGCCGAACAGCAGGCCGGGCTGCGCCCGCGGCAGGCGTACGATCTCGGACCCGATCACATCCAGATCGGGCAAGGCGGCAGCCAGTGCCACCGCCTCTTCCAGCGCCGGAACGGGGTCGCGGCGCTGGTCATCTGACTTGATATCGGGATGCAGCACCCAAGCCCGGGTGCGCCTCCGGTCATGTTCCATCAAGAGGCGTCTTCGCCCTCATACAGGTTGATCGGCTGCGACGGCATGATGGTCGAGATCGCGTGCTTGTAGACAAGCTGCGACTGTCCGTCGCGGCGCAACAATACGCAGAAATTGTCGAACCAGGTGATGACACCCTGCAATTTCACGCCGTTGATCAGGAAAATTGTAACGGGAACCTTTGCTTTCCGTACATTGTTCAGGAAGGCATCCTGAAGATTCTGTCTGTCCGAAGCCATATTTTGTTATCTCGCCGTTGTTCTTGCTTACGCGCTGCGGACCAACGCGCTCCCTCCGCGCGAGTATGGAGTGACGCGCAGAGATATTCCAGATGAAAAATCAGGCAGTAACGTGAAGGCCCGA
Source organism: Ruegeria sp. BHSC029 (assembly GCF_059613085.1). NCBI lineage: Bacteria > Pseudomonadati > Pseudomonadota > Alphaproteobacteria > Rhodobacterales > Roseobacteraceae > Ruegeria > Ruegeria sp. BHSC029. The sequence goes on from NZ_JBXWRU010000001.1 coordinate 731,324, forward strand.
ATTGCCGGTTCAATCCCGCCACAGGGCCGGAGTGATCAACGCGATGATCGCCAGAGTCTCCAGCCGGCCGATCACCATCCCGGCGCACATGGTCAGCTTGGCTCCGGCCGACAGATCGATCAGACGGATCGGCAGATCGGTGGCCAGTTCGATCAACGGACCGGTCGTGCTCAGCACCGCGACGCTCAGCACCATGGCGCGCTCAAACCCAACCCCCTCGGCGGCCAGAACGACATCAAGCAACGCGAGCGTCAGCGCGAACATCATCAGAAAGACCCACGCGATGAACGCGCCCTGGCTTTGGATGCGGCGGTTGCCACCGCCTGCCCCGCTTACCGATGACGGGTGGATCAGCCTGTCCAGTTCACGCGCGCCATTCAGGTACAAGGCATAGACCCGCAACAGCTTCACCCCGCCGGCGGTGGTGGCGACCCCGCCCCCGATAAGCGCAAGCCCCATCAACACAAGCCCCGGTGTTCCCAGACCGGACAACTGTTGCGCGTCGTTCCAATAAGCGCTTTCGAACCCGGCCGTCGTCAGGAACGACATCACCGTGAACAACATGCCCCAGATGACGTTCAGCGTTTGCAGGCCCGTCACCTGCCCGCCGATCTCGGCAACCCCGGCCAGCACCCGGAAGACCAACAATGCCGCCACGCCGACGACGATCATCAGGCCGATCCGGAATTCCGGATCGTGGTCCAACCGGGAATAGCCGGTTGTCGCGGTGTCCTTTGAGAACGTCAGGCGGGACAAGGCAAAGAACAGGAACAGAAACAGGATGGCCTCGCCGGTGATCCCGGCGGTGGACCCTTCCAACCCGCCCACTGGCGATATGCCGGACGTGGCCATCACCGACATTGCGTGGCAGATGGCCGTCAGGCCCTTTTCTCCGGCGATCAACAGCAAGACCCAGATTACCGCTGTGAGGCTGGCGTAAACCGGGGTCAATGTCGCCGTCACACGGAGCAGCCGCCCCCGCGGGTCGACCTTTTCGCTCTGGGCAACGCCGGAAACCGGGCGGCCCGGCTGTCCCCGCGCGGTAATCTCGAACCCGCCCAACGACAGAGGCGCCAGGATCGCAGCCGCCGAGATCCACATCAGCAGCCCACCCATCCAGCCGACGAGTGCCCGCCACAGGTGAACCGGCGCCGACAGGCGCTCGGGGTCAGGAAACAGGTCCGCTCCGGTGGTGGTGATGGCGCTGACCATGTCAAAATAGGCGTTCAGAAAGGTCGTGTTCCCCAACGCGTCATGGACCGGAACGGCCAGAAACAGCGGCAATACCGTCAGCGAGCCCAGCAGGACAGCCAACTGTCCCAAGGTCCCGCGCCGCGGTTGCCTGCTGGCCGTCGCCAGGGCAACGATCGTGACCAGGAACAGCCCAACCAAACCCGAATAAAAGAACGACCGCGACGTGGGGTGGTCATCCAAGGCAAGGGCGTAGATTGCCGGGATCCACATGGCCAGGGACACAACCGCCGTGATCAACAGAAACAGCGGCAGCCGCCGAATAACGCTGATTTTGGGTGCGCGGGCGACAGCCATCAGAAAAAGTCGATCGAAACCTGCATCAGGCGTTCGACCTCGGGTACATCATTGGCCATTGCGAAGATCGCAACCACGTCCTTTTCGTCAATCCGCAGACTGCCAGTGGGCCGCAGGACCTCGTCGCCCTTGCGCACCGCGCCGACCAGGACGCCTTCGGGAAAGTCGATGTCGCGCAGTTTCTGCCCGGCCATTGGCGAGGTTGATAGCACTTCGGCCTCGATCACTTCGGCCTCGGCATCGCCGATCGAATAGACCTGTCGCACCCGGCCATGCCGGATATGGCGCAGGATCGAACTGACGGTCGTGGCCCGCGGGTTGATATAGGCGTCAATCCCCAACGGCCCCATCAGGGCCACCATGCTGGGGTCGTTGATCAACGCAATCGCCAGCGGGCAACCTTCGGCCTTGGCCCGGACCGCAGCCAGCATGTTGGTCCGGTCGTCATCGGTGACGGCCAGCATCGCGTCCGCGCGCTCGATCCCCGCTTCGCTCAACAGCGCGGAATCCAGACCGTCGCCGTTCAGAACGATCGTACGCTCCAGCGACTCGGCGGCCAGTTCCGCACAGCGCCGGTCACGCTCGATAACCTTTGCACGGATGCGGCCCTCGCGTTCTTCCAGTGTCCGGGCGACTTCAAGGCCGACGTTCCCGCCACCCACGATGACCACGCGATCCTGCTTTTTCTGTGATTTACCAAAGACCTCCATCGTGCGGTCAACGTCTTGGACGCTGGTAAAGACATAGCATTCGTCACCGACGAACAATTGGTCCTCGGATTCCGGCGCGAACAGCGTTCCGTCGCGGCGAATACCCACCACGATGGCGCTGAGCGTTGAAAACAGGTCTGTCAGTTGGCGCAGAGGCGTGTTGACGATCGGGCAATCCTCGGCGATCCGAATGCCCAGAAGCTGCGCCTTGCCATCCATGAACAGTTCCGTGTCAAAAGCCGCAGGTGCCGACAGGCGGCGCATGGCTGCGGCGGCCACTTCACGTTCGGGGCTGATCACCACGTCGATCGGAAGATGGTCACGGCGGTACAGGTCGCGATGGATCGCTTCGAGGTAGGATTTCGACCGCAACCGCGCGATCTTGCGCTGGATCGAGAACACCGAGTGCGCCATCTGGCAGGTGACCATGTTCACCTCGTCCGAATGGGTCGCGGCGATGATCATGTCGGCGTCACGGGCTCCGGCCCGCTCGAGCACGTCGGGATAGCTGGCAAAGCCGGCGATGCCCTGAACGTCCAGCGTCTCGGTCGCCCGGCGTACCAGGTCAGGGTTGTTGTCCACAACGGTGACGTCATTCAACTCGCCCGAAAGGTGCCGAGCAATCTGCCAGCCCACCTGGCCGGCGCCACAAATGATGACCTTCATGCCTTTGGCCTTTCTGCCTGAGCGTTTTGAATGACAGATGCCCACAGAGCGGTCAATCGAATTGTCATGACGGCCTGTGTGATGCAAGATAAGCGAATGAAAACAGTGCTTCGATTGCTTGTTCCCCTTGCCCTGCTGGCCGGATGCGGGCCGTTGTCGATGTATTATCGCGAAGGCGAAAGCGTCTCGCGGATGCAGGCAGAAACGACCGAATGCCAAGTGCAGGCGCTGAAGGATGCACCGGTTGCAAACCAGGTGCGCCAAAGCCCGCCCACCTATTGGCCGGGCCGCACCTATTGCGATGGGCGCGGGCGATGCTATCGCACCGGAGGATGGTGGGAGCCGGGCCGCGTTTACACCGTGGATGTAAATCAGGGGCTGCGAAACACAGTCGAGGCGCAGTGCATGGCCAAGAAGGGATACCGCCCCATCAGCCTGCCGCCCTGCAAACAGTCGGTCAAATCGGCCGTTCCGCCGACCCGAACAACCGTCCTGCCGCCATTGGGCACGGCCTCTTGTTTCGTCAAATTCGACGACGGCTCATTCCAGATCATCACGCCGGGGTTGCCGGGCTGACCGGCTGACCTCAGCCCAGATCGTCGGGTGACGACCGCCGGCGGAGTGACAGGAACAGATGTGCTGCTATGGCGGCTGCATAGAATAAAAGCACGGCCACGAACATCGAGCCTTCTCCGGCGCGCCAAAGGATTGCAAGCAGAACAGGTGTGCCCAGCAGGTTGCCCGCATTTCCCATCTGCGCCATCGCCCCATAGCTCAGCGCCTGATCCCGGGCCGAGCCATTCAGTTGAGGAACCGCCGCGAAACTGCCGCCCTGCACCAGGCCCAACACCGCAAACAGCGCAATGCCGACAATGGGCAGAGGCGCTCCGAAAAACAGCAGGGCAAGGGCAGCCATCCCGGCCGCAAAACCAAGATTTACAACTGTGACCGCGGTCAGGAACGTCAAGAGCACGGGTACCGCGATCCACGACAGCACGATACCTGCCAGCGGCATCAGACTGGCTACAAGAACCGACTGATCTTCGGGCATACGGCCGGGCAGGATCGCCAGCAACGACACGAAGGTCAGTGTGTAGAAGAACCATCCGATCGCCGGTGCTGCCATGCGAGGCGAGCGGTAGGTTTCTAGATGCGTCTGCAGGATGGATCCCAGCCCCCACCCATGCCGTTCCGTCGCGATGGGCGGAACCTTTGGCGAAAACAGGGCGACCAGTCCTGCAATCAGCGCCATCAGGAACCCGTGGCCCATGAAGAAATCCGCCAATCCAAAACGCTGGATCAACGGAAGGCCGAACCAAGCGTTCAGCGCAAAGGCAACTCCAAAGAAAGAACTCCACAACACCATGGCGGCATTGCGCGCGGCTCCGCGTGTGATCTGTGCGATCAGCGTCGGAGCGGCAACCACGATCGCCAGATGCGAAACGCCCTCGATGATCCGGCTGCCCACCATCACGTGAAAACCGGGAATGGTGGACTGGAACACTGATACAACGCCGCCCAGCAGCAAACCGAACACCAGCAGGCGGACCGGTCCGAACTGCGCGGTAATGGCGCCTGACATGGCCCCCAACATGGCGCCCATCAAACTGATGATCGACAACAACCAGCCGATCGAATCCCCATAGCCTGGGTACAATGCACCGACCGCGTCGAAGGCAACGGCGATCTTGGCGAACTGCGTGGCCGCGCCCAGTCCAGCCACCCATAACAGGATCACCTGCAGGAATATGCGAAAAGATTGAGTCACACCCGCGTTCTACCCTCGGCCTCCGGCGAGGTGAACGCATATATTATGCGGCGCGTACGCGCGTGCCGCTGACAAGGCGCACTGGGGTTCCATCGGCCAGATACAGTCGCTCCCATACGATTTGGCCTGCGCTGATGGTGATCTGGTCGTGCACGGCCTGAGAAGTAATGAAAGCTTTGGGATTTGGCACCTGCAGGTCCCACCAACCCTCGTCCGTCAGCTCCATTTCGGCCTGGCGGATCTCGTCGGTCGCAAACTGCCACAGCGACACCCCCAACAACGAGTGCTGGCTGGCTGACCAATCCCGTGCGCGGCTGGGTGAATAGGCCAGACAAACATGGCTCGCTTCGTCCACCAGATGCAGACAGGCTTGCGAACTGCCGACAAGCCGCTTCAGTGCTGCATCGTCGGCGCGGTGATCCGAAAGCGCCGAGAAAACCGCAGCTTGTTGTTCAGGGCTTGGGGTCTGGACCTCGTTTTCCCAGCGCGACACCGTGGCCTGATCGACCCGCATCACATGTGCAAGCGCCGACTGCTTCATCCCGGTGGCCCGCCGAAGCCGTTTGAGACGACGACCAAAGGCGGGAAATCCCTGCTGGATCATCGATAGCGTCATGGCCGGGCGCCTCCCGTCGTCCTGCCTGTATGGCCGGCCCCTATTCCGCCGGTTCAGGCTCGTCCAGTTGCGCCACCCGCGTGCCCGACTTGTTCGACGTGACTACACCCAGCGATTTCAGCTTGCGGTGCAAGGCGCTGCGTTCCATTCCCACGAAACTGGCCGTGCGGCTGATATTGCCGCCAAAGCGATTGATCTGCGTCAGCAGATACTCACGCTCGAACGCCTCTCGTGCCTCGCGCAGTGGCAGCGTTGCCAGAGCGCCCGACAGCACGACCCGGCCGGAATCGTCGGCCTTTTCCTCTTCATTCGGCAATTCCCGCGCTTCGATCGGTCCGGTGCCATCACCAAGGATCAAAACCCGCTCGACCAGGTTCTTCAACTGGCGCACGTTGCCAGGCCAACTCATGGTCTGCAGCAGAGCCACGGCCTCTTCCGACAACTCGCGCACGGGGAGGCCCTGGGTTTCGTTGCACATCTCGATGAAATGCTTGGCTAGGACAGGAATATCTTCGCGCCGTTCTTCCAAGGACGGCACCGCGATCGGGACGACGTTGAGGCGGTGATACAGCTCTTCGCGGAACCGGTCCGCGGCAATCTCGGTTTCAAGGTCGCGGTTAGTGGAAGAGATCACACGCAGATCGACACGGACGTTGTCCGAGCCACCCACCCGCTGAAACTGCTGATCAACGAGGACGCGCAAGATCTTGGACTGCGTGCCCAACGGCATGTCGGCAACCTCGTCGAAATAGACCACACCGCCATGGGCCTGTTCGAGCAGACCGGATTCAACGCCGCGTTCGGCGGATTCACGGCCGAACAGAACTTCTTCCATGCGCTCGGGTTCGACGCCGGCGCAGTTGACCGTGACAAAAGGCGCGTTCGCCCGGTTCGAGTGGGCGTGAATGTAGCGCGCGGCGATTTCCTTGCCCGATCCGGCGGGACCACGAAGCATGACCCGACCGTTGGATTTGGTCACCTTGTCCAACTGGCTCAGCATCGCGCGGAACGCAGCCGACTTGCCGATCATGTCGGAATTGCTGACTTCTTTGCGCTTGAGCGAGGCATTCTCGCGACGAAGGCGCGACGTTTCCATCGCGCGGCGGATCACTACCATCAACTGGTCGATGTTGAAGGGCTTTTCGATGAAATCATATGCCCCCTGCTTGATCGCCGCGACGGCGATTTCGATATTCCCGTGCCCCGATATGATCACCACCGGAACATCCGGATTGTCGCGTTTGACCGCCTTCAGAATGTCGATCCCATCCATGCGGCTGTCCTTGAGCCAGATGTCCAGGATCAACAAACCCGGTGGTTCTGCGTTGATCGCGGCCATGCACTCGTCCGAGTTGCCGGCCAGCCGGGTGGAATATCCTTCGTCCTCCAGAATATCGGACACCAGTTCGCGAATATCGCGCTCGTCATCTACGATCAGAATGTCGCTCATCTTTGGCCTGCTTTCAGTGTCTTGGATTTAATTGCCTGCTTCTGCGGCGCTGCGACCGGGGCCGTATTGGCCTTCGGCAACCGGATCACGGCCATTGCGCCAAAATGGTCCTGTCCGTCGAATACGGGCGCATCCTCAAGGGTCAGCGTACCGCCGTGTTCTTCAATAATTTTCTTGACGATGGGCAGGCCCAGGCCAGTCCCTTCGTCGCGCGTCGTCACATAGGGCTCGAACAGCCGCGCCCGGTCTTCCGGCAGCCCGATGCCGTTGTCCGCGATGGTGATCAGTGTTCCGTCGTCATCCGTGGACAGGCGCACCTTGATCTGCGGGTTGAGGTTGTCGGGCGGACCTTTCTTTTTCAGGGTTTCGATCGCTTCGCCGGCGTTCTTGATCAGATTTGTGAGCGCCTGGTTCAACATCGTCGCGTCCACATCAGCCAATACTGGCTTGTCCGGGATCTCCGCATCGATCTGAACGTCTGGCTGACCGGCCTGCTGCAGCAGAACCGCCTCACGCACCAAGCCCGCGATGTCTTCCTCGTGCCGGTCGGGCTCGGGCATGCGCGCGAACTTCGAGAATTCGTCGACGATCCGGCGCAGATCGTTGGTCTGGCGAACGATCACGTCGGTCATGGACTCAAGGCTGGCGCTGTCCTCTTCATCCAGCTTCCGCGCAAACTTCCGCCGGATGCGTTCGGCGCTCAGCTGAATGGGGGTCAGCGGGTTCTTGATCTCATGCGCGATGCGGCGTGCCACATCACCCCAGGCCGCCATCCGCTGGGCACTGACCAGATCGGTAACGTCGTCAAAGGCGACCACGTAACCTTCCAGCCTGCCGTCCTCGCCGCGTCGGGTCGCCATCCGGACCAGCAGGTTTTCCAACTGTCCCTTGCGGGTGACCTTGATTTCGTCCTGAATTGCTTCCTGGTTGCCTTCTTTCAGCGCTTCGAACAAAGGCAGGAACTCGGGCACGGCGATGCCGATAGCCAGTTGTTGCTCATGGCCTTTCCAGTCAAGCAAGCGCTCGGCCGAGCGGTTGACGAATGTCACCTGACCATCCGGATCCACCCCGACAACGCCCGAAGTCACCGAACTGAGCACCGAGTCGAACAACCGGCGGCGGCTTTCGATCTGGCGGGTGTTTTCCAGCAGCGTACCCCGCTGCGCCTTCAATTGCCGGGTCATCTGGTTGAAATACCGCCCCAGCATGGCGATTTCGTCGTCGCTGGCCTCCTCGATGACCTGCACGTCCAGATCACCGGCCCCGACCCGCTGCGCGGCCGTGGTCAGACGACCAACCGGGCGCGAGAGCCGCTCGGCGAACCACATGCCCAGCGAAACGGCCGCCAAGATGAGGATTACCGCGAACCCCAGATACAACAGCCCGAACTCGAACAGCACCCTGCCCCGTTCGTTTTCCAACTGTTGATAAAACTGCGCGGTTTCCTTGGTGTCATCCAAAAGGGTCAACAACTGGCCATCTACTGCGCGGCTGACATACAGATATCGGTCCAGATAGGCTCGCAGCGGCACCAGAGCCCGGAATTCGTTGTTGGGCCAGTCCGCGATGATCAACAGCCCATCGTCTCGGGCCTGCTCCAACTGCTCGGGTGTCGGCGGTTCGTAGTTGAACAGATAAGACCTGTCTCCGCGGGCCCGGATTTCGCCACTGCCGTCAATCACGTAGGCTTCGCGCAGTCCGCGCTGAATCTGTGCCTGCCCCTGGGCCAGCACCTCGCGCAGCTCGGCATCCGAGATGTAGAAGTCCAGCTTGCGTGCATTGTCCAGAAACCGCGCAAGAACCGTGGCATCCTGCGTCAGACCCTGTTCGTGCTCTTGTTCATAGGCCTCGGCCGCCGTCAGCGAAGATCCGACAACCTGCCTGACCCGGTCCGAGAACCATCCCTCAAGCCCGATATTCACGGTCAGACCGGCAAAAATCGCAACCGTCACCGTTGGCACCAGCGCCAACAGCGTGAACGCCCCGATCAGCCTCAGGTGTAGGCGAGAGCCCGCCGATTTGGCTCGACGCGCCGCAACCAGATTGCCCAGCTGCCCCAGAACCAGGGCCGCCACGACCAGGATGTAAACAAGGTCTGCCAGCAGAATCAGCCGAAGCGTGGGCGCATTCGCACCCAGGTCAAACGGCCCGATAACAAGGTAGGTCGCAAGGGTCAGGACCGGCCCCAACACAACCAGCCCCAATGTGCCGAAATTGCGCAGTTTCCGGGACTTACGCCACCGATTCAGGGATAATACCGGCCGTTTCTGTGCCCGGGATACCACCGTCTGCCCTCATCCTGATGTGCCGCTTTCGCGGCGTACCGCCATATGTCGTGGTCTTTTCCGGGACTGTGCTCGGATGCCACGGTTTGTGTGGCGAGATTACATCAGTTTGCGCCGACGTGTCACCTGAATATCGAGATCAGTGATTTTTTTGCGCAGCGTATTCCGGTTGATCCCCAGCAAATCGGCACATTTTGCCTGATTTCCTCCGGTCGCATCCAGCGCGATTTCGATCAGCGGAGCCTCGACCTCGCGCAGAATGCGCTGGTACAGACCCGGTGGCGGCAGCATGTTTCCATGAAGGTCAAAGTAGCGCCGCAGATGCCGCGCAACCGACGAAGACAGCTTCTCTCGTTCGCTCCCGCTCAGCAGTGGTTCGGCCTCGGGCTGACTGCCCAAGACGGCCTCGACCTCGGACTTGGTGATTTCGTCGGATCGGCTTGTCAGGCTCAGCCGCCGGATAGCGTTTTCCAGTTGGCGCACGTTGCCGGGCCAGGAATACCGGCGCACAAGTTCGATCGCGTCAGGGCCCAACCGCCGCTTTGTGCCGTTTTCGCGTTCTTCACGGGCCAGAAAATGCTCGGCCAGCAGCAGGATGTCGTCGACCCGCTCGCGCAGGGCTGGCACATGGATGGTGGCACCGCAGAGGCGGTAAAAAAGGTCCTGCCGCACCCGCCCGCTTTCCATCGCCTCGGTCAGGTCCGACTGGCTGGTCGCCATGAAGCGCGGAACGTGGTCGCCGGGCGTGTCCATCATCCGCACGATCCGGGCCTGGATTTCATCGTCCAGGTCTGCAATTTCGTCGATCAGCAAGGTACCGCCGCGCACCCGGGCCATGACCCGGGCCGGACCCTCCAGGTCGCGCAGGTCTGCTGCAGTAGCAGTCACAAAAGGCAGTGTCCGCCGGTCTGAGAAATCGTGAATTGCCCTCGCAATCAACGACTTGCCCGTGCCACTTTCACCGGAAATCATGACCGAAAGATCGGTGTTCATGACCCGGGCGACCAACCTGTACAGGGCTTGCATCACCGGAGTTCGACCGACCAATGGCAACTCGTCGGGGCGGTCTTCGGATGTGTCCGCGGGTTCGATCTGAACCCGCTGCTTGCGGTCCAGCGCCCGGGCGGTGCGCTTCATCAGATCCGGCAGGTCGAACGGTTTGGGCAGATAGTCATAGGCATCCGCCTCGGCCGCCTGGATCGCCGTCATGATCGTGTTCTGGGCCGAGATCACGATCACCGGCAGGCCCGGCCGGTCCTGCGCGATTTTGGGCAGCATTTCCAACCCGTTGCCATCGGGCATGACCACGTCCGAGATCACCACGTCGCCCTTGCCCTCGCCGACCCAACGCATCAGCGTCGTCAGGGACGAGGTCGCATGCACCTTGCAGCCCGCCCGCGTCAGGGCCTGGGTCAGAACCGTCCGGATCGTTCTGTCATCATCTGCAACCAGTACCGTGCCATCCATCTGGTGTTCTCCTTGATTATTCTTTGTCCTGCCCTGCCTCGCGCGGCGCGCGGCGCAGTGACAGCCGGAAGACTGTCCGCCCCGGCACCGACTCGGCCGTGATCCAACCGTCGTGGTCGGATACGATCTTGCTGACCAGTGCCAAGCCAAGGCCGGTGCCGTTTTCCTTGCCGGAAACGAACGGGTCGAAAATATCGCCGCGGATGTCCTCGGGCAGGCCCGGGCCATCGTCGATGATCTCGATCTGCAACGGCAACGAGTGACCCGAGCCATCACTGCGCCGCAGACGGAAGGAATGTTCGAAATAAGTGTGCAGGCGGATCGTCCCGCCCTCGGGGCCGGCGGCCTCGGACGCGTTCTTGAGCAGGTTCAGAACCACCTGCAACAGCTGATCCGGATCACCATAGGCCAATGGCAGCGACGGGTCGTAGTCCTCGATGATAGTCATGTCCGCGCCAAAGCCCAGCAGCGCCGAGCGGCGCGCGCGGTCCAGAACATCGTGGATGTTGACCGGCTTGAACTCGGG